>JAEINR010000191.1 GCA_016342325.1 Desulfobacterium sp.
TTCCTGAACTGCTGATAGGTCGTTTGCCCTGAAAAAGTCCTTGAGGGTATGCAACCCCATGTGGGACTCCATAAGGCGTTTTTTGCGGGTAAAATTGAGATCCGGGGATAGTGCCTCCATGGAATAGTTGCATTCAATAGCGATGTGTGTCAGGCCCCGGAATTGCCACTTGACATAATAGGTGTCGGTGGCGAACAGGAGTTTAAAGTCTCCATTGACGATCAGGAAACCAAGGGGCTCGGGAACGTCGTGTTGGGTATCAAAGGGGAGGACTTGCCATGGACCGATCTTGAAAGCCTTCTGGCTCTGGACGATGTGCAGGCGGTGGCCGGAAAGATCCAAAGCCTCGGCGGTCCCCTGGGAACAATATAGATCGATCCCGGCGGCCATGATCTCACGGGCAGCCTTAGCATGGTCCCCATGGGCATGGGTGAGGAGGCACCCCTCAATCCGGGAGAGGTCAAACTTGAGATAGCGTTTGATCTCTCGGATCGGTAGGCCACACTCTACCAGGAGCGATGATGTGCTATCGCTTACCTGATAGAGATTCCCGGCGCTGCTACTGGCGTATGGGGTGAAGGTGATCACTTCATTGTCCCTCGGTAAAGAGACACGCGACTCTCCATTAACTTGACCATCAACGGTTCAATAATTCCCTGGGGGAGAGACCCTGTCAGCGCATCGGCCAGTTTTTGGGCCAACTGGTCATAATATTCGCCGCACTCCTTGAGAGATTGGATCTCACCGGTATGGGGAATTTTGGCACTGATTGAGATCGTTACAGACTCCACGGGTTTTGATTGGTCTGTAAGGGGATCAGCTTGGGGGAGTATGAGTTCTTTCATGGCTTTCTCCTTAGAATCCTGGTCCTCTGGCGGGTTCGTCGGCCTTTTCCGCCTCGGATTCCTGCCTCACAATCTCCGCTTTTTCTTCTTCGGTTATTTCTCCGCCGTTGACCGGTTCCGGTTTCCTTGTCTCTTCCGGCGCCACCTCGGGGTTGATGTCGATCACCTCACCCTGGTTGGCTTCTTCCTGGATCCTGGACTCGCCCTGGTCAAATGGCACGACGTCGGAGCGGTCCTGGGTCATGGCCTGGGTAAGCTCAATTGACATAGGGCCGTATTTAGGGATTAACTGCATGATCATGGTCTTGAGGCACATGGCCTCGGTGTTGGTTTTCCAAGGAGAGGTTTTCTTTCCAAAACTTTTGCTGAATTTTTGACCATGAGCCATGACCTTTTCAACGGACCATCCAATGGCCTTTTCAAAGCCGTTAACCAACTGCATGTAAGAAAAGTATCCGGCAGGCTTCTCGCTGGTGGCCTTGCCTTCAATGGTGAGAGTTCCCCGGATTCGATCAACCACCATCTCCTCACCTTCGTAAACAACCCCGGCGTTCAGATGCTTGTATTGTCCGGTGCGAATTGCAAGCTGAATGAAACCTTTGTATCCCATCTGAAAACGCGGAGTCATAGTCTTAATCCACTGGTTGCCAACCTTGGAACTTTCGTTGTAGGGAATCACATAGGCAAAGCCCAAATTTTTGTTAATAGGGAGGTCCAGGGCAGCGGCCTTGAGGCACTCCTTAATAACCAGATTGGGGTCGCACTTCTGTAGCTGGTGGTTTTCCCCGGAAAGATCCAGGATGGATGCCATGAAGTTTCCGGCTTTTTGCCCAAGCCTCTCTTCGATCCTTGCCTGGATGTCCGGCCTTGCGAGTGACTGTTTGAGGGTTACCGCCCTATTCTGGTTTGCTGTTGCTGGCATGTTCATTTTATGCGGCCTCCCTGTTGATGCTTTCAGCCTTTTCAACTCTGAGCACCTTGTCGTCTTCATTCACGATCAAGGAGATCACCTGCGTGTCGATTTCAGGGAGTTCAATGACCGATTCCCGGTTGTCAATCCATACCGGTGCGGACACCCCGTAATGTGCCTGTAAGGTCTGGATGATATCGAGCCCGACCTGGACCCGGCCTGCAGAGTTAATGGAACCATAAGGGACTCCATCAAGAACAGTTTCACATGTCTCGGTGAGGCCCCCGTTGATTTGATCGGTGAAGAGTTTGAACCGGGCCACATTGAACTTGCCGTTGATTTTGTCTTCCAGGAGCTCAACCTTGGCCCGGGTGAATTGTTCGATGAGATAAAGTTCGTTTTCCAGCCGGCCAAACTCTGCGGCCAGTTTCTTTTCCTGGGTAGTGAGCTCTACAATCCGGTCCTCGGACTTGTCGTTGCTCTCGAACTGCAGGATGATTTTGTTCTGCTCGGAGATCTCACCGGCCTGGGTTGTGAGCTTGACCCTGAGATCTTCAATGGCGCCCCGACTTCCGTTGTTGATGTCTGCGATCTTGTTCTCGATGTCGGCTGCCTGCAGGTTGAGTTTTTCGGTATCGGCCTTTTCTTTGCGGATGGATGACAGGATAGCTTCAATTACTTTGATGTCTTCGAGGATCTTGTCTCTTGCGGATGCGAGGTTTTTCCGGGTAAACTCCCTTTTGGTCAGGATGGTTTCAAGTTCTGAAATCCTGGCAGCTTTGGTCTTACCGTTTTCAGTGATCGCCTTGAGTGCGGCGGCCTTGGTCTGGTTGAATGATGCCTCTATTTCCTCTATCTGATCAAAGGGGGTGTCCTGGCCGCATGTTGGACATTTGCCGCCGTGCTCGAATTTTTTGGCGTCCACCTCTCCCCATTCTGCCCGAAGACTTTCAACCTGTTTTTCAAGGGTAAGTTTTTCAGACTGGAGTTTGCCGGTTTCCGTATCAAAGGTGCTAATCTCGTTGGACTTGGTGTTGTGATTCTTTCGCAGGGTGTCAACCTTTCCCTGCTCGATGTTGGCCCTGTCTCTTTGGCCCTTGTTGAAGGCGTTCTCGGCTTCGGTAATCTTGGCGATAACTTCCTGCAGCTCAACCCGGAGCTTGGATACTTCCCCGCCGTTCTGCAGGTCGGCAAGTTCGGTTTCGAGTTTGGTTTTTTCAGCCTCCAAGTCGCTGATTTTAGCCGCGACATTGCCAATGGTGAAATCCGTTATTTCAACGATGGACTTCTTAACCTCATCAATCCTGGTGGGAATCTTGGCGAGTTCATCATTGATCCCCTTGCGCTTGCTGAGGATCATCTTTTTGTGGTCTTCAATGGTGCGGTTGTCGAGGATGTCGGGCAAGGTGGCCAGGGCTTCGTCTGATTCGATAACGGCCTGGTCGGTGACATTTCCACAAACCTCAAGGAGGAGCTCCCGGCGCTTCTGCCACGTCAAGCCCTCGTTGAAGTACTTTACGCCCGTGAGGAGCCGGAAGGCTGATTCGTCGATCACTTCTTTGATCCGGTCCTCGAACTCTTTTTTCTTGGCAGGGACCTGGTTGATAAGGTAACGGGTGGTGTGTCCGGTAAATTCTGTTGTGGCCTGGCCACGCTTCTTGGTCCACCGCTCGGCATAAATCCTTTGCAGAGGAAGGGGGTTCCCGTCTATTTCCAGGACAACCTCCACGCTGTGTTCCAGGTTGTGAGTCGGGGTGCCGCCTGAATCCAAGGCCTTGATATCAAAGTCGGCCTTGCCCTGGGAGTCTTTCCCGAACAGACAAAAGAGGAAGGCGTCGTAATGGGTGGTTTTACCTGTGGCGTTGTCTCCAAAAATGTTGGTGCTGGAGCCGTCGAAAGATATTGTTGAATCGGTTACACCTTTGAAGTTTTGAAGTGCGAGACTGTTTATTTTGATGGACATCATTTCCTCCCTACGATTGTTTTAGTAAACCCGCACCGGCAAACCCAATGAAAGGTAACGGTGTGGGTGGATGTGTTGCAGTGCGCCCATATGTGCTTGTGACAGGATGGGCAGATCAT
>JAEINR010000192.1 GCA_016342325.1 Desulfobacterium sp.
CGTCGGTAGGCCCCTGGATCAACTTTCATGAAAAAGTTGCCATAAACGAGTTTCGCACATGAACGGCCAGCTTGTGGATGATCATATCCCTTGCATTGGCGGCCCTGTGTAGACACACACCAGCCACCGGTAAAGGCAAAAAACCTTCCGAAGGCCCGATTATCCGGACATCATCCGGTACGATATGTCTTCCCACCGGTGCCACTGCCAGGCCGGACCGCACAGCGGCCAGTATACCGGCGATGCTGGGGCTCATATAGGCGATGTGGAAAGAGCGCTCTTTTGTTTCCAATGCTTCAATGGCCCATTTGCGGTAAATGCAGTCATGGCCGTAAACTGCCAGCGGAACCGAACCTGAAGCAAGGGTTTTGGCATCCATGTTGGTGATCCAGACCACAGGCTCCCGGCATAACTCCTCTTCCCCCTCCATGTCCAGCGCCGTACAGATCGCCAGATCGAGTTTGTTCTCCTGAACGTGGAAATACAGCTGGCGGCTGGGCAGACAATGGACGTCCACCCGGATATCCGGGTATTCCTGGGCAAATCCGGCCAGGATCCGGGGGATAAACGTGGATGCATAATCTTCGGGAGCCCCGATTCGGACCTTTCCTTTCAGGCCGGACCCGCTGATGGCAATGGCGGCTGCTTCATGGGTTTTCAGGATTTTCTTTGCATGTTCTAGAACCAGCTCTCCCATGGGAGTTAAAAATATCCGCTTTCCAGCCATGCCAAGCAAGGGACTTCCCACAATTTCGGTCAACCGCTTTATCTGCATGCTTACGGCAGACTGGGACCGGTGGATCTGTTTGCCGGCTGCTGTAAAATTTTTTATTTTTGCCAGCACCACAAAGGTTTGTAAAAGCTCTACAGGAAATTGCATATATAACCATCTATTTTTTTGATCGTTTAATCAATTTTATTTGTTTTTCAATTCACTTTACTTATCGTATCTTAACTCTAAATTCAACCCGAATAAAAAAGGAGGCACTATTTTGGAAAGCCAGACAAAACTTTATGAACAAATCGGCAATACATGGAATGTGTACAAAAAATGTGTTCCAGGAATGGCCCGGGCCTATGACACGCTTCCCATGGAAGTGTACCAGGACGGTGCCTTGCCTGGAAAAATCAAGCGCCTGATGGCCTTGACCGGTGCGCTGGTCCATGGGTGCAGGGCCTGTATTCTCTTCCAGACTGAAAATGCCCTGGCAGCCGGTGCAACAGTGGAAGAGGTGTTGGAGGCATGCTCTGTGGCGATTTCCCTAGGCGGAACCCTGGGGGCTGGTGAAACCACACGGGTCGTGCGCTTTCTGGAAGAAAAAGGCCTGCTTCCTAAAGTAGCGGTAAAAAGTTAAGACCAAGGGCGGCGGAATCCAGGGCCGGGATTTCCGGCCCTGGATCCTAACCTGGACAAGCCAGAACCAAAGCGTTTTTTTGATTCTCTTGCCAAAATAACACGAAAATCAGCGCTAATAACGAAAGACGAAAGGTGAAAAGAAATGAACATGGCGGGCAATGATCGAGTAAAGGGTGAGAACATCATCGCACAGGCCAGGGGTTTCGGCGCAGATATAGCCGGTATTGCGCGGGTGGCCGATCTTAAAGACTCTCCATCGCACTGGTTCAGTGAGATCATGCCGGATTTTGAAGGCGTGGGCACGCATCCGTCCGATCGCAAAAAACGCGGAATCGTACAATGGCCCAAGGGGGCTAAGAGTGCTATTGTTATCGGTGTTGGCCATCCGCGCAGTCAGCCGGAAATAGATTGGTGGATCGATAGTTCCGGTAAAGGGAACACCCCAGGCAACCAGCGACTGATGGATGTGATAGGGAAACTCGCTGATTGGCTTGAGCATAAAACGGACATTCGCTGTTTTAAGCTGCCTTACAATATCGAGAAAGGCGGCATCTACCTCAAGGATGCCGCAGTGTTGGCCGGGCTCGGTTGCATCGGCATGAACAACCTGGTGATCACACCGCAGTACGGACCCCGCCAGCGTATCCGGGTAATGCTGGTGAATGCGGAACTTCCCTCCACCGGTTCAATGGATTTCGATCCCTGCACCGGGTGCGAAATGCCCTGTCACAAGGTGTGCCCGCAACAAGCGTTTAATCACCCCGTATACTCACAGGCGGCCTATGGCCGAGAAACACTCCCGGGACGCACCGGGGTTTACGACCGCTTTCGCTGCAACGAACAGATGTTGATCGATGAGGCCAATGTGGAAGCGATGGATAGTGATAAAAAAGAGGGTGTTGTACAACGAGTGAAATATTGCCGGCGGTGCGAGATGGCATGTCCGGTTGGAAACGGTAGCTGATCGTCTGCAGGTAAAGCCCCTAAAGATGATACCAATCCGCGTCCTGGCGGTACTTTCATGTTCTTTTGTTTTCAGGACATCCGACCCCCGGACACCACCCCGTGACACCGGCAGGCCGTGGCAACAAAACAGGGTCCCCTGTGTGCTTCAATCCGCTCCAGCAGGTCAAACAAGGCCTTTGGCCGATAACCTCCGACACCCGGTCCCAGCTGAACACTTTGAATCACAAACGGGGTAATTCCCGGAAACGCCACCTCGGCCATAAGCCTGAACATATCCGGTTTTCTCGGCTCACCTGTCTTCGTACATTTGTCATCCGGTTCATTGCAGTTCGGGGGGCACAGGAAGTCAGCATGGCTGACATAAATGTCATGCCCCGCCCCGTGCATGACATTGGGCAGATGCGCCGCTAATTTTTCAGGTAGAGGGTATGGAGCCAAATAATCTCCATCCACTCTCAACCGGCACCACTCCCAGGCCAGATGAACCGGTACTGCCGGTACGATCCAGTCCGGACCGTTCTCCCGGGTAAGCCTTGTCTTTAAAAACTCAATACCGTCGTCGACCTCCACCCGGCATCCCAACGCCCTTGCCTGCTCCAGAGAGGCTTTATCCTGATCCACCAGGGTTACACTATATTGACCGTCCTGTTTCAACAGCCACTTAGCCGCCCTGAGTCCGAATTTACCTGCGCCGATGATCCATACTGAGGTATTGTTCATAATTTCTATAAATTACCATTTTAAAGATGTTTTTAGTTGCACATAAAAACACATAATTACAATCCCAGTTGCATATGCAAAATGCACATGTTTTAACGCGTCATAACTCTGCCAAAACAGGCCGAAAAGATGCTCCAACCTCCCCGGCCCTACCCACAACACACCCCCAGGGAGGCGTGTCATGTCTGAACTCACACTACCAAAAGTCGAAGAACAAATAAACTCCTATCTACATTGCCAGAAGACCCACGCCCTATCCAAAAAAACAAGCCAAAAAGATGCGAGACACCTTTTCGGCCTGTTTGCAATACATCTCTGATGGAGATATTAAAAGAGGGATTATAATGTATGAAATTGCATTTTGAAAGTTCGTTTTTTTATGTACCTGTTTAACGCCAAAATTACGCTGCTGCCGCCACTGAACTTGATTCAAAGAAGCTACTCAGGCGGTCAGCTTGAATGCCTTGTTATCTGCCTTACCATTTTCTTAAATCATCATAGACAAATACTGGTGGAGGATCTTCCGAATAATCTCTAAGAGTAGGATATTCAGGCCCATTAAATGAGTTGAAATACTCATTAACCTTTTTTCTCATATCAATATTTGGTACGATAATGCAATTAACATCACACCTTCTAAAGGGGAAATGACATGTACTTTCCTTATCGTTATAAACTACAGTCTTATTAATTAAGTTCAGAGCTCCTGACATAAGGGGCTGAAAACCCTATTGTTATTGACTTTTTGCTAAGAATGATATAAGTTTGAA
>JAEINR010000044.1 GCA_016342325.1 Desulfobacterium sp.
ATTAGTGGACGGATTCCAGCGGAATGGGTGGACGGAATAAATCGGATTGAGTGGACGGAATGATCCGGAATATGCATATAGCAATGGTTCTGAACTAATCACTAATAGATCTCATTACAACTATAAATTATTAAAGAAAGTTTCCTGGCTCAACAAATCTGAAGAGCCTATTAAAACACGAGTAATTGAAATAGAGGATCAAGACGAGAAAGTCTTCCCAGTTCCAATTCAAAATATTCAAATACATTTTACAGGTTATAAAGATCTTTGCCCTGGTAAGAGTAAAGGAATTTGCAATTTCGCAGTGCAAAACAACACATCATGCAACAATAGCTTCAATTGTGTTTTTAGAGCAAGCAATGATTATATAATTCGATATCCTGATGTTTCAAGGTTAATAAAATTACAGAGACACATGCATGATTTGGATTTTTCATTAAAAAGATTAATTACAACAAAAATTCATCATAGTTCAAAGGTAGCGAGGATGAACTATATGGGAGATAAAATAATTCGCTTTCTTCTTGATACATATTTAAAAAATCCAAGATTAATGCACGATAAGGTGTGGTCAAGATTAAAAACATATCGAAATAAAAGCAATGTCAGTCGTTCAGTAAAAAATTGGGTTGAAAAAGATATATTTTCTAAAAACACTTCCGTTCTTCCAGAAGAAGTGTTCCAATGTTTAACTAATGAAGATAATCCCGATAGAAATTGCAACTATTATTCTCTAATCATGCGAATAATTGAACATGTCTCTGGTATGACAGATAGATATGTCTCTAATGAATACAATAGATTAAATCAAAGTGGTCGAGAAATTGAAACCCAAGATGAAACATACTTTTTCTATTGATATTTGGTAATATTACAACAAATAGGCTAACATTTCGGTAGAACCAACCGCGTGGACAAGCCAGTGAGCTAAACATTAAATTTTTCTCCGGCTCAAGTCAAATTGGGAGGTAATTTATGGGCATAATGAAAGATGTCGCAGATGGGATCAGACTTCAGTCCCCCTGGCATAAGGGGGCTGAAAGTCCTATTATTATTAACTCTTTAGTGAAAGTGATATAAGTTTGAAAGCATAGGCAAGGAGGAAAAAATGCTTCAAACTTACATCCCATATACTCCCAAAAGTAGCACTCCTATCAATAAAAAAATAGCCATGGATATTGAGGATGATCAAGTTGTCTTTTTTACAGCAACCGGGCCTGTATATTCTTTCAGAAAAAATGATAAATTTGCAAAAAGGTTAGGACAGGGCCTTCTCGTGTCCTTGGGACTTGCAAATTCGTCAGAACTTGCTAAAGCGCTTGGCGTAAATCAGTCGACAGTATCAAGGAATATACAAATTTATAGAGACAAGGGTCCCGCGGGCTTTACCGATGATCGACTCAGTAGGCCTCCCTACAAATTTAACAAAGAAAAACAGCGCATTGTTAAGCAGCTTCTTGATAAAGACCACACAATCAAAGCCGCAGATGCTGAAGTGGACGTTAGCAAAGGATCTGTTAATCGAGCCTTGAAAAATGGCACAATAGAAAGAAAGACAATCCGTTCAAAACAAAGCGTTGCTCCTGCTGGCATAAAAGGACCAGCCGCACGATTCAAAGAAGATGTCAGTAACTATGGCTATATTTACCCTTACACCTTTACCGAGGAAATAGGTTTTTCCGGAACGTATCCGAATGCATCTGCACTGATCATATAACGATTAATTTCCCTTAGGAAGGATATGATGAAAATGAAGCGACCTCGAAACCAAACGGTTCTTGTATGGAAAGACAAAACGAATGAATGAATGAATGGATGGATGGATGGATGGATGGAACAATACGTTATACAAATTGAAAGAATTGCAGTGTCATTAGAAAAATCTTCTGTTTTTCCACCTCTTTCGGGTTTTCCGCCCGACGGGTGGAGGGCATCGTTATTCCTTTAGGAGGACATGGTACATGAAAGAGCAAGAATATGCAGGTTTTTGGATTAGAACAGGGGCAGCAATAATAGATTCCATTTTAATGATCATTATTATGATGCCAATTCTAATCTCAATTTATGGTGCTGATTTTTGGGTTAATGAATCTTTTGTTACCGGGTTATGGGATTCTATATTCCAATATCTATTGCCGGCAATTGCAGTAGTGATTTTCTGGATTTACAAATCTGCCACTCCCGGTAAAATGATTACAGGACTGATCATTGTGGATGCCAATACCGGAGAAAAACCCTCTACTGGACAATTCATTGGTCGATATCTTGGATACTATGTGTCAATGTTTCCATTATTTCTTGGCATCATATGGGTTGGTATCGATAAAAGAAAACAAGGATGGCATGATAAGCTTGCTGGAACAGTTGTGATTAAAGACAAATAACCTTAACGAGTCAGGAAACAAGGCAAATGAAAAAGCGCTCGCCTTTATATTGCAGGTACAATGGGGCCATGCTTGGAATCTTCATGTTTCTGAACCGTTTCGAGTTTGCCCGGGATCTGTTTTGTGTGTTTCAGAAGCGGATGCAACAGTTCCTGAACGAGATTGACGCCAATTTTCAGCTTCCAACATCCCATGAACTCTTTAGAGACAAGTTCACGGATCTTTATTCTGCGGTCCTGCATGTGTTGACCGAAAAGGAGAATGGTAGGAATATCGGTCTTTTCCAACCATTTACATTGGGGTTTGGTTTTTTAGCTAAAGCCTTGGATATGCCGAATCAGACAGATGAGGCCATGCTGAAATCCTTCATGACTGAATCCAGCCTGGATCCTGCATTGATACAGGAGTATGCGGGGCAGGTCCCAAGGGATTTGGGGCGAATTTCCTTAGACGATGTGATGAACCCAGCACTTATTTTTTTGCAGCAGCTCATTCTGCCGCTGGAGGTTGAAACAGATACATGCTTTGTAGCTATGCCATTTTCTGAACCGTTTAATCGTTTTTTTCCAGCGATATACCAGCCGTTGCTGGAGAAGAATGGATTTCGCAGCATCCGGGCATGGGGAGGACTGTCAAATGAATTTCATCTTGATTTACTATTAACACTTATTGACAAGTCCGGGTGCGTACTTGCCGAGACCACGGGTCTGAATTCCAATGTCATTTTTGAGATGGGCTATGCCTTTGGCAAAGATAAACGTGTCATCCAGCTAGGCGATGTATCCAAACCCACATCCCTTGCCAACACGAGAGGCCTTGCAGCAATACCGTACGACTCGTCCAAGAACAAATGGGAAGATGATATCGTGAATGGATTGGGGGATTTGACCATGAAGGCGATTTTGAAAGCAGCAGCGAACAAGAATGCCATTTGACTACAAAACCAATTGGCGGTTTCGGTCTGTGAGGATGCAACCCGATACGCGTTTCCATCAAACGATGGATACCGGGCTTGCAACATATTCATTGACATTAATTCCAGATTGCAAGATGTTTGTTACCAATGGGTGTAAACCGCCCTTTATCATAAGATAGATGACACCTGGGGACGCAAAAAAATAAAAGTCTGAATTTGAAATAATATGTTTCTTACAAAGGATTTTTTATGGCGGACAAAAAAAAAGTTGCTATTGCTTGTCAGGGAGGCGGAAGCCAGACGGCATTCAGTGCGGGCGTACTGAAATCGTTTTTTCAAAACAACGTCCACAAAAAAAAAGAGATCGTCGCCCTCAGCGGCACCTCGGGGGGAGCGGTGTGTGCGACCCTGGCGTGGTTCTCCATGCTGAAAGCGGCCAAGGGAGACATGACACCCATTGAACAGGGTCTGACCGATTTCTGGCGGGCCAATTCCACCCAAAACATGATGGAAGAGATGCTCAACGCGTCCCAGGTCAACTATGTTCAGCTTGTGGATAACGGAATGATGCCGGAATGGAAAAGCAGCCCCAGCGCACCAATCAACCAGGCAATGGTTCTCGCCTCCAAAGCAATGTTTCCTCGGTTTTATGATTTCAAAGGGTTGTTGGAAACATATATCGATTTCGGAGAAATTAAAGGGCTTGTCACCCCGGCAAGCCCTGTTCTTCTGCTGGGGGCGGCCAATGTTCTTACCGGCGAATTCAAGAAATTCAATTCCTTGAAAAACGAGATCCAGGTTGAGGCAGTTCTGGCTTCAGCGGCCCTGCCTTCGATCTTTCCCGCCGTGGAAATCGGAAAGGACGCCTATTGGGACGGCCTGCTTTCTGATAATCCGCCGACAGATGAACTGGTGGAAGCAAACTTTGTTGGAAAAGATCGCATCCCGGATGAACTCTGGGTGATTCAAATCAATCCAAAAACCCGCAGGGACATTCCCGTCACTCCTGAACAGATTATTGACCGCCGCAATGAAATGATCGGAAACGAGTCCTTGTTTCAGGATCTCAAACATATCATGATGGTAAATAAATTTCTAAAACAAGGCGCATTCACAAAGGAATATGTCACAGAGCACCGTTTAAAACCCGTGGAGATATTTATCATAAAAATGTCCGAGGATCTTCTGGAAAGCCTGGACGCTTCTTCAAAGGTGAACCGGAATGCCGCCTATATTGATCGTTTAATAAAGGATGGGGAAAACCAGGGTGATCTTTTTCTTCAAACCCAGAAAACGATGAGATACAAGGGGTAAATACAGATGGATATTTTCACTGACGTGTACAACAAATCCAGGGACGTACTTCAAACAAAAGGCTTGGATATCAACTGGCAAACGATTGAACAAAACCTTACCTCATTGCTGGAACGCGATGGCCCCAATGCCGGTGAGGCCCAGGTCTTGGATGACTTGCGAAAAAAGTTAAAACAAGCCGTCAAATTAAAACTGCTAAAGGGAGACGCAATCGCCAAGGAGATTTTTAACGCCAGCACGCCGGGGACTGCCGGATTCCAGGACCGCGCGGCCATGCTCAAGACGATGAATCACTTTTACCTGGTTGCTAAAAAAGGAAACCAGAGCATTTGGGTGGTTGATTCTCCAAAGGCCTATGGAAAATGGAGCTATGACCTGTTCATGGGTAAAGACAAGAGCGCCTTGATCACCCAGCTGAAAAAAAAGCAGGAGGTGTTTGGCGCCAACAACAGAAGCATGATGTCAGACGCCCTTCAACATGCCCGAAAATGGAGTGCGGATGTTGAGGTGCTCCTGGGAAAAAAGGAAGGCAAAGTGAAAGAGACCGTAATGCGTTGGTTCCATGGGGCCGACTCGACGGAGGAAGCGGTACAGGCCTCCATGACCACCCTGGCAGCCGGGTTTAAAAAAATCCATGCATCCTGCAACTCCACCCAGGTCATTTTTTCAGATCGGCCTGAAAAACGTGCGAGTGGAGAGTGGGACGAGGTCTATGCATCGGTGAATGCAGGTGACGTCATGCCCGTGATCTACATCTACCAATTGTTCCTGAAAACGGGCAAAAAAAATCTTTTTGGTGCTGTTCCCAAGATGTGGTTGTGCGCCTTGACCGTGATTCATGAGTTGTCCCACAAGGTGGCCAATACCGATGACATACGGTATGATGACGATGGGTTAAAACCAGGTGTTGGTTTCCCGTCAAATCAAGCCCTTAAAAATGCCGACAGCTGGGCTTATTTTGCCGCGGATCTGGTGGGGGCGTTATCCAAAGGAACCATCAATAGAACATTGGTATAGATCGGTTGGAGACTCAATTTCCCATGAAACATCGATTCTTACTCCTGATGATGGTCAGCGTGGTGGTGTTGTGTACCGGCGGAACACAGGAAAAAGACCAGGAGATAAAAAACCATAGGGAGACCGCAATGGAAAATGCAAAACGAAGGGTCAAGCGGGTTAAACCGGTATCAAAACATGGCATCCGCTATGAGGAGATTAGAGGGGCCAGGGCACGTGGGTTTCCTCAGAATGGAGGCATTATAGCAGCCATTGACGAGACCACGGAAAAGGCGATCTGGACCCTTGTTGTCTATGAAACGGTTTACGACGATCAGGAAGAGTTGGATGTCCAGGATGTCTATATTACAAAACTTAAAGTAAACTGGCGAGGCACGATACTGACCGTTGTTAATGAGCGGCACAAAAAGTACGAAATAAAGTTAAAAGATCAAAGTATCATTGAAAAATAGCCTGCCAGTCAAGTTTGGAACAGGTGATCGGGCATCATAATCCAGCGGAATTGAAATAGATTTTGATTATTAAAGGGGATTTGAATGGCAAATGATGGAAAGACAGCACCCGGGCGCATGCCATGCGGACAGGTAAAACTTGCAATCGATGAGGCCCTGGAAATCGGCCTGAAACTCCACCAGAACGGCCACCTGACCCAGGCCGAGATGCTCTATGTGAGAATTCTTGAGACCGCACCGGAAAATCTCAATGCCCTGCACTATCTGGGGCTTCTGTGTCACCAGCAAAACCGGAGCAAAGAAGCCGCCGAACTGATAAAGCATATCATCACCCTTGCACCGGAGAATGCCGATGCCCACAACAATCTTGGCAACGTGCTCGAGGGCATGGGAAAGATCGGTCAGGCAGAAGAATGCTATAGAAATGCCATCGCCCTTTTTCCCGACCATGGACCTGCCTTAAACAACCTTGGGGTGGTGCTCATGGCCCAAAACAAACCGGCAGAAGCGGTGGCTACTAATAAGAATGCCATCAGGGTGGCGCCGGATTCCCCTGATTTCCATTATAACCTGGGCAATGCCCTGGTAAAATCAAAGGATGGTGATGGGGCCATCGCCGCCTACCAGCGCGCCATCGCCCTGAAGCCTGACTATGCCCTTGCATGGCAGAGACTGGCCATGTCTTTTCTATCTGCCGACCAAAGAGAAGCGGCTGAAGCGGTATTTGAAAAATGGCTCACGGTTGAACCCGGGAATCCAACGGTTCGGTATCTGCAGGCGGCCTGCCTGGGCATCGACGCCCCGGACAGGGCACCCAACCAGTATGTTCAGCAGGTTTTTGATGATATGGCAGACAGCTTTGACAGCCATTTGGTGGAAAACCTGGATTACCGGGCACCCGATATACTCATGGAAGCGCTCACCCAGGCACTGCCACAGCCCACCGCCGGCCTGGCCATACTGGATGCAGGCTGCGGCACCGGTCTGTGCGGGCCGCTCCTTCGACCCTATGCCGACCAACTGACCGGCGTCGACCTCTCCTCCCGCATGCTGGCCAAGGCAAAGGGCAGGAAGGTCTATGACACGCTTGCTGGAGCAGAACTGACGGCCTTCCTTGATCAGCAATCCCAACCCTTTGATATCATCGCATCGGCAGATACCCTCTGCTACTTTGGCGCGCTTGCGCCGGTATTCGAGGCATCGGCAAAAGCCTTAAAACCGGACGGACTTCTCGCATTTACCCTGGAGGCGGCCGAAGGGAACGCCGTGAACTTCAGACTCAACTCCCACGGCAGATATTCCCACACCCGATCCTATGCAGAGGCGACCCTGGCTGATGCGGGACTTGAAGTGCTTTCCATTTCATCAAAGGCACTGCGCAAAGAAGAGGCCCGGCCCGTGTCGGGATTTGTGGTGGTTGCAAAGAAAAAAAAGCGTTTATAAAGAATTCTTGACCATAGACGGGGGCTTTCATGTATACACAGGAAAATCGGCTTCTTGCCGTTGACACGCCACTCGGTAAGGATGAACTGCTCCTCACCGGGTTCCACGGGAGAGAAGGACTTTCAGATCTGTTTGCCTTTGAGCTGAGGATGATTTCTGAAAGACACGATATCTCTTTTAAAGATATCATCGGAAAAAACGTCTCCGTTTCCATCATGCATGCAGACGGCAGCAAGCGGTATTTTAACGGCCTTATCGCAAGCTTCGGCCAGGCCGGTGGCGATAAAACCGACAGTGACACCCAGTTTTCGTCCTATTCAGCCACCATGATGCCTTGGTTCTGGCTCCTTACCCGGACAGCGGATTCAAGGATATTTCAGAAACTCTCCGTGCCCGATATCGTTGAAAAAATATTTTCCGAATACGGTTTCACCCACCACAGCCTGAGGTTGCAAGGACGTTATGAACCACGGGATTACGCCGTACAGTACCGGGAAACCGACTTTAACTTTATCTCACGCCTCCTTGAGGAAGAGGGAATCTACTACTTTTTTGAGCATGATGAAAAAATGCATACCATGGTGCTGGCAGATTCGCCGACGGAACATAAACCCTGCCCACACCAGGAGCTTGCAAGATACCTGATAACCGACGGCGATGGGGATACTGAGGATATCATTACCACCATCGCAGTAATGAACGAGATACGGGCGGGCAGATACACGCTGAAAGACTTCAACTTCCAAGTCCCCAACACCGACCTGAAGGTGACAACCGATTCAAAATATCAGCTGGGACCGGGAGAAAGGGAGATTTATGATTATCCCGGGGTATACACCACCCACAGCCACGGCGACCGGCTGACCACCATACGCATCGAAGAGGAGGAGGCCCGCATCACTACCATCACAGGCAGCGGCAGATGCCGGTCGTTTGCCAGCGGCTTCCGTTTCACGTTGAAAGAATATTTTCGAGATGACATGAATGACAAGGAATTTGTGCTCACCCACGTTGAACACGATGCAGACCAAAAGGAAGCATACAGGAGTGGACCAGCAGCAGCCGGTTCAACGCCTGCCGGCTATGCAAACCGGTTTGAATGCATTCCATTTGACGTCCCCTTCAGACCGGCACGAACCACGCCGAAACCGGTGGTAAAAGGCGTCCAGACGGCCATAGTGGTGGGACCGGCCGGTGAAGAGATTTATACGGATGAGTTTGGCCGGGTCAAGGTTCAGTTTCACTGGGATCGTGAGGGAAAAAATGATGAAAACAGTTCCTGCTGGATCCGGGTGTCCCAGGTATGGGCCGGAGCAAACTGGGGGGCCATGTATATTCCTCGAATCGGCCATGAAGTGATTGTTGAATTCATTGAAGGGAATCCCGACAGACCCATCATTACCGGAAGGGTCTACCACGGAAACAATATGCCGCCCTACCCCCTTCCGGCCAATAAAACCAGAAGCACAATAAAGTCAAACTCCTCCCTAGGCGGCGGTGGATCAAATGAATTTCGTTTTGAAGACAAAAAGGGCGATGAAGAGATTTACCTCCACGGCCAAAAAGACTGGAACATCGTCATTGAGAACAATAAAACCCAGTCCGTCGGAGTGGATGAATCCCTGTCCGTTGGCCACGACCGGACGAAAACAGTGGGCAATGATCAGAAAGAGTCCATCGGAGTCAATAATAGCATAACGGTGGGGGCAAGCCATAGTGAGTCGATTGGAAGTAATATGACCCAGACCGTGGGGTCCAACAAAGCGGAAACCATTGGGGTGGCAAAGGAATTGACCATTGGCGCCGCTTACCAGATCACTGTGGGAGCCGCCCTGAATGAAACCGTCGGGGCTGCAAAGGCGGAAGATATAGGGGCTGCTAAATCTGTGAATGTCGGGGTAAACTCCAGTGAAAACATCGGCAAGGACAAATCCGTAACCACAGGGGCAAACTCCAGTGAAACCATCGGTGAGGACAAATCCGTAACAGCAGGTAAGAATATCACCATGACCTCAGGCAAAAAAACCACCTTGACCTCAGGGGATGACGTTACTGTCAAGGGGGATAAAAAAGGTGTTATCGAGATTAAAGACCAGTTGACCATCAAGGTGGGTAAAGCCTCTATCACATTGAAAAAGAATGGCGACATTACGATTAAAGGGAAAAAAATAACCACCAAGGGTTCCGGGAATATCATCATAAAGGGCAAAAAGATATTGGAAAATTGATGGCGCGAATGGGGAGGTGGAGGTGGGCGCACCTGGAAAGCAAGTAACAGGATTATTCCCATGGCGCTCATCTTTCCTAATTACTTAAACAGATTCTTAAAAAAAGATCCCTTGGATTTGCTTTTTTTATTTTCTAATGATTGCTGATCTTCCTGTTGACCCTCCATTGCATTGTTATCTGTCGGATGGTTTGCAGGAACAACATCGGCAACCTCAGCAAGTCGTCCCCCTTCCAGAAAAAGAAATGTCGGCCCCTGACAGGTGAGGGAAAGCCTGTCTTCAGGATTTAATGGCGACGGACTGTCAATGGGACGATTGTTTATCTGCACCTGATTCTGGCCGGTGAGATCCTTGATCCAGTACCTGCCCTGGCTAAAAAACAGCTGGGCATGGCGGGCAAGTATCATGGGATCGCTCAGCACGACATCACAGTCCGTACCACTGCCCACCGTGATGGGAACCTCCTTGAATGACTGGAGCATGGGACCGTACTGGATCACCAGGGGTGCCATGACGACTTCCACGGAAATGCCTTCAACCGGGCTTGGCTGTTGGACTGCCGGAGAAGAATAAACCGGGGCCGAAGGGAGGACCGGAGCTGGGGCTGGAGCTGGAGCTGGAGCCGGGACACTGGGAATTCCAGCCGGTTGGGGCTGCACACCCCCCTCAACCGATGGGACCCCCTCTTCCATTCGGGTCAAAAAGCTGACCTTGGGCCCGCCCTCGGTGAACATCAGCACATCCCCGTCCTTTAAAAAACCACGGGACACCCGCTGGCCGTTCAGAAAGGTTCCGTTGGTGCTGGTATCTAAGACTTCGAAACGGTTTCCCTCCCGTTTAATGCTGGCGTGCCGCCTTGAAATGACGGCAAGCTCCCTTGGAAAGCTGAGGTGGCAGGAAGGGTGCCGCCCGATCTCGATGGCGGGTTCACTGAACTCCTGGATGGTGCCCATAAGGGGACCATGGATGTGGACAAGCTGAACAATGATCCTGGGTACGGTTTTCATCAATTGTCACTTTTCTTGATCGTTTCCAGTCGTTGGTAAAGCATTTCAGCCTTTTTGAGATTCGGAGTCACATCTTTGTATCCGGGGTCGATATCCGTTACAAGCTGCCACTCGGTTATCGCCTTCTTGAGTTGCTCCTTGCCAAAGTGGAAAATGCCCATGGTATAGTGTTTTTCTTTATAGGTATCCAAAGATTTTTCCATGTACTCTGAACACTTTTCACAGTCAGGATTGTTTTCCCGGGCCGCCTCGAAACTTTTTGCCGCCTCCAGGAATGCATCACTGGAATGGTGGAGCAGGCCCTGCTGAAAATGGGATTGATAAAGAGAATCTAGGACCTTTGGATTGCCGGGGTCCGCTTTTTTAGCAAGGTCGAACTCGATGATGGCCGCTTCATACTCTTTTTGGTTGAAGAGTTCTATGCCCTGGGCAAGGTAGATCTCGACATCGTCAAAGGTCTCTTTGGGCACCACCGGCGGTTGGATATCTTCCGGCGCAACCATGGCCAGGGTATCCAATGACACGCCGTTCCCTTCAGCCGTACCGGCCAGGGACGATTCATCGGCCACGCCTTCATCTCCCACGGTATCGAGTTCCGGTGACAGGCTGTCCAGAGCGGCTTCCCCGGCATGGACCTCGTCTACCCGGGCCTCGACCGGTGCCGCGTCAACCTGGGTTTCGTTAATCTGGGTTTCGTCTACCGGGGTCTCATCCCGGGCAGTTGTTACCGGTTCAACAGCCTCCTCTTCATCCATCGGTTGAAGGCGATCCAGGGGGTCGGGCGTTTCACCGGGAAAGTCGGGTTGCTCTTTCTTAGACAAGGTCCCGGTTCCAGGTATACTTGGTTCGGCTCGTTCACGGGAGGCGAGGTAGGCGGACTGCCGCTTTTCAAGCTCAGTAACGGAGATGCCATCAATCTCCGGCACCTTGACGGTCTGTCCCACCCGTACCTGGGTTGCATTTTTCATGGCGTTAAACTTGGCGATCAAGGGATATTTTTTATAATTCCCATAATAGCGAAGGGCGAGTCTGGAGATACTCTCACCGGGCCGGATGGTGTGAACGATAAACCCTCTCTCCTCTTCTACCATACCAGTGGTTAACATCTTCTTTGCCCCTGAATGGTCCGGCCAGTTCTGCAGGGCGGCCAGGTACTCTTTCCTGGCCATTTCATACTTTCCCTTCTTGTCCAAAACAACGCCTTTTTCGTAATGGATCTGTGCCCGTTTCCGCAACATTTTTTCCACCGCTTTGATCTTCCGGCTTGCGATCTTACTCCTTGAATCAATGGCTGAGGCAAGCTTATACTCTTCAAGGGCGCTGGTAATATTGTTCTCTTTTTCAAGACGTTCGCCCTGGGTCATATGCTGCTGGAACAGGCTTACATCCTTACTATCCAGCGTTTTTTGCGTACCGGTGAGGGAGGCGCATCCTGAGATTAGAACGAGGACGAAAAGCAAGGAAACAGCACAACGCGATTTTTTCATAACGTTTCACCTTAACGAAACAGAATTAAATGTTTTCAACCGGGATATAAATGATTTCATATCCCTTTTTAATATCATATCCCGCTTTAAATCAAGGGGATTTGAAAAAAAGGGGTTGGTTCCCCGCTCAACTGTAACAGCCATCTTATATCCCGCAGCCTTCGCCATGGCAATGGTCCCGGCATTGGATCGCCCAAAGGGAAAGGAGAAAAAAATCGTATCCTGATCAAGCTCCCGGTCGATGATTTTTTTTGAGGTCACAAGCTCGTGTTTCACCCGGTCAAGGAACTGCTCCTCAGTCTCGTTTATCCCGGGCCGGGTCAGGTCGGAATGGGCGACGGAGTGGGAACCGATCGTGAATCCGGCCGCTTTCATCTCCCTGAGATCGCCCCAGGAGAGCGCCTTGGACGAGATGCCGATATAGTCGGTATAGACAAAAATAGTGGCGACAAAACCGTAGCGCTTCAGAATAGGCCAGGCAACATCCCGGACAGAGCGATAGCCGTCATCAATGGAGATGATCACGGAACGTTTCGGTATCTGCTGACTGAAATCAAGGAAGCCCTGGAGATCGTCCGGGGTGATCACGTGGTAATTGTTTGCCTTAAGGTAACGCATCTGGTTCTCAAAGACATGGGCGGGCATGTTCATGGGCGATGATCCCCCTTGGCCGAACTTGTGATAACAGAAGATGGGGACGCCCTGGAAACCATCTTCGTACAATCCGCCGGGCCTTGTCTGTTTAAGGGGAACAATCATCAGGTCGCCGGGCTTGAAATCGGTGTTACCGTTGGCCTCCCGGATGAGCCAGGCTTTACCGGCATTGCCCCAGAAACGCTCTGAAAGGGAGGCAGGGGTATCGTTGTTTCCGAGCTTGTAAAAAAGATACTCATCCGAGCGGAACTTAACCCCCTCCGGAGATAAACCTGTTTTGCACCCCGGCAGGACAATAAGCAGAACCCCAAAGGCCGCTAGGCAAAAGAGCCTGAAAGACATCATCATATCGCTCCTGGGAAATCGTGATCATCAAACCGAACAGAAACACCGTTAGCCACAATAGCGATAGATAAGGCCCATGTCCAGCAAAAAGAGTCCTTCGACGAAACGACCTCCGAAAGCCATGGACCACGGTTTTCCGGACAATTCGCCCTGTCCGGTTACGACATGCAATAACGAACTTGACAGACACACGGTTTTACGGGTAGTCTAAACCCGACGTTCACACTGTTTCACCAGAGATATCCTTGGAACAACCGACCGGGAAGGGTTTTACCACGGTCCAGCCCAGCAACCCTCGAAAAGGAACGTTTTGATGACACGCGTAATAAATGACGTCCCAGGCAAAGATATCACCATCAGGTTGTTGTCTGCCCTGATCATCTGGTTTATATTTTTCACGGTCTGTTATGTTTTCCTCTTTTTAAAAGACGATCATCGCAAGGAAGAGCTGAAAAAGGTCGGGGTCTTTATATCAAAGGACATTGCAAGCCAGGCAGGACTGCCCCTGCTCGAGAAGAACATCGATCGCCTGGGTCAGCTGTTGAAAGAGGTTTCAGAGCGTCCCGGGGTCGTGTACGCCTCGATCATTGACCACAAGAACAAGCTCATCGCCTACACGGACCAGAAGCAGTTTTTAACCCTCAACCAGGCCGGGTGGAATGTCCTGGACGATGTCCAATACTCCAAGGCCACTGAAACAAACAACCGGACAGTAATCAACTTCTCTTCGAAAGTCACCTTTTCCGGGACCCGTATAGGAGAGATATTCATCTCCCTGGCAACCCAGAAAATATCCTCGAAAAGACAGATCTTCCTAGGTGCCGCATTTTTATCCCTGGTGTTGATACTCGCGATCTTTGTCTCCGTCCAAAAAAAGATGGCGTTCCCCCTGTGGATACGATTCAAGGCACAGTTTCTTAAAAAAGAGACTGAAAAAATGCCGGTGGCAAATAATCTTGAAATCAACTGCCCCTTGTGCGGAAAAGAGAGCACCATTGCCTCAAAAGAGTTTGCACTGTTCAGCCTGAACCAATTTCCAATTCTCAGAACAACGGCCACCGAAAAAGACCCCATTCTGTTGAACGATCTGCACAGGGCCGAGGAGATGACTTGGTTAAAACAACGGATCGTCATACAGTGCACTGAAATCATCACCAAACTCACCGCCAACTAATCGGGAGAAAGTCAATGTCCGTGAGCGATAAACTATCAACAACCATGACATGGGCAAAACAGATGACAACCGGAACATTTAAGAGTGTGAGCGGCACCCTGCTGCAAAACACCTTCTTCAACAGAAACAAGAAGCCGTTGGCGATTTATGGTGGAATCTGGCTGATCGTGGTTGCGATATCCTTCCTCCTGGTCCGAAATGCTGCCACCGACTTTCGGCAAGAGTTCCTGGACAAAGCCGTTACTGCGGCAAATTCCATGGCGGAAAAGATCAGCTCCCCCCTGCTGGAGAACGACATCCTGACCCTGAACGTCTCCATCGGCGAATTAGAAAAAAAAATTGCACCGGTATTTGCGGGAATCCTTGACCACGAAGGGGTTGTCATCGCCCACAGCGACCCCTACGCCATGAACCTTAAGATGGGAGATCCCGTAAAAAAAAGAGCGCTGACCACCCTGGGCGGGGTGACCGTGGAGCAGAGTGTGTTTCCAAAATATGGAAAATCCATCACCTTTTCCAAGGCGCTCTTTTTCTCAAAGGTCAAGATCGGCACCCTTGTTTTCGGGCTTGACTCCAAAAAACTTAGAAAGGCCAGGACCCGGTATAACCTGGTGTTCCTGGCCGTTCTGGGTGTAAGTGTCATCCTCTTTCTGGCCCTGATTATCATGACCGACCGCCATCTCAGAAATAAGGCCGCAAGGGAGCTTAAAGCCTTTGAGAATATGGAAAACGTCGGTCCCTATCTGCTGAAGAAAAAAATAGCCCAGGGCGGTATGGCCGAACTCTATCTTGCCGATTACATCCGGGATGACGGATTCAAGCGCACCGTTGCCATAAAAAAGATCCTGCCCCACCTGGCCCAGAACCAGGACTTTGTGGCCATGTTCATCCGGGAGGCAAGACTTGCCGCCATGCTCCAGCACCCCAACATCGTCCAGATCTTTGACCTGATAAAATTGATGAACATCCACTTCATTGCCATGGAGTATGTCAACGGAAAAAACCTTGCGGAGATCATGGCCCATGAGAAATCCGGGCTCTCCGTGGATCTATCCCTGTTCCTGATCCAGAAGATCAGCTCAGGACTCTACTACTCCCACTCAAAAAAGGATGACCACTCAGGAGAGCCCCTGAACATCGTCCACAGGGACATAAGCCCACAGAACATGCTGATCTCCTTCAAGGGAGAGGTGAAGATCAGTGACTTTGGCATCTCCAAGGCCCGGAGTGAACCCAGTTTCACCCAGGCCGGGGTGATCAAGGGCAAAATTGCCTACCTCTCCCCTGAGCAGGTCCTTGGTAAAGAGGTGGATCACCAGGCAGACATCTACGCCCTGGGCATCATCTTCCATGAGATCCTCACAGGAAAGCGGGTCTACAATTTCTCCAACGAACTGGAGGCCATTCGAACCATTCCCACCATGAAGATCCCGGATGTAAGGGAATTGAGGACCGACCTTCCCAAATCCTTGGCTGCCATCATCGCCAAGTGCCTGGCAAAGCGTAAAACCCGCAGATATCAAACGGCAAAAGAGCTCCATGACGACCTGGCAAATCTGAGATCCGAACTTCAAATCTCCTATGACGAATCCAATCTTGCCGAGTTCATGGCCGACCGGTTTAAAAACGACCCCCTCTCCCCACCCAAAGGTTGAGACCCATGACGCAAATACACTTGTTTGGACAGACCGACCCGGGCTTGGTGCGCAAGAACAACGAAGACGCCTTTTACATCGAAGAAAAGCGGGGCTTCTGCCTGGTGGCAGACGGCATCGGCGGAACAAAAGGCGGAGAGATTGCAAGCAGACTCTTTGTCGAGGAAACCGTGACCGCGTTTGCCATCCCGGATATGTTGACCGAATCCAATGCCCCGGGCCTGATTCGCCAGAGTTTCCAACGGGCCAATGCCGCCATTCTGGAGTATGCAAAGGACAATCCCAGCTGCAAGGGCATGGGATGCACGGCCGAGCTGATCGCCTTTTTCCCGGACGGATTTGTCCTGGGGCACATGGGGGACAGCCGCAGTTTCCGCCTGAGAAACAGCTCGTTTAAGCAGCTGACCTCTGACCACTCCCTGGTTCAAGAACAGCTGGACCAAGGGTTGATCTCTCCTGAAGAGGCCCAGAAGCACTCCTACAAAAACGTGATCCTCCGGGCAGTGGGGATTGAGGAAAAACCCTGCCTGGACATCATCAAGGGCAAGGTATTTCCCGGGGATCTTTTTCTCCTCTGTTCGGACGGGCTCACAGACATGGTGGAACCCCGGCAGATTCAGCCCCTAATGGGCAGTTCCGCAACACTCAAGGCAAAGGTCACCGCCTTGATTGACCAGGCAAAAGCCAGTGGCGGCAGGGACAACATCACCGTTGTTCTGGCCGAAATCCTTTGACGGTGTCGACGGAATCAGACAAGGTCGGTTTTTGAAGTACTTTCCATGATCTGGTCCAGGAATTTCTGCATCTGATCCCGAAGATCCGTCAACATCTGAGCTTTTGGATTCTCCGGCTGATCTTTCTCTTCAAACGGTCTGAGGAGGTGGGCAAACAGCTGGTCAATGGGTTGTTGAGACATTTCCTGAAGCGCTCTGTCACTCTCTTCCATCAACTGTGTCATTCTCTCCAAGAGGGTTTCCCCCTGGCCGGCAAGGGTTGAGGCAGGAGGTAGTGCCCCATAGCTCTCCTGGGAGACCTCGCTCATCATGGTGTAGGAGCGCTGCATGTTGATATCTGCGGAAAATTCTGAAACCGTATCATATCCGGTCATGCCAAGGGCGGTTTCAACGGCACCGTCCATGTCACCATCCCCCATCTCACCGAGGATCTCATCCAAGCTTCCCATCATCTTCTCGATATCATCGAGTTCCTGGTCGCTGAGATCGCCTTTTACCGAAAAAGTAAAGGAGGATCCCGATTCCAGGGTCATGGTTCTGGAACTATAATGGGACTGGGTCTCTGATGAACCATTGACAATCTTTCCGCGCTGATCATAGGACGACGCGTTCAATTCCGAAAACGAAGCTGCATTGATGGTGACGATATCCCCTTCCTTGGTTGTCAGGGAAAGATCAACATTGCTGCTTTCGGATGCGGCCAGGGAGTGCCGCTGGGAGGATCTGAAACCTGTCTCGGTCATGGAACTGTTGGGATTGCCATGTCCGGACAATGCCTGGGCGTACGGTAAAATACGATTCATATCTAAACACTCCTTTGGGGGGTCGGATACAAGAAGAACGACCCTGTCTGCGTTCGTTGCTCCATATCCCTATCGGCCGAATTCCTGGCAAACGTTAGTGTTTATCAATTTTTTTTATAACACTCCACCCGGTTACGCCCTTTTTTCTTGGCCCGATACAGGGCCTGGTCCGCATGCTTCATCAGCGCTTCGATTCCGTTGTCGCTGCTGTTCCAGGTGGCAACCCCAAGGCTCACGGTAAACGAGATCTCGCCCTTGTCCAACGTCACGGAACTTCGTTCACAAGCCTGCCTGAAGCGTTCGGCAATGGCAAACGCCCCCATGGGATCGGTCTCCGGAAGAAGAATAATAAACTCTTCTCCACCCACCCGGGCGAAAATGTCCACATCCCTGAGGGCCTTCTGTCCCATATAAGCAAAGGTCTTCAGCACCAGGTCCCCAATTTCATGGCCATGGGTGTCGTTGATAACCTTAAAATGATCCAGGTCCAGCATGATCAACGAAAGACCGCCATGGGCGTATCGCTTCTGGCGCTCCAGTTCGATTTTTCCAAGGGTCATGAAGTGCCTGCGGTTGCACAATCCCGTCAAATAATCCGTGGTGGCCACCTGTTGGAGCGTCTCCTGGTACTGGCGCTTTTCCGTGATGTCATCCACCATCCAGACCACCCCCTTTGACAGATCCGGCGGGGAGGAGGAATCAATGGCTTTGCCGGAGAGGGTGCACCACACCGAGGAACCATCCTTTTTCCTGAGCTGATACTCCACCTGGATCTGTTCCCCATGGACCAACCTATTGAAATATTTTTCCCCAAACTCGATGAACCGCTCCTCAGTGAGATGAAGCGCCTTCATGTTCAACCCCACCATCTCTTCAGGCGTGTCGTAACCAAGAATATCTGCCAGCCGCTGGTTTCCCTTGTACAGGAGCCGGCCGCCCTTGAGGAACATAATGCCCACCTGACTATATTCAACAATGGTTGAAAGCTCCTCAAGAGCACTCTTCAGCTTATGTTCCATCTCTTGCCTGAAGGTGATGTCCCTGAACTCAACCACCCTTAAGATGCGCCCCTTGTAGGGGATGGCCTTGCCCTGGAGCTCAAGGGGATAGAGGGAACCATCCTTTCTTATGCCCTCGACAGAATAGGGCGTTTCCGAGTCTGAGGCAAATTTGGACCGCACCGTATCATGCCAGGCCGGAGCAATGAGCTTATATCCGGCCAAGCCGATCACCTCCCTGGGCGGGTATCCGGTCATGTTTGAAAAGGCCTGATTCGCATCAATGATACAATCCTTATCATGGATGGCAATGCCGCCTGAAGAGGCCTCGTGGAGGATACGAAACCGCTCCTCGCTTTCCCGGAGTTCCCGCTCCGCACGCTTTCGCTTTTCAATGTCGGTTTTCAGCGTTGCGTTCACCCCGGCAAGCTCGGCCGTCTGACCCTCCATCTGCTCGACCATCCGGTCCACCTCCCTGGCGAGGGTGCCGATCTCGTCGTTCTGGGGAATGGCGATGCGGGCGGAGAGATCCCCTGTCCCGGCAACGGTGAGGACATGATCGGTCAAAGCCATGATGGGGGAGAGAACCACCTTTCGAACAAGAATGATCACCAGAAAAGCCATGAACAGTCCAAGAACGGATATCAGTGTCAATGAATAGGTAAAAGTGCTTTTCCCCTTTGCAAGGATCTGCCTTGGAACCGCTGCCCGTATGAGAAACCCCTGGCCGTCGCCGATATCGGGTAACCGGGAATAGATAAGAAGGGGATCACCCTCGCCTGCCTCCAGGATGTGAACCGCATCAGGGGCAAGGGTTCTTGAAATTTCCTCCTCTTCCCGGGTCAACCCGCTCCCGGCCATGGCAAAGATACTGAAATCCACCTCAACCTGTTCAGCCAGGTGTTTGATAGACATGGTATCAAGAAAACGGCCCAGAACAAGCACCCCCCGGACAGGTCCCTGGTTGCCGGTGGTGATGATCGGCCGAAAACTTATCAGCATGGGCCCCCTGTCGCTGTTGCTGATCCCTGTAACCTTCACCAGGGAGAGATCCTCTTGATCCGGAAAATCGGAAGCAAGGGGATGAACACCGGAAAGCAAATGTTCAGGAAGAGAGGTCAACACCGTTTTTTCCTTTTTTGATAAATCCCATCTTTCACAAAAAAGGACGTTCCCCGGGATGTCGGTGATGCAGATAAGGTTCAGCCGGTTGTTCACCATGGTATCCGGATTGAGGTTTCTCTCAACAAAGCCGGGGGAGGGTGAGGCCGTAAAATCGTATAGATTATCCCAGGCAGCCCAGTCGTGGCAGAGGGTGTCCACATGGTAGGTCTCCTCCCTGATCACCTTGATGCAGCGCTCCATATCCTTTTTTGCCTCGCTTATCTCCAACGTTTTAAACCCCGGCAGGATGATAAAACGATGGATGCCATAATTCAAGGAGGCAAAAAGGAAAAAAACCAGTACCAGAATCAGGAGTACCTTTGTTTTCAGGAGCATTATCTCAGTTACCTTTATTCCACAGATAATCTTTTTACTATATTTGCTAACTTATATTCAGATATCCCCTGAAAAGTCTATGTTTTTTTACGTTGCGCGATCCTGGATTATTGTTTATAAGGCTCTAAATACAGTGAGATTTCACAAAAGGATGCCCAAGGATGCTCAGCTTTCCATTTACCCGAAAAAAATTTCTATCCCTTACCCACCAGGGGCGGCACCGCTGGGTCATCAAGTGGCTCTCAACGGTATACCAAAAAATTTCATCCAATCGGGTCGGCCCGGAAAACCTTGGACTCTTTGCCGGGGAGTACACCCGGGTGATGGAGTGGTGCAAAACCCTCCCCCAAAACCTGCCCGAGCCCAACGACCGGAGGGGTTGGCTGGAGTTTATATCCGACGCCATCCATTGTGAGCGGAGTGCCGCAGGGATTGTCCCCAAAGACCAGGACCTGTTGGCAGCAATAGAGACAGAGGACAGCCAGGAGGAGAAAAGCGAGTTTCCACGGCTCGACTTTCACATGGCCCTGGACGGCCTCAGGAGCCTGTTCAATGTGGGATCGATCTTCAGGACCTGTGATGCCGCAGGATTCTCCTCCCTGATCCTGGGCAACACCCCCGGCGGGGAACATTCCCTGGTGCAAAAAACCTCCATGGGCGCAGCAAGCTGGATGCCCCACACAAAAACCCGGGACCTTGCCCACACCCTTATTACGATGAAAGCCCAAGGGTACCGGATCACGGCCGTTGAAACGGCTAAGCAGTCCAGGCCCTACAATGACAATCCCTGGCCTGGCCGGGGGGTGGTTGTGATGGGCAATGAAGAGTATGGGATCTCCTCCCATGTGATGCGGGTGTGCGACGAGGTGGTCCACATTCCCATGTTCGGCAGGAAGAACTCCCTCAACGTTGCCAATGCCGCCGCCGTTGTTCTCTTTCACATCGCATCCACCCGGTACGCCCAAGGGCCGCAACCGGTTTAAAATCCTGAAAATACAAATTTAATCTTGCTTTTTAGACGCCTGGGTATATAATAAAAGACTTTTTATTGCCCCCAGGTTTGGTAAGCCTGGAGCAATGTTAAAAACAACAAGGAGTAGTCAATGAAAACCATAGTCACAACGATGGTGGCCGCTGTTCTGATCGCCTGTTTCGCGTTTTCGACAGTCGCAGCCCAGGACTCTGTCCGGATCGGCATCTCGAAGATCGTTGCCCACCCGGCCCTTGACGCCCTGGAAGCCGGGGTCCAGGACGGGATAAAGGAAAGTTTTCCCAGCGCACGGTTTGACCTTCAAAACGCCAACGGAGAGCTGGCAACGGCCGCCTCCATTGCCCAGAAATTCAAGTCCCAGAAAGTGGACATTGCCGTAGGCATTGCAACCCCCACGGCCCAGGCCCTGGTCGGCGCAATCAAAAGAAGCCCCGTACTCTTCTGCGCCGTGACCGACCCTGTTGGCGCAGGCCTTGTGGAATCCACAGACCAAGGGGAGAAGAACGTGACCGGCACCTCGGACATGACCCCTGTGCGGGAGCAGATCGAGCTGCTAAACCGGATCAAGCCCCTCAAGACCCTGGGTCATGTTTACTGCAGCAGCGAAGCCAATGCCGTTTCCCTGGCTGTGATTGCCAAGCAGGTGTGCAAGGAAATGGGCATCACGTTTGTTGAAACCACGGTGACCAACTCGGCCGAGGTGATGCAGGCGGTTCAAACCATCGCAGGCCGGGTGGACGGCATCTACCTGAGCAACGACAACACCGTATTTTCAGCCCTTTCCGCCGTCACCTCAGTGGCCATGAAACACAAGATTCCGGTGATGTCGGCCGACCCGAGTTCGGCTGCGGACAACGATGTCCTGGCCGCCTGGGGATTTGACTACTACAAGATGGGCAGGGTGACCGGTCATCTTGCGGCACGGATCCTCAAGGGTGAAAAACCGGAAAACATCCCCACCGTCTTCATGACCGACCCAAGCGATGTGGATCTGTTGATCAACATGGATGTGGCCAAAAAACTGGGCCTGGTATTTCCCGAGGACGTTATCGCCTCGGCCAACACCATCATCGAAAACGGAAAACCCACGAGAAAGTAAAACAACCATGATAGAAGGCATATTTGTTGAAGGGCTGATCTACTCGATCATGGCCCTGGGGGTTTTTTTTACCTTTCGCATCCTCGACTTTCCAGACTTGACCGTGGACGGTTCGTTCCCCATGGGAGCGGTGATCATGGCCGCCTGCCTCCACCAGGGTGTCAACCCGGTCTCTGGATTGGTGATGGCCTTTTCAGGCGGGGTTATGGCCGGGGTGGTCACGGCCGAGATCCACAACCGGCTCAAGGTCCCCCACCTCCTGGCCGGCATCCTCACCATGACCATGCTCTACTCGGTCAACATAAGGATATTGTCAAACCGGGCCAACCTGCCGCTCCTGCGGGTGGACACGATCCTGACAAAGCTCCATGCATGGAGTGACGGCTTTATCCCACCGGAATGGGCGTCCCTTATCTTCTTCATCCTGGTGGTGATCGTGATCAAAAAAGGGCTGGACCTCTTTTTTATCACCGACATGGGACTCATGTTCGGGGCCCTGGGCAACAATGAACAGATGGTAAGGACCCAGGGGGTCAACCCCGCCATCCTCAAATCCATTGGTGTGGGTCTCTCCAACGGGCTTGTGGCACTTTCCGGCGCCTTTGCCGCCCAATACCAGGGATTTGCCGACGTCAACCTGGGCCAGGGCATTGTGGTGTCGGGCCTTGCCTCCGTGATGCTCGGGGAGTTTCTGCTCAGGTCCAACCGCATCTCCATTCTCACCCTGAGGGTGGTCCTGGGAACCATCCTGTTCAAGGCGATCATGTATCTCGGACGCTATTACGGCTACTACATCAACATGACCCCCAACGATCTCAAGCTCATTGCCGGCATCCTCATCATCATCTCCCTTGCTGCGGCAAACATAAGGAATCGAAAGGAGAAAGCCCGGTCATGATACGACTCGAAAAGATCAAAAAAACCTTCGGCCTTGGCACGGCCGGAGAAAAGACTGTGATCCGCAACCTCGATATTGTGGTTGAAAAGGGCGATTTCATCACCGTTGTGGGCAGTAACGGGGCGGGCAAGACCACCCTGTTCAACCTCATCTCCGGAAGCATCTTTCCCACCCAAGGGAAGATCCTGATCAAGGGGAAAGAGGTCACACAGGATCCCGAGTACAAGCGGGCCAAAGCCATTGGCCGGATATTCCAGGACCCCCTGGCAGGCACCGCCTCCAACATGACCCTGGAGGACAACATGATGATCACCAGCAACAAGGGGTTCAAGTGGCCCTGGATCAGCCTGACCCGCACCATGAGACAATCGTTCCAGGAGCAGGTCAAACAGCTTGAGATGGGTCTTGAATCGCGGCTCAAGGAGAATGTCAACACCCTTTCGGGGGGCCAGCGCCAGGCCCTGACCCTGCTCATGACCGTCACATCCAATCCCGATATTCTGCTCCTTGACGAGCACACGGCCGCCCTTGACCCCAGGAACGCCAAGATTGTCATGGACCTGACCAAACGATTTATCAATGAAAAGGGCCTTACCACACTGATGGTGACCCACAACATGAACCACGCCATCGAATTTGGTAACCGGCTCATCATGATGGACCAGGGAGAAATAATAATCGATGTAAAACAAGAGGCCAAGAAGCAACTGACCAAACAACGCTTAATCGAAATGTTTAGTGAAATCAAGAAACGAGACTTTGAAAACGATGAAGTTCTCCTCACGTCTTAGAAGGAATAGATTTAAATGAAGAACAGAGCTGAAAACAAAAACATACGTAATATCGCCATCATCGCCCATGTTGACCATGGAAAAACCACCCTTGTGGATGCCATGTTCAAGCAGAGCGGCATGTTCCGCCAGGGCAAAGAAGTGGACGACAGGATCATGGACTCCATGGACCTTGAAAGGGAGCGGGGCATCACCATCTCTGCCAAGAACTGCTCCGTGGTATGGAAGGATATCAAGATCAACATTCTCGACACCCCCGGCCATGCTGACTTCAGCGCCGAGGTGGAGCGGGCCCTGTCCATGGTGGACGGCGCCATCCTGCTGGTGGACGCCTCTGAAGGCCCCCTTCCCCAGACCCGGTTTGTCCTAAAAAAGGCACTGACCGCAGGCCTTCGGATCGTCGTTGTCGTCAACAAGATCGACCGCCCCGATGCCCGGGTAGAGGAAGTCCTGGACGAAATATACGACCTGTTCATCGATCTTGATGCCACAGACGAGCAGATCGACTTTCCCGTGCTCTACGCCATTGGAAAAGACGGCATCGCGAAGAGGGAGATGGCAGACGAGTCAGACAGCCTGACGCCGTTGTTCGACACCGTCCTGAGCGAAGTCCCCCCGCCGACCTATGACCCGGACGAGCCCTTCCAGATGCTGGTATCGGATCTTGGCCACTCAGATTACACAGGAAGACTTGCCATTGGTAAGATCTCCAACGGCCAGGTCACCTCCAAGGATGAGCTGGTCCTCATGGGCGCGGAAGGCAAAATCGAGAAGATCAAGGTCTCCAGCCTCCAGTCTTACGACGGCGCCTCCCTTTCCGTTGCCGAGCATGTGGAATCCGGCGACATTGCCGTGGTTTCCGGCACCGACAGCTTCAAGATCGGGGACACCGTCTGCACCAAGGATTATCCCAAGGCCCTTCCCCGGATCGCCGTGGACGAGCCCACCATCACCATGATGTTCACCATCTCCAACTCCCCGTTTTCAGGCATGGAAGGCAAGCTTGTCCAGTCCAGCCGAATCCGGGAGCGGCTTGAGAAAGAGGCCCTGTCCAACGTTGCCATCAGCGTTGAAGACACCGTGGAAAGGGACAGATTTAGAGTCAAAGGCCGTGGCGAGTTCCAGATGGCCATCCTGGTCGAGACCATGCGACGGGAAGGATTTGAGCTCTGCGTGGGCCGTCCCGAGGTTATCTTCAAGGAAGGCGAGAACGGTGAGAAACTGGAGCCTGTTGAGCGCCTCTACGTGGATTGTGAAGAGGCCTTTACCGGTGTGGTTACCGAGAAACTCTCCATCCGAAAGGCACGGATGACCAACCTTGTGAACAAGCGTGGCCGGGTAAACATGGAGTTTTCAGCCCCCTCCCGCTCCCTCATCGGATACAGGGACGAGTTTTTGACCGACACCAAGGGTACGGGCATCATGAACTCCATCTTTGCCGGTTATGAGCCCTTCCGGGGCGATTTCCCCACCCGACGCACCGGATCCCTTGTGAGCGACCGCCAGGGCAAGAGCGTTCCCTACGCCCTCTACAACCTGGAGCCCCGTGGCCGACTGATGATCACCCCCAGCACCGCGGTCTACGAGGGAATGATCATTGGCGAGCACAGCAAGGACCGGGATCTTGACGTCAACCCCTGTAAGGAGAAGAAACTCTCCAACATGCGGGCCTCGGGCAAGGATGAAGCCACCACCTGTGCACCGATAAAGCCCCTGACCCTGGAGCAGGCCCTGAACTTCATCAATGCGGACGAGCTTGTTGAGGTCACCCCCCTGACCGTCAGGGTAAGGAAAAAAATCCTTTCCAAACAGAAACGATAATATTATTTTGATGGGGTTTGAGAATGGAGAAAGATTCTCGAACCCCACCGATTCTATGAGGAGTTGACACGATGACAGACTTTAAAGCAGACGCACTTCCCCTTCTCATCGGAAGCCTGCCCATGAAAGACCATGACGCAGCAACCCGGCTGATCCTTGAGTTCACCCCTGAAGTTCCCCTCTGGGCCCAGCTCCCCATGTTTCTGGAGGAGGGCATGGCCGCTCAGTTCCTTCCGGGAATGCCGGGATTTACCGAATCCCCGGAAGGCAAGCTCTACATTGACGAGACAAGCGATACCTTTGACGCCGAATACCTCGCCTTTTACGAGGAGTACCTGGCCGTAAGCGAAGCAGGCGCAAGCCTTGACGATTCACGGTTCAGCCTGACCCCTGCCACCGGCCGGGGATTCAAAGAGTTCATGCGCCAGGTGGACCAGGACACCTCAGGTTTCAAGGCCCTCAAAGGCCAGGTCACCGGCCCCTTCACCTTTGCCACCAGCGTCACGGACAAGGAAGGCAAGGCCATATTCTACAACGACCAGCTCAGGGACGCCGCAGTCAAGCACCTTGCCATGAACGCCAAATGGCAGGCCCGCACCTTTGCATCACGGAACCTCACCCCCATCATCTTTTTTGACGAGCCTGCCCTGGCAGGATTCGGCACCTCGGCATTTATCACGGTGTCCCGCAAGGAAGTGACCGAGGCCATCAACGAAGTGATGACAGCGGTCCATGAAGAAGGCGGCCTCACCGGCATCCACGTGTGCGCCAACACCGAGTGGGACCTGCTCCTGGATTCAAAAATCGACATCATCAACTTTGATGCCTACTCCTATTTTGACAAGTTCATCCTCTACCCCGAGAAGATCAAAAGCTTCATCGCCCGGGGCGGCATCATTGCCTGGGGCATCGTTCCCACGGACAATGCAGATGACATTGCCAAGGAGACCTGCGATTCCCTCGGAGAAATGCTTGAGGCCCAGATCACGCAAATGGAGGCCATCGGCATTGACCGGACAACCCTCCTGTCCCAGTCCTTCATCACCCCCAGCTGCGGCACCGGCTCCATTGACCTGGATTCCGCCAAGCGGGTACTCATGCTCACCCGGGATCTGTCCAAAAGAATTCGCGCATAGACACCTTCGCCTGGATCCCTTAAGATCCAGGCATACCCCCATCATACAAGCAAATCCGGTCAAATCCGGGGACACCGTATTTAATTGAGTAATAATCCCGGTATTTAATATGGTGTTCCCAGATAGTTAAACGATGCAGACCGTTCGGGTGTGGGCGGCTTGGATCACCTTTTTACTCACCCGACCCAGGAAGAAATCCCTGACCCTGGAGACCCCATAGCGGCCCAGGACAATGGTGGAATAGTCTTCCTCGTCGGCGATCCTTGCGATGGTGCCAGCCCTGGAACCGGCCCCTGTGATCACCTTATGATGAATATTATCATGCTTGTAGCCCCCTTGGATGAGCTGGCTCCTGGCATCCTCAAACACCTTGAGCATGGCAGTTCGGCCCACACCTTCGGCTCCATAATAGTCATCGGAAAAGATCTCGTCCTCCCGGACAACATGGATAAGGGTCACGGAAAAATCGGTCGTCCCGGTGGTCTTTGCGACAAACGCCACGGCCGCCATGGCCGATTCGGAGTTGTCCATGGCGATGAGGATCTTATGGGATACGGGTTCGGCCCCCACAAAAAACAAGGGCACAAAATCAAGGGACGTCATGAGCTTGTCCGCCACAGAGCCCACCAGGATACCGGGCACCTTGGTGAACCCCCGCCGCCTTGCCACCACTGCGGCATAGCCGTTCTTTGCCTCGGCAATGATATCCCGGGTCACCCCTTTTTCCAGGTTCCGGATACGGATCTCAATGTCACCCTCCTGAAACCCGGAGGTCCTGAGTAATGCAACACTCTTCTCCATGAACCGGTCAATGGTCTCCCGGTTCTGCTGCTCCCAGGAGGCCATATGCACGGCCCGGCCGTTCATCATGGGGGTGTTGGTGAGATCCCAGTAGTATTCCGGGATCTTGTGAAACACGTTGAACAGGACCACCTTCATATTACTGAAAGGCGAAAACCCAGCGATATAACGAATGGTTTTCAACGATCGTTCAGAGCCGTCCACGGGAACCAATATTTTCTCTTGTTTGTCAGCTTTATGCGCCATCATAATTCCTCCCTTAATTTAAGGTTGAAAGATCTATCTTCAATTCATACTCCGAGGAGCCAGAAACCCTTGCCGCCTCAAACCCGAGTTTCTTCCCAAGTTTCAGCATCTGGCGGTTCTCCGCAATCACAAGCCCCCACACGGTCCCAAGACCCTTTTGCTTTGAAAGCCGGAGGCACCGCTTTAACAGCGATGCGCCAATGCCCCTGCCCTGCCACTGGTCGGCCACGGCAACGGCAAACTCACCGTTTTTTCCGTTGGCTTCCCTGATCACCCTGGCAACCCCGGCCATCTTCCGGCCGGAAGGGGTATCCACCAGGGCGATCAAGGCCACCTCCCGGTCATAGTCCACCTGGGTCAGCCGGATAAGCATCCACTTGGAAAGCTGCTTCATGGGAAAGAAAAAGCGCTGGTAGACGCTCTTTGGCGACAGGGCGTTGAAATGCTCGATCATGAGACCCGCATCCTCCGGCCGGATGGGCCGGATATAAATGCGCTCATTGTCCACGGTAACATCCTCTGCCTCCTGATCCCAGGGATAGGAGGAGATCACAAGATGCCCGGGCGCAACCTTGGCTGAAGGTTTCACCACCACCCGGGCATCCACGGCAACAAGCGCGCCCCGGCTCACAAGCACCGGATTGATGTCAAGGGCGTCGATCTCCGGAAAATCCGTGACCAGCCGGCCGAGGCGGATCAGGATCTCCTCCACCAGTTCACGGTCCACGGCCGGGATGTTCCGGAACCCGTCAAGCACCCTTGAGATCCGGGTGCCGTTGATGAGGGTGCTTGCCAGGGGACGGTTCAAGGGCGGCAGCCCCATGGCCGTATCCCTGAACACCTCTGTCATCACCCCGCCCATGCCAAAGAGCACCACGGGTCCGAAGGCATCGTCCTGCTTTGCCCCCATGATGAGCTCGTAGTCGGCACCGGAATTCATGGACTGGACCGTCACGCCGAGGATATGGGCGGTGGGATCGTAGTTCCGGGCGGACGCCATAATCAGCTCAAAGGCCTGCCTTACCCTGGTTTCGTCCCCAAGGTTCAGCTGCACCCCACCGGAATCGGATTTGTGGAGGATATCCCGGGAGCAGATCTTCAATGCCACGGGAAACCCCATGTTCCGGGCAAGGGCCACGGCCTCTTCCCTGGTTTCGGCAAGGTCACACCGGTTCACGGGAATGCCGTAGGCCCGCAGCAGATCCTTTGCCTCCACCTCGGTAAGTCCCTTGTCCGGTTCAGCCAACCCCATCTGGATGATCTCCCTGGCCCTGGCCCGGTCGATCAACAGCCTTTTGTCCCTGCGGATGGGAATCTCGTGGAGCATCTCGATGTTCTTTCCGTACTGGTAGAGGTTCATGAACGCCCGCACCCCTCGTTCCGGGGTGTCGTAGGTGATCACCCCTGCCTGGTTGAAGATCTTCCTGGCCTTGTCAATGTGGGTGCCGCCGATCCATGCCGTAAACACGGGACAGGTGCCGGTCTTTAAAAACGCTGCCAGGGGTTTTGCAAGGGCTGACGGGTCATACATCCCCACCGGCGAACAGATCAGGAGAAGGCCGTCGGTCTCCGGGGCCTCCATGCAGATCCTGGCGGCATTGATATAGGTTTCCGGGGAGGCATCCCCAAGAATATCCACGGGATTCTGACGGCTCCAGCTGGAAGGCAGCAGGGCATCGAGCCTGGAAATGGTCTCGTCACTCAAAAGGGCCGGCTCCGCGCCTTGGGCCCCAAGGGCATCCGCCGCCATCACGCCCGGCCCCCCGGAATTGGTCACGATGGCAAGCCTTGCCCCCTTGGGACGCTGCTGCTTTGCCAGGAACTCGGTACAGTCGAACAGCTCCTGGAAATCATCGACCCGGAGGATACCGGCCCGCTTAAAGGCGGCATCATAAATGGCGTCGTCCCCTGCCATGGCGCCGGTGTGGGAGGCGGCCGCCCTGGCACCGGCCTCGGACCTGCCCGACTTAAGCGCGATAATGGGCTTGATCCGGGACACGCCCCGGGCCGCACTCATGAAGTTTCTGATGTTGGTGAGGCTCTCCACGTACATCACAATGCTCTCAACCTCCTTGACCGTGCCAAGGTAATCGATCATGTCGGCAAAATCCACATCCGCCATGGAGCCCAGGCTCACAAAATGGCTGAAGCCAACCTTCTCCCGCATGGCAAGATCAAGAACAGAGGTGCACACGGCACCACTCTGGGAGAGAAATGCAATCTTACCCGGCAGGGGAAGCTGGGGAGCAAAGCTTGCATTGAGACCGTTGGCGGTGTTGACCATGCCAAGGCAGTTCGGACCGACGATCCTGATCCCGGTCCGGCCGGCAGCCGCCATGATGGAAGCCTCGATCTTTGCTCCCTTGGCTCCCGTCTCCTTGCCCCCGGCCGAGATGACCACACACCCTGCAACCCCCGCGTTTCCGCAGCTTGCAACCGTGTCGGGCACCGTTGCCATGGGCGTTGCGATAACGGCAAGATCCACCGCCTGTTTGATCGCTCCGACATGGGGATATGCTTTAAGTCCCATGATTGTATCATGCTTCATATTCACCGGGTAGACCTTTCCCTGGTATCCCTTACCCACAAGGTTTTCCATGACGGATTCTCCGACACTGCCCCCTCGCTCGCTGGCCCCGATCACGGCCACGGATGCCGGGTTGAACATCCGGTCCAAATTGAGTGTGCCCATCTATTTTACCCCTCTTGTTCGTTCTGGTTAATGGCAAACTTTTTCTCAATGCTACAGAGTCCCTGCTTTCTAACGTAACAAGATATGTGCCAACCGATCAGGTCATCCCGGCTCCGGGTTTAACGGCATATTTTCAGCCAAAAGCCAACGCTATACCCTCTGTTTTTCCATAGATTTTCAGCTATTTATTTACAATGTGTAAAAGAAGCTGACACTTTCCGGCGGGGAGAATTTTTTCTTGATTAATCATTTGATTTTGACACGTTAAAAGCGTATTTTCCTTTCCATGGATCCCTATACGATATTTATCATCGATGATGAAGAGACCATCCGGGACAGCCTGACCCTGATTCTTGAACCGGACTACACCGTTCACACCTTTGCCACGGGCAGCGAGGCCCTGGGGCCGCTCTCGGCCACGCCTCCGGATCTCATCCTGCTTGACATCGGCCTTCCCGACATCTCCGGCATTGATCTTCTCAAAACCATCAAAACATCCCACCCGGGAATCCCCGTGATCATGATCACGGCATTTGAAGACATCGCTACCGTGATCTCGGCCATGAAATCCGGGGCCTATGACTATCTGGTAAAGCCCCTCCACGGCGACACACTGGAACTTGTGATCGCCAACGCCCTTGAGACGGTAAAGCTGAGAAAAGAGGTCAAGCGCCTCCAGGAGCAATTCATCCAGGAGAACCTGCCCTGCTTTATCGGAGACAGTGATATAATCCAGGACATGCTGGAGTTTGTGGAGTTGGTGGCCAAGAGCCCGGACACCCCCATCCTCATCCTGGGGGAGACCGGTACGGGAAAGGAGCTTGTGGCAAGCGCCATCCACTACCGAAGCCCCAACTTCCGAAGCAAGTTTGTGACGGTGAACTGTGCGGCCATTCCCAAAGATCTCATCGAGAGCGAAATCTTCGGCTACGAACGGGGGGCGTTTTCAGGGGCCAACCCGGCGGGCAAAAAAGGACTGATCGAAGAGGCGGCCAGCGGCACCCTGTTCCTGGACGAAATTGGGGACCTGGGCCTTGCAGCCCAGGCAGCCCTGCTGCGATTCCTTGAGACAGGGGAATTTTACAGGATCGGGAGCACCCGGAAACACCATGTCCAGACCCGGATCGTGTCCGCCACCAACAAGAACCTCGACGAGATGATCCAAACCGATCGTTTCAGGCGGGACCTCTTTTTCAGGATCGGGGTCGTTAAACTTGAAATTCCCTCCCTGAACGACAGGCGCTCGGACATCCTTGCTTTGGCCGCCTTTTTCCTGGACCGGTTCAACACAAAGTTTTCTAAAAATATCACCTGGTTCTCGCCTGGGGCTGAAGCGCTCCTGTCCACCCACCACTGGACCGGCAATGTCAGGGAGCTTAAGAACCTCATGGAGCGCGGGGTATTAGTGGCAAAGGGATCAAAGCTCACCCCCGGGGACATGGGATTTCCCGAACCCGCCAACAATCCGGCCAGGGCAAAGGCAAACGCCCTGTTCCCCCCCCTCTCCCCCGACGGGGTCGATCTCTCCCTTCTCCAGGAAAAGATGGAACAATTCTATATCAGCGAGGCGTTAAGACTCGCCAAGGGCAATGAAAGCCAGGCAGCAAAGCTCCTCAACATCAACCACCACACCTTTCGCTACCGCAGGAAAAAGTTCATGGATTAGAAGGAGGCCGCCCTTGACCACCCGTCGTGCCCGCACACCGGACTCGGTGTCTAAAACCTTTAAAGTGGTGAGCCTGCTTCTGATAAAGGAGAGCCAGCTTAAGCCCCTTCTTACCAGCGTCTGCCAGGCCCTCAAGAACGCCCGGCTCTACAAGGATGTGAGCATGGGCGTCCTTAAAACGGATGATATTGATGCCCCCCCGGAAAGTTATACAGCTTCCGGCACCGGACAAGCGCCCCTGCCGGCAAAGGAATTCTTCTCAATGAAGCCTTCCCCCGGGTGCATCCAAGCCGTGACCGAGGGGATGACTCCCCTGGTGCTGACCAGGGATTCCCATCGTTGCACCGCCTGCCCCCTGTCCAAAGGATGTCACAGGTGGGCCGCCATCCTCATGCCCCTCAGCTTCAAGGGGACGCTCCGGGCCATCCTCTTTGTCACCATCCCCACCGAGGTGGTGTCCGTGAACACCGAGGTGGAATTCCTGGCCGAGATCGGTGAAAACATCGCAGCCGCCCTCCACAGGATCAGCCGGGAGAAGCTCCATCACAAGACCGCCGCGGCCCTTATAAAAAGGAGCCTTGAGCTCAACTACTTCCACAGCTTTTCCCGGATCATCGAACAACAAGAGCTCGACCTTGAAACCATCCTCCAAAAGGCCATCGACCTGATCCCGACCTCCATGCAGCACTCCGGCCTTGCCGGAGCAGAGCTGTTCCTTGCCCCCACGGACCGGCGGTTCCGGACCCCCAACTTCAGGGAGAGCTCCCCACGGCTCAAGAACCGAATCTCAGTGGACAAGGAGGATGTGGGCGTGCTCACCGTGTGCTATCGTCCGCAACCCGACACGCTTGCCCCCCTGGAATTCCTGAAGGAGGAAAGGGATCTTGTCCGCTCCATCTCCGTGAGAATGGGCAAGGTCATCGAACGCAAACAGGGCAGGATCGCCCTGGAGGAGAGCGAACAACGGTTCCGGGATCTCACCAACAACGCGGTCACCGGCATCGCCATCCTCCAGACCAAACGAATCGTCTTCCAGAACCCCGAATACACGAAGATCTTCGGTTCCCTGTCCGACGCCTCCACCCTGTTCTGCGATCCCAGGATCCATACCGATGACCTGGAAAAGACCCGGCAGTTCGACCAGGCCATTTCCCGACACAATTTCACCACCCTTTCCGTGGACTTCAGGATCTGCGCCCGCTGCCCCCGGGACAAACGCGAGACCATCAAGTCGGTATTCTGCAGGGCGGCCATGACCGAATTCCAGGGAAAACCCGCCGTACTTCTCAATGTCATGGACATGACCAAGCCAAGGGAGCTTGAGCACCTCCTGAGAATCCAGGACAAGATGACCTCCCTTGGCCGCATTGCCGCAGGCATTGCCCATGAGATCCGAAACCCCTTGTCCGGCATCAACATCTACCTGAAATCCCTTGAGAAATACAGTGCCCCACGGGAAAACGACACCGAGAAAAAGATCATCACCAAGATGCAGAGCGCCTCGGACCGCATCGAATCGGTGATCAAAAGGGTGATCGACTTTTCCAAACCCGGGGACCTCAAGCCCACCCTGCTGGATATCAATGTGCCGGTGCAGAACGCCATCGACCTTGCCGCCGTGACCCTTCGAAAAAGCGGAGTGTGCCTGGAAACAAGCCTTAGTGACACCCTGCCCCGGTGCAACGCCGACAGCCACATGATCGAACAGGTGATGCTCAACCTCATGACCAACGCCTCGGAAGCCATGAAAGCCCTACCCCCTGACGCCAAAGCCATTACCGTCAAAACCGAGCCCGCGGACGGGACCGAACCCACGGACGGGGCGGCGGTCACCATCCGGGTGGAGGATTCCGGCCCCGGGATTTCCGAGTTCCACAGGGAGCGGATCTTCGACCCCTTTTACACCACCAAGAACAGCTCCGGCATCGGCCTCAGCATCTGCCGGCGCATCATCAACGACCACAAGGGAACATTAGAGGTCTACCAGAGCCGACTCGGGGGGGCAGGGTTCGTGATCCACATCCCGGTTTGATAATTTCGCAATTTCTCTAAACCCCCTTCTAAATTCTTCTAAACCCGCCTGAACACCCAGCCTCTCCCCCACGCACCCAAATTACAGTTTTCATATTATTTCAAACAGTTACACGTTATAAACACACTTTTTCGCCCATGGCATGCAAATTGCGAAACAAGATTTCCGTAAACAACATTGAAACAAAGGAAACTTGACAGCCATGGGAAAAACCCTATTTGGAAAAAGAAAAAATACGCCAACCCATGCCACGGTGAACCCGGGCATTTCAGATAATCTACTGAAGACGAGAAACTACTTCAACCAGCTCAAGTTCCGCCTTGGCATCGGGGTTCTGGCCTGCTTCATCATTCCCCATGCATTGCTCTCCGCCTACTTCCATTTCCAGTTCACCGCTGCATTGAAAAAAACGGGCAAGCTCAACATCCAGGCATTGGCAAAGAGCCAGAGAAACACGGTGGACCTCTTCCTGCGGGAGCGGGAAATCAACCTTCGAAACCTCTTCTACACCCGGGATTTCACCCCGGCCCCCCGGGAAGACAAGATGCTCTTCTATCTCCAGAACTTAAACCACCACAGCGACGCCTTTGTGGATGTGGGATTCCTCAACGGCCAGGGGATCCAGACCGGCTATGCCGGACCGTTTCCCAACCTCCTTGGTAAGAACTACAAAGACGAAGCGTGGTTCACCACCCTGGTTGCCCAGGAAAAGGATTACGTGATCACCGACATCTATCTTGGCTTCAGGAACAAGCCCCACTTCACCATTGCCGTAAAGCAGACCATCAACGGCACGCTCTGCATCATGCGCGCCACCATAGATCCGGACAAGTTCTACATGTTCCTGCGCTCCATCGGCAAGGGCAAGGAGGTGGAGACCACCCTGGTGAACGCCCGGGGCACCTATCAGCTGGTGGATCCTCTAAAGGCAAACCTTTTGGAAACCTCCCGGTACCTCCCCCCATTGGATATGAGTGCCGGCATCTACGAAGTACATGATAAAAACGGCACCATGCTCACGGCCCATGCCTGGCTCTCCGAGACCCCCTGGGCGCTTATCATCAGCCAGCCCCTCAATATCATCCATGCCCAGATGTACAAAACCCGGAACATGATGATGGTCAACCTTGCCATCATCACCCTGTTTCTAGCCCTGGTGATCTGGATAACGGTCAGCCGCCTCATGAACCGGGCCCAACGCATCGCTGAACAGAGCCACCAGCTCCAAACCCAGCTGATCCACGCCTCAAAACTCGCCTCGGTGGGCGAGCTTGCCACCGGGGTCGCCCACGAGATCAACAACCCCCTTGCCATCATCACCTCCACCACCGGGGTGGTTCGGGACATGCTCAACCCGGAATTCGATCTGGACCCACGACCCGAAGCGATCCTGGGGGAGCTTGACACCATCGAGTCCGCCGCCTTCAGGGCCAGCGGCATCACCCGCCAGCTCCTGGACTTTGGCCGGAAAAACGTGCCCCGGAAGGGCCGCCACGACATCAACGAGATTATTGAGGGCGTGATCATCGGGGTAAAGAAGCACCGCTTCAACCTTGCCGACATCGCGCTTGTGAAACACTACGCCCCCCATCTTCCCAAAATCCGGGTCGATGCCGACCAGATCTCCCAGGTGTTCCTCAACCTTCTCAACAATGCCGAGGATGCCATCTTGGGAAGCGGCACCATCACCATCACCACAGGCCGTGACAAGGACCGGGTGATCACCATGATCCAGGACACGGGAGACGGCATGCCTCCAGACCAGCTCAAGGAAATCTTCACCCCCTTTTACACCACCAAGGAGGCGGGCAAGGGAACAGGCCTGGGGCTCAGCATCTCCCTCGGCATCATCAACTCCATGGGCGGCACCATCGAGGTCCAGAGCCTGCCCGGCAGGGGCAGCCTCTTCACCATATCCCTTCCGGCCGACACCCCGGACACCAACGACAACAATGATAAGGGAGGCAAAGGATGAAGGTCCTGCTGGTGGACGACGAAGAACAGTTCCGAACAGCCGTTGCAAAGCAGCTTTCTGTCAGGGGCCACACGGTCCATGGGGCCGGCACAGGAGAAGCAGGGCTTGCCATGGCCAAAGCGATTTCCCCGGATGTGGTCCTCCTTGACATGCGCCTGCCCGGGATGAACGGCACCGCCACTTTAAAAGAGATGAAAAGGGTATCTCCCCTGACAGAGATAATCATGCTTACCGGACACGCCACGGTCAAGGCTGCCATGGAAGCGATCAACATGGGGGCTTTTGACTATATGACGAAACCCATGGGAATCAATGAGTTGATCTACAAGATGGAGGACGCCTATAAGAAAAAACGACTCGCCAAACAACAGATAAAGGTAGCCACAACACCCGTAAATAACCGATAAAAGGAGTAACAACAATGAACTTTTTTAAACAATGGGGCCGGTTCATGATCCAGGGATCACGGCACTATGCCCAGTGGGAAATCAACAACGCAAACACCATCCTCAACAGCAGAAAACGGGTCGCGATCCTGGGACTGCTCCTGATACCGGCCATCATCGGCGGGGTTGTGTTTGCCGACGACATCGGCACGGCCATGCCCGACCTCATCGGCGGCCACCACGCCTACAGCCCCTCCTATTACAGCCTGGGCATTTTTGTGGTCTCCATTTTTGTGGGACTGCTTGCAGGGCTCATCACCGGCTGCATCGGCGCTGGCGGCGGCTTCATCATCGCCCCGGCCCTGATGAGCGCCGGCATCAAGGGTATCCTTGCCGTGGGTACCGACCTGTTCCACATTTTTGCCAAGGCGATCATGGGCAGCGTCATCCATCGGAAGCTCGGCAACGTGAGCGTTCCCCTGGCCTTTGTCTTTGTGATCGGGGCCCTGTTGGGGGCCACGGGGGGGGGACTGTTGAACCGCTACCTCTACGAACTCAACCCGGTGTTGAGCGACGCCTTTATCAGCAGCGTCTATGTGTTCATGCTGGGTTTCCTCGGCATCTACGCCCTCACCGATTTCCTGCACTCGATAAATCCGGGCAAGGCATCAAGCGACAGCGGCAGCGACGCCCTGGGAAGCCTTCCCAGGAAACTCCAGGCCGTGACCCTGCCTCCCATGGTCAAGTTCGACTTTGACATCACCCCGGGCGGCAGAAGCATCTCCTGGCTCTTCCTGGTGCTGTCGGGCGGACTTGTGGGCCTTGCCGCAGGCATCATGGGGGTGGGCGGCGGCTTCCTCACCTTCCCCATCTTTGTCTATGTCATGGGCGTCTCCTCCATGACCACGGTGGGCACCGACATCTTCCAGATCATCTTCACGGCGGGCTATGCCTCCATCACCCAGTATGCCATCTACGGGTTCATCTTCTACACCCTGGCCATCGGCATGCTCCTCGGCTCCCTTGTGGGCATTCAGGTCGGCGCCATGGTGACCAAGGTGGTCAACGACACCACCATCAGGGGGTTCTACGCCATCGCCATCCTCTCGGGCTTTGTAAACCGACTCTTTGCCCTGCCGGTAAAGCTTGCCGACATGGAGATCATCTCCCTTTCCCATAAAACAGGGATGATCCTCAACACCATCGGCACCTGGGCCTTCTTCCTGGTGATCGGATTCTTCGGGGTCTGGGTATTTTCAGTCTTTTTCATGAACATCAAAACCCTCAGGGGTGAGGAGGTGCGCCCATGATCGCAAAAAAGAAAGAATTCTACACGGGCGCGTTCATGCTGCTGGCATTTGCAGCCGTTCTTGTATTTATCTTCTCCCCCATCTACCATGGCAAAAACGGCCTCTGCTTCCTGGACAACATGTTCAACGCCATGTCCAAGGGATCGGCCTACTACATTCCCGTGGTAAAGACCGAGGCGGCCCGGCTTAACGGCAAGACCGTGGCACTCACCCTTAAGATGGACACGGTCGCCCTGGTAAAAACCGCAAGCCTGGTGCTGGGCCAGGCCAATGCCCGGGTCACCCCCTCGGGAAAGTCCCTCATGGTTACGGCGGACCTGGGCCAGGTCCTGGACGCCTGTTTAAAGGATGCGGATGCCATGTACCACAACAATGGCACAGCCATCCGGCAGAAGTACCAGACCGACGAACGGATGATCCTGTTCAACTGGTATCAATTGCTGAAAAACATGGAAAAGGGGCTGACAAAACAGAAGCTGTTCAAGGAAGCCAAGATCGTTGCCCAGGTGAACCACAAGGCCGTGGAGACTGCCTACAACTACTACAAGGTCGAGGCGAAATCGGTCAAGGCCAGCGCCGCCATGCTCGGGTTTGCCCTGGCGTTCTATGTCCTCTACACCCTTTGGTACGGATTCGGCATCATGTTCGTGTTCGAAGGCCTTGGCATGCAGATAGAACACTAAAGATAAAGGCAGCTTGAAATGATGAACCTGATACCGAAAACACTGGCCCGGCTTTTTAACAAAGGCCCGAAACCCGACCCATCCAATGCAGAGGAGCTGCGCCTAAATTTCAAATCCAGGTACCATCATTTCAAGCTGCTCCTGAACGCCAACAACCGCTGCCTGGAGGAGATGGCCGAAATGGAGCAGGCCCTCAAGGGAGACAAAACCTTTGGCATGAGCTTTGTCAGAACCTGCTGCACGGCCATATCCGTGAACGTTCTCACCATGATCAACAACATGGAGCACCTGTCCCCTGGCAAATACCCGGACCTTGGCCCCCGGTTCGACGCCATCCGCCGGGAGCTTGACCGCCTGCTCCACCCCAAAGCCCGGGTCCAGGAGGAAAGACTCGTCATCCCCTTTGACAAGATCAACCAGGAGATGGCCAATGTGGTGGGGGGCAAGATGGCAAAACTTGGGGAGATCAAAAACCAGCTGGAGATCAACGTGCCCCAGGGCTTTGTCATCACAGCCACAGCCTATGAACGCTTTATCCACCTCAACGACCTCCAGGACGAAATCGACACCATCACCCAGGCCTCCGGGGCCGATGATCTCAAAAAGCTCGACATCATCAGCGCCCAGATCCAGCAGAAGATCATCACCGCATCCATGCTGGACGGGCTTGAAACCGCAGTAAACGAAAACTGGAACCTGCTTGAACAGAACGTCAACCGCCCCCTACAGCTTGCCATCCGCAGCAGCGCCCTTTGCGAGGACAGCCTGGATAGCTCGTTTGCCGGTCAGTACCGAAGCGAGCTCAACGTGGACCAGGAAAACTTTGCCCAGGTTTACAAGGAGGTGGTGGCCAGCAAGTACAGTGTCCAGGCCATGACCTACCGCCTCAACAAGGGCTTCAGGGACGAGGATATCGCCATGTGCATCGGATGCATGGAGATGATCGATGCCGTGGCAGGCGGGGTGATTTACACCCGCAATCCTGTGAACGCCGACGACGACTCGGTCTTCATCAACTCAGCCTGGGGCCTTCCAAAGCTTGTGGTGGACGGCAGCGACGCCTTTGACCTCCTGGCAGTCTCCCGGAACCAGCCCTTTACGATCACACAAAGGGACATCGGCGAAAAAACCATCCGCTACCGCTGCTCCCAGGGCGACGGTATCGAGAAAGTGCCGGTGCCGGAGGCCCATCGCACAACCCCCTCCATAGACGACCCCACCGCCCTTACGCTTGCCCGGATCTCCCTGGCCATAGAAGAGTACTACACCATCCCCCAGGACATCGAATGGGCCCTTTCCCTGGAGGGCAGACTCTACATCCTCCAGTGCCGTCCCCTGCAGCAAAAGAAGAGAACCATGCCTGCCCCGGATCTCCCCGGCCTGGCCCCCCCCCTGCTCTCAGGGGGCATCACGGCAAGTCCGGGAACCGCCACGGGTCCTGTCTACCGGGCGATCCGGGATGCGGACATCCTCTGGTTCCCGGAGAATGCCATCCTCCTGGTGGACCAGGCAAGGCCCAGGTGGGCCCCGCTACTCAACAGGGCCGCGGGCATCATCTCCGAACACGGCGGGTTTGCCGGCCACCTTGCCAATGTGGCAAGGGAGTTCTCGGTGCCCGCCATCATGAATATCCAGGGCGCCCTGGAAACCCTTGAACCGGGCGATGTCATCACCATGGATGCGGACACCTGCTCGGTTTATAAAGGGGAACAGCCCGCCATCCTGGCCAAGGAACAACCTCCCCGGCCCAGCCCCATGAAACAGAGCACCGTGTTCAAGCTCCTGGAACAGGCCTGTGATCTGATCGTGCCCCTGAACCTCATGGATCCCGACGCCACCGAGTTCCGGCCGGGTGCCTGCAAAACCTTCCACGACATCACCCGGTTCATCCACGAGCGGTCGGTCCACGCGATGTTCAACTTCGGCACCAACAACAACTTCCCGGAACATTCCAGCAAGCAGCTCCACTACCATGTGCCCCTGAACTGGTGGATCCTCAACCTGGACGACGGGTTCAGCGCCACAGTGACCGGCCCCTATGTCCGCCTCAACACCATCGCATCCCACCCCATGCTCGCCTTTTGGGAGGGGTTCATCCTCGTTCCCTGGGACGGCCCCCCGCCAGTGGACGGCCGGGGACTGATGTCGGTGATGTTCCGATCCACCATGAACCCCTCCCTGGTGCCCGGTGTCCGGTCCAAGTACGCGGACAAGAACTACTTCATGATCTCCAGGCACTACTGCAGCCTCAACTCCCGGCTGGGCTACCACTTTTCCACCATGGAAGCCCTGGTGAGCGGCCGGGCCTCGGAAGACTACATCAACTTCCAGTTCAAGGGAGGGGCCGCAGACTACGACCGCAGGATCAAACGGGTCCTTTTCATCAAGGAGATCCTGGAAACCTACGATTTCACGGTCACGGTCAGGGAAGACACCCTCACGGCCCGCATGGAAGGCCAGGGAACCGAGGTACTCAAAACCCGCCTCATGATACTCGGCTACTTAAGCCTCCACACCCGGCAGATCGACATGATCATGTCCAACAGCCGCCGTGTGCGCTTTTACAGGGAAAAGATTGGCAACGATATTGACGAAAGAATCATAAAACCACACTTCAACAAAGAGGAGGAACACCATGGATAAAATGAATATCAATCTGTTAGTCGTTGATGACGAAGAGGAGTTTCTGGTGTCGATCACCAAGAGCCTGTCTGTCAGGAACTTCAAGGTCACTGGGGTGAACCGGGGAGAAAAGGCCATCGAGGCCGTGAAAGCCCATGCCGTTGACATCGCCCTGGTGGACCTCAAGATGCCCGGCATCAACGGAGAAGAAACCCTTGCCGCCCTCAAAGCTGCCCAGGAAGGCCTTGAAGTCGTGATCCTCACCGGCCACGGCACCATCGACTCGGCCATCGAATGCACCCGAATCGGCGCCTTTGCCTTTCTCCAGAAACCCTGCGAGCTGAACGAACTGTTGGACACCCTGAACAGGGCCTATGAAAAGAAACAGAAAAACATCGAAGAGATCAACGAACGCCGGATCAAGGGCATCCTCAAAGCAAAGGTCTAGGATTTTATCATCCTCGCCCCAACCGCGTCCCCGGCTCCTTGCCCAGGAGCCGGGGAGATCCGGAAAGAAACACGACCACCAGGGACAGCCACGATGAATGTATTCAAGAGACTCAGGCAGCTAAAAACCCTCCTCGTTGACGACGACGAATGGATCAGGGACGCCATGTCCATCTTTTTTAAGAGCGAAGGGTGCGCGATTCAAACCCTTGAAACCGCAGAAGAGGCGTTGCCGTTTTTTGCAAAGGTTCGCTACGACATCGTGCTCATCGATTACATGCTGCCGGGAATGAACGGCATCTGCTTTGCCAAAGCCCTGGAGCGCCTCCAGGCGGACCAACCCAAGTGCCAAAGCCCCATCATCAAGATCCTCATCACGGCCCACGGGGAAGCGGAGATCATCACCCAGGCCAAAGCGACCGGGTTCCATGACATCATCCACAAGCCCTTTACCCCGGAAGACATCGAAATCGCCCTTGGCAAAGTCCTATAATCCCAAGTCCTTAGTCCCAACGTGCCGCCTCGGTTTCACCGGGAAAGGGAGCGGTTTTCGGTCTATAGAACAGACCATCAGTGTTCAACCTGTTGATTTATTAATGCCATTTTGATATGAGAGGTGGGGCTTTTTGATTGACGGAAACTTTTTTGCTTGAATGAACTGGCTCAGCCGGAATTGAATCTTTGCTGATCTTGGTTTTGAATTGTGTCCATGGGAGAGGTTAGAGCTATTGAATTTGATTAATAAGTATGTTCAACTGATATGCATTGTTCTGTTGCTGGCTGTTTCGGTAGTGTTCTTATCCTCAAGCATTGGCATCACCAGTATTTTTCCCTTTTCAGAAGAGAAAAGCACCATCACAAAGATCATTGACGACAATTCACCGGCGTCTGGGGAATCAGTGCCTGCCATGGAAGCCTTCCCCCCTGATTCCAATCCTGATGATACACCCGGTGACGGCACCGCCATGAAAGAGATTGCCATGGCTGTGGCGCCTGATATCCAAGGGGTGATCGGCAGGAATAATACCGTCTATGGAAAACTGATATCCTGCGGATTGTCTCCCACTCAAATTTTAAATCTGACACAAGCCTTTAACAAGACGTTTGATTTTAGAGCTGCCGGGCCCGATGATAAATTCCAGATTTTTCTTGCCGGAAACAATCAACTTAAAAAATTCATTTACAGTCCTGATCCCTTGCGTGAATATATTGCCGAAAGGAATGAAACCGGCTGTTTTACAGTATCCAAACAGGAGCTGATTCCTGAAAAAAGGGTTGAGGCAATTGAAGTATCCCTTGACTCGTCTCTTTCCAAGGCCATTTTAAACAACGGGGAAAAACAGGGACTGGTTGATCAATTGGTGAATATTTTTTCCTGGGATATCGATTTTTATCTTTTCCCAAGAAAGGGCGACAGGATAACGATTCTCTATGAAAAATATTTTATAGATGACACCTTTATCAAGTATGGCGATATCCTGGCTGCCAAGTATGCCGGAGAAAACGGGTCATTCTCTTCTTTTTTCTTTGATGGCGGATATTATGATGAACAGGGCGATCCATTGAGAAAAATGTTCCTGCGGATACCGGTAAAATTTGGTGTCAAAACCTCGGGCTATTCCATTAGACGGTTTCACCCGGTAAAAAAGAAGTATAAAAGCCATAACGGCATCGATTATGGCGCCAGAATGGGAACAACGATCTTTGCCACAGCCAACGGAAAGGTCATCTTTTCCGGCTGGAAAACCGGTTATGGAAAGGTTATTATTTTAAAACATCCCAATGGGTATCTGACCTATTACGCCCATTGCAGCAAACTCATTGCTAAAAAAGGCCAGTTTGTTGATCAGGGTGAGACCATTGCAAAGGTGGGTATGACCGGTATTGTCACAGGCCCCCATGTTCATTATGAAGTGCGCATCAATGGCAAACCTGTTGATCCACGAAGAATTAAGAATTTCAAGGGTACGCCCCTCTCTCCCCGGAAGCTCGAACAATTCAGGACAACCGTGCAATCGCGACTTTTATTGGTGGAGGAGAAAACCCGGCAGAACAGCAAAGAGAACAGGCTTGTTCTGGCTGACACACCTGAGTAAATTTGAAGGGGTGTATCAAGTTTCCCCGAAAGGCCTTAAAGAAGACCTGCAACATAGTTGACGATCACATATAAACACTTGACAAAGTCAACCATATCGATAATAGTTAAACCCAGTAACCCCATAATCACAAACGAAAACGTCCTAGGTTCTTCGCTTTGATTTTCGTGTTATTTTGGCAAGAGAATCGAGAACCTCTTTGATTCAGCCTTATCCAGGTTAGGAGAAACGAAATGAACGATATTGAAAGAATACGTCATTTTAACCGATTCTATACACAAATCCTTGGTTTACTGGACAATAAACTTCTAAAAAGCGACTATTCATTGGCTGAAGCGCGTATTTTATTCGAGCTTGGTCAGAGCCCCAATCTTGTGGCAAGGGATTTGGCAAAACAGCTCCATCTTGATCCGGCACAGCTAAGCCGTCTTTTGAGGCGTTTTGAGCAACAGGAATTGATTCGCAAAGAAAAATCCTCAGATGATACCCGCAAACAGGTTCTTTCCCTCACATCCCATGGAAAATCGGCACTTAGCAAACTCCAGGACATGTCAAATGAGCAGATCAGGGCATCACTTGCCGATACCACCCAAGAGGAACAGCGTCGACTGGTAAAGGCGATGAACGCGATTGAACAAATCTTCACCGGGGAAACACCCCCATCCAAGATGTTCACGCTTCGATCCCATCGTCCGGGGGATATTGGATATATAACGTATCGCCATGCCATGTTTTATTCCCGGACCTATGGGTTTGATGTTACGTTTGATGCCTATGTGGCGTCAGGCATGGCAGCGTTTGTAATGCAGTATGACCCTCAAAAAGAACATCTCTGGGTCGCTGAGACGGATACAGCCCTTGTGGGGTCGATTGCCATTGTGAAAGCAGATGAGGATACGGCGCAACTGCGATGGTTCCTGGTGGAATCCCAGGCCAGAGGAAGAGGTCTTGGAAAGAAACTGCTCCATGAAGCGGTTTCTTTCTGTAAACGCCAAAATTATCAAAAAATCATTCTGTGGACAGTGAGCAACCTGGAAGCGGCCCGCCGGCTCTATGATCAATCGGGTTTTCAGGTCACAACCACCAACACCCACGAAATTTGGGGGAAAGAACTCACCGAAGAACTCTGGGAATTAGAGCTAAGCTTAGCTTAGTAATCCCCTTATTTCCAGAACCCTTCATGTACTTTTTTTGCGTCTTCTTCAAGTACAGGCCCGATCACCTCAATGGGCTTTTTGCCCCTTGCGAGGATTTCCCGGCAGGGCAGCAACAGGACTTCTTCATCCCCCTCCCCCATCATCCCATAAAGTCCCTCCTCGCTCAGACCGTATACCACCCGCCTCACATTCCCCCAGAAGATGGCACCGGCACACATGGGGCAAGGTTCCGTACTTGTGTAAAGGGTACATTTAGCGAGGAAATCACGGTCATATTTGCCGGAAGCCTGTCTCATGAGATTTGCTTCCGCATGGCCAGTGCAATCTTTTTCTGTAATAATGGTGTTTTCAGATTCTAAGAGAACATTTCCATGTTCGTCGGCAAGTAAAGCGCCAAAAGGTTCATTACCATTATTTCTGGCGTTTCCTGCAATCTCAATTGCAGCGCGAATCAACCGCTTATCATTTTCATTCATCTTTGATACCTTTCTGATTCAGGAATCCAACCTGAAAACTATTTTTTAAAAAAACAAACCAAGCGCGTCCGGCAAAGCGACCAATATACGCTGGCATGGCATAAAAATCACGACATTTTTATGGGTCCGGGTCAGCGGTTTTCTCTTTCCATGGGGTGCAATCTGTGATTTAAAGGCCGCCATGGAAAGAGAAATTGTTCTTTACGATAAAAATCCGGCGGCAGAATAATCAATACAACAATGCTTAAAATTACCAGCGAACAAAAAAAGATCATTGGCTGTGATCTTAAGCCCGGGGAAATCCTGAAGGTCAAGGCCTTTGCCGGCACCGGCAAAACCACCACCCTGGTGGAGTATGCCCGGGCAAGACCTTGGATGCGGTTTTTATACATTGCATTTAACAAGAGCGTTCAACTGGAAGCGGCCCGGAAGTTTCCGCCCAATGTGACGGCCCGCACCTCCCATGCCCTGGCGTTCAGGGAAAAGGGATTTCAATACAAGGAGCGGTTGGTACCGGGATTCCGGGCCAACCAGGTCATGGAAGCCCTGGATCTCAAAACCTATGAAGATGCCAGGTTCACCATGGACACCCTGTACAATTACCTGGTATCGGCGGACCCCAAGGTGGCCCACCGCCATATTCCGGTCAAGGCAAGAACATTTTACGAAAACCGGATGCCGGACCTTGTGGATCATGCCAACCGCCTGGGACGGCTCATGTGTGACGGCTCCGACGAAACCATCGGCATGCTCCATGACGGGTATTTGAAATTATACCAATTATCCAACCCGGTGCTGAACTATGACTGCATTCTGCTGGATGAAGCCCAGGACATCAACCCGGTCACAAGCGCCATTGTGTTTTCCCAGGCCGGGACGCCCCCCGGTCCTCCAGGCAGTAACAGGATACCGGCGGCCATCATCCTGGTGGGTGACGGCAACCAGCAGATCTACAGTTTCCGGGGAGCACGGGACACCTTGAACCACCTCCAGGCCTCCCACACCCAATACCTGACCCACAGCTTCCGGTTTGACAACAACATTGCCAGGCTCGCCAACATGGTGCTCACAACATTTAAAGGGGAAAAACGAAAAATCATCGGCACCCCGGTCCTTCGGGGAAAAAAGCCGAAATGGAATCCCGGCCGTCACACCATTATTGCGCGAACCAATGCCGGTGTGTTTGACAAGGCGGTTCAGCTATACCCAAAGCACAGGATCGGGTTTGTCGGCGGTGTGGGCGGGTACAGACTCTCCCTGCTCAAGGATATGTTCCACCTTTACGATGGCGCACCTGCCAGGGTAACGGATCCCTATATCCGAAGTTTTGGTGATTTTCAGCAATTAAGATCCTATGCCAGGGCGGTGGAGGATCTTGAACTCATGAGCCTGTGCGCCATGGTTGAGAAGCACACCTTTCGTATTCCACGCCTTGTGGACCGGATTACGGAGCAGGCCGTGGCGGCTGAAGAGGCAGGCATCATACTGACCACGGCCCATAAATCAAAGGGACTTGAGTGGGCCAATGTCCTGTTGATGGATGATTTTCATCCCCTGGTGGAAAAGGGAGAGATCATTAACCCGTCCGGGGTGGAGCCGGACGAATTCAATCTTATCTATGTGGCCATGACCCGGGCCATGGTGAACCTGAGATTCGCCAAGGAGAGCTGTATCCCGGAATTCATAGGGCTATGGCAGAAGCAGCAAAAAAAGACCCGGTGAGCCTGCCAGCCACGGGTATAACATTTTCATCTACAGGGGGCTTTGATCAAAGCCTGAAGGATCGTTTTGAAAGAGTTAACGGATATTGAATATTTAAACCGGGTGGCCCGGGGGTATGGCCTTGAACTGTGCCGTCTCCATGGGGATGCAGGTATAACCGGAAGCCCGGAGCGCAGCCTGAACCGAACCGTGGCGGAAAACACCCCAGGCGAAAAATACATTATTGAAGAGTTGGCCCCGGACAAATCCAAACAAAAGCAACGCCTTGGGGAGCACCAGCACGCCTTGAAAGATCTGACGATTCCCCATGTGCATCCCCCCCTGAAGAACCGTGAAGGAAGTGTATTGACGGAACGTGACGGGCGGTTTTTCCAGATCACCCCCTATGTTCCCGGCGTGACACTGCCCCGGCCTGAATATGTGATGGATGCCTGGCGGGGTGAGGCCATGGCGGATTTTCTAATTTCCCTTTACAGAAAGACCCGTGGAACAAAAATGGTCCGCCAGGAAGAAAAAGACGGCCGTTTTTTTTCAATAGCGGATTATGTACAAAAAATAGTAAGGGACATTGATCGGAAAAACCCCGAAATTGCAAGCCGGGTCCGCCAGATAACGGCCAGCCTGGAGGACCGGTTTATGGCAGTGCATGACAATGTGCCCCGGATATTTTGCCATGGGGATTTTCATGTGATGAATGTAATCTGGGGAACGTCAGGCATTTCCGGCGTCATCGACTGGGAGTTCTGCGGTCTTCGTCCGGATGTGTATGATGTGGCCAACATGATCGGCTGCATCGGGATTGAGGATCCCAATGCCCTGGGCGGCCCCCTGGTTACCCGTTTTCTTGAAAAGCTCACCCAAAGCGGCTTGATTTCCAAGAGGGGTTGGGAGACCCTGGCTGAATTCATCATCGCCCTGCGGTTTGCCTGGCTTGCCGAATGGCTTCGGAACAATGACCGGGAGATGATCGAACTGGAGCTGGTTTACATGAAGCTCCTTGCAGACAACCAGGCAACCCTGTTCAGATAAGTAACACCCGGCCTGACACCGGTGGTTGCCCTGTTCCCTTGGGGGCATTCACGTTACAGGTTTAGTGTTCCCCCAGCTTGCTTGCACCCAGTTTGGGAGGGACAGGATTAAGGGGGTCCAGGCTTGCGATCAACACGTCGACATTGAAAAAACCGGGAACAAGGGCTTTGTGTTGAATCAGGGGGGGGAGCGCCTTGGCGACCATTTTCTTTGCTTTTTCCGGACAGCCGGCTTCAAGATGTACATAAGTGCCTGCGGCCCGGATCAAAGCCTGTAACACTAATTTCCCAGGGCCACTGCTGTAAAGCCATTTTGCTTCAACCCATTCATGGACCTCAAAAAACAACCCCTGATCCCATAACAGGAGAGCCACGGCATAGGTGTCGTCAACGGGGAGGGTTGCGGACCGGATCTGGGCGATTACCGCCTGATACCGTGTGATACGGTCGTCTATATACTGCTCGATAACGGGCTCGCCATGATCCGGTCTCAACTGTTCAGCAACGGCCTGGGAGGGATCGATATTTCCCCGTTGAATTGAGGTCATCAGGCTTTCTGACAATCCATTCCTGACCTGCCGGCATAAACGGCTTTCAAACGGGTCAAACCTTGTTATCTTATGTGAATCTGATCGGGCAACCATGGACACTTCCATAAAAACAATTTTTGATTAACAATCCCATACATTACCCTGACAGTGCCTGAAAATCAAACCCTATCCCCTGATATGCCCGAATTTTCAGATAACCACATCTCCATGGTTGATGTGATATATTGAGCTCATAATCAGCTTGAATAAAATCCACTATGATTGTACGGTTCTTCGGGGGAGTTGGCTTTGACTTTGACTGTTGCATGCGACCTTCTTTTTTTGTAGGTTAAATCTTACAATTCAACCATAATTGGAAGGCGTTCAATTGTTCAGAGGATAAACCACTCCCCCCATATCCGTTATAATCATGAAAAATAATGTGATATTGAATTTGAAACTCTCTCTTGACCTCGGCCGCTCAATATGGAGTTTATTGTTATGGCAGACAATTGTTTTCGGACTGGCATTCTATCGAAAAGTCTAATCGTGTTGTTTTTGACCTTGACGGTTTATAACTCAGCGGTTCATGCTACTGGAAGCCCATTCGGTGATGATGCTGAGTTTATGTCTGAGGTGATTGAATGTCTAAGACACCCTGACGAATCAGATATTTACCCTGATGATCCATTAAGCGTAGCTAACTCAGCTATCCAAACACAGAACACCACCCCCATTCCCTATAATACGGACCAAAACGCCAGAGATCCTGGCGGGCACATTAACTCCCAGGGAGAGATTGGCAATACGCCCGAAAACGATAAAACTGGGCTGCTACCTGGGGTGATGCAAATGGCCTAAAAAGGCGTTGAAAACGACTGATAAAATGTTCCCCAAAGTGATCCCAATCAT
>JAEINR010000045.1 GCA_016342325.1 Desulfobacterium sp.
AGCGATGATTGTGGATAAATATCCATGTGCAGCTTAAACTAATTGTTTTTTTGTCTTGACTCAGGGGTCCACTTTATAGTTCATTCACTCTTTTGTTTAAACGTTTTACTCAATTAACTCCAAGGGAATATCGATTAAGATTTTCAATGAGTGAGACGATCCGGTCAAACCAGAACGAATAACATCGAAGTGGATCAGCATCGGCGGGTCGAACCAAGCAGGATGGAGTAAATTACTTATTTTAAACATCGTATTGATGGCCGCTGAAAAAGTGCTACGACTGATACCGCCATCCCGGGATAGGCATTCCTTGGCAAAATCGTCCTCTTTAAGATATTGTACAAAATCGCGAGGGGACTCATGCTCCTGGAGATGGAAAAATATCACATTTACGTTCTAAAAAGTAATACATAATTTTCGATACTTTTTTTCCTATTTATCATAAACCACCCCTCCTAAACAGTGTTTACAATTCAAATATGAGTTAGCTCATTACGTAACCGGTTATTATTAATCGATTAATGGCTTTGCGATACATCACAATTAATAAGCCGGAATAGATATTGCGTCTATAAATGAAAATTCAAATTTAATAACCTCTTTCATTAAACCTACAAGAATGGGAAGCGGTCCTTAATTTTGATGGCAGGCTTGCTACTCAACCAATATAGATGACCACTTGTAGAGAGGAATTTGAATATGAAAAAAGGGCTGTTAATGGGAATTGTACTCTTTGTTTTTTTGTTGTTGCCGGCTCTATCCACGGCGGAGATTGTCGATTTGCCAAAAGTAAATGGCATCGGTTATTTCATGGATACGCAGACAGGATATACGTGGGTAGATGTGGATACTTTTTATTGGCCGTATACAAGCTATACGGGAATTCTTGCCGCAAACGCCTTAGGAGAGGGGTTTCATATAACATCTTCACAGGAGTTAGACATTTTATTACAAAATATACATGGCAATGGTCTTTCCCTTACAGAGTATAAACAGGTATGTCACAAAATGTTGGAAGATCAATATGGAACATTAGAAAATGTTCAAGGATATTTTACGATGTATAACAACACTGAGGTACGGAGAACATACCTGGATTGGCGTAGCGATGATTCTCTTATCCATCGGTACGACTATTCCATTCCAGCCTCAGAATTAACAAGTGGTAGTAACTTTCGTTTAAACACATTATTAGTTTCTACCCTGCCTCGATCTTTAACCATTTCTTCAACCACAGGTGGTTCAGTCACAGGTCCCGGTGAAGGGGCATTCCCACGATATAGTCCCGGTCAAGTTGTAGATCTCGTTGCCACACCTGATTCAGGGTTTGAATTTGTGAAATGGGAGGGTGACGTCTCAACGATTGTAGATGTCAACAATGCCGACACCACGGTTACCATGAACAGCCCATACGCTGTTACGGCAGTATTTACCAAAACACCGATACCGGAATACCCTTCCACAAAATTCTACGTTCCCGGGGGGATGTTCGATAATCAAGATTTCGGCAGAGCCATCGCTGTTCAATTCGATGGAACCGCCATAGTTGGTGATCCGGACGATTCAGGAACCGGAGCGGCATATGTTTGTCTTCCGCCCTACAATGAACCGGGTAATTGGGACCATTATTATAATCCCGATATGATGGGCTATGGGAGTATCCGGCTCTCAGCAACGGATGGCTCTACGGGAGATAGATTCGGCAGCGCTGTGGATATAGACAAAAACCGCATTATTATCGGGGCTCCCGCCGATGATAATGATAACGGAAATGGTTCAGGATCGGCCTATATCTTTGAAGCAACCGGCGAGGGATGGACCCAGGTTGCAAAGCTCACGGCACCTGATGGTGCTGCATTGGAAATCTTCGGCAGTTCCGTGGGTATTTTTCATAATATGGCCGTTGTTGGTGCCAAACCTATAAATCCATTTTATGGTGCAGTGTATCTTTTTAATCGGACAGATGAGGGCGATTGGGTTCCGACGGGGAAGCTTGTGCCGAGTGATGGTGTTCTCGGGGATGATTTTGGTCAGTCCATAGATATTGGTGCTTATGGCAAGATGATCATTGGGGCACCTGATGCGGTTAATGGAAATGGCAGCAGATCAGGCGCCGCATATGTGTATGATCTTTATGATCTAAGTGGTTATTTCCAATGGGGAGGGGAGGTTCCACCGGTTATTAAACTTTCACCAGATGACGGTGAAACCGGGGATGATTTCGGTTACTCTGTGGCCATTAATGTAACAAATTATGGTTTCCAGGCCATTGTCGGCGCTTCCTGGGATGACGCTTCAGGATCAGCCTATGTTTTTGAGATGTCCAACGGCGGAGACCTTGAAAAGATCTCGAAGCTTAAGGCAACAGACAGTGCACCAGGGGACTATTTTGGCAGGTCCGTGGCCTTCTATCATTCTAATGCGAATACCGGCCTTGATGCATCTGTACTCGTTGGGGCGCCATGGGATGATGATAAGGGGACTTCCTCCGGTTCAGCATATGTGTTCAGTCCCGTGGACAACGATTGGTATCAGGCTGCTAAGATCACTGCAATTGACGGTGCACCTGGAGACTATTTCGGTGGATCCGTAGCCGAAAATTATAATGGGGATGGCATCATCGGTGCTCCGAATGCTGGTAAGCATTCAGGCGCTAAACGTGGCGCCGCCTATTTTTTTTCAGATGGGGTTACGCAAACGTCCATCAGTGCCAGAGACAATGTTGTCGTCGAGCCCATACCGGAAATGACCCTCCAATTTGAGAGTGTAACGTCAGCCGGTGAATTGTCTGTTATAAAAAGCCCAGCATCACAGCCGACTCCGCCTGCTAATTTTTCGTTCGCAAGTGAAGTCTATAGCATAGAGTTTACAGGCTCAATTGATCAGCCGGTTTCTGTCTGTATCCAGTATGATGAATCAACGGTCACCGATGAAAACAACCTTATATTATTCCATTGGACCGGTGATATCTGGGAAGATATAACGGTCTCTCTTAACGCAGAAACGAATACACTATGCGGTGAGACCCTTTCCTTTTCACCATTTGTGATAGCAGAGGGTCAAGATGAAATTCCAGGAGATCTTGACTCCGATCATGACATTGACGGAAAAGATATTGAGAGTTTTGCAGACCAACTTGCAGATGGAACAGCCGAGATCACAATTGGGGCTTTTGCAGCAGAATTTGGTAAGATAGTATTGCCGGACTGATAAAAACTGCCCGGGCAAAATCCGGGATTTGGGGGCCGGGTGGTGAACTGTGTTGTCCACGCCATAGCCCCTGAATCCGGGGGGCACCTCCATCTTCATGATGTCCAGGGCCTAGTAGGAGACCTCGGGCAGGCCGTTGTCCTCGGAAGACCAAGTGTTGAGGGTCCGCTTGAGTAGTCCTGGCAGCCCAGCAGGGTCATGCAGCCTAACACCCCGTCATCATCCCCCATGATCCCGTAGAACTCCTCGTCGGAACGTTGTCCCTGGGATCCAGGGCGTACCGGGCAAGGCGCATGAAGATGGTCATCCCCTGCGCCTCTTTTTAAAGGGGGATATTGAATTATATGAGCCCAGTCCCAGGATTCTCAAAAGCCCGTATTATTCCGGTAAATTCCACGATTATAATTGATGATTATTAAAATCCTGTTATATTATGGCACTTCCCATGCTGACGGGATTGAGGCAAGGGCCCTTGTTCAGGGCAGGGCCGGATACACAACTTTAAACGAAGCTCTACCCTTACTTTAACTTTTGTCCCGGCTGTTTGATTGCACCTGATACCTTTTTAGAGTACGGGAACGGGATGATCAGGATTCGGAGTAACTGAAACGTATGACCGTTACAAATGAAAAAATATTTATCGATTCACAGCAAATGGAGAGAGACTGCTGGGAGTTTGCAAAGAAGATTTATGGCCAGGGCCATGATTTTGATATCTTTTCCGGAATCACCCGGGGGGGCGCTCAGATATCCATCTATATGCAAGAGGTGTTTGCCCTGCTTTCCGGCAAGAAAAAGGAGTTCACCACCATCCATGCGCAGTCCTATACGGGAATCGGCGCCGCAGGGGAGGTCCGGGTGGAGAATGTGGACGCGCTGGCACGCAGGGTCACTCCAGGGTGCCGGATTCTGATCGTGGATGACATCTTTGACCGGGGGAAAACATTCAAGGCCGTATACGACAGGGTGAAGACGGCCCTGGCCAAAGAAGAGGCGGTCACCATTCAAATTGCAGCGCTTTATTACAAGCCGGAAAACAATATCGTGGGCATTGAACCCCACTTCCACTACAAAACCTTTGGATCCAGTGACTGGATCGTCCTGCCCCATGAACTCGATGAGTTGAGCCGTGAAGAACTCGAGAAAAAAGGATTCATATGGCCTGGGAAGGAGTAAGAAGAGTTTGAAATTAAGATCAGTTTCAATAATCAACGGCAGGAATCAGGAAGTTGAAGGATCATAAACTAAAGAAAACCCGGGGCAGAGCCAAACGGCCCTGCCCCGGGTTAACTGGTTATTTATGGATTAAAGTAGATTACTGTAGAAATCGTTACCCTTGTCATCCACGATGATAAAGGCGGGGAAGTCCTCCACCGTCATCATGAACACCGCTTCCATGCCGAGCTCTTCATATTCCACAAGCTCCACTTTCTTAATGAAGTCCCGGCCGAGCCGTGCGGCAGGGCCGCCCGGAGATCCGAGATAGAAGCCGCCGAACTTTTGGCAGGCATCGGTCACCTGTTGGGAACGGTTGCCCTTGGCCAGCATGACCATGGACGCCCCCTGCTCCTGGAAGACGGGAACATAGGGATCCATTCTGCCGGCGGTGGTGGGGCCGAAGGAACCCGAGGCCTGGCCTTCCGGGGTCTTGGCAGGTCCTGCATAGTAGATGATGTGATCCTTGATGTAGTCGGGCAGTCCCTCTCCTTTGTCCAGGCGCTCCTGGAACTTGGAATGGGCGATATCCCTGGCAACGATGATCTTGCCGGATAGCAACAGCCGTGTGGCAACGGGATATTCGCTTAACTGGGCCCGGATCTCGGCCATGGGTTTGTTCAGGTCCACCTTGACCGCGTCTGCCATTTCAGGCTCTATCAGCGGCAAGAACTTTGACGGATTCTCCTCAAGTTTTTCAATGAAAATCCCCTCCCGGGTGATCTTTGCCTTGATCTGCCGGTCGGCGGAGCAGCTCACCCCAATGCCCACGGGGCAGGAAGCACCGTGGCGGGGCAGCCTCACCACCCGGACATCCAGGGCAAAATGCTTGCCCCCGAACTGGGCGCCAAGGCCGATCTTCTGGGCCCGGTCCAGCACCTTTTTCTCAAGGTCAACGTCCCTGAAGGCGTGGCCCGTGTCGTCCCCGGTTGTGGGAAGGGCGTCGAGATACCGGGCAGAGGCAAGCTTCACCGTCTTGAGGTTGGCTTCGGCCGAGGTGCCGCCAATGACAAAGGCCAGATAGTAGGGCGGACAGGCCGCCGTACCAAGACTCTTCATCTTCTCGGTCATGAAGTCCAGCAGGATCTCCTCGGAATTGAGCACCGCCTTGGTCATCTGGTAGAGGAAGGTCTTGTTGGCGGACCCACCGCCTTTAGCCATGAACAGAAACCGGTACTCCTCCCCCTGGGTGGCATAGAGATCAATCTGGGCCGGCAGGTTGCACTTGGTGTTCTTCTCATCGTACATGGTGATGGGGGCGTTCTGGGAGTACCTGAGATAATTCTCGGTATAGGCATCGAACACGCCCTTGGAGAGCTCCTCCCCATCATCGGACCAGGTCCAGACCTGCTGTCCCTTCTTGCCCATGATAATGGCCGTGCCCGTATCCTGGCACATGGGATAGACCATTTCTGCGGATATGGCAGCGTTCTTCAACAGTTCCAGGGCAATGTACCGGTCGTTATCACTGCTTTCCGGATCATCGATGATACCCCTGAGCTTTTTCAGGTGCTCGGAACGGTAAAGATGGGCCACCTCCTTAAAGGCAGTCTTTGCGACCAAGCCAAGGGCCTGGGGCTCAACGGTCAGGACCTCCTTTCCGTTGAAATCCTTGGTGTTAACATATTCCCGGGAGACAAGCTTATACTCGGTGGTATCCTCTCCCAGGGGAAACATGGGCGTATAATTAAATTGTGTCATTCATTCTCCTTGTCAGTTGATCATTGCCATTTTACGTCTCAGGTAGGCAATCTGGGTCTGGTGGGGCAGATCCTTGGGGCAGTAGTCCTGGCAGCCCAACAGGGTCATGCAGCCGAACACCCCGTCATCATCCCCCATGATCTCGTAGAACTCCTCGTCGGAGCGCTTGTCCCTGGGATCCAGGGCGTACCGGGCAAGGCGCATGAAGCCCACGGCACTGAGGAACCCTTCCCGCATGCGCTTGGTGGCGCAGGCCGAGACGCAGCAGCCGCACTCCACACAGCGCTCGAGCTCGTAGATCTCGTCGGCCGTGTCCGGGTCCATGCGCTCCTCAAGCTTGCACAGGTCCACGTTTTCCGCATACTTGTCATGGATCCAACTCTCCACCCGCTCGCTCATCTGGCGCATGAATTTACCCGTGTTCACGGAAAGATCCCCGATGAGCTCGAAACCGGGCAGGGGCAAAAGCTTGATCTCCCCCTCGGGAAACTTGGATGTGAGGGTCCGGCAGGCAAGGTCGGGCTGGCCGTTGATGACCATGGCGCAGCTGCCGCAAATCCCTGCACGGCAGATGAAATCAAACTGAATGGAGGGATCGTGCTTCTCCCGGATCTCGTTCAAGGCGATGAAGATGGTCATCCCCGGTGCCTCTTTTATCTCGTAGGTCTTCATGGTGGGTGTGTCCCCCTTGATCTGGGGGTTGTATCGTAGAATATGAAATTTTAAGGTTCTCTCCTGATCACTCATTATTTAAAACCCCTCCCTATGCGCTCGTTCTTTCCTTTGAATTTTTCCGGTATCTCAATGGGATTGAGCAGTTCCTGCATCTCAAAGCGGTCTGCATCGGGATGGGCAGTTTTAATCTCCTCGATCTCGGCCACCCTCTTTTCCGTGTCCGGGTGGTGAACGGTATTGTCAACGCCGTAGCCCCTGGAACCCGGGGGCATCTCCATTCTCATGATGTCCAGGGGCTCGTAGGAGACCTCGGGCAGATCATTGTCCTCGGAAGACCAGGTGGTAAGGGTTCGTTTAAGCCATTCCTTGTCATTTCTTTCAGGAAAGTCTTCCCTGGCATGGGCACCCCGGCTCTCGGTTCTGAGCATGGCGCCGTAGGCCACGCACTGGGCCAGGCGGATCATCTTGGGCACCCGGATCGCCTCAACAAGCTCCGGGTTGGAGGTGGATATCCGGTTCCGCAGCGCAATATTCTTGGCCCGCTGGTTGAGCACCTTCAGCTCCTCCACCGCCTTGGCAAGATCAGCCCCGTTCCTGAAGATACCCACCTTGTCCATCATGATATCCTGCATCTCTTTCCTGAGCTCAAAGGGATTTTCTCCAACATCCCGGTTCAGGAGCTTGATGATCTTGTTCTCTTCCCGCCTGACGAACTTTTCGATGAGCTTTGTGTCGATGTTCAGGTCGTTTTCAGCACAGTGGTCGGCCACATACTCGCCCACGATCATGCCGGCCACCACGGTCTCGGCAACGGAGTTTCCCCCCAAGCGGTTAAATCCGTGCATGTCCCAACAGGCGGCTTCCCCGGCTGAGAAAAGCCCCTTAAGGTTCGGGCTCTCACCCGTGGCCTTGGTTCTGACCCCGCCCATGGAGTAATGCTGGGTGGGTCGCACCGGGATGTACTCCTTGACCGGATCAATGCCCAGGAAATACTCGCAGATCTCCTTGACCTCCCTCAGGTTTTTATTGATGTGCTCTTTGCCAAGCAGCGTGATGTCCAGCCAGAGATGGTCCCCGTACCGTGACGAAACACCCTTGCCCTTTCTTATGTGCTCGGTCATACGCCGGGACACCACGTCCCGTGAGGCAAGCTCTTTCTTGTCCGGCTCATAGTCGGGCATGAACCGGTAGCCGTCCTTGTCCAGGAGCAGGCCGCCGTCTCCCCGGCATCCTTCGGTGGTGAGAATCCCCACGGGCACGATGGCCGTGGGATGAAACTGGACCGCTTCCATGTTGCCCAAAGTAGCCACCCCTGTCTCAAGGGCGATGGCCGTTCCCATTCCCTCGGAGATGACTGCATTGGTGGACACGGCGTAGAGCCGGCCGTACCCGCCGGTGGCAATGGTGGTGGCCTTGGCCACGTAGGCGATGAGCTCGCCGGTGACAAGGTCCCTGACAACGGCGCCGTGGCAGACCCCGTCCTCGTGGATAAGGGCGATGGCTTCCTTTCTTTCGTGGACGGGAATGCCGAGCTCAATGGCCTTGTTGTCCATGGCATAGAGCATGGTATGGCCGGTGCCGTCACTGGTGAAGCAGGTCCGCCACTTCTTGGTGCCCCCGAAATCCCGGGAAGTGATGAGACCATGGGCCTCGTTCTTCTCGGTGATGGTCACCTTCTTGCCGTTGATGACCACCTGGCGGTCGCCCTTTTTAACCCGGCTCCAGGGTACGCCCCAGGCCGTGAGCTGGCGGATGGCCTTGGGGGCTGTGTTGACGAACATCCTGGCGACGTCCTGGTCACACCCCCAGTCGCTGCCCTTGACCGTATCTTCGAAATGGACCTCCTCGTTGTCGCCCTCGCCTTTGATACTGGCGCCAAGGCTTGCCTGCATGCCGCCCTGGGCTGCTGCCGAGTGGGAGCGCTTGGCAGGCATGAGGGAAAGGACAATGGTATCATAGCCCCTCTGTCTGGATGCGATGGCGATCCTCAATCCCGCAAGGCCGCCACCGATGACAAGTGAATCAGTATATATGACCTTCATCGATTACTCCTTGTTTGATGTCGTATGATCGTTAGCTTCCACTTCCACATGGATGTCCGATGGCGCTGAGGGCGCCTCGGTTGTCTCCACCGCGGTCTCTTCAGCCGTCTCGTCGTCAGCAGCCTCCACCGACTCTTCTGCGGTCTCCTCGGATGCCTCTACTTCAGCGGCTTCGACCGCCTCTTCCGCGATCTCTTCTGCTGCCTCTACTTCGGTAGCCTCTTCCAGCTCTTCCCCAGTCTCCTCGGACGCTTCTACTTCGGTGGCCTCTTCTGTACCGGCATCAACCGGGTCGGCCCCGGGGGCCACTGAGTCTTCAACCGCGGTGTGCCCAGTGTTATAAGGCTCCCCCACACGATCGCTGTGTCCCCATCCGATGATGAAGAAAACCAGGAGGGCGAGTACACCAATGGAAAGAAAGAAAATCGTGGCCCGGTTCTTGACCATTTTGAGCTTTTCTCTGGATTTTGCAGGATCCGTTCCTGCAAACCAGCCCCACTTCATGCAAAGCCTGTAAAGGCCGATGGTGCCGTGGACTTCCACACAGAACAGCAGCACAAGATAAAGGGGCCACATGGTGGAAGAAAAAACCCGGTCCGCTGAAAGGTAGGGATCGATCTGGCCGGGGTGGGTGAGCATGACAAAAAGATGAACCGATCCCAGGAAAAACATGAAAAATCCCGTGACCACCTGCCAGTACCAGAGGTTGGTGTCACTGTGGTTCATCATGCCCATCTGGGAGCGTATGATGGTGTGCTGCTTCCAGGAGATGGGAAATTTCCTCACCCCCAGGGCGGCATGGATAATAAAAAGGGAGAACACACCCAGCACCGCAAAAAAGACGGCTGAGGGGTATCCGTGTCCCGTGTCTGAAAGGAACGAGAGTTCCATGGTTTTTGCCACAAAGTTAAAAGAGCCTTTTCCCAGCAGAATACTTCCCACCAGGAGCATGTGAACCCACATGAACAACCCGAGCACAAGGCCGGTGCCGCTCTGGGCAAGGTCAAGCCTTGCCGGGATTCTGCTCTTTTTGATTCGGTCTTTGACTAAGCGTTCCATCTATCCTCCTTGACGACAGACGTCCTGTTCGAGGAACAATCTGCCGTCATACGTTAATGTTGATCAATGAACCTCCATAAAAGAAAACAATTGAACTCTGAAAATACACACGACTCACAACGCAATATCAAAATACCTCTTTACACACCTCTCCAATGGTGCCGAGGTTCATACACACCCGGATACCGTTCTTCTCCATGGCCTCGATCTTGGCCTGGCCCGTGCCGCTGCTGCCGCTGATGATGGCGCCGGCATGGCCCATTCTTCTTCCCGGAGGGGCGGTCAACCCTGCAATGAATCCCACCACGGGCTTGGTCACATGGGCCTTGATGTAGGCGGCGGCCTCCTCTTCCGCGCTGCCGCCGATCTCGCCCACCATGACGATGCCCTTTGTGTCGGGATCGTTCTCAAAGGCCTCAAGCACATCAATGAAATTGGTGCCGTTCACAGGATCGCCGCCGATACCGATGCAGGTGGTCTGGCCGATGCCGAGCTTGGTGAGCTGGTCCACCACCTCGTAGGTGAGGGTCCCGGACCGTGAAATCACCCCGACAGGTCCGCCTTTCAGGTGAATCTTGCCCGGCATGATACCGATCTTGCACTCACCCGGGGTGATGATGCCCGGGCAGTTGGGACCGATGAGCCGACAGGTTTTTGTGGCGAGAAAATTCTTCACCTTTACCATGTCGAGCACGGGAATCCCCTCCGTAATGGCCACGATGAGCTCAACCCCGCTGTCCGCCGCCTCCATGATGGCGTCGGCGCAGAACGGCGGGGGAACAAAAATCATGCTGGCGTTGGCCCCGGTGGCCTCAACCGCAGAACGAACCGTGTTAAACACCGGAACATCGTCCATGGTCTGGCCGCCCTTGCCCGGGGTGACCCCGGCAACCACATTGGTGCCGTACTCGATACACTGCCTTGTATGGAACTGGCCTTCCTTGCCCGTGATTCCCTGGACAACGAGCCTTGTTTCTTTATTCACAAATATACTCACAACACTCTCCCCATGGCGGAAACACGCTTTTGCTCAAGCTGAAATTTCAGCTTAACTTTATGTTTCAGTTTGAGTTTAAGCATAAATTCCGCCCGATATGGTTTATATGGCTGCTGCAACCTTTGCGGCTGCATCCTTGAGATCCACGGCATTGATCAGGTTGAGACCGGATGCGGCAAGGATCTCCTTGCCCGCTTCCACATTGGTCCCTTCCATGCGAACAACAATGGGAATGGTAATGCCGATCTTTTTGGCGGCTGCAACAACCCCCTGGGCAAAAACATCACAGCGCAGGATGCCGCCGAAGATGTTGATGAGCACCGCCTTGACCTTTTCGTCCATGAGGATGATCCTGAAGGCGTTCTCCACCATCTCGGCCGTGGCTCCCCCCCCCACATCCATGAAGTTGGCAGGTTCGGCCCCGGCGTTCTTGATAATATCCATGGTGGCCATGGCAAGGCCTGCACCGTTGACAATGTTGCCGACGTTCCCGTCCAGGTTAATGTAGTTGAGGTTGAACTTTGAGGCCTCCACCTCCAGGGGATCTTCCTCGTCAATATCCCTGAAGTCCAGAAGGGATCTGTGGCGATAAAGGGCGTTGGAGTCGATATCCACCTTGGCGTCCAACGCCATGACCCTGTCGTCCTTTGTGAGGATCAGGGGATTGATCTCCAGGAGGGAGCAATCGTTTTTAACAAACAGGGTGTAAAGATTCTTGAGAAGGGTTGAAAACCCCCTGAGGGCGGCCGTTGGTAGCTCGAGACCGTATCCCACCTCCCTCAAATGATAGCCCTGGATGCCCGTAAGGGGATCGACCCTCACCTTGATGATCTTTTCAGGGGTGGTGGCGGCAACCTCTTCGATGTCCATGCCGCCTTCCTGGCTGGCCATGATCACGATACCGGCCGTGGCCCTGTCCACCAGGAGACTTAAATACAGCTCTTTTTCGATCTCCTGGCCCGCCTCCACCAGAAGCTTTTTCACCAATCGACCTTCAGGACCGGTCTGGTGGGTCACAAGGGTCATGCCAAGGATCTCGTCGGCAAACGCTTTTGCTTCTGCTTCGGAAGCGGCAAGCTTAACGCCCCCGCCCTTTCCCCGGCCCCCTGCATGGATCTGGGCCTTGACAACCACCGGATAGGCGCCAAGTCCCTTGGCGACATCCACGGCCTCTTCCACGGAAAAGGCTACGCCCCCGTCCGGCACTGGAACACCAAAGGTCCTGAACAACTCCTTTGCCTGGTATTCATGTATCTTCATAATCAATCCTTATATAATCGGGGTCAGGCTTAGCTTATTACGCTTTTTATTTAAAAGCGTAATAAGCTAAGCCTGACCCCATATGTTTATAGATATGACAACAACTCCTCGGCCGCAGCCGAGGGTGATATCCGCTCCTGTTGTACCGCTCCTGATATTTCCGGGATTCTCTTGGAAATGCGATGGTTCTGCTTGAACCTCGCCTTAAGCCCCTCGTCCACAAGGGTCCACATCCAGGAGAGGGACTGACGTTTTCTTCGCAGGGCAAACTCCCCTGTTTCAGTCATAATTTTTCGATGTTCAAGAACGGTCTCCCACACATTGCGGGTTCCGTTTTCAATGATTGAACTGCAGGTGAGAACCGGGGGCCGCCAGGAAGGCGATTCCGGGGTGACGATGTGCATGGCGATCTCAAACTCCAGCCGGGCCTTTTCCGCCCGGTCGATGTTGTCACCGTCGCACTTGTTGATGGCAATGGCGTCCGCCACCTCAAGCACTCCTTTTTTGATTCCCTGGAGTTCGTCACCGGCACCGGTTATCATGAGGGCAAGGAAGCAATCGACCATGGTGGCCACGCTGGTCTCGGACTGGCCCACCCCCACGGTCTCCACAAGGACCACGTCATAGCCTGCGGCCTCGCACACAAGAAGACTCTCCCGGGTCTTTGCCGCCACCCCGCCCAGGGTCTCCCCCGAGGGAGAGGGCCGGATAAAGGTGGCAGGATGGGCCGCAAGCTTTTCCATGCGGGTCTTGTCCCCCAGGATGCTGCCGCCACTCCTGCTGCTGGAGGGATCCACCGCAAGCACGGCAACCTTGTACCCTTCCTCCACAAGCAAGATACCCAGGTTTTCCACAAAGGTGGATTTCCCTACCCCGGGCACCCCGGTGATACCAAGACGCACGGATTTCCCCGTGTATGGAAGCAGGCCTTCCATCATCTTTGCGGCACGCTTCCGGTGTTCCGGAAGCGAGCTCTCCACCAGGGTGATGGCCTTGGCAATGCTCCGCCGCTGACCGTTGAGCACCCCGTCTACATACAGTTTCAAATCAAACCCATTTGTGTCAGTCATGGGCACACTCACGCGCCAATGGCATTCAGGGTCCGGTTGGCCGAATCGGTCACCACGGTGCCGGGCCCGAAGATCTCCACGGCGCCGGCCTCGGTCAGAAAATCATAGTCACAGGGCGGAATGATGCCCCCCACAACCACCCGTATGTCATCGGCCCCTTCCTGTTTCAACGCTTTGATCAGGGCGGGCACCAGGGTCTTATGACCGGCGGCAAGGCTTGAAACCCCCACCACATGGACATCGTTCTCAACGGCCATGCGGGCCGCCTCTTCAGGGGTTTGGAACATGGGGCTGATATCCACATCAAAGCCGAAATCCGCATAGGCCGTGGCAATCACCTTGATGCCCCGGTCATGGCCGTCCTGGCCCATCTTGGTCAGGAGAATCCTGGGTCGTCTGCCCGAGGTTTTCTCAAAATCTTCGGTCCGCTTTCGAAGGGAAGCAAGAACCTCGGAATCGCCGCACTCTGAGGCGTAGACCCCGGAGATGCACTGGGTGGTGGCCACAAACCTGCCAAACACCTTTTCCATGGCATCGGAAACCTCGCCCACGGTGGCCCGGGCCCTGATCGCCTCAATGGCTGCGGCCAGAAGGTTGGCGTCACCCTCTGCGGCCTTGGTAAGGGCCTCCAGGGCTGCATTCACCCGGTCGGCATCCCGGGTCGCCTTAATGGTATTGAGCCGTTCAATCTGTTCCACCCGAACATCATCGGAGATCTCAAGCACATCCAGGGGAATCTCCTCGTCCAGGGTATATTTGTTCACGCCAACAATCACGTCCTTGCCCTGGTCGATCCGGGCCTGGCGCCTTGCTGCCACCTCTTCGATGCGCATCTTGGGCATACCGGTCTCAATGGCCTTTGCCATACCGCCCAGATCCTCAACCTCCTTTAATATCTTCCGAACCTCATCAACGATATTCTGGGTCAGGGATTCCACATAGTAGGAGCCGCCAAGGGGATCCACAACGCTTGTCACCTTGGACTCCTCCTGGACGATAATCTGGGTGTTCCTGGCGATGCGGGCCGAGGTCTCGGTGGGCAGGCCCACGGCCTCGTCAAAGCTGTTGGTGTGCAGACTCTGGGTGCCGCCGAGCACGGCTGACATGCATTCCAGGGTGGTGCGGATGATATTGTTGTAGGGATCCTGCTGGGTCAGGCTCCAGCCCGAGGTCTGGCAATGGGTCCTGAGCATCTTGGATTTGGGATTTTTGGGATTGAATTGCCCCATGAGTTCGGCCCAGAGAAACCGGGCCGCCCTGAGCATGGCGATATCCATGAAAAAGTTCATGCCGATGCCAAAAAAGAAGGAAAGTCTGGGGGCAAAGGAATCAATGTCTAGCCCTGCGCCCATGGCCGCCTTGGCATACTCAAGGCCGTCGGCCAGGGTAAACGCCGTCTGGAGCACACTGTCCGCACCCGCTTCCATCATGTGGTAGCCGCTGATGCTCACCGTGTTGTACTTGGGCATTTTCTCGGAACAATACGCGATGATATCTGAAATAATCCGCATGGAGGGCGTCGGGGGATAAATGTAGGTGTTTCTTGTCAGGTACTCCTTGAGGATATCGTTCTGGATGGTTCCCGTAAGCTGTTCGGGTTTGACACCCTGCTCTTCCGCGGCCACGATATAGCCGGCAAGGATAGGCAGCACGGCCCCGTTCATGGTCATGGACACCGACATCTTATCCAGGGGGATCTGGTCAAAGAGGATCTTCATGTCCTCCACGGAATCCACGGCCACCCCGGCCTTTCCGACATCGCCGGAAACCCTGGGATGATCCGAATCGTATCCCCTGTGGGTGGCAAGGTCAAATGCCACGGAGAGCCCCTTCTGGCCTGCGGCAAGGTTTTTGCGATAAAACGCGTTGGACTCCTTGGCCGTTGAGAATCCGGCATACTGCCGAATGGTCCAGGGTCTTCCTGCATACATGGTGGCCTTGGGGCCTCTTACAAAGGGTTCAAATCCGGGAAGGTTATCCATGAACTCGACCTTGTCCAGGTCTTTGGCTGTGTAAAGGGGATTGATTGTGATCCCCTCCGGCGTCGGGGTCTCCAGGGATTCCAGAGATTTTCCCCTTAGTTCTTTTGCTGCAAGTTCTTTCCAGGTGTTTAGATCAGGACTTTGTGACATTGAAAATTCCTTATTCATCCGGGATGGCAAACCACCATCCGTTCGATTAACGGCAAATTTCTTATGACAACAAACATTACAACTTAAAACGTTACAACTTAAACAGATTGTGTACAGCTAATCCCTCTGGCAAAGTTCCACCAGTACACCGGATGTCGCCTTGGGATGAAGGAATGCGATCTTTGCACCCCCGGCTCCCATTCGCGGCGTCTCATCAATGAGGCGGATCCCTTTGGCTTTGAGCTCCTCAAGGGCCTCTTCGATGTTTTCCACCCGGAATGCAACATGCTGGATGCCTTCGCCTTTTTTATCAATGTACTTTGCGACAGGACCGTCGTCGGAGGTTGATTCGAGGAGTTCGACCTCACTCTCTCCAACGGGCAGAAACGCCGTGGTCACCTTCTGGGCATCCACGGTTTCAGTTCCAGCGAATTCCATGCCCAGAACGTCTACCCAGAAATTTTTTCCTTTATCGATGCTCTTTACCGCAATTCCCAGGTGATCAATTTTTAAGATGTTCATTTATCCTCCTGTTACATTGTGCGTAAAATTGTTATTTATAGATGATCCAATGAACAAACAAAGTCAACCCAAAACAGTGTTTACACTTCTTTTTTTCTTCTATTTTTACTAATCCCATAAAAAATGCTCTTCCGGGCCTCAGCCACGCCCCGGAAGAGCACCTCACATTTTCGCCTGGCCCCTCCCCTGGGCCAGGCCATGGTACGGAGAATTTAGTTTAAAAATTCCAGATAAATTCGGCGGCCACACGACTTGCGATATCATCACTCTGGGTACCACTCAGGGCTGTTGTGGCATCTTTTACGCCATCCCCGGGAAAGAAAAAGGAAAACTGTCCTTTTATAAAGGTACTTTTACTCAAGGCAAGGGTGATTTCATTGTCCCACTCGGTTCCCACATAACCCGATTCCACCTGGGTATTTGTTCGGCCGTCGGCAAAACTTGTCACCACAAAGTCTTCGTTCCAGATAAAAGCGTTTATGTTGGTTTTATAGATGAGAAACCGCTTGGGAGTGGCCTTAATCCCAAAGGAGAACATGGTCAGCCCGGGATTGTCCCCCCGGCCCCCGCCCAGACCGGCCGTGTTCTGCAACCCGCCTGTTATCACCGGGGTGCCATTGCCGTAGAGTTCGGGCAGATATCCGTAGAGCATTGACCCCAGGGTAAAGTTGGTGTCACCAATGATGGTGTTTTCCCCGCCCCATCTTCGGGAGAATCTCTGGGTATTTTCAACGCCCTGGTAGCCGCCCAGGGTATCATCATTGGCATCATCATCCCCGGATGTGTAGAGGACACCCAAATGGGGCTTGAGACTGAACCCCACAGCCTCTTTTAATTCATAGGTCAGATCCAGGGCAAAGGCACAGGCGCTGATGTCAAAATCATCCTGGGCAAGTCCGGTATCATCTGCATTACCAAATTGATAAACGCCTTCCAGGAGAAGTTCCAATCCGCCGAAAGTACCAATATAATATGCGCCCACATGATGGGAATCGACCACGGGAGAATCTGAACCGGTGATGCCAAGAGCCCCGCTGGTGACAGAACCTAGGAAATCGTTGATCGGTATTTTTCGAATCCGGTCATAGGCATACATGAATCTCACGGTGTTGGTGTCATTGATCTCATAATCAACAAAGCCCGCATATAAACTTCTGTCATTATTCTCATCATTATCAAGGGTGGCGATGCTGGTTTGAAAATCGTTCTCCATGAGTTTAAAATAACCCACATTAAATTTAAGGGCGCCGCTGCCGCCGGTGAGCCAGAACCCCGGGTTGTCGTCTGCGTACAAAAGCGCTCCGCCATTGTAGACATCCATCTCCCAGATATCCCATCCTGCATGGAAACGCAGATTATAGGGTAATGCCATGGTGCCGTGGAGGCGCTCAAGACCGAAATTACTGGAATCCGCACTTTTTCCACCGCGATTATCAACGGTGCCGTTTTCAACGGGCCGGTCAAACTCCAGGGCGGCATAAAATGTCCATTTCCTGTCCTTGGGTATGGCATTGAAATAGAGTTTGCTTTCCGTACGAATATAGGAATTTGCGATACTTCCGGATTCGTTCATATGGTTATTAAAAAAGGAATCGTTGAGCATCCCCCCCAGATAGGCGGATACATTGTCGGACATTCCAAAATCCCAGCTGTTTTCAGAGGTGGGAATGATTCTTACCAGCCCGCCGAAACTCATCTGGATGTCCTTGGTGGTGGCGATGGTGATGCTTCCAGGTCCCACAAGAATATCTTCGGTAATGTCCTGAACCTCATCCTGCGCAAATCCAATGCCAATGGTAAACCCCATGATCAATAGAATAGAACAAACACTTACCAACGCTTTTTTCATGTTTTTTCTCCCATTTTTTTCGTCAGAGTGAATAAAACCGGTGATGATAAAAGAGAGTTTTTTTACTGCTCAGCCCAGGGTATCTTTAACTGCGCAACTTGAATTTTAGAACTTTTCCTGCTGCATTTCTCGGCAAAGAATCAACCATGTCGATTATTCTTGGTTTTTTGTAGCCTGCAAGGTTCTTCCGGCAGTGTTCGAGGATCTCCTCCCGGGTCAAGGTAACCCCATTTACGGGAACGACCACGGCCTTGATACGCTCACCCCACTCAGGATCCGGCACCCCGACAACAGCCACTTCCAGTATTTTCCCATGGCTGAAAAGCACCTCTTCCACCTCTGCGGAATAGACATTTTCACCGCCGGTGATGATCATGTCCTTTGCCCTGTCCACCACATAAATAAAGCCGTCCGGGTCCTTTTTTACCAGGTCTCCGCTGTGGAACCACCCATCTTCCATTGCCCGGGCCGTGGCTTCGGGATTCTTGTAATACCCCTGCATCAGGGTGGGCCCCTTGTAGACGATCTCCCCGATCTCGCCGTCCGGGACATCCGCGTTGTTGACATCAACGATCCTCACCTCCACGTTGAGGATGGCCCGCCCCACTGAACCGGGTTTTTCAAGGGCATGCTCCGGCTTGAGCATGGTGGTGCAGGGGCTCATCTCGGTCTGGCCAAACACGTCATACACCCCGGCGTTGGAAAAGAGCGCCATGATCCGTTTCTTGACATCCGTGGGCATGACTGCCGCCCCGGTGATGCAGACCCTGAGACTTTCAGTGTCGACCCCTTCGATCCCCGGCACCTGGAGAAGAAAAATCCACATGGCAGGCACCAGGAAGGTCATGGTGATTTTTTCCTGTTCCAGTATTTTAGGAATTTCCTGGGGAACAAAGTTGTCCTCCAGTACGATGGTTGCCCCCACAACCACATTGGTGACGGCAAGGGCAAGGGCTGCCGTGTGAAAGAGCGGTGGCACGCACAAATACCGGTCACGGTCCGAGAGCCGAAACTCCATGAGCAGATTAAAGCTGTCCATGAGGATGTTCTTGTGGCTCATGACCGCGCCCTTGGGTTTCCCCGTGGTGCCGGAGGTGTACATGATGAATGCGGGATCGTCGTCATTCACATGGATGCCTGGTTCTTCCGGGGAACCGTTTTCAACCAGGGTCTCGTAGTCCATGACGCCTTCAACGCCTTTGCCCGTGTTTGAGATAAAATAACGAACACCGGGAAGGTCCCCCCGGATGGCGTCCACCACCGGGGCAAACACTTTGCCAAAAACCATGGCAATGGAATCGGAGTTTTCGATCTGATAAATCAACTCCGGTCCCACCAGGCGAAAGTTGAGGGGAACGGCCACGGCCCCGATCTTGGCAGCCGCGAAATAGCACTCAAGGATCTCGTTGCCGTTGAGAAACAGCACCGAGATCTTGTCTCCCTGTTTGACCCCAAGGCCCAAAAGCGCATTGGCAAGGGAGTTGACCCGGGCATTGACCCGGCCATAGGTGAAGCGGTTTTCCTTAAAGGCCAACATCTCCTTTTCCGGACGCTTCCTGGCCCATCTTGCCAGCACTTCCCCAAGGACAAGCTGCTGTGATAGCGCGATTCCATCATTCTTCATGCACTCTCCTTTCCTTTTCAGTCTATGGCTCCTCGCACATGAACCGATCCCATCTCATCTCATATTGTATATGAGGTGATCAGGTATCCGTTCGATGCAAACATCCATAACTGTTTAAAATGCGTTCTCCGGGATATCCACAGCCGCGGAACTACCTGCCAACAGAGAATCCATCCTGCCCTGGCTCACGGGCAGCACCGACTCCATGAAAAAACGAGCAGACAGGATCTGTCCCTGGTAATACGCGGCATCGGCGTTCTTTTGGCAGATCTCGTTGATGGCGGCCTCGTCCTTATCCTTGACAATGGGGTCAAGCTTTGTGGCCGCAATCGTTGCCCGCCACAAAAGCATCCAGCCGCACACCGAATCCCCCACCACCTCCAGGAAAGGCGTTGCATGGGCAAACCCTGTCTTGAACCCTGCCGACATGGCAGTCTTCCCCATGCTCAAGGCCACCTCGCCAAGCTTGTTGATGTTGGTTTCCAACAGGTCGGCCAGGGGCGCCACCCGTGGGACCTCTTTTGCCTTGGCGACCATTTCGTTCATCTCAGCAAGGAGATTCATGAACACGGCGCCCTTTTTCATGCCAAGCTTTCTTCCCAGCAGATCCATGGCCTGGATGCCGTTGGTGCCTTCGTAGATGGGGGCGATCCTTGCATCCCTGTAGAGTTGTTCAACGGGAAAGTCGCTGGTGTAGCCGTAGCCGCCAAACACCTGGATCGCCTGGGAGCACACCTCGGTCCCCCTGTCCGTGCAGTAGGACTTGATCACCGGGGTCAACAGATCCAGCAGGTCCTTTGCATACTCCCGCTCCTTTTCAGACCCGGAGGTGACTTCGGTCTCGATAAGACTGATCCCGTAGTACATGAGGCTGCGCATGCCCTCCACATGGCACTTCATCCACAACAGCATCCGTCGCACATCCGGGTGCTGGATGATGGGCACCTGGGGGGCCGAAGGATCCATGATGTTCTCCAGCGCCCTTCCCTGGAACCGCTCCCCGGCATAGTTCAAGGCATGGAGATATGCGGCCGAACCACAGTTGAGACCAATGGCCCCCACCATGATCCTGGCCTCGTTCATCATCTGGAACATCACCTTCATGCCCTGGTTCTCCTCCCCCAGGAGAAGGCCCCGGCAGCCGCCTTTGGCCCCGTAGGTGAGGCTGCATGTGGCGCTGGCATGGATGCCCATCTTCTCCTCTATGCCCGTGCACACGATGTCGTTTAATTCGCCAAGGCTTCCGTCCTCATTCACCCAGATCTTTGGCACGATAAAGAGAGAGATGCCCTTGGTTCCGGCAGGGGCCCCCTCGATGCGTGCCAGCACCGGATGGATGATGTTATCGGTCAGATCATGCTCCCCGGAGGTGATGAAGATCTTGTTGCCGGTGATGGAGTAGGTGCCGTCCTCATTTTTCCGGGCGGTGGTGGTCAACGCCCCCACATCGGATCCGGCACCAGGTTCGGTCAGATCCATGGTGCCGCCCCACTCCCCTGTGTACATCTTCTTTAAAAACAACTTTTTCTGGAGCTCGGTGCCGAACACCTCGATCATCTTGCCTGCGGCATGGCTTTCAAACCCGTGGAAACCAAAGGCGTAGTTGGCACCGGAAAGATACTCCGAGGCGGCCTGGGCCACCATAAAGGGAAGGCCCTGTCCCCCCAGCTCGGGATCGGCGGTCATGGCGGTCCACTCCCCTTCCACAAAGAGCTTGTAGGGCCGCCTGAAGCATTCAGGCACATGGACCATGCCGTTCTCAAATGTTGCCCCGTTCTTGTCCCCCTCCACCAGGGTGGGCAGGATCTCCTTGATGGCAAACTTTCTTGCCTCGGCAATGATCATCTTAAAGGTCTTTTTGTCAAAATCCGCGTACTTTTCCATCTCACACAGCTTTTCAGCCTCAAACTGCTCAAATAAAACAAAATCGATATCCCGCTGTTCAGCAATTACCTGTGCCATAAAAATAACTCCTTAGGAATAAAGTTAGGTATACGAGGGCATCAGGCTAGGAGGAACAAGAAGAAAAGCCCGACGCCAATTAAATATTTTAAATTAGAAACACGAAACAACAACGACAATAAGCTAGGCCTGACCCCAATTATAGTCGGTGGTTTCCTCCAATTGTTCCGGGGGGGGGCTGAGGGTCCCGGGGGTGCGGCTGAGCTTCACCGGAATACCGATCACTTTGACCGTGGTCCCGTCCTCCCGGGTAAGATCCACAACCATTTCCCGCTCCTTGAACAAGGGATCCGCCATCACCTCGGGAAGGTCTTGAATTTTTGCGTAACAGACATCCACATCCCGAAATTCCCGGTCCCACTCATCAACGGTCCGCTCCTTGAAAATCCCGGTCAGGGTGTTGATGATCTCCTCCCGCCGCGCCTCGTCGTACTGCAGGGGCACATAGTCGGGAAGATCCAGGCACTCGCACAGCCGCTTCCAGAACCCATGCTCCACAGCGCCGATGGTGATGTAACGATTGTCCGCAGTCCCATAGGTGTTGTAGCAGGCGTAGCGATGGGAAAGGAGGGTGTTGGAGCGTTTGGGCATTTTCCCGGTCAAACCGGAGAAGAAAAGGGGCAGATGCAAAAATCCCAGCATGCCGTCGGTCATGGAGATGTCGATGTACTGGCCCTGGCCTGATTTTGTCCGCTCAAAAAGCGCCATGAGAATCCCCATGGCCGCGTTCATGGCCCCGCCAGCGATGTCGGCAAACTGAACCCCTGGAATGGAAGGGGGGGCGTCCGCCTGGCCGATGAGATCCAGGATGCCGGAGGTGGCCAGGTAGTTGGCGTCGTGGCCTGGCCGGTCCCTGAGGGGGCCAGTCTGTCCATACCCTGTGATGGAGCAGTAGATGATGCCAGGGTTCAGCTTTTGAATGGTTTCATAGTCAACCCCGAGCCGTTTGACCACCCCAGGCCTGAACCCTTCCAGGATCACGTCCGCGTCTTTGGCCAATTTTAAAAAGACCCCACGCCCCTGGTCCGATTTCAGATCCAGGGCCATGTGGCGCTTGTTACGGTTGATGCCGTTTAAAAAAACGCCCTCGGCCTTGAATTTCTCGTCCTCCACTGAAACAACCTCGGCCCCGTGATCGGCCAGGATCATGGAACAAAAGGGGCCCGGAAGAAGCCGTGACAGATCCAGTACCTTGATTCCCGAAAGCGCGCCTGTGTTCAACATGGTTGTATCCCCCGTTTGGCGGACCCTCTTGCCCACCCCTGTAGATAATCGCTCCTGGCATATGAATAGAGCCAATTTCGAGTACAAACCCCTTTAAGCCTGACCATCACTATCCTTTCCATGGTTGATCCGTCGAATCTGGTAGAGGCTGGTGGTTGCGGCAACCACCTCGCCTTGGGTATTTTTGACCTCGGTCTCCATCTGAAAGTCGGCCTTTCCTTTTTCTTCCGCCTCAAGGGTGATGCGCCGGGCTTCCGCCGGCGTCATGGACATGGCAACCGTCACATCCGTGGTTACGGGCTTGAGAAACCGAATCCGGACATCCTTGACAATGGGATAAAAACGGTTGGCGTCAAAGGTAGTATAGAAGAGTACCCCTCCGGGTACCTCGGCAATGGAGAACAAAGCACCGGCATAAATGGTGCCCAGGTGATTCTCATTACCGGCAATGGGGGCCATGACCTCCACATGGTTAGGCGCCATCACAAGCACCTTCATGCCCATGCGCTTTAAAAAGCCGATGCTGTTTTCCACAAGGGTCTTTGGATCGTTGGTAAGGGTGTTCACTTGTCCGTCCCCCTATAAAAACTTAATTAAAGTTGCATCATCTTGGCGATGATCCCCTTCATGATCTCATTGGTGCCGGCAAAGATCGACGTCACCCGGTTGTCCCGGAACTGCCTGACCAGGGGCGATGTCTCAAGGGAGCCTGCACTGCCCTCAAGGTCCATGCACCGGCTCCCGATCCGGTTGACCATGTCCGTGGTCCAGTACTTGGCCATGGAGGTCTCGGAAATGATCTGTTTACAATCCATGTGATCAATGACCAGGGTCTCCATGAAGGTCTTGACGATCCTGATTTCCGTAGCCATCTCGGCAAGGGCAAACTGGACCGCCTGGGACCGGGACAGGGCCCGGCCGTCCACCAGGGTGTTTCTGCACATGTCTTTGGTGTAGTTAAACATGTTCTCAGCTGCGAAAAGGGCGCCCAGGGAACAGACCAGGCGCTCCTGCTGGAGTTTCCCCATGAGCATGAGGAATCCATCCCCTGCCTTGCCAAGGCGGTTTCCCTTTGGAATCCGGCAGTCGGAAAAGAAGAGCTCGGTGGTATCCTGGCTGTTCCATCCCATCTTCTCAAAGGGCGCCCCCTTAGTAAAACCGGGGGTGCCGGCCTCAACAATGTAGAGGGAAACGGCCTGGTGCTTGTTCTCAATGGCGGGATCCTTGGCCGCAAGGATCACGATATCGCAGTTCAGACCATTGGATATAAAGGTCTTGGACCCGTTGATGACAATCTCGTCCCCCTCCTCCACCGCCGTGGTGACCATGGCGGCGACATCGCTTCCCGCGTCCGGCTCGGTCATGGCCACGGCCGCGATGATATCGCCGGAAACGCATTCAGGCAGATAATACTTTTTCTGCCGCTCATTGCCGTAGGCGGAGATGTAGGGAACCACGATGTCGCTGTGAAGCCCTGCGGCAAGCCCGGTAAAACTAATCCGGGCCATCTCCTCGTTGACAATCACAGAGTAGAGGAAATCCAGGCCCGGCCCCCCGTACTCCCCAGGAACGGTGGGGCAAAGGAAACCATTTTGCCCCATCTTCTTCCACATGCTCTTGGGGGTAATATGCTCTTTTTCGCACTGGGGGATCAGGGGAACCACCTCCTTTTCCAAAAAAAGCCGGAGTCGCTCCCTGAATGCCGTATGTTTCTCGGTGAATTTCAATATCTCCATAATTACCCCTTTAATTTTCCTATCACGTGGTTTGCAATGGAACCGAGCCTGAGCCCCTGGTTGCTGTCATGGATCCCGATGAATTTCGCATCCCTGTAAAAATGCTCCACCCCGGTCTCCGTGATGTAGCCGGCACCGCCGTGGAGCTGGATCGCCGCGTCCGCAACGGCCTCGGCAGCGGCGGCAGCGGCCTCCAGTGCCATGTGGGTCTCTGCCTGGCTTATTTTGCCCCTATCGAAATTACTTGCCGCCCTGTAGGTGGCAAGCCGGGCCAGGTCAACCTGGATCGCCATGGTTGCGATCTTGTGCCGGAGGGCTTCAAACCGCGCGATCTTTCTTCCAAACTGCTCCCGCTCCCTGACATAGGCAACAGCCCTTTCAAGGGCGCCCTGGGCCGTGCCAAGGGCGATGCCGGCCGTCACGATGCGCTGCTCGTTCAAAAACCCCTCCACCTGGGCAAAGCCATCACCCTTTTTTCCCACAAGGTTTGACAGGGGAACCCGGACATTGTCAAAGGTGAGGGTTGCGGTCTTCACCATGCAGCAGCCAAGCTTTCTGCCCGAATCGGTTACGGTGATACCGGGGGTTTCCTTTTCCACAAGAAAGAGGCCCATGGCCTTTTCCGGTGCAACATCGGGATCGGTGACGCAGAGCACCAGATAGAACCCGGCATCACCGCCGTTGGTCACCCAGGCCTTTTCGCCGTTGATGATCCATTGATCCTTCTGGGCAAGGGCAGTGGTTGCGATGGTGGCCACCCCATAACCGGTCCCAGCCTCCCCCAGGGCCCCGGAGGAGATCATCTCGCCTTCGGCCACCCTGGGCAAAAACGTTTCCTTCAGCGCTTTGGAGCCGAACCTGAGAAGCATCTCAGATCCGTGGGAGGCCAACATCAGAGCAGCTCCAGCACTGGAATCCTTTGCGCAGAACGCTTCGGCCAGAAGCACGTTTTCAAAAAGCCCCAGCCCTGCACCGGAGAACTCGTCGTCAAAGTGAATCCCGACAAAACCAAGGTCGCTTGCCTTTTCCCAGATGGACAGGGGAAAGCAGTTCTCTTTTTCCAGGGTGAGCAGCGTCTCCTTGTCAAACTCGCCCTTTGCAAAATCCTTTGCAGCCTTTTGAATCTGTTTCTGGGACTTGGTCAGTTCAAAATCCATATTTGCCTACTCCGTCATTAATTTTTCTTTGATGTCCTGCCTCAACGCTTTCTTGAGCACCTTGCCCACAGGATTTCTCGGAATCACCGGGGTGATCTCCAGCCGTTCCGGGTGCTTGTAACGGGCTACTCCTTTTTTATTTAAAAAGTCCACCAGCCCGTCAAGGGACAGGGTCTGTCCCGGAACCGGCACCACATAGACGCACATGCGCTCCCCAAGGGTCTCGTCCGCCATGCCCACCACGGCGGCATCCTGGACATTTTCATGGCCCAGGATATAGTTTTCGATCTCCTGGGAGCTGATGTTGAAACCGCCCCGGATGATGATATCCTTGGCCCGCTCAAAAAAAGAGATCATGTTGTTCTCTTCGATCCGGAACAGGTCCCCGGTCCTGAAGAACCCGTCATCGGTAAAGCTTCGTTCCGTGGCTTCGGGATTCTTGAAATAACCTGCCAGCAGTCCGGGTCCCTTGTAGACAAGCTCCCCCACCTCCCCGATGTCAGTCAATTCCCGGTCGTCGGGGCCCAGGATCTTCACCTGGACATGGCGGCTTGCCGAGGATTTCCACACCACCCCGGGCTTGCCGTAATGGGGAAACGAGGTGGCCCGGGTGGCCATGTCCGGGACATCCTCCGTGCCTGCGATAAACCCCGTGCCCTCGTTCTGGCCCCAGATGTTTCCAATATCGATGTCCCAGCGGTTCTTGAACTCCTCCATGGTCCACAGGGAGGGCGGGGCCGATCCCATGGTGATGGATCGAAAAGAGGTGAGATCAAAGGAGTCCACGCTGGGATGCTTTGCAATCATGTTGGCCAGGGCCGGTACCATGAGGGTGTAGTTGGGCTTCTCCGTCATGATCTGGGTCATGAACCCAACGGGATCAAAGGGGTGGTGGAGCACCAGGGTGCCGCCCAGGACCATCCAGGGAATCAGCACCGTGCCCACGGCCCCCATGTTCACCAGGGGCCCTGCCGTCATCATCACATCCCCCGGCTGAAAGCCTGCGGCATCCTGGACCCGTGCCATTCCGGCCCAGTTGTTGTGGCTCAGGGGACACCCCTTTGACCGGGCTTCGGTGCCCGAGGTCCAGCAGATGGTGAAGATGTCGTTGGCATCCACCGGAATTTCGTCCAGGAGGCCGGTGACAGGCCCATCAACCATGGCCCGGATCTCCTCCAGGGTGACGACCTTGTCCATTCCCGGATTGTTGGACCGGATCGATTCGCCCATGGCCCTGTGGTTGAAGTTGTTGAACTCCTCCACCGTGATAAATAGCTTTGCCTCCGTGGTCTGGGCGATATATCCCATCTCCGCCTCCCGCCACAGCACCGGGGCCGGTGAGATGATGGCGCCGCTCCTTGCCACGGCAAGATAGAGCATGGCAAGCTCCCAGGTGTTGGGCAACTGGACCATGATGATGTCGTCCTTTTTCACCCCAAGGTTGACCAGGCCCTCAGCCACGGCATCCACGGCCCTGGCAAACTCCCTGTAGGTGAGGCGTTCGGGCGCAACACCGTTGAGCTCCATTCGGTTGGGCGGATCCACCACACAGATCCTGTCGGGATCCTTTTCAGCGCTCTTTAAAAAATGGTCATGGAGATTGTCATGGGAGTAAACCCCGATATCGGTGTACTGCTTTATCGTATCCATTGATGCTAAAATCATGGTTGCCTTCCTTTGATTAAGATGAATCAACTCAGCGTTCAAACGCCTGCCTGACCCCCTGGGCTGTTCACATGTAAAAGTCCTGATAAGTTGCCCGGATATCCTTTTTTGAGAATTTCCCCACACTGGTCTTGGGAATTTCCTGTACAAATACGATCTCATCCGGGAACTGCCAACGGGCGAACTTTTCGGTCAGCAACGCATATATCTCCTCTTTCAATCGCTCCTTTTCCCCGGCCTCTTTTCCCTGGACCACCAGGGCAAGGGGCCGCTCCTCCCACTTTGGATGGGCAATCCCAACCACCGAGGCCTCCAGCACACCGGGATGGCCCATGATGGTATTTTCAAGGTCAATGGAGGAGATCCATTCCCCGCCGCTCTTGATCATGTCCTTAAACCGGTCCGCGATCTTGAAGAACCCGTTTTCATCAATGGTTCCCCCGTCCCCGCTTTTCCAGTATCCGTCCACAAAGGACGCTTTTGTCCGCTCGTCGTTGTGGTAGGAGCTGGTGATCCATGGTCCCCGCACCAGGACCTCTCCCACGGTGGTGCCGTCGTGGGGCACCTCCTTTCCCTCAAAATCCACGATCCTGAAGTCAAGGCCTGCCACGGGCAGCCCCTGCTTCTTTTTCAGCTCCCACTTTTCATCCTGGGAAAGTTTGTCAAGGGCGGGCTTTCGAAGGTTTGCCGTGACAAAGGGGGCGGTCTCGGTGGCGCCGTAGGCATGGATGATCTCAGCCCCACCCAGTTCCCAGAACCCCTTCATCAATGAGAGTGAGGGCTCGGTCGCCCCGGAAGCCATGCGAAGGCCGGTGAAATCCGGACGGACATCCAGGGTCTTGATGTACTCGAGCATGGGCAAAAAGATGGCCGGCGCCCCGTTGTTGACCGTGACCTTTTCCGACACCATGAGATCCACCAGCACATGGGTGGTCTCGGCCGTGTACAGTCCCGGGAACACAAGCTTTGCCCCGGCCATGGCAGCGGCAAAGAAAAAGCCCCATCCATGGCAATGGAACATGGGAACGGTCTGCATCACCACGTCCCTTGCATCGATCTTGAGGTTGACGGCAGCGGTCAGGGTGTGAAGATAAATGGCCCGATGGGAGTAAAACACCCCCTTGGGCAGTCCCGTGGTGCCGGAGGTATAGCAGGCGCTGAAGGCGGAAGTCTCGTCGATCATCTCCCATTGACAGTCATCGGATTCCGCCTCAAGGATCTCCTCAAAGCTCACCCGGGGAGAAAGGGTCGTGGTGACCTGATCCAGGGGCCTGTCCGTGATGATGGCGTATCCTTTCATCTGTTCCAGCGTATGGGCAAAGGGCTCCACCATGGAGAGCAGAAGCGCGTTGATAAAAAGAAAGCTCACCCCAGCGTGGTTGATCACATAGGCCCTGTCGTGGTCGGAGATCCTGGGGTTGATCTGGACCAGCACAGCGCCCAGGCCTGAGATGGCAAAATAGAGTTCGAAAAACCGGTGGGTGTTGATCTCCATCACCCCCACCCGGTCCCCGGGTTTAATCCCCAGGCGTTTCAGGGCATTGGCAAGTTTCTTAACCCTGGTGTAGGCATCTTTATACGTGTAGCGAAACATGGAGCCGTCCAGGTTCCTGTCGACGATCTCAACTTCGGGATAGGTAGCATCAGCATACTTGAGCAGGGTAATGGTGTTCAACTGGAAATCGTCTCCGGATGTCGAGGGGAAACCTTTGATCAATTGTTCTGCCATATCTCCTCCTTGCCTGGTGCAAACACCCAAGCCGGGTTTTTGTTTTTTCGAATGCGAAGCGTTAGATAAAGGACCGGGAGACTTCCCGGTCCTTGTCAATATATGATTCCGTTAACCGTCGTACTTTCCGACAATGGAAATACTGCACACGTTCATGCTGGGGAACCCGCCCAGGTTATGGGTCAACCCGTACTTGGGACTGTCCAACTGGCGCTCTTCCGCCCGCCCGTTGAGCTGGAGGTACATCTCGTAGAGCATCCTCAACCCCGAGGCACCAATGGGATGGCCAAAACACTTGAGGCCCCCGTCGATCTGGCAGGGCACCTCACCGTCTGCATCGTAGACACCGGCAAGAACGTCCTTGACCGCCTGTCCCCGCTCGGAGATATGGAGATCCTCCATGGTGACAAGCTCGGTGATGGAGAAGCAGTCGTGGACCTCCATCATGCTGATCTCTTTTCTGGGATCGGTGATGCCGGCCTCTTCATAGGCCTTGGTACTGCACTTGGTGGTAGTCATGAAGTGATCGCCGTCCCAGTCGTTGTACCCCATCTCCTCGCCGGAGCTCAAGGCCAGCTGGAGGGCCTTGACCGTGACGAAATCCGTTTTTCCAAGTTTCTTTGCGATCTCAGGGGTGGTCACGATGGCGCAGGCAGATCCGTCGCTCACGCCGCAGCAGTCAAACAGTCCCAGGGGACTGGCAATGATGGGGGATCCCATCACCTGCTCCATGGTCACCTCTTTTCTCAGGTGGGCCTTGGGATTTTTCACGCCATTGGCATGGCTCTTGGTGGAGATGTGGGCCATGGCCCGCTTGATATCCTTGTCCGCGATATTGTACTTTGCCCCGTAGGCACTGGCCAGCTGGGCAAAGGATCCCGGGGCCGTCATGTTGGGGAACCACTGCCAGTTGAGGCTGCCCGCGTTTGAACCGGTGAAGCTTGGCAGCCCGCCGAACCCCGTGTCCTTGAGCTTTTCAACCCCAAGGGCGAGGCAGATGTCGTAGGCACCGGAAGCCACGGCATAGCAGGCCCCCCTGAAGGCTTCGCTGCCGGTGGCGCAGTAGTTTTCCACCCGGGTGACCGGGATAAAGGGCAAGCGGAGGGTCGTGGCCAGGGGCACGCCGCTCTTGCCCACACTGCCCTCGTCAAAGCAGGTACCGAACCAGGCGGCCCCGATATCCTTTTTTTCAATGCCCGCATCCTTGAGACACTCCTGAAAGGCTTCCACCATCAGCTCTTCGGCCCCCACATCCCAGCGCTCTCCGAATTTGGTGCACCCCATACCGATGATTGCAACTTTATCCTTGATTCCTGTAGCCATTGCTGTTCCTCCTGTTAACTTAATGTAAACAGCTTTTCAATAAGCTGGGATTTCATGATATCGCCTTCAATGGCAAGCTTTCCGGATGTGTAGGCCTGCATGGGCGGAAGGCTTCCTGTCATCATGGCAATGAAATTTTCGGCGTCGATCTTGAGGGTGCAGGCAGGGTTGTCGTGCTTGCCCGGGGCAATTGAGCAGGTCTTATCTTTGATGGCGCAGATCCAGTCACCGCCCTGGTCCCCTGAAACAATGTACTGGAACACCACGTCCACCCCTTCTGCTGCATCGGCATTAAAGGCCGTGGTCATTTTTTCGAAGATTTTTGCCACTCCGGCCACCCCGGCCCCCCCGGCCGTTCCTTCAGCCTGGGTTTTCTCCCCGGTTCCCTTGGGTGCAGGCGGGGTCATCAAGGCCCCCAGGGCGGCATTGAGGTCATAGCTCTCGGTGGCCCCCTCCATGGAGTTGATGGCGTCCCAGTTATCCTTGACCGACTCGATTGTCGGCGGGTTATCAAGCTCACCCAACTGAACCGCAGGCCCTGTCAATACGGCGGCTTTGTTGTAGTAGCCCATGCCGGCATTGAAAATGGCGCCGGTCTCCTTGCACTGGTCACTTGCAAGATAGCAAACAAGGGGGGCCACGAATTCGGGTTTGAGTTTTGCCAGCATGTCAGGGGGCAGGATATCCTCGGTGAGCCGGGAGGCGGCAATGGGGGCAATTGTATTGACTTTTATATCGTATTTCGCCCCTTCCAGCTTCAGGGTGTTCATCAATCCCACAAGGCCCATCTTGGCGGCCCCATAGTTGGTCTGGCCGAAGTTTCCGTAGAGGCCTGCGGCCGAGGTGGTCATGATGATCCTGCCGTATCCGTTCTCCTTCATCACCTTAAAGGCGGGCTGGGTTACGTTATAGGCACCGGTGAGATGAACGTCCAACACGGTCTGCCAGGCCTCGGGCTCCATCTTGAGAAAGCTCTTGTCCCTCAGGATCCCAGCGTTGTTGATGACGATGTCCACCCGGCCGAATGCGTCCAAGGCGGTCTTAATGATGGCTTGTCCGCCCTCGGCCGTGGCAACGGAATCGAAGTTGGCAACCGCCTTGCCCCCCAGGGCCTCAATCTCCTTGACCACGGAATCCGCCGGAGAAGATGAGCCTTTGCCGCTGCCGTCCCGGGCCCCGCCAAGGTCGTTGACCACCACGCTTGCGCCCCGCTTTGCAAGCTCCAGGGCATAGACCCGGCCAAGGCCGGCACCGGCGCCCGTTACAACGGCGACCCTGCCGTCATAGTCGATATCCTTCTTTTTACTTGCAGCACCCGGAACCGGCACCGCCTTCCAGAAATAATTCACCATGCCCCGGGCCTTGTCCACGCCCTTGCGCTTGAACTCCATGGTAAGGGGAAGTCCGACCTTGAGCTCATCCTGGGTGCAGTCGGTGAAGTCGGCCATAAACCTACCCCCGCCCTCAAACTGGATCATGCCGTACATGGCCGGGGGATCCACAGACACAGCCAGCATGTCAGCGGTAAAGGTCTTGATCCTGGCCTGGATGTCGGCAAACTCGTACTCCTCCTGGGCGTAGACCTCACCGCACGCGGGATTAACACAAATATCCATCTTGGGAAACTGGGCCGTGCCGCACTTGGTGCACTTTCCGCCCACAAGGCCCAGGATCATCTTGTTCTTTCGATAGAGAACCGTCATGGCGGTCTGGGAAGGCGACTCCGCCCGGATGCCCATCTCGGTATCCACGATCTCCCTGAACTTGAGCCACTTGGGATAGTTGTCCACCACTTTTCTGTTCCCGATGGTGCCTGAGAACCCGTCCCGTTCAGCCAATTGGGTGATGTTGTCCGTCACCTCAAAATAGAGGGCATTACAGCCCTGTCCGTAGCCGGCCACAAGGATTTTATCGCCGGGTTTCGCCGTTTCAAGGGCTTTTGTCAGCATGACAAAGGGATGGGCCGTGCCGGTCTCTCCGCACACCTCGTGGAGGTTGTCCACAAGCTTTTCCGGGTTTGCCCCCAGGATTTTTGCGATCTTCTTGTGATCCCCCTTGAAAAAGCACGGGTAGATCAGGGTGTCCACGTCGTCCATGGTGATGGAAAGCTTTTCAAACAGCCCGTTGATGGCAAGGGGGATGATCTTTCCATAGCCTTCGTCCCTGACCCAGCGCTCCTCCCACATGTAGTCGAACTGGCTGCCGCTTCCCCGGTAATGGTCCACAAAATCGTCGGACACAGTGTAAGACCCCTTGTACTCGGCAATGACATTGTCGCTGCCAACGCTCACGGCCGCAGCCCCGTCCCCGAACCACATTTCGTAAAAGTAACCGGCCTTTGTTTCCCGCTTGTCTGCGGTGGCCACCATGATCTCTTTTCTATCACCGCCTTTTACCGTCTCAAGGGCGGTGATGAGCGCGGTGGTGGAGACCTTCTGGGAGGCAGTGAAATCCGCAGTGACGATCTCTTTTCCCAGGTTCATGGCGCTGGCCACGACACCTGCGTTCTGGCGGTCGGTAAAGGGCAAGGTGGTGGAGGCAAGGTAGAGGGCGTCTATTTTCGATTTGTCCATTCCCCTGGCGCAGTCCCTTACCGCGGCAACAGCCATGGTGATGGAATCCTCGTCCCAGTTGCACATGGACCGCTCCCCCTGGGAAACGGCCATGATTGCCGGTGCAAACCATCCCATGCCCTGAACGATGGCGGAACGGCTCAGCCTCAACCTTGGAATATATGCGCCATATGATGTGATACCTATCATTAGATTCTCCTATTCGTTGGTGTTAATGAATGACCCAACCTAGCTTTTTGGGTTCTGGCTTGTCCGGGTCAGCCCTTGGGTGAAAAGGCCGCCATGATCTCACCCACCTGATCGTTCAGGTGCTGGAACTCCTTGCCCTGGTCCATGGTGGTGATATCCTCAAGTTTCGCCATGAGCGCTTCCGGCGAAGGAACAGTCTCGCCGTCCCCCACAACAGCGCCACCACCGGTCACCATGGCGGCCCGGTTGAAAAATCCCATGCCCACATTGTAGATGTTGCCGGATACCGGGCACTCCTCGGAGCAGAGGAAAAGGGTCATGGGACTTACGAATTCGGGTTTCATCTTCTTGAACAGATCCTCGGGCATGATGTCTTCAGTGAGGCGGGATGCGGCAAGGGGCGCCACGGTGTTCACCTTGATGTCGTATTTCGCGCCTTCGATCTTCAGGGCGTTCATGAGACCGACCAGGGCCATCTTTGCCGCCGAGTAGTTGGTCTGGCCGAAATTTCCGTAGAGGCCGGCCGCCGAGGTGGTCATGATGATGCGGCCATAGCCCTTCTCCTTCATCACCCTGAAAGCGGGCCGCGTCACGTTGTAGGCACCGTTCAAATGCACGGCAAGCACGCTTGCCCAGTTTTCAGGCGCCATTTTGGTGAAACTCTTGTCCCGGAGAATGCCGGCGTTGTTGATGACGATATCCACGCTGCCAAAGGCGTCCACGGCCGTCTTGATGATGTTCTCCCCGCCCTCGGGGGTGGCCACGTTATCAAAGTTGGCCACGGCCTCTCCCCCAAGATCCCGGATCTCCTTGACCACGGCTTCTGCCGGGGAAGAGGTGCCCTTGCCCGAACCGTCCCGGGCGCCGCCAAGGTCATTGACCACCACCTTGGCTCCCCTTTTGGCCAGCTCAAGGGCGTAAGCCCGTCCTAGTCCTGCACCGGCACCAGTGACCACAGCCACCCGGTCGTCGAACCGGACCGTCTCTTCAACCACGTCCCCGTACTCGCACTCGCCGTTGGTGATGATCTCGACCCCGGTTTCGCTGTGAACGGTTTTCCATAGGGCCTGGCCGTCACCGGTCTCCCAGACCAGGGTCTTCACCGCCTCACCCGGATAGAGGGTCTTTGAAAAACGGCAGGTCATCCGTCTCATCTGCTCAGGTTTTCCAGGAAAAAGACTTTGGGTCAGGGCGCGGCAGGCATAGCCGTGGGTACAAAGCCCGTGCATGATCGGTTTTTCAAAGCCGGCCATCTTGGCAAATTCAGGATCCACATGGAGCTGGAACACGTCTCCTGTGAGCCTGTATATCAGGGGCTGATCCTTGGTGGGAACGCCTTCGATCACATGGTCGGGATCCCTGTCCGGAAAAACCACCTCTTTTACCGGGGCATCCGGACCGCCGAATCCGCCGTCAAGCCGGGAAAAAAGTGTCACAATACTGGTGTAAAGTTTTTTTCCGTTGGAGTGGACCGTATCAAATTCCGCCACCACCAAGGCGCCCTTGTCCCCTTTATCATAGATGTGGGTCACACTGCCCGTGGTGGTCAAGGTCCCTTCAGTGGGAATGGGGTTATGGAAAATCAGCTCCTGCTCGCCATGGAGAATACCTGCCAGGTTAATGTTGGTGGTTTCGGCAAGGATGGCAAGGAAATCAATATTGAGTATAGATGCAATGGAAAAACTGGGCAGCACCTTGAGATCCTTTTCATAACAATACTCAAGCTCATTAAACCCCGCTCCCACACCCAGGGCGTAAAGGACCACGTCTTTCCAGGTGTACTCCTTGGTAACCGGACCAATTGGTTTTCCGATCGAATCCAGGTTAAGTGCCATTGTCTCCTCCTTGTAAATGGTTTGATTGGCTATTTTTGTTAAAACACTTGATTCCCTCACCAAAGGCGATGAAGCCCCTGTTTCGACAAACTGTATTTTTGGCGATTCGTCAGCGCTTTTAAGAAACCCTTCGCTGTTTTTTACTTTTCATCTGTGCTTTTGAGAAAGTTTTCGCTGTTGTCCATATGAATCTCAGATCAGGTGATGAAAACTTACCCGTTGAGTCTCCGCTCGGGTTGAGCCCAAAAACGGTGAGTGAAACTTACTTAATAAATGGTAAGTAACACTTACCCATTAAAAAGTAACCCTGTCAAGAAAAAAAATAACCCACCTGTTATTTTCGCAGAACACCCGACCGACACCCTAACACCTCTTCCATGGATGAACACCCACAGAATAAGGGGATTACGCCGGTCGGAAGGAAGAAACGATCTGCTTTGAGAATTTTAACGGGGTATCAGAAGAGAATTTTGATGGCCATTCGATTTTCCGGATATGAACCGCCGGATGCAGGGGGGAGCAGTTTTTCCGCAGAACCGATGGCAGAAGAATTTTACCAGCTGTCATCACGGCCACCCGATGGCAAAAGGGTTTGAGTGGCAGGGGATCATGGGAGATGACCACCAGGGTCAGGCCGACGTCACGATTTATCCGGGCCAGGAGATCCCGGATACGGATCTGAGCCCCCACATCCAGGCCGGAAAAGGGTTCGTCACAAACCAGCACTGCGGGGTCGGCGGCCAAAACCCGGGCAAGGGCCACTCGCTGGCACTGCCCCCCGCTCAGTTCATGGGGCTTGCGTTCCAGGAACTTGCGTGGCAGCCCCACCCAATCCATAAGCTCCCCCACCCGTTTCCCAAGTCGCCCCCTCCTGAGCCCTTTAAAGCAGACCAGGGGCTCCCCCACCAACCTCTCCACCGTAAAATAGGGATTGAGATGGCTGGCGGCATCCTGCCAGAGCAACTGGATTCGCCTTTCTCCCTTCTCCAGGGGCGCCCCGTTGAACAGGATCTCCCCCTGGGACGGGGCAAACCAGCCGGTGAGCACCCTGGCAAGGGTGGTTTTCCCGGCGCCGCTCTCCCCCATTACGCCCAGGACCTCACCCTTGATAATCTTGAGATCCACGGACGCCAAGGCCTCCTGACGTTCGCACCCGGCCCGGTCGCCAAACCGGACCGAAACCGATTTCAGTTCCATGTGCGTCATGGACAGATGCCCTCCTCCAACCGGATCATGTTATCCACAAGATGCCGTGCACCAGCGCTCCGGGGAGAAGCGACCACCTGGTCCGAATATCCGGCCTCCACCACCCGTCCCTGTTCCATGACCAGCATCTTCCGGGAGATGCAAGCCACGGCCCGGATATCGTGGGAAACAAAAATGAGAGCCGTGCCAAAATCCCGGTTCAAGGCGGAAAGAAGCCCCAGGATCACCTCCTGATTCACCGGATCAAGGCCGGTGGTGGGCTCATCTGCAATGAGCACCCCTGGCCGGAGGGCCAGGGCCGTGGCCACCTGAATCCGTTGCTTCATGCCGCCACTGATTTCAAAGGGATACCGGCCGGCCAGGTCAGGAGAAAGCCCCACGACCCCAAGGAGTTCCCTAACCGGATCAACGTCGGCTTTTCGCCCCTGACCCGGTCCGGCTTTTTGCCTCTGGCCCGGTCCGGGCTTTCGCCCCACGGCAACGGCCTCACTCAATTGCCGTCCCACGGTCAAAGAGGGGTTCAGGGCCTGGACTGCGGACTGGAACATCACGAAGATCCCCCGTCCCCGGAGGCTGTTCCAGGCTGCCGGCTCAGCTCCGTCCAGCAATTTTCCGCCATACCGGATCTTTCCGGCCGTAACCCGGGCCGGAGGGGAAAGAAGCCCGGCAAGGGAGCGGGCCAGCATGGTTTTGCCGGCCCCGCTTTGTCCCACCACCCCCAGGATTTCACCGGGTTCCAGGGAAAGGGAAACATCCCTGAGCAGGGGGATTTGTTTTTTTCCTGAACAGAGATGGACCCAAAGCCCGCGGACGTCCAGGATCTTCAGATTATCTTTCATCATCGCCCCCTTGTTGTCGGTCTCACCTGAAGAAAGTCCCGCAGCCCTTCTCCCAGAAGGTTGAACCCAAGCACAGCCAGGGTGATGGCCAGCCCCGGCGCCAGGAGCATCCAAGGCGCCCGGGCCGAATAAAGACCGGCCTCCTTGAGCATGGCCCCCCACTCCGGCCTGGGCGGCTGAATCCCCAGGCCAAGATAGCTGAGGCCGGACAATGCCACGATCATGCCCCCGGCCTGAAACGCGGCATACACGACCACCGGGGGCAACACCTGGGGCAAGATATAATAAAAGACAATTCGCCACCGGCTGATGCCCATGGTCCGGGCAGCCCGCACATACTCCTTTTCCCTGGCCGCCAGCACCTGGCCCCGGACAAAGCGGGTCCACCAGGCCCAGCCCACCGCACCAAGACCCATCATGGCTGAGGTAAGGGAAGGTCCCAGGCACCCGGCCAGTATAAGGGCCGGAATCAATGCCGGAAAGGCGAGCATCACATCCACGGCCCACATGATGATGCGGGAGACCCTGGGTCCGACCAGTCCGGCCAGAAATCCCAGGGCCATCCCCGGCACCAGGGCCATCAAGGCTGTCCCCACCCCGGCAAAGAGGGAGACGCCCCCACCCAGGAGCACCCGGGTCAACACACACCGGCCCAGATGATCCGTTCCCAAAGGCCAGGCAAGGCCCGGGGGAAGAAGCCGCCTTTCCAGCATCACGGCATGGGGGTCTCCGGAAATAAACACCGGCGCCGCCAGGGAGGCCAGGACGACCCCCAGGACCAGGAGTCCCCCTGCTTTCATCCTGAAGTTCATCGCCCTTCCCTGCCCCACCGGGGATCCAGACAACGGCAGGCCAGGTCGGCCAGTCGGTTACACAAAACATAGGAAAAACCCATGACCAGGACAACCCCCTGGAGTAGCGGAAGATCCCGCCCCAGGACCGCATCCACGGCCAGCTTACCAATTCCCGGCCAGGCAAAGACAGACTCGATGATCACCGCCCCACCCAAAAGACTTCCCAGGCAGGTGCCCCACATGACCACCACCGGAACCAGGGCGTTCTTCAACAGATGGCGAAGGACGATAACCCGCCCGGAAAGGCCCTTGCTTCTGGCAAAAAGAATATATTCCTGGCCCATGATTTCCAGGAGGGAGGCCCGGAGAACCCGGCCCTGGACAACGGCCATGGAAAGCCCCAGGGTAAAGACCGGCAAAATAAGGGAGGTCGTGCCGTCAAACCCCATGACCGGCAGCCATCCGAGCTTGAGGGAAAAGAGAAGAATAAGAAGAATTCCCAGCCAGTAATCGGGGACAGAGATGCTGAGAATCCCAAGAATCCCGATGACATGGTCGGCTGACCGGTTTTGCTTCAGGGCGCCCAGAAGACCCAGGGCCAGGGACCCGGCCACCGTAAAAAGAAAGGTGGCACCGGCCAGGCAGAGGGTGGCCGGAAGCCTTGAAAGGATCTCCCGGGCCACCGGATCCCCGGTTCTGAAGGAACAGCCAAGGTCACCGGATGCCAAGCGTTTCAGCCAGGCGAAATATTGAACCACCAGGGGACGGTTCAGGCCCAGCTCCTCCCGGACGGCCATGACCCGAGCCGGGTCGGCAGATTCCAGGCCTGAGCTCAAAAGCAATTCAGCCGGATCCCCCGGGGCCAGGTAAATCATGGAAAATGTTATCCAGGACACCCCCAGAAGAACCAGAACCAGATACGTCGATTCCCTGATAACCGCCGCCCCTCTCATGGGGCGTCACCTTTCAGCGGCTTCCAGGAAACAACGGTAAGCTCTCGCCGACAGGGACCGGATATCATTCCCCCACGGGCCTCCGCTTCCAGGAGCTTTCGGATACACGCCCTGTCGTCCGGGGAATCCTTCTCGAAAATGGAAAAATAGGACAGGAAAAAATCCAGGCAGTCATCCAGGTTGGCCTCCCACCCATGATCCCAGGCCAGCTCCTTGAGAATCGGCCGCCTTCCCGTGGCATTAAGGTATCCGGACAGGCACTCCAGGTGGGAGAGGGCCGGACGATCCGGGGGCGCGTCCATAAGGGCGGACCACAGCCTCTCTCGGAGGGGAAGCCCCCCACTTCCTGCGCCCAGGACAACGGCGCAGTTCCCCTGGGAGAATTTTTCCATGGCAGCCACGCCTTCGGGGCTGAAGACCGGGGGAAAAAAGGCTGCCAGTACCAGATCATGGGCAGCGAGATTTTCCAACGCCTCAAAACGGGCGCACCGGACGGCAATGGAGAGGCCCGGGCCGCCTCTTTTCTTCAACGTCGCCAGCATGCCCGGGGCATAATCCACGGCCATAACCCGGCAACCTGACCTTGCCAGGGGGATGGAGAGAGTGCCCGGCCCGCAGCCGAGATCCAGGACAGATCGGTCTGGGCCGGCCAGCCCTTCGGACACAAGATGTCCGGCAACCCTTTTTCCCAGGTCCCCGGGACCGCCCCATATCCTGTGGTAAACCCGGCCCACCCGGTTGTAAAAGCCGTACCAGGCTTCGGGACTCGCCTTCTGGGTCCGGGCGATGATGGAATTCTCCTTGAGGGACGCCCAGGCATCCACCCAATATTCCCGGTCAAGGCTCTTTTCTGAAATCGTCTGGTTCATAGGTTCTCCTTTTGACCCTCTTCTCCCGCGGGTCGTGCCCGGATCAGACCGGGCCTGAACATGTGGTCCATGGTAAAATCCGCCACCCGGTTTTGAAACGCGTAATAGGGCTTGTCATGGAAAAGGGGCAGAAGCGGCAGGTGATCGGCCATCAAGGTTTCCAGCCTGGCATAGAGTGATGCCCGTTTTATGGCGTCCATCTCGTATCTTGCGGCCAGGATAAGCCGGTCCGCCTCTGGATGGACCCAGCCCAGGCTGCGGGCAGCCTTTCCTGCAATAAAATAAGAGTAGAAAAAATCCGGGTCACCGGTCATCAGGGTATAGGGCTGGATGGCCAGGTGGTATTGCCGACTTTTGATTGACGCCTGGAAACTCCCGGGTTCCCGGATCTCGATACGGGCGGAAAGCCCAGCCTGCCTGAGCAGATCCACCACCACCTGGGCAATGGAAAGATAGGGCCAGCGCTCCAGGGTGCCGCCATGGAGAATAAGGATGACCTCCTTCTCACCTGGGAAATCCGGCATGGGTGCCCTGGCGGGCTGAATAGGACCCAAGGCCTTATTCCTGCCCAGCCGGGTGTAAGGGGAGCTTGCCACCACGCCGCCCCCCTGGGCAAAGAGGTTCACCACGGTCTTTCGGTCCAGGGCACCGGCCAGCCAGCGGCGAGCCCCCTCCCGGTCAAAGGGCGGAGCCCCGCAATTGAACAACAGCACATGGGTGGTTGCGACCTCCACCTGGTCCACCCGGATGCCGGGATCGGATTGAAGGTCCGGGACCTGCTCGGGAAGGATCCCCCCCACATCGGCCACGACGTCTATGGCCCCGGCTTTCAGGGCCGCCACCCGGGTCCTGGCGTCCGGAATGGTCTTGAATATGACTTTTTTATAAAAGGGCCGGGTGCCCCAATACCCGTTAAAGGCATCAAGCCTGACCTCCCGCCCCGGAAGTACCTTGTTCAGTTTAAAGGGACCGGTGGCAATAAAAGAGGTGAGATTGCCTTTCCCGTCAAAGCAGTCCGGCTTGATCATGGGAGAGCTGTAGTAAGCAACCCGCTTGGGGAACCCGGGAACCGGTCTATCCAGCTGAAACACCAGCTCCGACCGTCCCCGGGGGGTCACCGAGACCACCTCCCTCAAATTTCCCCCGGGATCAAACCGAGGATTATCGAGGATTCGTTGGACGGAAAGGGCGGCCTCGTGGGCTGTGAACGGGGTACCGTCATGGAACCTCACCCCGTCCCTCAGAAGAAAGACCCAGACCCGGCCGCCCTCCCTGCTCTCCCAGGCGGTGGCCAGCCAGGGTTCGGCCTCAAGATTGCTGTCCAACCGGGTGAGGGCCTCCCAGGTGCCTGTGGAACCGTGGAGAAAAGTTCTGCTCCCCCTGCCCTCGTAGAAATCCCGCCCCACCCCCATGGTGAGGCAGGCGGAATCAGGGGCTGAACCGGCATGAACCGGATAAAGAAAGAGTCCCAGGAAAAGAATCATCCCAGCCAGTTCCCTAAGCCCACGGGGCTTTCCCCGTTTTCCCTGTTTCATTATCCGTTCCATGCCGATTCTCCTTAAAAGGCCCGCTTCAAGGCCAGGGTTCCCTGGATATACCGCCCGGGATTGACGTAGCAGATCTCGGTGGCGTACGCCTCGTCGGTGAGATTCACCGCAGACAGGGCCGTGGTCAGGGTCAAACCGGAAGTGATCTTCCAGTCCCGCCAGACCTTCACATCCAGGGTCTCATAGGCCTTCATGTGGAAGTAGGGAAGATCCGTATTGCTGTCGTCGTAGTACCTGTCGTCGGAAAACCGGAACAGGATCTCGCCTGAAACAAGATCCGGGTTCAGGTAGGCAAGGCCCAGGCTGCCCCAATAATCCGGGGCGTTCCTCAGCTGATTCCCGTCGTTGGCGGGATCATCCTCTATCCTGGAATGATTCAATGTCAAGGCCCCTGTAAAGGAGAGATGATCGGTCAGGGGCTGCTTGAGTGAAAGCTCCAAGCCGTAGATTTCAGCCCCGCCCAGGTTACGGGTCCGGGTAATATGCCCCCCTTCCAGGTCCGGGTTCTCATCATAGCTGTAGGAGACCATGTCATCGATCTCACCGTAATAACCGGTAGCAGAGAAGGCCGTACGCCAACCGGGATGAAAAAGTTCCACCCCGATATCGCCCATAATGGTCTTCTCCGGCTCAAGACCCGGGTTGGCCTCGCGCTGGCTGGTTCCCTCGGTGATATTCTGGAAAAACCACTTGGCCAGGCCGGGCCAGAAGGCCGTACCCAGGGAGCACCGGATGGCGACCTGGTCGTTGAACCGGTATTTGGCCCCGCCCCGGATGGTGGTGTGGTGCTTGGTGACATCGTCCGGGGTCTGGTCCGTGGAACCGGAATCGTAGATATCGTGGTAGGTCCAATGGTCGTAGCGCACCCCGGCCAAAAGGGAAAGACGATCATCCATCAGCATCCACTGGTCCTGGAGGTAGGCCGCCTTTTGGGTGGTATTCAGTTCGGAAAGGTATTTGCTGGACTGGTCCGCCCACCAGATCTGGTGCTTCTTTTCCGTTTCCCGGGAAAAAAAGAGGCCGGTGGTGAGGATATTGTTCTCACCCAGATAAAAATCGGTCTGAAGATCCACGGGAAGGATGGCCCGGGTCCAGTCCGTATTGTAGTTGATGGTGGAATCTGCCACCGGCTCACCATCGATTACCGAAATACCCTTGGTGTCCTGCATGGGATGGTCGTCGTAGTGGTAGGCCGCGGAGACCTTTACCTTGGCAAAATCACCCACCGGGGCCTCGAATTTGGCCGTGGTGATGTACTGGTACCCGTCATCGTTGAGCAGGGAATTTCCATGGCCACCGTAGAGGTAGCGCTCGGTGTAGTTGGTGCTGAGTGAAAATTTGGCCCCCTCCCCCCCTTTCCAGACCGCTTTACCGGCCAGCCAGGATTGTTCATACTCGTTGGCCTCCAGGGAAGCGCCCTTGATGTACTGCTTCTTTCCCAGACCATAAAGTTCCATCATACCGCCAACCGGTTTCATGGGGTATCCATCGGAATAGTCCCCGGAATAAGAGACATAGTAGCTCCAGTTACCGGACGCCCCCCCAATGTCGGCATGGGGCCGGATGGTGTTGTTGGAGCCGTAGGAGATTTCTGCCGTAGCCGTGGCCCCGGTGTCGGCACGTCCGCCCCGGGTGACGGTATTGACGCAGCCCCCCGAGGCATTGGGGCCGTAAATGGCCGAGGATGGCCCCAAAAGCACATCCATCCGCTCAACGTCCCTGGGATTGATGGCCGTGGACATGAAAGCATGGGTGGGAAGCCCGTCAATCAAGTACACGGTACGCCCGATAAAATACCCGGTCCCCCTCAAATGAATCCAGGGAGGGCCCCAGGGATAATACTGCCCCACATGAACCCCTGGAACGTCCCGGACCAGTTCGCCGATATTATCCATGTAAAATTCAGGCTGTCGGTCCAACGCTTCCCGGTCCACCGAATGAAAGGTAAAGGGCACCGAGTCCGCGTTTACTTCGGTCTTGGTGGCCATAACGGTGATATCATCCAGGATCTCTCTCTCCCCGGCTAAGGCCCGGGAACCACCACAAAACATAAAAAAAACCATCAGCAGCCCAAACGCCACCGATTCAAACTTCCTTTTCATCATCTTTTTTTCCCTCCTTTTCCATGTGATAAAAACAAAAAAAGCCACGAAGATACGGACTTTGTCCGTAAACCTTCGTGGCTTTTTTTAAAATATATAAACTTATTTTTTTACTAGTCTGTCGCCTTCCTGGCGATCAATAGATGAAAATAAAGTCATACAACTCAAAACAAGTCAACCTTTTTTTAATTTTAGCGTCAGAGTCAAAACTTAATCCATTTTTTTCTTGCCTTCATAGCTGAACAGCCCTATAAAGGTGAACGTGTTCACTTAAAGAACACGTTCACAAAATCATCTCTTACCAGGAGGGACTAAATGGATATAACCGTACCCAAGGGCAAAAGAAAAGCGTTTCAACGGCTTGAAACAAGGGCATTGATCCTTGAAAGTGCCAAGGCACTTTTTGCAGACAAGGGATTTGAAAGAACAACCGTCCGGGCCATCGCTGCAAGCTCCGAAGTCGGGCTTGGAACCATATTCAAACACTTTGAAGACAAAAACGCCCTTCTTGCCGCAGCCCTCCATGACGATCTTGCGGCAACCCTTGAACGCGCATTCAAGGAGGTCAAACACGAAAAAACCGCCCGGGAAAACTTCATCCACATTGCCTCCCGGCTTTATCAATACTATGCCGTGAATCCATCCCTTTCCAAAACCCTTGTGCAGCAGGCAATGTTCAGCAAGGGCAAATGCCAAACCGTCCTAGACGAACAGCTATCGGACTTTATTGGCGTCATCGACGGCCTCCTGGAGAAGGGGAAAGAAAAACAGGAAATCAAACAGAGCGCTGACAACAGGGCCGTGGCATTCAACTTTTTCTCCCATTATATCATCACCCTTGTCTCCTGCCTGAACCAACCCACGTTCAGTCCGGAGTCCGCCCTGGCCCAGCTTGAAGAGCAGCTCGACATCACCTATTCCGGGATTGAAACCACTCCCGGTTCAAAGCGTTAGAAAAAGGTTGCGTATAAAATACCAATGACCCTTTCATTAAAATGGAGATGACACCATGGCTAAACATCTGACCGTTGAACCCGACCTGAAATTCATTGAAGAGATCCAAGGCCTCGGAGGGGACACCTTGAAGAGCTGCTTCCAGTGTGCCACCTGTTCCGTGGTCTGTACCATTTCACCCGGGACCCATCCCTTTCCAAGAAAAGAGATGATCATGGCCTCCTGGGGATTGAAGCAGAACCTGATCACGAGCCCCGACGTCTGGCTGTGCCACAACTGTGGGGACTGCTCTGCCATGTGTCCAAGGGGGGCACGTCCCGGGGATGTGCTGGCGGCCGTAAGATCCCTTGCCATCCGGGACTTTTCTCCGTCAAAACGCCTTTCAGACCTGGTGAACGATCCTAAAAAGCTTCCCATTCTCCTTGTTCTGCCCGCCCTTTTGTTCGCCTTCATGGCCTACCTGACCCAGTGTTTTCCCCAGGCCCTGTCCCACGGCCCCATTGAAGGGATCGCCCATTCAAAGTTCATATCCACCTGGCTTGTGGATCTCATATTTGTTCCCCTGGGGATAGGGGCTGTAACCCTCTTTTTCCTCAGCATTAAAAAGTTCCTGACAGCCATCCAGGAAGATGGCCGGGGAAAGCCCATCCAGCTGAAACCCTTTCTCAAGGCCTTTATCCCCACGCTAGTGGAAATCGTCAGGCATGAACGATTTTCCCAGTGCAGTGAAAACCGGGAAAAGACCACGGCCCACATGATGGTTCTTTTTGGTTTTATCGGATCATTTATCGTTACCCTCTTTGTCTTTACCCTGTTGTATGTTTTCCACATCCACGGCCCCTTTTCCCAGCTCAACCCTTTAAAATGGCTGGCAAACATCGCTGGGGTATGCCTTATTACGGGAAGCACGATCATGATCTTCCTCCGCCTCAAGGATGGGGATTCAATCTCAAATTACAGGGACTGGTATCTTCTGGGACTGACTCTAGGCTTGGGACTTACTGGAATGCTCGCCGAACTGACCCGGCTTGGCGGCCTTGAAGCCACGTCCTATGCCATTTATCTGGTCCATCTGGTGTTTGTCTTTAATTTCATCACATTTCTGCCGGTTTCAAAACTTGCCCATCTCGCCTACCGAACCCTGGCCATGGTGTATGCAAGGTACTCAAAAAGAGAGTAGCCATCAGCCAAATTGCCGGGCAGTTGGCCAGGATCGCGCCGGTTGCCCGGCAAACCGCTTTGCCGGAAAGCAGAGAGAACAGAAGATTGTGGTTGCTTTTTCCCTGATTCAACTGTATTTAAGGGGCTTAAATCTAAAGGATATTGATATAAACATGAAGTTTGAAAACTACCACATTTCAGAACAACTGAAAAAGAACCTCGCTGGCCTGGGTTTTAAACGACCCACGGACATTCAATTCAAGGCCATCCCCTCCATCATGAAGGGGGAGGATGTACTGGCCATCGCCCAGACGGGCACCGGAAAAACAGCCGCCTTTGCCATTCCCCTCATCGACAGGATCCACTCGGGGAAAAGAAGCAGCAGAAGCAATGGCATCCGCTGCATCGTCATGGTGCCGACACGGGAGCTTGCCCAGCAGATCGGCGAGGTGTTTGACACCCTTTCGAAACATACCAAAGTAAAGGCCTTTGCCCTTTACGGCGGGGTTCAGCAGGATCCCCAGATAAAGAAGCTCCAAAATGGCATCGACATCCTCATCGCAACCCCCGGACGGATGTTCGACCTCATCAGCCAGGGCTATGTATCCCTTGATAATGTAAAAACCCTGGTGCTGGACGAGGCCGACCACATGCTTGATCTCGGATTTATCACCGACATCACCCATGTAAAGGAAAAGCTTGTCAAACGCCACCAGACCCTCTTCTTTTCGGCGACCATCAACAAAACAATCAAGAAGCTCGCCTTTTCCCAGGTCAAGAGCTCGGCCATTCGGATCCAGATCTCCCCGGACGACCCGGTCTCAAAAAATGTCTCCCACTATGTCATGTTTGTGGAGATGGATGACAAGCGCTTCTTCCTTGAGAACTTCATCAATGAAAACCCGGACAGCAAAATCATCGTGTTCGTCAGGACCCGGGTCAGGGCCGAACGGGTGGCAAAGGCCATGGGAAGAGTGGGCATCGAGGCCTTCACCATCCACGGAGAAAAGGATCAGGAGCTTCGGTCCCAGGTGATGAAGCGCTTCAAGGAAAACGAAATCAACATCCTCATTGCCACCGATGTCAGCGCCAGGGGAATCGATATTCCCAATGTCAACTATGTCATCAACTACGACCTGCCGGAACAGGCTGAAAACTACGTCCACCGGGTGGGACGAACAGGCCGGGGTGTTCAAAAGGGCACGGCCCTCTCCTATTGCAGCACAACCGAACAAGAGCGATTGGAGGAGATCCAAACCTTTATCAACCGGGAGATCGAGGTGGTGAAGGTCACCAAAAACGACTATGCCCATGTCATCGAGCCGGCAAAAGAGTTCGAGAACGTCGAAGATCTCATCAATGACAATGAGCAATGGATCAAGCAGAAGAAGAAAAAGCATTCCAAACGACGGTGAAACACCGGCAAGACAATCCCCTCCCCCCCTTGGTAATCAAGGGGGAAGGCCTGGACCTGCACTTTGACAGGCTTGTCCCCTGTGCTCCCAATGACCAAGGATTTGTTCCGTTTTACCATTTCAGGATTGTTATCAACGGCGCAACCCATGTGGGACACATCAATTTCAAAATCGGGGATACAGACCACATTCATCGCTGTGCAGGCCACATCGGGTATGAAATAGCAGAGGGTCACAGGGGGAATGCCTACTCTTTTCACGCCTGCAACACCCTGGCCCCTTTTATCCGCACCATTTACGACGCTGTTGTGATAACAGTATCTCCCCACAACCCTGCATCCATCAGAATCATCCAAAGGCTGGGATGCGAGTTCATGGACGAGATCGAGATCGCAGTCTCGGAGCCCGCCTATATAAAAGGTGAACGATTCAAACGACGCTACCGATGGTTGCCGTAATAACGGAGTCATTCTGTTCCCACTCTCCCAGGGCAAGGGCCAGTTGATCCGGGCATGACGTCGTTTTTTTGCCGCAGGTAATCCCTTGAAGCCGGGTGATCACATCGGCCACCGGCATCCCCTCCACAAGCCGGGAAATCCCTTCCAGATTACCCGGGCAACCGCCCTCGAAAACAACACGACCTATATTGCCGTCTTTTATTTCAAACTCTATCCGCTTGGAACAAACACCAGATGGTACATAGGTAAACATCAACACATCCCCGTAATAACGTAATAATTGAGTCAATAAACAAACGGGGTCAGGCTTAGCTTATTGTCTAAATCTTAGAGCTCTAAAGTCTCAAGCAATAAGCTAAGCCAGACCCCAATAAGCTGATAAGATAAGTCTGCCCCCAGCCTAGGACCCCATGTAAAAAGCATGTAAAAAACCATACTTTGTCACCCATGTCAATCCTTAGCTGCCAGAGCACCACAAACGGCTCTAAATAAAAAAGAGCAGGTTATTGGATTTACAAAGGCGGGACAATTCTTAACTTCAGAACAGGGAATTCAACACCATACAGGGGAGGACACACCATGGGAATCAACAACGGCCATTTATCCAAGGACGTTAACAGCCAGACGCTTCTACTGAAACTTGTGGACGGCAGTAACGTCACCGGTCAGATAAACTTAAACAGACACCCCATGTACGAACGGGTCAGTGACATTGTAACCCAGAACACGGAGCAGTTTCTTGTTCTATTTGCGGTTTCCGTGGACTCGAAAAACAAAGAAAAGGTCAACCACAAGACGCTGCTTATCAACCGGGAGCACATCATCTGGGCGGCCCCCCAAGAGAACGACTAAAACGTCGCTATTTATCCAGTTCAGAGATCACATCTTCCATGGTGCTGTTGTCATTGATGACATAGCACCCCCTATCGGGTTGAGGTTGAGGTTCAAGTTGAGGCTCAGGTTGAACCCTCGCCCTTGGAACAGGGCTCCTTTTGGGAGTCCTGGAGATCCCTGGCATATCATGGACTGCCCCTGCTACCCTGGGATCAACAAGGGGAGATCGATAGAGTCGCGAATTTGCAGATTCAGGTGAAGGCTTGAAACTGATGCTCGGTGGCGTCAAGCGACCACGTCGTTTTATATACTCCTGCTCATATTTTTCCATGGTAAACATCCCCTCTGCCCTGCCCGTCTGGAGAATGCTTTCGATCTGGGCAAACCGGTTATCCCGGATGGTTGCTTTTAAGGAGTTTGTGCCCTTGAGTATGGAGAGGATCGGCACCCGGAACCCCGCCTCCTCCATGTATTGGAGCCGCTGAACCACCAGCAGGGAAAGCACCGAAGAAACCTGGGTTCTGACCATGTCCTGGGCATCCGGTGCAAAGGAGTTGCACATTCGGTACAGGGCATCCTCTGAATTTGTTGCATGGAGGGATGCGATCACCAGATGACCGGATTCAACTGCATTGAGGGTCAGCCTTATGGTTTCGGGCTCCCTGAGCTCGCCCACCATGATAACGTCGGGATCCTCCCGCAGAACATCTCTCAATCCCTGATCAAAGGAATGCATATGGGTCCCAAGCTCACGCTGCTCTATATAAGATTTTTGCGAGTTAAACCGGTATTCAACCGGATCCTCCAGGGTGATGATGTGCCGTTTCTGATGACGGTTGATTTCAGAGAGCAGCGCTGCAATAGTAGAAGACTTTCCGCTGCCCGTTGCGCCGCACACCAGAATCAGGCCGCTTTCCAGGGTGCAATAGTCCTTTAAGTCAGGATAGAGATTCAGGTCGCTGATATTGGGAATTCGCCCTGGAAGAAGGCGGATCGCCATGCTCAGTCCCCGGCTGGTGCAGAAGATGTTAACCCTGATCCTGATATGGGCAACGCTCCTGGCAAAATCAACCGACAACCTGGTTCTGAGCATTTCCAGCTCATTCTCCTCCAAGAGTGCGTTACAAAGTGCATCGATCTCTTCGGGAGAGTAACCCTCATGGGAACCGAAAACAATCTTTCCGTTTTTCCGGTACACCACAGGATGATCCCCGGAAATGTGAATGTCTGAATACCCTTCTTGAACGCCCGCCAGTATAAGGTTATTAAATCGCTTCATCTGAAGTCTCCCAAATTGAGGTTAGGGTCTGTTAAAAAATTAACGGTCTATATATAGTATGTATAGATCCGATATGATATACTCTTTTTATGAAAAAA
>JAEINR010000193.1 GCA_016342325.1 Desulfobacterium sp.
ATTAGATATCCCATCACATTAGTGACTAAAGACCCCTTGGAGACTACAAGGTTGATAGGCTGGGTGTGTAAGCACAGCAATGTGTTCAGCTAACCAGTACTAACAGGTCGTGAGGCTTAGCCACTAACTTAACCATGAAGAGGTTTAAACGCTTTAATGCGGATATACAGCAGATAGACAACATTCATTTACTCGCAACAGATTAAGCAAAAAATTGCCAAGTTTAATCCGGTGGCAATGGCAGAGAGGCCACACCCGTTCCCATCTCGAACACGGAAGTTAAGTTCTCTAGCGCCGATGGTACTGCAGGGGCAGCCCTGTGGGAGAGTAGGACGCCGCCGGATTATTTTTTATAAAGCCCTGATCATCGAATTTTGATGGTCAGGGCTTTTTTTATTTTTGGAACAGTGATGCCTTAAAATTAGATTTGGGCATGTCGGCCTGTTCGTGGTACAGTGTTCTTGCAAGGTTGGTTATGGTGTCCGCCTTGCTTTGGTTTAAGGGTCCCCGTTAAGCAGGTTCGGGGGCCCTTTTTTTGTTCAAAACCCATATTGTGGGACTTGCCCAAGAAGAAACTTATAATTTTATGGGCGTCCCCTTCTTTAACCTTTATGGGCGTCCCCTTCTTTAACCGTCCCCTTCTTTAACCCCTTGTTTTAAACGGTGTCGAGTTCTATGGCCAGTCGGTGGTATTGCCAGGCATCGTCAAGCAGCAGGAAGTAACCGAACAATTGGTATTTGAACTCCGCCGGATCAACGGATGAGTGAAACGGCACGTTCAGCGCAGTTGAATAGATGAGCTGGCCGAGAAATAGACCATCGGCGATTTCCACGATCTCGTCAAGGCACAGGCCAATGGGTGCCGGTCCCCCCACCACGGGATAACGGTAATGGAACTGGAACACTTTCTTTTTAGTGTTTTCTCCGCTATTCATGGGCAGGATCGATTCCCGGTCCGATGTGCCTAGGAAAATGTATCCCTGCCTGGCAAAAGGAGAGGGGCCTTTTCCCGAAAGTCCCTGGAGATACGGATCGGGAACATTGTAATTCATATCAATGACGTGCATGAGCGGGTCGGCGGCAACAATACGCTGGTCCTGGATATTATTGCCGTCAACCCAACGGTCATTGGCCTCTTTCTCCCAGAATGCCTTGTCCCCATCAGTCATGCCTTTGTCCCAGGAACCGGATTTTAAATGGGCGGCATAGGGGCCTTCTTTCGTTTGGAAATGATTCCGGTTCTTTTGGACAAGGGCTAGGTGGGGAGCGCTGGCAAGAAAGGATTTCAGTTCCTTCACCCTTTCCGGATAGCGTATTTCAAGGTCATCGCTTTCGTCAAGAAACATGCTCAATTTACGGCCACTGATTTTTTCATAGGATTTACCGGCCCAGGGAAAAATGTATTTGCCGATACTGTGCCAGGCCATGTCCAGGATATTGGGGCTGGTGGTTGAATGTTCCAGCACGTCTGCAAATGCACTGGGAAAAAGCTGACTCCTGTCGAAACGGGCATCCGGATCAGGGCAAAAGGTCTCCTTAAAACCCAAATGCAGGTTCAGGTTTGCGCCGTGGTAATAATCAAACCCTTGGGCCGGTTCCCCTTGCCCGTACCAATCCCGTTCCTGCCTGCCGTTGGCCTGTATATTGTAGCCTTTTTTGCCATGGCCCTTGAAAACGCCGTTTTTTACCTTTGGAGCGACGCCGCGACGGAAAAGGCGATGGAGTTTTTCAAAATGATAAAGCTGGTCGTCTTTTTTTGTCTGAACCGAAATGTCTGAGCTGATTCTCTGGAGCATCTGGAGTATGCTCTCATCATTCCTGGGCATGTCTTGTACATCATCCGGGTCTGACGCTTTGGGAGAGGGCTCCAGAATAAAAGTGGTAAATTTATCATTCAGTTCTTTGTCTGCTTTCCAGCCGTTGACCCAATCGGTAATTTCCAGGGAACCCTGACCGGTTGCAGCCGGGGCCTTCGTGACTTCAGGTGCATCTGGAATTTTGTCGTAACCCAGTTCAGCATACCCGCTTTCACCCGGGTGGGGCCGAAGCTGGGGAAAGGCATGGTCTGCGTACACTTGTTGTGCATACGCCGGGTCCATCATGAGGAAATAACCGTTGTTCTGGTAACCGTAATCCATTTCCTCTCCCTGGTCGGAAAATCGTTTCCAGAGGAAATCAAGGGGATGTTTTTTATGGGGATCATAGGGTTCGCCAACAGGGATCTCAGGGAGGTCAGGACAGAAGGGTTGGCGCAGTTTCCCCAGGCTGTAATGCTGGGTGGCAAAAACCAGTTGTCCAAGATAGATCCCTTCATGGATCTGCACGACTTCATCAATGAGCCGGGTCATGGGATACACCGGACCAAGTCCTGGCCAGCGGTAGTTGAGCTGGTACACTTCTTTACCGTTCATTTCCGCCACCACGGATTGGCCGGTGTTTGCCAGAAATATCCCCCCTGTTTCACTGTAGGGGATGTTTTTTTCCTTTGTCAGATTTTCAGGGGTGAGTTCACCGTTAAAGCCCTCTTCAGACGTGGAGAAGGGCCGGTCGAGCAGATTCCATACCGGTGTAAGAGCCGGTATGCCCAGGGACTGGATGATATCCCGGACCACGGGTTCCCGGAAATAATTACGGCCGATGCGGGAGGTGGCAGGATTAAACCCCGCCATCACCTGGGTGTCGTTTCCGCATTTCTCCGCCACTGTCTCCTTGGCAACCGGTTCAAAGGTTTTGCCCATCCACAGACCAGTATCGGCAAATGTCATGTTCCAGGCCGTGGCCATCCATTCAATACTGGCAATCCGGGAGCGTTCGTTCCCAAAATGGGCCACGGTTTCCTTGAAATAATCGCTGTCCCTGATGGATAAGGGAATGCCGATCATTGGCCCGTCCAGGGGCATGGATTTTCCGCACATGAAGAGTGTGCGAAGCCTTTCGTGGATATCCGGCCAGTGTTTTCGCTGGTTGTTGTCGGCCAGGACTTTTTGGTAAGACCCGAGCATCTGGTAAAGGTTGCCCTGTAAATCCCGATCCAGGATTGTATTCAGTGCCGCATCCAGAGATTCTTTTTCTTTAATTGAGACTCCAGGGAAATGATTGCTGCTGAGAAACATGGTCATGGCTATCTCCTTTGTTTAAAATCATTCCAGCAACCCATCCGGCACGTCAAACGCGTCTGCATCGTGATATTGCGGATGTGGCTTCCTCGGCTGCTCCTCGCTTAAAATCCGGGGTGTTGAAAACCTCGGAATTTTTGTTTTTAAAGGCTTCGTCGCCTGCGGTAATGGCCCAGATGCCCCAGTCCGGATTCGTGAAATCAGCCCATCCTTGCCCACCGTCCCGGTGGTTGATAACAATATCTGCCACCGGCTCAATTCCGTTGGCAAGCAGGCTTTCCAGCATGGCCCTGTGTTGCTTAGGTTGAAATATCCTTTGGGGTTGTATCCGGCACTGACTTCCCCGGAAAAAGAGGGGGGAGGCAGCCAGATCAGATCAAAGTGTCCGGCACCCATGGCAGGGGCCTGTTCTTTGACAATTTCGTACCATAAAGCCTGCCTGGGCATGGGACAATCCTGATAAAAGAAAAAAGAGAATCAAGACAATTAATGAAAGAGATCGCTTGTTCATTTTTTCCCTCCCTTGATTAATGATTCTCTATTGCCACAAATAACGGTTGGCGTAAAATTTGCTTCTGATCCTATGTCTCTTTAGTTTGAGCCATAGCGTGACT
>JAEINR010000046.1 GCA_016342325.1 Desulfobacterium sp.
TACATTATAAAGTTGCGTTTTAGAATTGGGGAAGTCCGGGGTCCAAACCCGATGATCCAAATTTTTTAAAGTTTGCCAGTTAATAAAGATAGATCATCAGGTCTAAGGATTATAAATAAGCCGAAACGATATCACACCATTTCATGCAACCCGCACCGTTTAGATGCAAGCCGTCATAAGTACAATCCGGGTTCAACCTGTTTTGGTTGTCCACAAAACTGGCGTACAGATCTACCCATATAAAATGTGAGTCTCCCTGGCAAAAGGCCTCCAATTGGTTGTTAATAAATTGGATATCCGCGTTTGAACGCTTTGAATCTCTAATGGAATTATTGACAGGCAAAATGCTTTGAACGTAAATATTTGTCTCAGGAGACGACTCTCTGATATTGGTAGCAATTTGTTTCAATGTTTTAACAACTTTTTCTTTTGGATCTGAAACGAGGTCATTTATGCCAGCCATTAAAAATATTTTTTGGGGTTTCGAGGCTACTACTTCATCAAGTCTTTTTAATATTTGGGTAGCCCTATTTCCCCCTATGCCACGGTTCTTTATTTTTAAATCATGATAGACTTCTGACCACTCAACCTGTTCCGTAAGCGAATCTCCAAGAAAAATGATTTCTCCCTCAGCATCATCTACTAAACGAAAGAAATCGGTACGCCCCGCACTAACGCCTGTTGCGCTATCACCAACAGTGGCTTTGAATATCACATATTTTATCCCACCCAACCTGTGCAGAAGACCACCTAAGCCACACGCCAAAATAAAATTGAACAAAAACGATACAAGCAAAATTTTTTTAATTTTCATTGCGTTACAATTTCCTTTTTTAAAACTGCTTTGGTGAACATACTACCCGCGTCAACATGACGAGATGTCGTTTATTCCTACTGATAGGAAAATTTTCTGTCAAAGATTTTTTCATAAAGTTGCGTTTCCGTTATTCGAGAATACCGCCGCCACCACTGAGATTAAGAACTCGCTGCGCCTGTTGAACCGCCTTGAGTTTCGTGTTACTCCCCGCCGGTGTAAACTGCGTGATCTCCACACTGCCGGATAGTTTGCATGTAATATTTTCATTTTCCGTACCCAGGGCCGAAAGGTTGACATGCCCACCGCCATTGATCATCACCGTTGCGCCTTCTCGGGCCGCCCACCTTGCCGGGGTCCAATCGGCCTCGGTGATGATCTCGGTGGTCCGGCCATCATAGGGACCCATGTCCGGCTGAAAAAGCACGGGCTTGCCGTCGATGTCGGTGGCCGGACCGGGTTGGTCGTGGATACCTGAGACAATGGCGCCGATTCCATCCTGGATAGAATCGGGGGCGACACTGGTGGCAAGGGCTGTGTCTGTACTGGCAGGCAGGTCAGTAGCATCCGTTTGTGTCCATTGTCTGGTCGCGGTGGTAAACCCAATGGCTTGCCCCCCGTGAGATGTATAGGGATCAAGATGGAATTGATTGTGGTCCTCTACTAAACTTTGCCCGGCGGAATCGTGTTGGAATGCCCCCGCCATTAAATTTTTTGTCTTCGCATTGCGAACTGTAATGGTGGTGGTGGAATCAACGGCGGTAAGCTTTGTTATTGTATGGACATTTTCAAAAAAACAATTATATGCTTCTTGATCTGCGTCGCTGCTACGGAAAGCTTCATGGCCGCAATTTATAAAAGAGCAATAATTATATTGCCCTGGCCCTGCTAACTGAACGGCCCGTTGATCATTGTTTTCGAATAACGCTCTATTAAATACAGTTTTTGCCAATGTGGAGCCTGATACAGAATATTGACCGCCGCCCCTCAATGTGATGTCATTGAAGACATGCATAGCATCTGTAGCGTTGATAAGGTTCAGAGCTATCAATCTTGTGTTGTACCGGGATACAAGAACGCTATCATTAGGATCATCCAGATCTATCCCTCTGGCATAAACCGTATCGAAACCTAAAGAATCTCTATCGCCATATCCCCACTTTTTAGGGTGCGGTACGTCTGTTACCTGGGGGTATGCACCAAATAAAGATGTAGATTTCGCATCCCATGCGCCAGACACTATTCCAGAGACAACGGCAGTTGCAAAGCCAGGCTCCGCATGTCCGAGCTTTGTGCAGTAAAATAGGCCATCAACAACCGATGGATGCCATTCATATATCTCCCGATCAGACAAGTTGGTCTCATTTGTAACGATATTTCTATTGAAATTCCAGGTAACCGTCCCCCCGTGACGATGATTCATGTACAGGTTGCCCTGATCCAGATATGTCAGATCTGACGGAAAATAAGGACCAGAACCAGGCACAATATTGATTACCGGATCGACCCCAGTAAACCCAGAATTGCACACATCTGTAATCTCCTTATAGGGGTCACCCTCGGTTCCGTTTCCTGCGGAATCATTGCGCTTGTCAATCCAAAATTCAGCCATTCACCACCCCCCCAGATAATACACTTTATCCCACATAAACACTCCACTCATGAGAGCACTTTCACGGCAATTTTTCTGCCAGCAGGGGCCATGACAAAACCGAGGTTCCCCTCAGTTTTGCCGATGCTCATGGTGAACCCACCGACATGCCAGGACCAGCCGGAACCATCAGAGTTTGAGGAATGGTAAAACATATCCGGATTGTCTTTCTGGGTGAAATCTGTCACACCGTTATGAACCTGAATCAGGGCTATCTTACATTCAACGTCTGCCGGCAGGGTGACGGGGTCCCATCCCCCGCTTGCTGCAAATGTCGAATTTCCAGCCGGATCGAGCCAAAAGGAGTCTGTATCTGAACCGGAGGCGCAAACTTTATCCCCAAGCTCCCGTGGCAATTTTTTCATAAATTGTTCTGACATATCTATTTCTCCGTTTTCTCGGTGTGTTTTTTGGACGCCTGCCTGATAGCTTCAAACCCTTTCTGCACAACCCGGTTACGCTTTGCAGTCAACTTGTCAATCTTCTGTTTCTTCTCGGCGGCACTGTACTTGTTCGACAGTTGAACTCTCTTCATTTCTGCACTGAGCACGGACAGGACCTTTTTAACCTGGTTTCCTTTATTTTTCATTGCCATGACCGGTGCATTCTCCTTCAACCAGGCTTGGGCCTTCTCTCTCTGCCCGGTATTCTTGTAATTATTGAAGGTGGCCTGGGCCTTGCCGATCTCGTCATACATCTCATAGAACCGGGTCAAGTATTTGGTACTCCTGGGCGGCTTGCTTTCATCTGAAACAAACTTGCGAAGATCCCAGGCTTTCTTTTCACCCGCTGGCCGGTCCGGGTATCCGTACTTTTTCCTTGTAACTATATCCGTTCCGTCAAGGAGGATCTTTCCTAAAGTAGCCATATACCCGTATATATAATGTTCGATCTTGAGCGGGGAAATTTTAAATCGTTCAGGCGAAACAGAATTAAACTTTTTGCTAATTTCCCGGGCCGTCTCCGAAGTCCAAGGATGATATTGCTCTTCCTTAGGAAGTTTCTCCATATATTTTGGCACAATGGCCCTGCCTGTGAACGTGTTTTTGTTCGCCCAATGCTCTATGACGGGCTTGAATAACTGTGGTGTGTCTATGTTGAATGTACTTCTCGCTGTATGGACGAACCAATCCATAATCATCTTTGAATCTTCCGTACCGTTAAGCACATTCCCTATTGTTTCAGGGAGAGAACAGAACAGTGCCCCAACCTCAAAAGGTTTGGGTATTCGGAAGTGTTTGCCACCAATCCAGAAATGGACATAAGACCACTTGTCCCAATCGTCCAGTCCTTTATATCTGTCATCATCTTTGTATAGCCCCCAGATTGCCATGGATGCAGTCATGAGCATGACCGACTTTACAAAAAAGGGTAGAGGATTCTTTTTGGCTGCCCTGCCCAACTTGTATAAGCCCTGGAACCTGGCATTAAGAAAAGGTATTATTCTGACCAGCGTTTGTACTGAACCACTGGAACCAATCATGGTAAAATCCATCAGATCACGGCCTTCAAATGCCGCATCTAAAGTTGACACGCCTTTCTTTTTAAGGTTGCTGTAAAGCTGGACCCGAGCAGCATTCTCGGAAGCCTCTCCGATTTTCTCCCACACATCAAGCAGCATCCGTGGAGATGTAAGAATGCGTTTGACGGCCCCCTCCCCTTCCCGCTTGACGATTCGCTTGATGAACGCTGCTCCAGCTTCCAGGTCGTCAGAAGCATAGGAAGAACCAAAACCGGCGCCTGTCGCCATATATTCTCTGTACTCCTTGGTATTAGCCATAGCCTTTACAAAACCAACCGCAGAATCCCACACAGGAAGAAAGGATTTTGACACAACGGCGGTATGAACTGTATCTCGCGCTCCGTTGGCCACCCTAAAGGCTGGGGCGATTGTGGCCCCAAGGGACAGTCCACGTTTAGCCTTGCCCATGAGCTTCATAAGCAAGAAATTAAATTCAGACATATCAAGTTCTTGCATGGCTTCGTACAGATCGTTATCTTCTGTTTTGAAATAAACCGGCTTCCCATCCCGTTGAAAAGAAAGGATTCCCAGATCCTTCATCGACCCGAATTTGATTGATACCGTTTCCCTGGGTTCCACATTATAGTTCTTCCCTTTTTTATCGGTAAGGTGATACGCCCAGGCGTCCGCCTCCTCCTCCGTGTCAAAGATGGCATTGGCCTTTTTACCCCCGGCCTTTATTACGGCAAACTGCTTTACCGTCTGGCTGCCAAGGATATTGACCAAATCTTTTTTCTCCACCTCTTCAATGATCCCCAGGTCAACACCAGTATCAAAGGCGGTCCCCCTGGCCTTGTTCCTGGCGGCCGCATCAATCAAATACATCCAGTTCTTGAGGGAGTTCTGCATAAGGTCCCCGATCTGTGCCTCCCCGCCCTTGAGCCATCTAATCTGTGACGTGATATGCTTCTTGGCCGCTGTGGGCCCGGAAAGGAATTCAGCCTTTGTCACAGGGTCCTCAAAGATCCTATAAAAAGGAATGTAAAATTCTTGTTCCCATGATGCCCTGGCCTCTGGATCAATAAGCCCGGCCTGCTCGGCCACGTCCAGAACATTTTTGTTGATGGTTTGGAATCGTTTATTCAGGAACTCCCAAGATTTACCAGATTTGGAATGGGTACCCACCTTGTCAAAGATGGCCTGGCGCCGGTCCTCTGTCAGCCAGTTCTCCCGGCCCTGGGCGTCAAGATCTTCGGCTCGTTTGGCAGCAATCCAGTAAAGGAGATTTTGCCAATCAGGGCCAATGGATTTAAGGAAGGGGAGGACACCTTTGTTTTTTGTTTTCACAGAAAGGACATCGCCGTCCCAGGAAAGAGCCCCGTGTTCCAGGAACATTGCAACCGTAGCTGTCTTAGCCCCGGTTAACAGCCTGTGCATTTTATAAGCCCGGTCACCAAGGCGTGCCTTTATGAAATGGAGGTGGTCCAGGGTCTTGGTAAGGAATCGATCCTGGGCCAGATCACGTTCTTCCTTTGACAGGGCCTTATCTGTAAAGCCCTTGATGGAATCTGTCCAGGAATCGTCCTGCTTGAACAAGGCGTTGACCGTGGCCTCGTTCGCCTTTTTGTCGGGTGCCGTGGAGTGTTGAGCTTTACCACCTTGTGCCGCCCGTGCCTCCCTGGAAAAAAGCTTGCCCGACTCAATGCCCCGGGCAAGCTTTCGGGTTGAAGCCCGGCCCAGGTGAAGGACAGCATCCAGGAAATCAGCGATCTTTTGAAGCACCCGGCCTACCGGGGTCCCCCTGAACTGCTTCCTATCTGCGAGATACTGAGCCAGGAAATTTGCCCGGTTTTCCCGTTGATCCTTTACCAGGTCAAAACCAAGCTGATCCTTCCCGGCCATGGCCTTGATCTTAACATCCATGACGGACTGGTCCAGGGCTGTGATCACTCCTATGTCTTCAAGCCAATGTTCTATTTCATGGCTGAGCGTGGAGCCATCGACTACGCCTTCGACAAGCTCGATTTCATTGGAGGCATACTTGCCGGCAATCAATCGGCCCTTCCCGTCCATCTGTCCGGCTTTTGTGGAAAGCAGATATTTTCCTTCAGCTACCATCTTGACGCTCTTTATTCTGAGCCCTGCACCGTTTTGCAGGCGAACCCATACCGAGTTGTCGGGGGAGAGGCCTACATCTTGACCTTTGAACCATTTTTGAATTTGTTGGAGTGTTACGTTTTGCCCAGCAGGAATGGGGCGGGTGGAATACAGAAGCTCTTTTTCATTGACATTTTTTAGAAGCTCTCTTAACCTTATTTTAGAATCGGTTTCGGTTGGAGCCTGGTGCTCGCTGTCCTTTTGGTCATGGCCCAGGAGATATCCCGAAACCGGTTTTTCTATTTCTATAAGAGCGTGATCATAGAATTTCTGGCCTTGCACAGTCTCTTTTATGGTGAGCTTCGCCACATAGAGTTCCTCTTCAATTTTCAATGGAACAAAAAACCTGTGGATCTGTTTGATATTTACATCTTCCGACCGATCTGGTCTTGAAACAACCTTAACTGATTTCTTTATCAATTGAGGTAGTGATTGAATTGCTTTTAGGTGATTCGGATCAAATCGCCCACTCGCAGCTTTCAGGATGCCTTTTCGTGTTATTTCAATATCCCAACCAGTGTCTTCGTTCCTGTATTTTTCCCGAAGATTTTTGAGTGCCCACGCCTTTGCTTCCTTCCTCGCCTGATCGAAACGCAACCCTTCAAGCCACTCACCAGAATTTTCAACAACATTGACATCTACATCGGGAATATTTGATTTTGTGGAATAAAGCGCCTCCCCCTTCTCTGTTTTCTTGACCCTGATCGCATTAAAAAACTGATCAAAAGCATCATTGACTTTCGCCTTTTCGGAATCGGCCAGGTACGGGTAAAAATCCTTAGCTGAGGAATCATCGTCAAGCATATTCTCCAGCATATCATTCGTAAACCCAAGCTCATCAATGATATTAGCGAGATAGTCGTTTGAATAGCCTTTCTCTGAAAGCTTATCGATCACATAGCTCTCAAAAATTCGAGCGGAGATTTCCCGGCCTGTACCCCAATATTTTTTTGATCTTTTCCGATCCAGCTTTGCGGATCTCTTTTCGATATCCGTGGCCTTGTAAGCTTCCACAATACGTTTGAAGGCATCGGCTATTTCCTGCCGAATCTCGTTTCCTGGGCTTAACTGGTAGGGCCTTTCGGATAGGTATTCACTGGGGTAATTTCTGTTCCTGGAGAAATAATTATCCAGGGCATGCCACCACTCATGAGCAAAAGATCCTGCCCCCTGTTTCCGAGTGAGATTGATAACAACCTTGTCAGGTTCATAGTGGGCCGCAGCAGCATTCTTGCCGCCGCTTCCTCTGGCACCGAAGGCAAGCCCAAGCCCCCCGTTAAGAGAAATAGCCTTTGTGGGAATGTTTAGAATATCAGCAAGGTCAGAAAAAGCGTCAAAGGCATTATTGAGAGCCACCTGTCTCTCCTCGGCCTTGGAAACCCAATTACCAAACTCAACGCCCCTGAAACCAAAAGCATTGCTGAACATTTCCGGTGTTACGTCTTTATCCCCCCGGTAGTCATTCCCAATTCTATCCTCGTTGGCTTTACGGCGAACGTCGGGGGTGTACTTGGCTTTATTAAGGAGATCAAGGAGATCATCATAATTGTTTTCAAGATAAGCCTTTGCCTTTTCTATGGTGTCAAAACTCTTAAGGTCAAGGGTGTTACGGCCTACTTTCTTACCTATCCATTTTTTGCTTGGATCTCTTCTGTATGTATAGAAATCAAACTTGACTCTCTTACCACCATTACCGCCCTTATCTTCATTTTTGAAACTCTCATATTTTTTAACAAAGCTGTCTATGGCTTCCTGTTTTGTATTTCCAGTTCCTAAGACACGGGGCATGTTTGAGAATGCCGTGGACTTTCCCTGTTTGGTGATTTCCCATTTTGTGACGTTTTTTTCACCATGGTACAGAGAATAATGGATTTTTGACAGCTTGACTCCTTTTAAAGATTTGCTATGACCTACGATAGTATATAGCTCAGCTCTACTTCCAACAGCTTCGGAAAGAATAGAGTCTCCTAGCTTTTCCTTGAATCTTTTTGGGTCGATATCACCATTTAAAAGTTTTTCAGAAAATCCACGGAGAGCTTCAACTTCTTCAACCCATCGTTTTAGCTTCCACGTCTGCCGTGGCTTATTCGGGATCTCATCACGCATAGCCCGGACCGCACCGACGATGTAAGGATCAACGTCTTTTTTGAGGAGATCGTCATACTTGGGTTCTGGAAATGTTTTTGACAGGGGGTGCTTTGCAGTTTCGAGACCTTTCGCCTTCTCAAGAGAAACGGCGTAATCTTTCCTTGCACCGCCTATCTTCTCTCCAAAATCTTCAATTTTGGCAGCAGCCAGCCCTGAAGGTTTAGGAATCTGCTTGGAAGGTTTTGAAAGCTTTACTTTTCCTTTGGGTTTTCCAGGAACGACACTCTGTTTTTGCTGAGAGGTTTTACCTTTCACAGGCTCAGGAACATAAACGATATGATTTGTCTGCCCGCCAAACTGGATCCCGCCTTCCATATTTTCTGGAGTGTGTTCTTTAGGATCGTCCAGGGGGTAGATCTGGAGCTCACCGTTGCTCTGCATCTCCTTTATTTTTGTGTCGAACTCTTCACGGGAAAGATTCGGGAAGGATTTGCGGAGATCTGATATTAAGACCCGGGTGCTCCAGGCGCCGGCTATTTTTCGGGATGCGGCCTGAATGTCTTGGGGAGTCGTTTCTTTTTTTACCCTGCCTGGTGTTGCCTCAGGAGTAACCGGTACCGATTCGTTCTCTTTATAAAGGGGCTTCTTGGTCCGCTTCTCGTCCTTCACCCAGGCCTTGAATTCATCCGGGTTCATCTCCGTGATGCCGCCAAGTCCCTCCCATCCGTCCGCGTAATTGGAAAGATAAAGTTCCTCGGCCTCCTCTTCAGAGTTCACTCCAAACATGACCTTATGTTCATCGAAATCAAAAGACTCCGGGTCAACCTGGTCAACAACGAATATTTTAGGACTGTCCGTGGCACCCGGGGCAACGACAACATCCACATGATCGCCATCATTCCCCAATGTCCGCTTAAAATAGCCATAATGCCCGTGCATGCGAGATTCCCATGCGTTCCCCTGCGCATCAACCCCGGACCTGGTGGAACCATCCGGATTCTCAATTGAGATATCAAAGCCCTGAATCTTGATATGCCCCTTCTTGTAATTGCCGGCTTCTTTCTGTTTTTCCGTGGGAGCCGTGTCAACCTTCTTAACCTCCTGCTTGATCTTCTTTTCAATGATTTTGGCTTCCGGTGGCTTCGACGTTTTTACAGCAGGAGGCCCAGACATAACCGTGGGTGCTGCTGGGGAAACGACAGGGTGTTTTTGACTTGGTGCCGGTATGGTGCCAGGCATAGTATCGGGTTGGTCCCGGCTTCCCCACGGTGTCTGCGTCCCAGACTTAATGCCATCCACCTTCACGCTGTCGAACAGATCAATGTTTTTTTCAATTCCAAGCGCTTCGGATCTCATGGTAACAGAATCATCATCAACCGTGACATCCCAGGTTTCATTTGTTCCATCTACGGTTCCGATAAAGGAACTGCCTGACTCCAAATCGGCAGCAACTACCTCCTGTCCACCCATGGGGGTGTAGCCTTGGCTTTCCATCTCCTCCGCTTCATACGCCTGGGCAAAACTTGAATCTGTTGACTTCATTTCTACCGCCGCATCTCTTACCATGTCGAAACGGGCGTTCTGCTTTTCTGTTAATGGCCAACCATTCCGAACCTTATTAAATAAAACGTTCAATTCTTTACGTCCAAATAACTGCTGTCCGCCTGCCTTTGCTGAAGCTTGAAGGTTTTCCATCCACTTGGGAGAACTTGCCCCGTAAGAAAATCTGTCTCCTGCCTCATCACGCCCATTTCCCCGGGATTGAGAATCATTGACCTGGGTTTGCATTGCGTCAAAAACTTCCTGATCCTTAACAATGGCAATGGTGGCCGTGGCTCTTTCGGGGAGTTTCCCACCATACTCTCCCCTGTTCGGCTTTCCCTTTAATCCAAGAGGAGGATCCACCTTACCCCCAAGGCGCTCAACCAATCGTTCCTGCCGGTTCAACTTGGGCTGGATAATTCTTGGATCTTCTTGCTGGCCCTGGCCGGGGAGAATGGATATCTCCTGCCGTGCTCCACCAATGGCGGTTTGCTTTCGTTCTTCAAATCGGGAAAGGGCTTCATCCGTTTCCCCTTGGATCTGCTCCCCCCGGGACGGGATGTTGTTCTCGTTCTGGTAAGCTCCCTGAAGATACGCGACTTCCTTGTCCTGTTGTTTGAGCCTCCTGAACTCGGCGATATTCTGATCAACAACATCCTGGCCCTGGTTCCAGGGAGTACCAGGGGCGTTCGCGGCTTCCATGTCAAGAGCTTCCTTGGCTTCCATTTCCCGTTGACGTTGCTGCTGGGCACCCAAGGCCACGGTTTGAATAGGAATCCCCTCGGGTCTCCAGGTGCCGTCCCTTTGAGCCTGGATGTCATGCTCCCACTGTGCTTCTTCTTCGGATGGTCCGGTATATCCTTCAGGGGGTGCAGGTGGACCCATGGGCCCCAAGTCCGTATAAGGCTTGTCGGCTTCTTCTACATAGGCGGTTTTTTCAACATTCTCATCTATTTTCTCGCCGTCGAACCCTTCATTATCAAGTATGTTTTGCCGAGCGTTTTTTTGTACATCTTTCATTTTGATTGACGTGGAAATGATGCTGCCCGGGCCACTCATCATCCCAAGGCCGAGAATGGAATCAACAAGGACATTTCCCATTCGGCTGGCTATTTCGGAACTGGTTGCAGGACCAATGGATGTGCCGGCTGTTTTATTGGAAACAACTTTCGCAGTTTCTGTCGCTGCAATATTCATTGCTTCCTGTGTTAATTCCTGGGAAACTTCAACCCCAACAGCTTTGCCATATTGGAAAAGGCCCTGCCTCAATACTTGACTCTTGGTAAGTTTCTCGGCCACCTTGGCCGCTGTCTCCTTGAGCATGGAACCCATAAGTTTCTTGCCACCGGGGATGGTTCCTAAGATCGTGCGAATCTGTGCAACTTCAACAGCACCTGCAGCTGCTCCATAAATATGGGCAGCAACCTTTGCAACCTCAGAATTGATCCCTGTCTCCAGCATTTCATCATAGGCGAGGCCTGCCTCAAGTTTTCTGGAAGCATCAAACCCACCAGCGATGGCGCCTGCTGAATACCCTGCTGCTGCTCCTGCTGGCGCTGTGATAGGTGAGGCTGGACCAGTAGAAGCACCAAGGGCAGTACCGGCGATAGCTCCTTGCAGACCTTGCTTTTGACCCTGCTTAAAACTCTCAATCATATTCGGGGCAAAACTGGCCGCAGACTCAACAGCCTCTTCAAAAATGTTGCCAATTTCAGGCCTATGCCCCCGAGCCTTCATCTCAGCTTTAAGCTCGGCTATCCTTTTGACTGTTTGAGGGGAAGTGTCCCCTTCCATTTCCCGATAACGGAGTGAGCCAAGCTCTGTGTTGAATTTGCCGATATCCCAGGCAGTGAGCCCCTTGTCTACGATTCCATCCGAAGGAGGCAAGGCAGCCGCATTTTTACCAAACCGGTTGGCTATTTCTTCAGAGGTATAATCGTAGGCGCTGGCCTCGACTTTGTTTCTGTCTACGCCCTGCTGTCCAATATCTTGCAACGTCTCACTCCCAGTGACGTTACCAATGGCCCTGACTGCCTTGTATCCGGCACCCTGGACTTCATCAACGGATTTCAAGGCACTTCTGGTGATATCCCAATGGTCCCGGGCCTCAGGATTATCAACAGGAGCAGGGCCGGAACCAGGGGGTGGAGTTCCGGCAAACGGATTATATTCTACGGGTTCATAACTGATCGAAGGTTCAGTGGGAGTTGCAAAAGGATCATAGTCAACGGGCTCAAGGGCAATCGTCATTATTGGGCAACTCCTGTGTTTACTTTGATGTATTTCCCGGGGCGTTTGGGATCTGGGATGTACCAGTTTCCATCGGGCGCTTTTTGGGCTCCGGTTGCAGGTGGTTTCTCTGGGTCAACGGGATTAGTTGGTCCTGATAATGCTTTGAGGTCACCACCCATGGCCTGGCCTCCAGTGTCATACTTGTTGATAACCGTCTGTGACATGTGATTGTAAATATCCACTGCACTTTTGGCCTTATTGAACTTCATCCTGTCTGTGGGGGAAAGGGTCGCTTCCTTGTCTTTGTTCTGATTATAAAAAGAGGTGGCAGCCTCCAAGGCGTTTTTGGCAGGTTCAGTCATGCCGTCACCGTTGAACATCGCTGTCATATCCATCCCGGGTTTAGCGAAGGGGGTAAGAACGAAAGCAAGATCCTCTTTGTACTCTTTTGTGACCTTGATCCTTGCGTCAATTTTCGCCGATTTGTCCTTTTCGCTTACCGGAATGCCTCCCAGGGCCACCTTATTGTTGGGATTGGTTTCGTCATATGCAACAACCCCATTAGCTGTTTTTACATCTTTCCATTTACCTATGTTCTTACGATTTTCAGCGGCTACGCTGGCCTGGGCCGCTACGATGGCGTAAGATGTTAAACCTTCCCGTTCGGCCTCTCCACGCTTCTTTTCCACAATCTTGCCATCAGGGGTAACCCATAAACCTTTTTCGTCCATGGCTTCAGCTCGCTTCTTTAAAAACTCAATGGGATCTTTGAAAGTCAACCCTATCTGAGTTCGGGCCTCTTCAAAATCTCTGAATCCGTAAGTCATACCGTCCTTGGCTTTAAACTGGAAACTGCGATCTTCGGAGGGAACGAACTCAATTTCTTTGGCATTTACACCGGAAAGTATTTGTGCCATGGCCTGACCATGATCATCCTTATTGCCGTCATCCATATTCACAGCCTGAAAAGCTGGCCGCAATTTCTGGAATAATTGTTTTCTCTCAAGATCCCCTTTCTGGACAAGCATCTGCATTTTTTGATTCTCCGCTCCGGCTTCATATTCCTCATCAGTCCGGTTCCATTGTTTCCTTTGCTGGCCCTGATACTCCTGCTGCCATTCCTTCCTGTCTCGCCTGTCGTTTCTCCGGTCCTGCCTGTCCAATGCTCCAGGGAGACCACTCAATGCCGTCATTCCATAATGTCCCATGTCAAATAATCTCCCTTATCCGTTAAGTCCTCGTTGAACGAGATCCCAACCTACATCGCTTGATGTGGATGCGCCCTGGGCTGCTGTATTCCCCAATGCCAAATATGTATTTGTTGGGTTTGCACCCGATGGCGTCTGAGCGGTCGGCACTTGTGAACCTGTCGGGTTCGGCAATACAGAACCCGTGGGGGTTGTAATCGCTCCCGTTTGAGCCGGAGCCAGCCGTTCCCTAGCGTTAAGAGCAGAGCTAAGGCGGTTGTAATTGACATCCTCTGCGTATTTCCTGGCCCCAGTCCTGGCAGACCCTATGGCCTTGGCCTGCTCCACAGCATTGTCATTGGCTTTGCCCTGATATCCGGCATTGTCCGGTCCGACCCCTCTTCTTGCAAGTTCCCGACTTGCAGCTTCCATGGTACTGGCAAAAGCATGGGCCACGTCAGCCTGAGCCTTGTCTGATTCTTGACCCGGATCAATACCATCCAAAGATTGCTGATAAAACTCATCCGCGATTGGGCGATATTTTTCATATTGCTCAATGTCTTTATATTCAGATTGCATCGCCGTACGATCAAGGAACATTCTTTCACGGGCCGCTTCTGCTTGCTGTGGAAAAAAACTCGTTTGAAAATTAAGAAGTTCTGTTTGAAAGTCCATTTGCTGTGGAAGGAGTTCAGCCTGATAATCCAGTAAGAGAGCATTCAGATCCAGTTCTTGAGCCTGATTTTCATAAGCCTGTTCTTCCAGGGGGCGAGCTTGATCCATCTGCCACATTGCATGATCAATATTTTTTTCTTCGTAAGGTTTGAGCATCTCCCAACGTTCTTCAGCCGTCTCCCCGGCTGCATCGTAAAAATTTGCTGCTGTTTCTCCTGCTTTATGGCTTTCATAAAGACCGTACCCGCCCAGGGCAAGATTCCCAACCGTAGAAATGGCGTCTTTGTTATCGCCAACCCAATCCAATCCTTTGCTCCAACTATCTAACCAATCCATGGGTTACTCCTTGTCATGCTGCATGAAACCGTTTTTGAAAGTCGTTCCATTGCTTTCGAGCTTGTACATTTTTAAACCTATCGACCATCATCTGGTGTGGGCCTACAGATGAACCTTCAGGGCCGACCAGGGCAGTGGTACGCATTCCGGTATCTGTGGAAGCCAAAGAATCTCCACCTCCACCTCCATCTAAAGAAGAAGAGGAATCGTTTACTCCGGACGAGGGGTCACTATTTGTGGGATTCATATCACCAGCAGGCACAGCATTACCAATTGCTTGACCGAGTTTTGCCCCTACGATCATTCCCAGAACCCCTCCAAGTTTATGGCCTCCAAGGCCAGCGCCTGCCATTGTTCCGACGTGTGTTGAGAGTTTGGCGTCCGAATCAATAAGACCGCTTGCTATGTCGTACCCGGCGGCAACCGCAGGGTTCCCAAAGGCGTCAAGCCCAAGACCTACTGTATCGTTCGCCAAGGACTTTACGCCCCACCCGTCCATGGCTTTGTCAACGAGATCTCCGGCACGGTATCCGAGAGATAACCCAGGGATGCCGCCGAAGGCTAAACCACCCAAAGAACCAATAGCTTTCCCAGGGTTATCCTTCGCAACCTGAAAGCCAATCTTAGAAGCATCGATAGGCCCATACCCATGTATATCTCCAAGGGATACTTTCCCAGTATTAACCCCGGTGCCGCCTACGGTATAGCCGCCAGAACCCCGATACCCTAAAAGGCCTTTGCTTTTGTCTGCGACAGCGTGTTCCCAGCCACCCTTGTCTCTTATCCCTCTATTACTGGAAGCGTTTGGACCATAGCCACTTTGCCTGGAACCTTCTTTTGCGTCTGGAGACATGCCGCCGCTGCGATCTCCCCCGCCGAGCCCCGAGCCACGGTTGCTACCGTCTCGATCTCCCGAGTTATCGGAACCGTCTCCGGCACTCCCCGAGCCACTTGGGTCTGCACCACCCCCGCCCATCTCACCTTCACAATGAACCAGTCCAGCCCGGAACCGGTGGGGAAGCTTGGTGGCAAATAATGGGTTGCACTCGAGGAACATTATTTTTTCTTCTCCGTGGCTTTTCCGGGTTCTTCCTGCTTTTCCGAATTCAGCTTTTCTAACTCCTCATTGAGCGCCAAGTTCTCAGCGGTCAACGCCTGGATCTGTTGTTGTAACCCGGCGATCTGAATGCTCTTGGAATCGTTATCCATAACCATGAACCCAATTTTTGTATGGGCATCTATGAACGCCTTATTCATTGTGTCGTTTGTTTTTTGCTGTTCTGGGGTTATTTGCGGCATTATTCACCTCCCCGGATCAGATATAAAAAATAGGTGAGCATTTCGTTCATACCCTCCTCCGTGTTCGGCGGCGGGGTGTAGTCAGCGGCCCGAGCCTCATCATCCGGATATTCTTTTTCTCCGGTGACGATGATTTCCACGCGGGTCTGGGGAGGATAGAATCCAACGTTTTCGACATGGCAATATTGCTGGCCGATCCTGATTGTTGCCGACTGATCAGCAAAGCATTCTACAATTACACCCGTTGCTGCTTGTGAGACGCAAACCATTGCCAATACTATCAATACTGCTAAAATTACTTTTTTCATGCTACCATCTCCAGTTTTGTTATTCGTTCGATTAAGCCTTCAATAATATGGTTTAGTTCTTCCACGACATCCTCTGTTACTTCTTTATTGAGCTGCTTTGTGGCCCCTACGAGCAAAGCCATGACTTTCCCAGCATCCATGAAAGTTAGATCCTCTATCTGGTCACTTGTTATTTTGTCAGATACCTTGGTTCCATCAAGGATTTCCTGGATTTCCTGGGATGTGAGATCAACACCAAACTTACAGTGAAGCACCTCCATTACTTCTTGTCTGTTCGTAAACACAGCCGGTACTTTTTTTACATCAAGGTGCTGAACACCATTTACCATTTTTATTTTTCCGTCTTCATCAATAGCAGGCGCAAACTGATCAACTGCGGCTAAATCATCTAAATTATCAAATGAGGCGAATGTTTTGTAATTTAATACCGAGGCATGAATTGACGCCCAATATTGTCCTGTTGTGCCAAGTCCGTGTTGATTTGAGTTGTTCGGTCGGATTGATGCTGATGCGGTAGAGCAGCCAATCCCTGGCTCTAAGTAGGGTTTACTTGTTATTGTAGACCATGCTTGATTATGTGCAGTAGGTGTTCTGGCGTTCGACAATCGATAATCAGAACTACCACAGTACCCAGAATGAGTGTGACCAACATTTGAAACCCGTACCCCATTCTGATAAATATATGCTCCATAGATGGAGTGCCATTGCAATCCTGATGCCCCCAATCCATGTGAGTTGTTAACATTTGGTTTAATGGTTGCTGTGGCTTCTGTGTAATTTACACCTCGATTGATATAAGGTGGTAGTGAGATTTCAGACCAGGCATGCCCATGGCTGTTTTTAGCAGTAGGCCCATCTGCCACGGTATTGATCTCTGCGGCTGTGGCATTTACTCCAAGCCCAACTAACGTAGTTGTTCCTCCGATTGCAGACCCGTTGATTTTGAAAGAGTTGCACCAAATATTTATATTGTTCCAATCAAAAGTAGAATTCATGCCAAGTTGCAAGTTGGAAGCGCCACCATGATTAATGGGGGATACCTGCATAGTCTGAGTGCTGCGATCAAACCAGATTCCCGATACATTCGCGTTGGCATCATTCGCAAATTCAAGGCTTGCATAATCTCCAGTAACAGATTTTAGCTTGAGATCCACACCCGCCGCAAAACTAAGAGACCCACCAGTTTTATTCCAAGTCTGAGTAGCAAAAGCAGTTCCAGACACATCAGCATTTTGATCTGGTTTAGTGCCAGAGATCCACGCCCAAGATTGTTGATTGCTTGCCGTATTGTCCGCATTGGAAGGAGGGCCGTTATCAATATTATTATAATCAATCTCCGATTCCTCAACGATCGCTCCACGAACCAACACTCTACCAGTGGTTTGATCGAATTTCACTCCTCCCAGAGCCTCACCTGTACTGATCCACTTGTAATTATATCCACCAAGAACGATGTCACCAGGATTTAAAACAAAATTAGGATTTAAAGTCGTAATATTTCCAGCCGTCCCAGTTTGCCACGGAACAATCCCCGCGCCAGTATTAAATCCATGGAGAGCCAAGCCATTAAGGAATGACCCTAAACCCACCTTATTCATCACCCACCCGGTCAAGGAAGAAATATCCCCAACGAACAAGCCCTTGTCAGACATAGAAAGGCTATCGCCAGAATTGACAATTAGCGACGAGTTAAACCGGGCATCCCCCGTGCTTTCCAACTTCCAGCCGGTTTGATTCAGGATATAATTACTGCTCTGGAGTTGCATCCCCACGAACAACTCATTTACATCAATGTGGGCCGCCTTAATCTGTTCAGCTTGGATGTGTCGGGCCAGAACCGTGTCATCAACAACAAGGTTGCCATCGATACCGACCGTGGGAGTCCCGTCCACATCGCCGGTCATGAGAATGCCGTCACGGTCCCAATAGGTTGCGTTAGGAGGCTCATGGCCTTGGTGGGCTCCCTCGTAGATGCTAACCCATGTCCTGCCGTCGGCTGTTCTACACCGTTCGTCCTTGGAGTAATCCTTAGCGGGGACATACAGTGCCGGTGTGCCACCCTTCAGTACGTCAATGATCGTGTCGATGGTTACGCCAAAAGATTCGTCTCCAGAAACAGCATATCCGCCCTGCTCATCAGGCGGACACCATCCTGAATGAATATCTGCATAACTCACGGATCGGATCCAGTAAGCAAAATCATGAGTGGGATCAAATCCGGAATTAATAAATCGCCCAGCCCCTCCCCGCAGATTCTTTGTGACGGTGACGATGCCGATCAAAACAGCATTGTTCCTGCTCTGACTTTCCTCTGCGACCCACACCTCTACGTGACTGACAATTTCATCCGTGGGGTTGGTCCATGAAAGATGGTGAGAAAAAGCGCCCTTTGAGATGATTAAACCCGTTGGGGCTACCGGGGTGTCCTGAGACACTCCACTGGTGCTCGTAGACTGCTCCACCAGATTTGAGACCGTGGTTGCGTTAAGCTCTCTCACCCGCAAGGCTCGGTCAGCTTCAGTATTCCGGCCCTGCCCCATAAGGATCTCAATGCAGGCTTTGACCGCCGTGAAAAACTGCGCCAGGTCAGGGGGTAGGGATGTGGGAATCCCGGGGATATTGGGATCAGGCATTTTCGTAAATCTCCAGTGCAGAGGAAGCCACCAGCACCCGTTCTACCGTGGCTTTCCCTATCAACTTGATTTTAACCTCATTCGCCCGAGTCCCCTTCCAGGTGATCAACGAATCATCGGAAACAACACCTGAATGGACCAGCCCCCCGTCACAAATAATCTGAAAGGTCACAGCCCCTTCTGTGAAATCACCCTGGATCAGGGCCACCGCAGGAATGACGTTTGACGTGTAAAGGAATGTTTTTGACCACCATTGATAGTCAAGCAAGGTCAGGCTGGTTTCCCATGATACGATCTCCCGCCCTGTCCCGGCCTCATCCTCCCGAACTATGTACAAAACATCTTCCTCTGCCACAAAAAAACCGCCGTACACTGGCCTTGTGGTTGAAAACCGCCGTATAGTGTTATCCCCCATGCGGAACTCTATCCCTTCGGTTCCCCCTTCGAAAAAGGCAAGATAGCCATCGTTATACCTGAAGGCGAAAATAGAAAAAGGGTTCAACGCCTCCCATTGTTCCGGCCTAAAAGTCCCATCGGTAAGCAACCGCCCCTGGCCAGATGAGTCAAGAAGGAACAATCCATCAGGAGTCGCGTAAATAACACCATTGGGAACGTTCACAACAGATCGGGCAGAAACACAGGCCTGTTCGTAATTGAGCTTCATTGAGGATAGTGTGCCGGGATCGTAGCCAATAAACAGGTAAGGATATGTTTTGGTCAGAGCAACCACAGAACTCCCGTTGAATCCCACGGCAACGATATCTGAATCCGTGGGCATCGCATATTTGACAGGGAAGGCATAGGGTGTGAAGACCTCGGACGGATAAATTTTATTCCCCGAGAATCCAACCAGAAAACCATGGGTTGTGGAGACCAACCCGGCCAGGGAGTCTACCGGATGTGTCCATCCCATGGTAGGCAAAACATCCTCACCAATATCAGCATCAGAAATCGTGTCAATAAAGTCGCTCTGTGTAACTGGGATTTCCGCAAGGAACTGATATTCAGCGCCGGAATTGCCGCTATTCAGCCGGTACATCCGAAAGTGAGTTGTAAAAACACCCGTTGCCGTGGAATCTACAAAGCCGGAAAGGGTAACGGTTTGACCTGTTTTTACATCAAAGACTGCCGTGGGCATGGATTGGGCAGACTCCACAACAGAACCATCGTCCCACTTACCGACTATTGTATAAATGTAGGAGGCTGAACGTAAGGTGTCGGCCCCGGGTGTCCCGGATAAAGCAACAGTCAAGGCATTTGCGGGTGCATCTATTCCAAGGCGCCTGGTTGTCTTTGGATAAGGCGTTCCGGATGTGGCTAAAGCTGTGTTCGTCTCCTTGGGATATCCATCACCGGTAAAAGCAATTCTCCCCCCGGAATCGTGAACAAAAGATGTGGCCACGTCAACAACAGATCCCCATTGCAGCCAGGCGTTGACGAGCTTGTAAATGGATTTGGTCGTGACCTCCACACTTTGAATCACAGTCATCCCATGGATAGGCCGGAGATTATGGGCTCTGAAATCACAGTTAACAGCCTTTGACGCGCTGTTGTCTGGCAGCTTCTTTTCCGAGACTCTCGGGGTCTCCCCCTGGATTGGCTGGATATCAATCAGCATCAGACAAAGGGCCTCATGCGTACTCGGTTTTGGGTTATGTCGTTCTTCTGGTTTGCCTTGATCTTCGCGGCATTAACCTCCCCGTTGTAACGGCGACTGTAGGCGCCGGCCAACTCTGGATTGTACCAAGGCTTCCCGGGCATGATCATAAGCAACTCTTTGGCTCCGGCCTCAATCCCCTCATACCAATCCTCACAAAGGGTATCCGGTAAAACCGTTGTGGTTCTGGCAGGTTTCAAAGCAATGGTGGCCTTGATATCGAACCCTGACGTAGCGGCTTCATCCAGGGTCAAGACATTCCCCTCCCTGATATACAGCGCAAAGGAACGACCATCGACCGTCAACTCCTTAATCCCGGCCACCACTGTTTTCTCAGGAAGAGTCAGGGAAATAGAGGTATCACCTATTGACACGGTTTCTGTCACGGGCTTCTGCCAGATCCATGACTCACCACAAAACCGAATTGCCGAGGCAAGGACCTTCCCCTTTATAATGATCTCAGGACACCCGGGGACCTCGGCCAGGATCAGGTCAATAAATCGTTCCATGGTTACCCTCTCCTCTTCTGCTCTGTAGTTTCATCGGTCTGCCGTTTCACTCCGAGCATGGTGTAAAAGGCTGCTTGGTGTTGGAGCCCTAAATTTGTGTTGGTGCCGGCACTGGGCATTAAAAGGCAAACTGCCTTGACCCATTCCAAGATCGGGGTGATGTAAGTGTCAGGCAGGCTAATGGTATCCGTTCCCGAGGCCACCGGTGCTGGCACAAGTGATTGTGAAAGCTCCACCTGCAAGGCTACGGATGGTGTGGGGTAAACCCAGAAAAACCTTGGGTTTTCCGGCTCAAATACATACTGCTGGATCCTGTCGGTTGTTTCTTCAATGGTCCAGCCTGGCACAGAATCATCCAGCACGGCCTTGGGAATCTTTTTGATGGGCTTCCCGGGGGTTGTCCCGTTCAGGCCCAGGTTTCGGGTGACATCAAGGAAAGCAAGCCCCGTTGCAGGGATCTCTTGTTTGCAAGATCCGGCCGCACAGGTGAAGGGGACGACAGAGGAAGATGCTTCCGGTCTTAGAAACACAATGAAATTCTGCGCCTCGGTGATTGCCGGATAGATGATATCCATCTCTGGCCAGATCACGTTGCCCGAATCGGTAAGCTGCTCGGCTATCATCTGAGCAATGGCGTCACCGGTGTAGGTTCCCATTATGCTCGGGCCCTCTCAAGTTTCATGATTTCACCAACGAGGGTTGTTTCAATCTTCCTTTTACTCAAGGTGATGCCATGGTTGTTCAGAGCGTATTCACAAAGTTGATCTTTGGTCATACAATTTAGGCCAGTTTCAATTTCATCCAAGGAAGGTTCAACCTTTTCACGGGAAGGAGACAAGAGGTCCCTGGGGGGCGCCGCGCCAATGGTCAATTCATCGTCCGAGGGCTGACCCTGCCATCCATCATCTTTCGGATCGGCAGGCCACTCATAAGGCTTCATGTCTTCCCGTTGGGCAAAAGTCTCCGTTTTTACGTAAACTCGTCCGGTTTGGTCCTGCTTCAAATATTCTGTCATGACGCTCCTTTTAAATAAAAAATGGGGAGGAGGCATTTAATCCATCCTCCCCATGGCCTTGGTAGCGAAGCCCGGGCCGTGTTGGTTGTCGGTTACGCAGCCTTACAGTACAAGGTGCCCATGGATTCGGGGTGAATCACCTCATAGCCGTAAACCTGGAGTCCTCTCATGAGCTTACCGAAATCGTTGGGATTCGGAATCAACTCGTTCTCTGTGAGCTGGCTGGCAAAGGTTAAAGCGGATTTGTGACCAAAAATGGAGTTGTAACACTTCACGGATCCTTCGGTGACAGGTATGATGTTGTTGGAATTGAAGATCTCAAACCTGTCGATCATGCCGGTCCGACCGTTACGCAGCGTTGACTTGCCGTCTCCGGTAAGGGATGCATCTTTGAGCTCGGACAGTTTGATCCTGGTACAGGCCCAGGAGGGAAGAACCATCCACCTTCCAGTCTCGGGAACGTCCTGTTCATCAAGAACGAGTCCACACTCGACAACCTTGTCGATGATGGTGGTCTTGGCCAAGGCAATTGCTGCGGAACCATCTGCGGCTGCGGCTCCAAGTTCTACGGAACCGGAAATTTTTCCAGAAGCAGCCCCAGCATTGTCAGCATGAGAATCAGCAGGGATATCCGCCAGGATGCCACGGTCAATGTTGATTTTCATCTGCTCGCTGGCGTCTTCTGCCCACTTGTCGACGTATGCAACATCAGCCTGTTTCTTCTCAACATCGTTGATCACGAAGCCGAAATACTTACCCTTGTCGATCAAGAGTTCAACGGTATCGCCTTTGGGTCTCTCATAATTGAGAGTCATCCCGACCTTATATTCGCTGATGGTAATTGCAGGAACGGTCCTGATTATTACCTTGTCGCCCTGGGATGAAATCTCACCCTCATAATCCGTATTGGAAATGGCGGTGAACACGGTTGCCGTGTAAAACTTTTCGAGCAGCTTCCCGGACCAGATCTCCGGAATATAATTTCCTGACAAGCCGGTACCATAATCGCCAGCTGCCAGAGTTGCATCAATAGGATAACCCATTTTTTAGCTCCTACCGGAACCGACCCTCCGTTTGAGCAGCAAACATATCAGCCTCAAGGGCCTTGAACTCGGCATCCTTCCCCCGCCAATCCCCTCTCGCCTTTGCCTCATAGAGCTGTTTGGCCTTCCCCCGTGTCCATATCTGTTCGCTGGTTGACATGGGCGGGGTAATGTCAGAACCCGAAGGCTTATGGTCGGGTTGAAGATTGGGAGTGGGAACCGTTGGTTTAGGCTCCTTGGTATCAGGCTTCTTGTTCGACTGCTTTTTCGTAGGGTCGAGCCCCAGATATTCTTTGAAGATCCCCATGGTTCTTTCAACGTCAAGATTGGCCTCAGCGGCCTGGAGGGAAGCATGGCGGGGTTGACCGGTAAAGGCATGAATATCCTGGAGCCATGTCAAAAAATCAGGATCCGCGTTGAGCTGGTTAAAATCTCTGCCCAAATCGGTTACCTGTTTGGCTACGGTGCCCATATACCTGTTATAATCCGTCTGCCCCTGAGTCTCCTTCACCGTGTCAACCCGCCCACTCACGGTCCCGAGCTGCTCTTTCAGAGCTTCATTCTCGTCAATGAGACTGTTAACCCGGGTTGCCATGGCTCCAAATTCTTCACCATACTTCCCAAGGTCATCAGGGTTGAGCCTGCTGTTTCCGTCCCCGGCGTCTGAACCGTTGGGATCTGCATTGTTATTTTTATCAGCCTTGAGGCTGGCATTTTCGCCTGTGAGAAAAGAAACCCGGCTTGTCAGTGTCCTTACCTGTTCGTTGAGCCTGGGGATCTCGGCGTTGTACTTTCCCTGGAGGGTCCGGTACTTTGTCTCGAAATCTTCCGTGGACTTTTCTATAGGAAGGGTTGCAGGTGCAGGATCTTTTGTGGGTGCAGCGTTGGGATCAGAAGGAGTATTCCCATCGGGAGTCTTGCCGGGCTCTGCAGATGCCGGGTCAGTTCCTTCAGGAGTTCCATTCAATCCCTTAATGAGCGCGTCCGATCTCTCGGCGGCTGCTTTTACGCTTGCGGGTAAAAAATTTTTCATGGTGTCCTTTCGCGGTCCCTTGCGGGGTGTCGCTGTGTAAAATTGGGGTTTGGGCCTCGAATTGAGGTGTCCTTTAGAAGGCATTGTATGAGGGAGGTAGAAGGTGGGCAATCAAACCACGGACAGATAGCGCTATATGTCGAAAGTGTGGTTTGCTTGGAGGAAAAGCATAAAAAAAGACCCGGGAATGGATCTCCGGGCCTTGAATGTTGAAAGGGGGTTGTCGGTCAGTTATGTTTCAGGACATTATGAGCATCTTCAAAGGAGCCAAGGATCTCGTCAAGGGTTTGACATGCTCCCTGGTTCCATTTTAAGCAAACCTCTTGCAACATATCATTCTTTGTTCGCATCTCCTTCAGACCGTCACTCAACCATTGCAAGAACACCGCCTCATCCGATGTAACGTCCATGGCCTTCAGTCGGATATTGTTCAGGGCGATGCACAGGCGCTTGTTCTCGGCATTGATGGGACTAAGTCGCTCAACCATTGCTACAGCTCCTTTTCCGTGGTCATGATGTAAATCCTGGGCGTGAGGTAGACGCTTGAATTTTTCACGAAGGGGCTGCTGACAAATCCCATGAGCTCCCCACGCTTGTAAACAAACAGGCCGGACCTGTACAGGGGTTCCTCCGGCGGGTAGGTCCGTTGTTCCACCTTGATTCCAGACACCTTCATGAGCTTGTCGATCTTGGCACCGTGCATCCCAGGTTTGATGTTGATACCACACCGCTTCATAATGTGGTCAAAGGCCTCACCCATGAAACGCTTGGCCACTGACACCTTGGAAAACGTGTAAGTCTTGTGGTCCTTCTCCACGGCCTCGGTGTAGTTGTCCCGGTCGTTGAGTTCCATGTCTTCAATCGTGGTGTCACCGGTGATAGTCATATTGGGAAGTTCTGAATTGTTCATAGACCTGGCCTTTCCGTCGTCTTCAACAAAGGATTGGGCTTGACATGGTTAAATCCATAAAGGGCAGATTGAAGCAGGAACTCGAGAAGGTACCAGATCTTGTCTTTAATCTTTGCCATACAGATATCCACGCCCATGCCCTCATTATAATTTGCCGGGTCAACACAGGAACTCGTCTCCTCCAGGGTAAAGCCATTCCTGAGCATGACTTGAACAAACGTGGTTTTACCTCCGATCGTCTTCACCAAGACATCCCCAATCATGTTATCAACATCTTCCTGGGTGACCGTGTTGTGTTTACCGATGCCAACATTCTGAGCTTCAAAGATGTTCTTTGGACACCATGACTTATAACCATCCCTGTAAACGACATCCATTCCCTGCGTTCCGTAAGGCAACCCTAATTTAGCCGGAGCCTCCCCGGGTTCTGCGTCAACCAACTTCACTCCGATGTATTTTTTCATGATAAAATCGTGACCTCCCATCCTCGTTTCTTCGTTAAAACCAATTTGTATTTGATGCCTGGATATGCCCGTTCGAACCTTTTAACGAGTTCTTTTCTCCAGGCTTTTTTCTGCTTCCTTGGAAGCCTGGTTTTCATTTAAACCTTCCTTTCATTTCTCCACATGCCGAACATTCCATTCCAACATCCTGCGCGGACTCCATTATCACGCCTACCCACTCGTGGCCGCATACAGGACATTCCACAACCCCAGTAACATGAGGTCTATAATCATCCAAGTTAACCACGTTACAATCACACTGTTCTGGCATCTCTACCCCCCTGTACCGCCCCGGCCCCGTCAACCTCTTTACCCTCGCTACCCTGGACACCTCCTGGTAATTGCGCTTGTGCCTGGACCTGCAAGCTCTCAGCCTGTAACCGCTTGGAAAAGGCCTCCTTGGTGGGAACAATTTCATCACTCGTGAAATCCATGCCCTCCACGATCTCGCGTAGAACCTCGGCAAGCCCCTCCTGACCGATAATCCCAAGGACAGCCGAGTTCATGGATATCTGCAAGAACTCATTGCGCCTCACAGCTGTCTGCTCCTTTGCGATAAGGGCGTTGGAACCCCGGGCAATGAGCTTGATGTCTCCCGTGTAATACTCTGGGTCGTTGGAATACAACAACTGCCATTGGTGGGTCATCTCGATGGACGGCTTAATCAGGCCCTTGTCGATATTCCGGATCACGTTCTTGATGCCCCGGGTAGCATTGTTCATCATCATGGAAAAACCGGACGCCGTGGACAAAGCCCCGCCTGATCCCTTGTTATTGCCGTAGGAATATTTGGGCACACCGGTCTTAGTATCAGCCTCGGCCGAGAAGAACTCATAAACCTTCATAAGGCTTTCGGCCATGGATGGCGGGACAAAGAAGGAAATAGGTGCCCGGGTACTACTACCGGGATTTTTGGATCCATCCACCGGCCATATTTTCCATGGGTACATGTCTGTCATGGAGACCCCTGCCGGCAACTGGGATTGATCGTACGTCACCTGGGGCCCAGAAGAAATTCCCATATTATTGATGAGATTCCGCGCACTGGCGTTGCAGGCATCTTGCGAATCCTTGATAATCTCCGGAATCCCGGCGCCCCACAGAGACCCATTCCTTTTCCTGAAACTGGCAAAATGATAAGGAACCCGGCCAAGGGGGTCCCCGTTGATCTCAGACTTGATAACATACCTATCAACCAGCCAGACCTCCACCTGATAATCAGCCAAGGGGTCAGGGACCCGCTCGGGCGGCATACCGTTTTGAAGGAGCATAAGGCCTTGGACATTTCCCCAGAATTGCAAAGCGTCAATCCTGGTTTCCGGGGACCGGTATTCGTTCGGCCTGTTTTCAAGATCCTGCCTGATTTGGTCCTGGCCGATATTCAACCACGACCCAGCCCCGCCCCTGCCGTACTCCCTGAGCACCAACTTGATGGCTTCCGAATCATATCCCTCCACGTCAATGAGAGAATACAGATCGCTCCGGGTAAGGCTGTGACGCTCGATGATCCCGTCCTCGGGCTTACGGGCGTTTGGCAGGGGATAAACATCAAAGGGGGAAACCCGGTTGAACTCAAGGCCGATCTCCTCCCTGACTTCCACTGGAGGGCCGTCAAGCTCGGGGTATCCCGCCCCAGGTTGCCCGGCCTGGCCGATTTGCGGTTGCCCTGGCTGTGCCTGCTGCTTCTTCCACCGTAACTTTTTTTTCTTCCGGAACACTGGTCCCTTGATGACCCCAGCCGGAAACGTGCAAATATCGTCAATACCCTCTATGACCGCATCCTCCCATCCGGCTTCCTCCACCACATCCGCAAGCTTTGTCTCAACTTTCAGCCTGGCTTCCTTGGCGGCCTGGATCATCTCATGCCGTAGCTCCTCGGCCATGGTCTCGGCCCTGGACTGCATCGTCTGTTGGAGCCATTTCTGTGCCATGTTCTGATCCGTGATGGCACCGGCTTGGATCTGCATGATCAATTCCTGGCGAATTTCCGATTGCGTCTCCTGGGCAAGGCGTTGCTGGATGAAACCCATCTGTTCAGGAGAAAGATCGGGCACCGCCGTGGGTTTGGTCCCCCAGGGCTTATCATCAGCGGGAAAGAGAATGTCGGTCAGCCAGGCCACGGCCGCCGCGCATTTCTCATCTGTCAACATCATGAATATTTCTGATCCCGGATTCTCCCTGATCGCTGCCAGTTTTTGAGGATCATATTCCCCTTTTTTCTGGCGCAAGGCCTCGATCATCGTACTCTCGATTTTGACCTTTGCTTCTTTGGATGCTTGCCAGGCGTCCCGGACGTATGACGCCAGGGAGGTAATAATGGGCCTGTTTTGGCGCTCCATGGCTGCCCTATTGGCTGCGAACTCCGCTTGTTCTTCTTCCATGAGCTGTGTGTTGTTTTTGACCTGGAGCATTATGTCCATCCTCTTGAATTGGTTTTTCGCACTACGACCGCCGCACCCTGGGCAATCTGAAAATTATGCCCCATGGCCAGGGTTTGAAAAGCGTCAGCGCCGTTTGAATTGATGTCATGAAGGGGTATATCCCGGTATGACTGCAAGTGTTTGTTCCATTTTTTTCTGTAGTTTTCCAACCTGACAATACCCTCCGAACACCTCTCCTCATCGAACCAGCAAATAGGGAGAAACCGCCGTGCAGCATTTATGGAATCGATCTTGTACTTGATTCGTGGAATACGATTGAAGCGAATCCCGACCTTGAGAGCAGACTCCCACCGGTCCGCACCTGTGCCTCCAAGCTCCCGAACATTGATGTCGTGTGGGGCATTGTGCCGGCCCCAGGCAAACCCATACTTTGCCCTCATATCCTCCATCATTCGTGCGTAAAACTCGAACTGCTCCCCTGAATTTTCGTAGTAGTCCACCATATGAACTTCCCTGCCGATATCTTGGGTGAACCAAATTGCCATGACATCATTCATACCCAGGTCCCACCAGGTATCAACCAGGGCCCCGGACTGATATGGAACACGACAAATCCGCTTTTCTTGCCGGATCTTGACAAACTGATTGGAGAAGTAGGCACCCTTAATCGACTGTTCGAAAGCCTCGTCAGGATCAGACGGGTGCTCCCGCTTCATGTCATCACCGAGCTTATTGTGCTTCTTGACGTACCACCACTTCTGCTGATCAAGGAGGGTGATCCCCAGCTTGGCCTCGATCTCTTCGAAATATTTGGCCATGATTGAGGTGATGGGAACTGCCGTGTCAAGAATGTTATCCGGCTTCTCGTACCATGGGAAAAAATGAAACTTCAGGTCCAGGGGAGTGAGAGGTTGCCCCAGGGCAAGCCTATCCCTGGCGTCCTTGCAATAATCGTAAAAATACCCGCTGCGCCCTTCTGCTGTGCTCTCGATAAAAAGAAGGGCGTTGCCGCGCTCGGTGTGAATGGCCTCCATAGCCCCGGTGACGATCTCCCGGGCCTTCTCGGGGAACTTTGAACAAATCTTTCCAAACTCAGAAATATGCAGAAGCTGAACGGTACCGGACCGCATCGAGGTACCCACGGAAAGGATGGAATTGTTGGAGAGTTCCAGCTCTGATTTGCTCAGAGTCTTGGGGGGTCTGGCCTCCCGTAGCCAATCAGGGAGGTTGTTGTAGGGATAAAGAATCTTCCGGCGAAAGATCTTCCCGGCATCTTCCCGATTGTGAGCAATGATGCCGGCTTCCACGTCAGAATTGAAAATACATTCGTCCAGGAAATAAATATCAATGAACGTGGTAAACCCGAGCTGTCGGGCTTTCAGGATAACGTTCTGGTACCAGATGTTGTCATATAGGTATATCTGAGCGGCATTGGGCTTGAATAGAACGCGCTGGCCATCTTCATCAATGACGTAATATAGGTTGTTGAGACGCCACCATTTGTTGCTGAATTTGGCCTTTAATTCTTCCCAGGAGGAGTTTTCGAGATGGTGAGGAGCGTCCTTTGTTATGCGGTTGTCCTGCTCCTGGTCTCTCCGGGCTGCTTTGTTCCGGAGCCCCTTGCTCATTCTTCGGTGTCCCTGGGGGCAGGTAGACCACGAGTTGCCCCGTCAACGGATAATAGCAAGTCTTCGACAATCTCAGCACGGGTAGCGATGGGTCCACCATTCTTGCCTGTGACCTCCAGCTTAAAATCTCCCTCACTCTTCCCCAGGAGTTCAGCAGCCTTGAGACGGTCTTTCATCGAAATTTCAAGAGGATCCGTGTCAATGACTTCACCGGCCAGGTATATCTTCTTTTTTACATCCCCACGTAAAACATCTGTCCAAAAGGCCTGGCGCTCCTCACGTGTAGCGATCTTATTTGACTGCCTTTTTTCTTCCCTGGACCTTATCTCAGCGATAACATTAGGTTTTCTAAGGTTCTCAGCTCCTACAACAGCAAGAGTAGCATCGTTCCCCTTGTATCCAGCTTGCCGGGCAGCCTCAGTGGCATTGCCATCATAACAATCCACAAACCGCTGTTGTTTCGCTGTGAGCTTTTTAAGGGGCGTTTCGCTCATACACCAACACTTTCCCGGACCTGGATACCAGGTTTCAACGTCTCAGCAAACCCGTAGACTTCCTTGTCAATGGTTTCAGTGGTCGTGTACGCTCGTTCACAGCCAGCGCAAAAACGAACACGCGGGATCTCTTTATCGAGCCACGACGTTGTTTTCACAATTTTACTTTTCTCGTTACCACAAAATGGGCATTTCATATTTTATCCTGCCGTTTCAAAAGGGCGATTCCCTTGGCACCAGACAGGGAATGAGGAGTCTTGAGATGATGCCGGACGTTTGCCCATAATTTTTTAAATCCAAGTTTCTGGATGCTTTCAAATTTTCTCTCTGCTGCCAGGGAGAGTTGCTGATAGGGAACAAAAAACCACTTGTCATAGAAGCCATAGCAATAAAACAGCGGCATGAATCGTCTCCATTGAGTTTTTGTGAATGTACGTTGCAATATTCCCCTCTATTTTTGCCTCGCGTTCCAATCGAGTGCAACAATTCTGATCTTGGATTGCATGCATCTAAGATTTTTTCTTTCTCTCACTCGTCTCTTCCCATACCTGATCACATAAGACGCAAACATAAGCTGCAAACCTTAGCGACCGGCCATGGGGATCTGTCCATTTTTGTACCAACTTCCCACCACACTCACACCGACCCCACACATCCCCGCCAATAGGATCAACCCACAACCTGAACCCTGGAAAACACTTATCAGGGCGACATTGTTTTGTACGATATGCTGCACATTCACCACAATTACGTTTGTTCATTTTACTCCTAATTCTGTTGCTATTTCTATTTTTTGAAATTGAATCCGTATATGATTTGCCGAACTGTTCCCGTGCCCGTTTTTTGATAATAGAAATACCATTGCCCTTTGGGACATTCATCCAGGTCAATCAAGTGCTGTTTTGTGATCAGGCAGACCCCGTCCTTTGCGGAAATGCAGTGGTGACCATGTAAGCATATTTTGTTTGTGGGTTCTGGCCGGGCCATGGGTTCAGGATCCTTTTGCACGGGCACCGGGTCAATGGTAGGTACTGGATCAGGAGCGGAAACAAACGGTTCATCGTCTGCCACGTCAACAGGTTCTTGATCATCGGCCCCTGGCGACTCTATTCCCTGAAACCATTCCCGTAAATCAACACCGTGCTGATAAGCCTCCCCGGGATCCTTACCGATGGGAACCGGGTGTGTCGTCACGGCATCAGCTCCATACTGTTTTTTCCACCAGGCTGTTTCATCTGCGCCGGCATCATCGTTATCCAGACAAAGCATGATTCGTTTTTCGCTCAATTTTTCGTGTGTTTGAGTGTCGGGCCTTGTCGTTGTGTTGCCTACTGCATAAACATCGCTTAAATCGCCAAATTTTTCCCAGGAAAGCCACCCATCGAGTTCAGCCTCAACCAGGAATACCACGTTCTTTGGGAAGGGAATTTCCTCGGGATGAGCAGGGTACGACATGTACTCCGTGGAAGATCCGGCAACCAGGATATACCGCTGGCTGGCATCCGGATCTGCTTGCCGTACTCTGATTCTCACGAGATGGTTGTTCTGGAAAAATGGGATAATGAAACCTTCCGGGATCCAGATTGATTTTTCTTGGCCGGTTTTGGTTTGCTCGGGAAGGAGACCCCAGGATGCCCGATCAAAAGAAAGTGAAGTTGAATTGTATCCGATCCTGGCCGTTTTGATTGTGGAAAGGGAAAGACCCCGTTCAAGCAGGTAATCACGATGGATTTTTCCCTGGGGAGACATGAGGTGTTTGAAAGCTCTGAACGCGATGGCTTCAGCCTTGGTCTGCCATGTTTGGTTTGGCGTGGTGATATCCCGGGGTGTCCATATATCTTCTTTAAGAATTTTGCTTCGAACGTTTGTGGCTTTAAATTCTGGGGTTCTATCGAGTTGAATGCAAGCATTGATGTATGACAGGTTTTCATAATCCATCAAAAATTGAAGAGAATCCCCGGCTTTTTTGCAGCGCCGGCAAACATAATGATCGGAGGAGGGATGGATAGAAAACCGGTCATCACCACCGCACCATGGGCATGGGCCTTTGTATTCTCCGCCTTTGGTTGATGCCATTTTCTTGTAGATATGGCCTGTATTTTCAATTACTTGCAGTACATTTATCATTATTTACATCCTTTCAAAGTGCAAGAAAGTGCAAAAATGAACTCAAAAACGCACTTCTCCAAACTATTGATTTTAAACAGAATTAACCTTAAAAAGTGCAAGAGTGCAAAAATACCCCCCTGTTTTGAAAAAGTCCTGTTCAGGTGCGTGTGTGTGTGCATATATGCGCGGGTATGTAAGTGTGGGTGTATAATATGTATATATCTGCACTTTGATATAGATATGCATAGTGATATTAAATAGTTAAACAATTCAACGAAGTGCAAATATAGATCTTTAAGTGCAAATTGATATAATTCGAGTGCAAAAGCAGTGTTTTTTAAGTGCGCTTTTTTAATCAAAGAGCAAAAACAAACAACCATTTTATAAAATCCCCGTTAAAAGAGTTACACCTCGATACGTCCTAATTCCGCAATCTGAAACAAGTTTGCCAAATTTTTTACGGGCAGATTCGTTGAAATGTTTCTGATTCAATGGTTTAAACCCCGATTCTTGACACCAATCTTTATACGCAAAATACAATTCTTTTGGTTTTGTACGGAAGGTCATGTTCCCCTCATCAACAACACATTTTTCGTCTAAAAAATGCCTGAACAAATCTTCTTCATTTCTATATTCCTTTGCGGCCGCTTTTAGTTTTGGCGGTATCTGTAAACCTTTATTCTTCCACTCCTGGGTCCCTTTAACCAACCATCGCATAATCCCGGGGGCCTCGGTCTTGAGTTCATCAAGAAGGTTCTTATTGATCTTTCGTTCCCATGGCTTCCTGGGGTCTGGATCTGCTACAAACGTGAGATTAAACGGGAACAGGATCACCCTCCGCCAAAAAGGATCATCCTCCGCATCGACCTGGGGACGAGGGTTTACCAGCAAAAAAAGCGTGTGGGTGGGTTGAAACTCTATCTGTTTTCGGCCGTACGGATTTCGGCTGGAAATGGTGTCACCACCGGAATATTCTTTGATTTTTGCAGAGTCAAGCCGGTCCTTTTTATTGGCCTCACTGGCCCAGGCGAGTCGAATCCCCATGAATTTCATCAATGCCGAGTTCGCGGATGATCCATTTGACATGGAAGCGTTTTGTTGGATCAGGAGTTCCGTGGGTGCCCGGTAAGCCATCTCCCCCAGAACATATTTCAGGATTTCAAAAATGGTGCCCTTGCCGTTCCGGCCCCGTTCCCCCCAGAATATGGGAAAAATATGTTCAGTCCTGAGTCCGGTGATGGCATACCCAAGAAGCCGTTGGAGAAAATTAACTATTTCCTGGTCACCCTCAAAAATTTCAAGGAGGAACGCCTCCCAGGTAGGACAGGTGGCCCTGTCGTCCCATGCGATTGGTGACACGGTCTTGATGTAATCTTTTGGTTTCCCGTCCCTCCTCTTTCCGGTTTCCAGATCGATTACGCCGTTTTTACAGCCCAGTAACCATGGATTCAAGTCCCACCTGTCACCGACATATCCCAGAGAGTCAACGCCAATGGCAGACAATTTAACGATGCTATTTTTTCGTTTCAAAGTCTGCAAGGCGGTTATCCGACCTTTTAAAGCTTTGATTATCCTTTTTGTTTTTGTAGCCTCTGCTTTTTCTTTTTCGGAAAGGTCTTTCTTCTCAGTGTTGAGCTTACCAAGCCCCCACTCCTCCCGTTGGCGCTGTTCGCCATAGAGTTCAATAACCTCACTAACTGCGTTTATGGCCTCCTTCTTTATGTCTTGGCGCCAGTAGTGGTCATTCCAGTAGTACCAGGCAAAATTGGGATCTGCGTAGAGATCGTACAGGCGTTTCCCTTTATTTAATTTGATAAATAGAGACGAATCCCCGTCCTCATTACCTCCAAGGGCTGTAAGGATGGTGCTCGGGGGAACGCTGCTTTCCGGGGGCTTCCCCTGCTGTTCGTCCTGTTTGTTGGCGGCGGCCAGCAGGGCCTCAGCGGAAAGCTTGCATTCTGGTTCCGGAATGGGGCCCTTGTTGGATTTACCCTTGTCCTTGCTATGTTTCACCGTTGCTTTTTTCATATTTTGGCAAACTCCATGACACCGTTGACCTGTCTGTCAGCCCAGAATCGTTGCAGGGACAGATATATATGGCGTTCTGCAAAGGTGCGATTAGGGCAGAACCAGGCATTAACCCTGTATCTTTGTGACCAGGCCATGACAGTCCGATATACAGATTTAGGTACCATCTGGGATAGGGGCGGCGGGGACTGAAACACTGCCCGGAGATCCCCCTCCACCACTATTTCCGCATAATCGAATTCTGACATGCGCTGATATTCCCGTTCGAACCTGGCCCGGCCCCGGCCGGTGGATGAAAACAGATCCGCAAGGCTTTTGCGTTCAATACAGATGGAATGGGGCCGGGCCGGCGCCTCCATTCCCTCAAGGCTATAATCCCCGGTTTTGAGGGAGGCAAAGTCTATTTTTAGGTCAGGAAAATCAGGGGCCCCGGCCTTATCCAGAAGAACCGGGAGTTGTTCCCGGGTATCTATCAGCACTGTGAAACTCATATTCCCTCAAACTCCATGTTCAAATGTTGCTGTCGAATGGATACAATCTGTTCAGCCAGCTTGGTTTTTCGATTATTCGGGATCCGGTTTTTGATCGCTTTTTCAATGGTGTTGAAATCTCCAAGCGTGATAACAATCTCTTTCCCCCTGGATATGGCCGTGTAAATCCAGGAATTGGACAGAAAATAGTTGAACTGCTGGTGAACGGGGATGATAATAACCGGGGCCTCGCTGCCCTGGAACTTGTGGCAGGTGATGCAATAGGCATGGAGCAGGTTCTTGTCTTTTTTGGGCACGGCCACCTCCCGGTCCGGATCCGTGAAATTAATGATAATCTCCTTCCCATGGATAGCCCTGACAATGCCGATATCTCCGTTGACGATCATGGCCTCAGCGCCCTTGGTGGTCTGCAACCGGCTGTTCTTCGTATTGATCACCTTGTCCCCGGGCCGGAAGGGATAGTCATCACCACCGCCATCACCCCAAAGCCCATCCGTGTCAGGGTTGAGCCGGTCCCGGAGCCGATCATTGATGGATTTGCAGGACAAAAGCCCCTTGGTGTTGACGGGGGAAAGCACCTGAATGTCATTGATGGGATCATATCCCCTAAGCGGCATCCGGTCACAAACCATGGACTCAACGCCTGCCAGGGTCATCTCAGGGGTGGAGCACTCCACATGGATGAGGTTGACCGGTGGGGTGGCTTCCAGGTCCAGGGCCTTGGCCGGGGAATAGAATTGCCCCCTCTTGATCCGGTGGCAGGCTGTGACAATTGTTCCGGAATTCCGGTGGATCACGTCCAGCTCCACATGGGGGACAGCTTGAGATGCCAGGATGTCCCGGAGCACGGCCCCGGCCCCAACAGATGGAAGTTGGTCCTGATCACCAACAAGGAGGAGCTTGGTACGTTTGGGGTCTATGGCTTCCAGCACCCGGCACATCAGGTCATTGGTAATCATGGATATCTCGTCAAGGATAAGCAAGTCAGCTTGCAATGGGTTTGACCGGTTATGGGCGAATTGAAATTTTCCGTCTTCAAAAATGCAGCCCAGCATAGTGTGGATGGTTGACGCGTAATGACCGGTGGCCTCCATCATTCTTTTCGCTGCTTTTCCCGTGGGCGCCGCCTGGGTGATGCTCATCTTTTCCGACGCGGCCCATTCGATGATTGATAACAGGGTTGTACTTTTCCCCGTTCCAGGTCCCCCGCAGAGTACACTTACTCTATTCTTTTTAACCATTTTCAAGGCTGATAATTGTTGATCTGTAAGAATAATTTTCACTTGACCACCTCAGAATTTGCCCAAGTCATGTTATGAAGAATTTTATGAATAGCTCCACCACTGACACCATAAAGTTCTCCAAGAGATTCTTCGGTGAGTCCTATTCGGCCTTCATATAAAAATTTTATTTCCTCTGCTTTTTCAGGACTTAATTTGACAGTTGTTTGTTTTCTTGTATTTTCAAGGAGTGTTATAAATTGACAATTCCAAGGGGCATAAGGACCATCATTATCTTTCCTGTCGATTTGCAAATCATCTTGATATCCATTCTTCAAAGCCCATTCTTTGAGTGCTTTAAAATTGTTTTTCCATTCCTTGCAGACATAAATTCCCCTGGCCCCATACCATTTATAGCTGTCTGATTTTGGGTCATAACATCGTTTTTTCATTCCTTGCCAAACATTGTATAACCGCGAGGATTTACCGTTTTTACATTCACCGTGTTTTGTATTTGCTTTTCTCGCAGCTTCAACAAGTCCAGCACGCCCAGTGCATCCACACGTTTTTTGCCTGATTCCATTGTGGTAACTTTTTTCAATCGTCATTTTGCATGCTGGACAAAGGAAAAGCCCCCAAGGTTGTTTGTAAATTCTTTTGCTATTCGGATTGATTCTGCTTTCCAATTTTTTTAAAAGCTTCATACGGACACCTCCAGGGCAGCCAACATCTCCGCCACCATGGTCTCGTCATTGGCCAATGGGGTAAAGGCCACGTCCCCGTCAACCTCCACCATGGTTTCGTCCTCAAGCAAGGCCTCCACGCCCTCCTCCAGTTTGGATATCTGGATCAACTCACGGACCTTTTCAACCAGGCCCGGCTTGTCTATCCATATGGAGCCTTCCTTGACCACTTCTCCCATGGCATGGACCGTGGCCGCCTTCTTGCGCTCAATACCGTCCCGGGGGTACTCCAAGTTCAGGGCCACCCGGTCAGCCAGGGCAAACCCGATGCCATGAAAATGGGTTAGGGTGTAGGGGTTGCCCCTAACCACGTCCCCTGCATTATTACCAAAAGCATGAATCAATTCACCGGCCAGGCTCTTGCGCATGCCCTGGACATCGAGCAGGGCCTCCAGCTCCACCATGACCGACTCGTTCTGTTCGTTGTCAATGAGGGTTTTTTGAATCTCCTTTGCCCGTTCCAGGGTGATCCCGGGGGTCTCCATGGCTACCCGGTCGGGGTCGGTTTTCATGATCACCAGGGTCTGGTCCCCGTAGGCGTCCAGGAGGCGGTTGCCCACGGTGGAGCCGACGAACTTGCAGGTCCGAACGATGTACTTAAAAATCCCGTTTGCGTCCACGGGCTGTACAGACTGATACCGGGAAAACTTAAATTGTTGGCCGTACTTGGAGGTGTCCTGCCACTCCCCGGTCAAGGCGTATTCCATGTTGACCTGGGGATTGATGATGGAGCCTATGGCCGTAAACATTCCTGCGGGGCCCTGGAAAGACCCGATCAAAAAATTGTTGTCATTCCGGTAAACGATCCGGCATAACTCGCCGGTCATAGTTCTCTCTTCTTCTGTAGTTTCAGTGTCATTTGCCATTTTGCACCTCTATCATTTGCTGGACCTCATAGTCGTAATAGTCCAGGGGGATAGCATTAAAGGTTTCCGGGGTCAGGTGTATCAACGCCCGGCGAAACCCAGAAACGGTGGGAAAGTAACTCTCTCTGTCAAGGATGTATTGATATGTTGAAAGCTGCAGGGTGTATTTGGATATGTCAGTGGCCTGCAGGTGGTCTATTGGAGGCAGACCTGATTGCCATGGGTTTTCCCGGGAAATCTCCTTGTTCTGTTTCCAATCTAAAATTAAGATCTCGTTGGTAGATGGGTCATACATCAGAAGATCAACCATGCCAGATAAGCATAGGTCCGGGGAGAAGATAACCATCTCGGCCCCTATAAAGGTGAACCGGGAAAGAAGCCCGGCCACGGCCCGGTCCGCCTGGACGAACAAGGCCGTGCATCGATCAGAAATGGGGCCCGGGACCCGGTCTGCTGGCCATGATGATATTTGCGATTCCGCATACTCATGGGTATTGTCTCCCTCGGAGCTCCCCCGCCTGGCCTCTGCCGACCACTCCGCACGGATATCCCCAGGGGGCCGCCCGGCGTACTTGGGGTTCTTTCCCTGGGAGCACCGGAGAGACACGGCTTCTGCATCGAACTTTCCGAAGAACCGTCCCACGAACCCGGTACCGGATAAGTACCGGGTTCCATGGTTATCTGTGTAAGTGTGGGGACCTTCCCGGAAGGTGATAACGTGATCCCCGTCCGGGTGATATGCTGTCTTATCCGCCATTATTTGGACTGTCCGTTTTTGTCATCGAACCGGAGATAGGCCGGGAGTTTTCCAAGCGTGCAAGGGACACGGTCTTTTTTCAACTCCGTAATCAGGCGGCTGGAGTGTTGAGCAGCATAAAAGGCCATAGTTTCCTCGGTGACGTTCATGGGAAGCATGCCCCCGGTGATGTTGACATGGTATGGTCCGTTTGACTGTGGCATGATTATCTCCTGTGATCTTTTTAAATTTTAGGATTGCTGAAACGGTTGAATTTAGGATGGATCAAGGAGGGAGATGACAAAACGTAAAAAACCCAGTGAAAGTTTGTGGCCTTCCTGGGTTCTTTGAATTTCGAATTGTTTTGGTACATGAACTCTCTCCCCTAAGGGAGAGTCTTGCAATTTGGCACGGTCAGGATGGCATGTTTAGGGCAGAAATGTCAAGGGGTTGTTTGTTAATTTTGTTTCAATAAGTGATATGTCTTACTTTTTTATTTTAGTTTTCACAATGGGAACAAGTGCCTGTAATTCAGCTATTCTTTCCAATCTCCACTTTTCAAGTAAATAATCTTCCTGAGCCTCTTCTATTCGGTCTGCTCTTTCTCTCAATTTTTCTGCTATTCGCTCTGCTGGAGTTGGACGCATTTCTGGATTTTCTTTATACGTTTCTTCCATTATCTGGTTCAATTCTTTGAGAATTTTATTTATTTCACGTTTATTCTCAGCTTGACGTTGTGGTCCAGCAAATTCCCACTGAAGTTCTGAGTTAATAATCTTGAGTTGTTTTTTCCAAAAAGATTCACCTTGTAAAAAAACTCTTGCATGATTCACAGCTCCTTTTATATTTCCAGAATTATTAACAACAACTAATTTGGGAGAAGATAAATATAGGTAGCCAACGCTTAAAACAATAAGCCAGATAAAGGCTTTTACTTTAGTTTCCATTGAAATATTATTCATAGCATTAACCTATTCTAAAGCTCATCGAGCAGCGCGCTTTTCTTTGTTTCATACTCCTTTTTTGTGATCAGGTCGGCCTCGTAGGATTGTTTGAGGAGTTTTAGTTTGGGGGTGAGGTTATTGCCTTGTGCCACAATGACAGGATCGGAAGAGACTTTTTTAAAAATAAATTTAACCCCTTTCGTGTGTGGCTGGATAGTACCTAAGTTCACCATCCTTCTACCACTCCGCACTTTCATTTTTGACACTTCAATGGTATTTTTGTCGATGAATTTGATTTTAGCATTCATAGCTTCTCCACTCACCCCGTCTACATAACTCGTCACTATGAGTTTTGTAATTCTATCTCTTTCTACGGTGTAAAGTTGGGTTCCGTCTTTATCGGGTTCATCAAAAATAGTTTTCCCGTCCACCGTGGCATCAAAATGACCGATCAAATCGAAAGTAAACGTCATTCTGTCTTTTTCTACCACCGGCCAAGAAGAATCTCCAGATACTGCAAACGAAGACTCCCACGAACCTATTATAGAGTGTAAAGGGAATATTTCGATTGGTTTTCGAGAGAAGGACGAACATCCCACAAGCCCCAAACACAATAAAATCAGAATCAGCTTTTTCATGACAGCTCCTTTAAAAAGCAAAAAAGCCGGGAACCCCACGGCACCCGGCTAAAAATTATAATTCCAGAGTCCCTGAACTCGGCACGTCAAAACGGGAACAACAAGACAAAAGAAACACTACCCATAGATATTAAAAAAGACCGGAGGCAAACCCAGAAAGAAAAAGGATCAGTGTTGTATGCAAACATATAAAAAATCCAACATAAAATAGATAGCTGCCAGATAACCCGTCTTACCTCTTTTATAGATCCGTTCATTTTTTTACGTTGCTAAAAAAAAACAACCCTCCGTCCTGCGTCATCCATCAAAGCTCCGCCACATCCAGATCACCCGACCTACACATAACCTTAACCAATCAGATTCAATAACCAGCTTGGGTTGATAATTGTTATTTTCACTCCATAAAACAAAGCCCTTGGCTTTTTCAAATTTTCGAACCCGCTTTACAGCAAGAGTTTGAACCCCTCCGTCTTCGGTAGAAACCGCAAACACTTTATTATCAACAAACTCCCGATCCTCCTTATCTATTATGATGATTGAACCTTCGGGAACCAACGGCTCCATGGAATCCCCTCCCACCCTGACGGCAACAAGGTTATGTTTTGCCCGGTGCCCTAATTCTGGGATATAAACCAACACCTCACTTGTAGGAGTTTCGTACTCGTCAAAGGCAGCTCCGTTTGACCAGGCTGCCAGACGACCAGAGTCCATGAGTGGGACACCCCGATAATTTGCCGTACTTTGTTCAAGCAACACTTTTTCTTCATCGGTGTTGGTCTGGATTATAAATGGCGTGGATTGTTTTGGAATGGGGTCTTTCCCTTCTATAAGGTCCTTCCCCCTCTGAAGCATGCAAATATAATCCGCACCAATAGCGTCACATATTTTTAATCTGTCTGACTCTTTTAAGGTTCGTCGTAAGCCCAAAAAATCGTTTATGTGAATAGGCGTTAATCCAGTATGCAGAGCCAATTCTTTTTGAGCACCACGTGGTTTTTTTTCTAAATAATCTTGAACAGCTTTTCTAAAGTAATCAAGTATTTCCATAATCTCTTCCATATATAATGGTATAAGAAAAATAACAATTCCATATATATTGGATGTTTTCCTTGACTTATTCCAAAATATTTGGAATTATAGATTCCATAACTAAGGAGCCAAGATGAAAAGACTACCTAATGGAATACTTCCACAATTCGAACAAAAAACCGGGATTCAGGCAAAATTTATTAGCGCCTATCTGTCAATGAAAGATCCTGTCAAGCCTGGTAGGGAACGTTGCATTCTCCTTGCTCAAGCCAGCACTGATCTTGGTTACGACTTTACCGCAGCCGATTGGATGTTCAATCCCGAAAAAATAAAAGCGACCTTAAAGACCAACAAGGCCAATAACCCCAATGCACAAAGGTGATGATTTGAAGGTGAGTCAAGGGTCTCGTCTCAAAAGCACCCATAGGAGACTTCCATATTATATTCTGAGACCCTATCCATTACACACTCTCCAAGTGATTCCTTTTTTTAATTGCTGGTCAGGGATTAAACCGGGAAGCCCATAGTTCACCAAAATTAGTATTGGACTTCCCAGGGAATGGCTCTTTGACAATCGGTTAAGACAATATTGACAAATATCTTTTGATACTGTCTTTAACTCCGTCTTCTGCCTTTTGAAGGTCTTCAATTAATACTTTAATTGCAGCTTCTTTTTGTTTATCGCTAAGCTCAGTTTTTGTCTTTTTGAGGGCGTCGTCAAGAATTTTCATGGCCATCAATAATGGCTGACCGGTTGAGGATGGTTCTTTTAAAACGTTTTTATCCTTATCTTCGTTAAGCACGTCCACAACTTGATTGTAATCATCCATTATTTTGTCCATTGCAGACCGTTCCCATTCTGGGAGTTCGTTATCAATCTTTGAAACATCCAACAAATCAAACAAGAAGTCCTTTGAAATATTAAGTTCCTTTGAGAGAGTCTCAACTGTTGTTTTAAGGTACTTGTTCCTCCAATCTCTCATAGCTTTATGTATGTTTACCGCTTCTTTTTCAGGAGGATAGACTTTTATTTTTTTAATAAGATTTTTTCCGTGAATAAGCAAATCAAGATAATCAGAATCCATTGCTTCTGCAATACGGACACGATCTTGCTCTTTCATTGCCCGTCTGTGACCGAGAAAATCATTGAGGTGTCGAGATGTTATTCCAGACTTCTCAGCAAGTTTTTTTTGGGCGCCCCTTGGCTTATCTTTAAGATAATCCTGGACGGCTTTTCTAAAGTAATCAGCAGTTTCCATAGCTTAATCCTATATATTATGGGACCGAAAAATTCAATAACAACTATTTTGGGATTTCCCCTTGACTTCCACCAACTATTCTGGGAGAATCCTTTCATTAAGGGGGTGTCATGAATCGAATACCAAACGGAATTCTTCCACAGTTTGAAAAAAAAACCGGAATTCAGGCAAAGTTTATCAGCGCCTATCTGTCAGAAAAAAATCCTATCACACCTGGGAGAGGGCGTTGTCTTCTCCTCGCTAAAGCCAGCACAGAACTTGGATACGATTTCACGGCTGCGGATTGGATGTTTAACCCTGAGAAAATAAAAGCGGCACTCAAGCCCAACAAGGCCAACAATCAATATGTGCAAACACAAAGGTGATGATTTGAAAGGCATTGACATAGATAAATGTACAGAGAGCTATACGGTTAAGATACCTGAAATCTTGAAGCATAATCTTGATCTCCTGCCTTCTCCAAATAGAGCAGCATTAAAAGAATCCATATTACTTACTATCGCAAGACACATACATGAAAACAACTTCGATCCTGCCCAGTACCTTACCAGCAGGGAGAATTAAAACAAAGGTATCTATGGAAGACTTTGTAATTAAATAGCAACCTGGCAATAATTTCTAAGTCATGCTCGGGACAACAGTGGCCCGGTCAAGCGCCGGCTAAGCCAAGACACAAGACTGACAGGAAATTCGCACCATGTTTACAAAGTCAACCAGCACCAATAGCACATCATAAGCACTGCCGCGCCCCGGGCGCATTAAACCTTTAATGACTTTTAGGCATTACCCGGGGTGCGTATTTACTAACAGCGAGAGTCTTGCAATTTGGCGATTCAAGAGGCAATCATGACCAAAGATCAAATCAAATACAGTCTCAAGCACATGAGAAACGGCGACTTGGACACATACGAGGGTGAGCGTAAAAAAGTCGATATCCACAAGTCTGATGAGGGGATCTTGAGTATTGGTGGAGTGGAGTACACCCTGGATGCAGCCGCCAACATCATCGATGCCATAGACCCGCACAGCGTTTACCCGAGCTACGAGGGGGAGTTTTGACTAAGGCACAGATCGATAATAAAAATCAACCAATACATAAAAGGAGAGAAAGTATGAGTTCCCCATTTTTAGGACTTCAAATTGTACCACAGCCAAACGGGAAGTTTGCCATTTATGAGAGAGATGCAAAAGAATTTTGTGCGATAGATATTCGTTCTGCAGAAGAGGCAAAGGATTACATCCTGCGAAAAATGGTTGCAATCCTTTCTGAAAACGTTTCAGACCTTAATAACAATAATATTCCAGATTTAAAACTGTTTGACGACCGCCTTGAAGAATGCCGCAAGTCTCTTGGGTTGCCCCCCAAGGCGGCCTTGGAAGAGCTCTCCTTTCTTAAGAAGATGGGCGTATCGGTTGAGGAAACGAAACGTGATCTTCTCGCCCCTTCTTCTGAAGAGTTTTTAAAGGAAGTTTTCCCTCGGACTGAGAATGAAAAAAATCTTAAGATTCTTGAGATGGCTAAAGAGCTGGTAATTTCCTCAGGAGGTCTTTCTTCAATTGAAGAAATTTATAAAAATTTGCGTGACCTCGTCCAAGGCCACGCAAAGAGGGACATTGATTAAGATGGTATGTTTTCTTTCCGGATTTTTAAAAGCTCTTCATACAGGGCTCTTAAAGTCTTTGGTAAGTTTTCTTTACCACCTCGGGCGGCTTCTTTCGTTATTTCAACCGCAGTTTTTAGCGCCCAATTTTTCCTGTCTTCTTCCAAAACATCGTTCAATGGCCTCACCTCCTTTCTTTGGATTTTGGTCAGGCAATAGTAATGGCAATAAACCTTTTTTATCAACTATAAAATAGAGGCGACCAATGGACAGGCACCGTAAGTGGAATTTCGAAGAGGAAAACAGCGCCTTTAAAATTTGGATAGAATCCATACTGGGCGCGGCTGCCCTGCTGGTCTTGTTCATGGCCGTGATGATTATATCGGCGGCGTTCATATGATGTGCGCCAAGTGCAGCCGATGGATGAAGATTCGCAGATGGAAAGAATATAAATATTGTGTCCGCTACTCGTGGGAATGCGGGTGCGGGTACGAAACAACGACAAAGGAGGATAAGTAAAATGGCAAACAGAATGAAAACCGTAACAATCGGTAACCTTTCAGCAGGCGCGGCCCTCGAACGGGCAGACCTGGAACTGTCCAAAGTTTTGAAAAATATCATGGACCCCAATACCAGCGCCAAGGCCTGCCGGGAAGTAAATATCAAAATCAAAATCAAGCCGACCGAGGACAGGCTGGCCGGGGAAGTATCCATTCAGGCCGTGTCAAAGCTGGCCCCGGTAACCGAACATGTCACCCAGGTCTATATCGGCCAGGATGTCACCGGCGAACCGGAGATCAGCGAGATCATCCAGCCTGAACTTTTTCCGGAGTTCCAGGGCGACAACGACGAAACCAGCAACATCACCCCCATTAAAAAGGAAGGAACAAACTCATGATCAGCAAAATGATTGAAAAAATAATTACCCTGAAAAAGCCGGAGACCCTGACCGTTGATGACAAAACCTATATCCAGGATGGATATAACCCCCTTTTGGATAGGTTCCCTGGCTCCCTGGACATCAACAATCTGACCGGCATCGTTGATTACATCAATGCTTCTCCCGAAAAGTGGGACGGTGAACTTTTTATCCATGTAGCAGATTTTGACCATGTGTTTCTCTATCAGGGCATGATTGGAGATTTCAACCAGCGGGTTACCATCCTTTCTGCTGATTCCCGGCCCTGTAAATTCATGTTTGGTCGGAAAATTAGGGTTGAGGATTTCATCATTGCCTTGCATGGGATGTTTCTCCCCAATGAGGATAGGGACTATCTCTTAACATTGGTAAGCAGTGTCAAAATAGATGCCAGCGCCACCTTGACGGATGACGGTGCGAGTCAGACCGTAACAGCGAAACAAGGTGTTTCCTCCCTGGTCACGCCTACCGTCATCAAAAATCCACTCCTCCTTCAGCCGTTCCGAACATTCAATGAAGTTGAGCAGCCGGCAAGTCAATTCATTTTCAGATTCGGCAAAGACGGAGATTCTCCTGTCTGCTCACTCCATGAATGCGATGGCGAAGCGTGGAAGCAGGAAGCCATTCAGCGGATCAAGGCATTTTTCATAGAGGAATTGCCGGACGTGCCGGTAATCGCATAGCCCTTACCCCCTGATTTTTGCCCGATGCTTATACCGGATCGGGCAAAGGAGAATAGAAAGACATGGCAAAGCCAAGATGCACCAACAAGGTCCCCCAGTATGTTCCCCGGGGCTTTGGATTCAAGAAATCATACATTCCATGCGGAGCCACCGGAATCAACGGTGAAACGGCCATCTGTAGTGAATGCCAAAATCGCCTATCAAGGCAGTATCCCCAGGGATGGAAGCACACCCCCGGCGATATCTGCAAACACGGTCAATTTGTCGGAGATGCCGGTGGACCTGACTATATCTGTTCAGAATGTGAGGAGGGAAAAGGAAGATGAAAAAAGTTATAGCGTTTGACCTGGAAACCATCGCTGACAAAACCATGATCAGCATTTTGCCGGAAGTGAAAGTTAATGGAAGTTTAAAGGATCCGGTAAAAATCGCCGCCGACATCCAAAAAAAAACAGACAAACAGATCCAGGAAATGGGCCTGTCCCCCATGATGAACATGATCTGTTGCGCTGGCTGGTGTGACGAGAATGGCCCCGGAAACATCTTGTTGAAGGAAGAATCCCCGGAAGCTGAAAAGGCCCTGCTGGAAGAGTTTTGGGATCTCCTGTCCAAGTATGATCACTTCGTGACATTCAACGGCCGGGCCTTTGATCTCCGGTGCATGCACCTCCATGGCGTTACCCACGGCATCCGGCCATCGGTAGCCATTGACAAAGGCCGATACAACAACGGGAACCATACGGACCTTCGCCTGATCCTGGCCGGGGATGACAAGTTCGTCCCGGGCAAGCTTGATTTTTTCGCTCAGAAATTCCTTGGGGAGCAGAAGACCGAGGGTATCGATGGGGCCATGGTCAACGACTACTGGAACATGGGCCTGGTCGAGGATATCGCAACGTATTGTGAACAGGATTGCCAGCTTGCGTATGATCTGTTCCTTAAGTGCGAACTGGCAGGACTCACGGAATAACAACCCATTAAAGGAGAGAGAACCATGGGTATCAAGAATTTACCGTCTCAGCTTAATTCGGCTGGAAATATAAAAATAGGTTTTAAAGGAAAAATGATTACATCCGCCCAGGGGAATGACTTTAGACCACCCCAAAAGCTGGATCATTTCCGCCTAACCACCACCGAGCGGGACGAAAATGGCGACCTTATCATTGACAAGGATCTCCAGGACAAAATTATCGAAAACGGCAACTGCCTGGTCAATGGTGACGGCAACTTAACGGGGATCCCTATCCGGCTGCTTTACGATGACACGGATCAGAATTTTCCCACGCAGTATGCTTGTTATGCTTCAGGGAAACTTATCTGCAGGGGAGACGGGGAAGAATCTTATAAACGGATCGATGATTTCAAAAAAGCCCACACCTGCCCTTGCAACCGGGTCTCCCAGGATTTTGAAGGAAAGGACAAATGCAAACCTACGGGCAAGCTGACATGCATCATTGATGAAGCCGGATTGTTCGGCCAGGCCCACACGTTCCGGACTACGTCAATGAATTCTGTGCGGGGTCTTCTGGGGGGAATTGATTTTATCAAAGCCGCCACCAAGGGCCGTTTGGCAGGACTCCCCCTTATGCTCACCATGAATGCAAAACAGACCGCCACCCCCTCAGGTGCCCCCACTACTATTTTTATTGTGTCTCTCTGCTACCGGGGGTCTATGTCTGATCTCAGGCAGGAAGTATTAACCATGTTGTCTCAGGAAAAACAATATTTAATCGGCATGGACACGATAGCCCCCGAACACGCCACGGTCGGCATCCAGCCCGGGTCCGAAGAGGAACAAGAGTTTGTTGAAGAATTTTTCCCCGATGCAGTTGTAATGGAATCCACGAACGCAAGTAAAATGGAGGATCACGTCAATGTCATCACGGAACCGGAGCAAGAGAAAGGGCAGGAAAAAACAGACTCAGAAAATAGCGAAGGGAATCAAGTTCCAAACAATCAAACAGGAACGAACAGCAAAAAAGACGATCTTACGCCGCATGATGGTGATAATGATGGTCCTCGTAAGTGCTGCAGCTTAAAAGATCGGCTCCTTAAAGAAGGTGGAAATTATGCCGTCCTTTACAACCGGTTCATAGTCCTGCTCCAGGATGACAAACGGGATGAAGCCGCCAAGATGGCCAAGCGAATGACCAAGGAATTCTTGGTGATCTGGTTTGAACGGGAACAGCCCCAGGTAAAACTCGATCCGAAGATTAAAAAGCCGGAACTGTTGGAAAAAATAATAGCTCTCCTTGCGGGGGAAGGTCCCGTGTTGAGTTATGAAAAACCCGTCATCGAACCCACCCCCACTGTCAAGGCAGATCAGGGACAGGACCAAGACGATGATGAAATGACAAAGGCCTTACATCCTCTCCTTGTCTCACTGGCTAAAATGACGGATCAAAAAGAAGTTGCCGATGCCGTGGCCGAACTCTTTCACCCGATCCCCATCAACAAAACCTTGGATATCCCGGGCTTGATCGCCTTAGCCCAACGAAAAATTGAATCCAAGGAACCGGCAGAAGAAAAACCTGTTCAGGAACAGCTGGGAAAACAGCCCCCCGTGGAAAAGACCGAGTCAACCGAAACACCTGAATCAGAGCCCGAGAGCAACGAGGAAAAGTTCCCCCGGGAATGGGACGCCGAGTCCGGACCAGTCCAGAAAGACCAGCTCCGATACCTGGTGCAGTTGAAAAACAACCTGGAAAGGCAGGGACTATTAAAAGCTATCCCCCAGGCCTGGTTGGTATGCGTTAATTACTTCTTTGGGGCAGATGGCCAACCCCTGGACACAGCAACCAAGCTTACGCACAAGCAGTGCGAAACCTTCATTGTCATGCTGGAACTTCAGCTTGAGAAGCAGGAAGATTTGATTCCCTTTTAATCACCATTTTTTTACTCAACAATTAATAAAAACACTTATAGGAGAAACATATCATGACAGAAGAATCAGCATATAACTGGGAAACAGTCGACGTAGACGAAACAATCAGCACAGCAGATCATGCCGTATCCAACGATCTGGACATCCAGACCCCGGTGGGCATCTTCTTGGTGACAGTATCGGAAAGCACCCCGATTGAAAAGACTTTCAAGAATTACAATTGCATGGCGGCAAAACTCAAGATGAGGATTGACGATGTTTTGAAAATTGAGCAGCCCCTCCTTGACAGCAAGAACCAGCCCATCAAGCGCGAAGGTGAGATCATCCAGAAGATTCAGGCCATTCTCGCCGAGAAAAAAGCAGGTATCAATGCCCTGTATACCGGTCGCTTCATTTTCGACGAGGTAAACCTTTACCATGTCAAGGAGAAGGATGCCACCAAGAACCGCCGTTTGTTTGTAGCCAAAAAGATGGGGATCATCACTCCCCAGTCTACATCCTTGACCACTGCCATGTGGGCAGGAGCTGTTGGGCGCCAGGCAATTGTGATTACGGAGTGGAACTCCTGGGAAGATAAAATCACCAAAGAATTGAAAAAGAACGTCAAGGTTGGATGGTCCGGTTATGACTTTGCTGACAATGTTTCCGTTCATGCTCCCGATACCGGTGCCGGCAATGCCGAAAACAATGGCCAGGGTATGGGGCAGTCCTCCCAGCCCCCGGCCGATGACTTTTCAAATATTTAACGTTTTTTCTCCCCATCTCTCTGCCTTTTTTTGTCCTGCGAAGGGTTAACGGTTGCCCTCGAAACATGGGGTCGTTTTAACGCGACTCGGGGAGACGCCATACCACACTGACAATCGGTAAGGGCAACAGCGGGACTTTAAGTTCGGGACCGGGGAAACCTGGTCCCAGCTTTAAAAACTGGAGGTAGTAGATAATAAAGGAATTTTAAATGACTGAATTTGAAAAACGCCATTGTTATCAAAAGTTCAAATACGACACCCACAAGGAAGCCAGGCGGGCGGCTAAGGCTATGAACAGAAAATACCATGAACCCTTTGATGCTTATTGTTGTCGGTGTTGTGAGTTTTTCCATGTAGGTCATAAACTCGATTAAATAAAAGGAGAACACCATGAAGGCAAATTCCATAGAGTCAGCAGAAAAAGGTACCGAAATGGGCATGATGAATTTGAACCTTGGAGAGGAATCCCAGGCAGCTTTTGACCGTGCTGAGCCAGAGGAAAAGGTCAATAAAATAGTCTCATGCGAGTAAAGCTAACAATGTATAAAGTCTCTTTTTGAGAAAGGAAAACAAATGTGGATACTCCCAACAAATCACCCTCTGTACTCTCTTT
>JAEINR010000047.1 GCA_016342325.1 Desulfobacterium sp.
AGGAACGGACCTTCGCCTGGTATTTCGGGCGGCATAAATTGCATTTCAAATTATCAGATGTCAGGAGCTCTGAAGTTCGTACCGTAGATACCGGCTATGAATGTAAGGGGAATGAATATGGCCGCAAAGATGGTTAAAACCTTCATGATGTCGTTCATCTTGTTTGCTATCACCGAATTGTATATGTTCAACTGATCGGTCAAAAGATCCCGGTACGTGTCAATGGCTTCTGTGGCATGGCTGATAAGATCCTGAAGGTCTTTTAAAAAAGGGAGGGTCTGATCGTGGAACAGATCGCTGTCCAGCCGCGTAATTTTAAGAATGGCCTCCCTTGCGGGCCGGATTGATTTCCTCAGATAATTGATTTCCCGCTTAAATGCATTTATCTTCTGCATAACCGTGGGGTCATTGGCGGCAAGTATCGCTTCCTCAAGATCTTCAATTTTCTCTCCAATCAACTCAATACTGTGAATATAATTGTCCACCACCGTATCTATGAGTACATAGGCGAGGTAATCAGTCCCCGATCCTCGAAGGCGTGATTTCTGTCTTCTGATTCTTTCCCTGACAGGGTCAAAAACATCCTCGGGCTGTTCCTGAAATGTCAGTAAAAATTTATCTCCCAGAATGATGCTCAATTGTTCGTTGACGATCATTTCGGTTTTCCTGTCAAACCGGATCATCTTCAGAACAATGAAAATATAGGAATCAAACACCTCAATTTTGGGTCTCTGGCCCGTGTTCAGAATATCCTCCATGACAAGCGGTTGCAAAAACACTAAAACAATCGGCAATGCCGCCATTTTTGACCCAGCATTTTGTCCCGATCAAGATACAATCCTCCCCATCCGGTTTGGTCAGGCATCATCATCAACCAGCTCATGTCTCGCTAAAGGCCATCATCGCGGCGATCGCCATTAAAGGTCAGTCCCAGTCCGTGAGGATAAACCCCATGCCCAGCCGGTTTACGCTGTGATCATAATCCAATAGGCTTTCACCGTATCCGGTAAAATACTGGATGTATCCGCTGACCCGGTCGTTCAGGGGAAAACTCCACTCCAGCTGCATGGCCCCGTGGTTGTCATCGAAATTCAGGTTATTTCTCAGCATCATCCCGAACCGGTGTTTTTCCCAAAGATAGTACCCCCATATCGAGCCATTTCCCATATAATCGTCGATATTCGGATTGTCGTCACTGTCTCCACTTTCCGGAATCCGGTACCAGGATTTCAGTTCCAGGACCGCACTATCTCTGTTCCCAAACAGGCTTTCCCGCTCAAATCCGACATTGGCAACGATCCGGTTCCAACTTCTGGAAAGGGGGGCGGACTTTCCGTTGGACTGATGATTGATCCCAAAATTGATGCTGCGCAGTCTCACCCCCGGCAGGGGGATGTCCATGGGCAGGTTGATGAACACCTCCGGTTCATAATTGGTTTCACGAAACGGTGCGGAATCCTTGAAATTGTAGAGCTGCCAAAAGGAGCGCTGGGTATACCCGAACCACAAGTCCAGATCCTTTCCAAGAATATCTTCCCACAATTTTGTCTTGAGACTCAACTGAAACGCCACTTCAGACTCGAGCACCTCCCTGCCGGGAGTCGCCGCCTCAATCGGCCCCCCATTAGGGGACCAATTATAGGAAATCGGCAAAATATAGTTTGACCGGTGCATCTTGATGGCAAGCTTGCCCCGGAACGGATCCTTGTCAAGTTCCCACAGCTGGGACAGATAGGAGGGTTTACGCTGCACTATAGGCACAGGTTCCGCCCCTGTGGGCTGAATACGGGCGGAGATCTCGTCATAGCATTTCAGCCGCAGCGCGTCATCTTTGATGACGGCGCATCCGCATAGATTGTTTTGAAGGTCAGCCCAAATATCGCCAACGGACAGACACATGAATAAAGAGACAAAAAAAAGGCTGATGGCAATTTTTATCAATCGTTTTTTGAAAGATAACATAAACATGGCTCTTTTTTCCCAAATTGTGCTTTCATTACCCGTTGCAGGCGTTCCCCAATCTTCAAAACCGGGGGCAGAGAGATTCCAATGTCTTTTTCACCCATATAGATAGTCGGTTCAACCGAGACTTGTCAATTTGATTCTGCAGCCAGAAAGATATCTTTACAAAAAAAGTGATCTCTCCGGAACCGAAATCGAGGAGGCCCTGAAACCAGCTAACCAGCCAGTTTCCCCCGCAACCACTCCGACCGAACGATTCATCACCCTCGGGGAAAAGGAGCATTCTGTCCCTGGAAAACAGAAGCGAGATAGAGCGCTTTCTTAGGGAGCTGAAGCTGGACGTTACCGAACAGGAGAAGCGCCTTGCCGCAGAACAGGAGGAGTTGGCAGGATTCCGGGAGCAATTCAATAGACCGGAAGCCTCCAGGAAGGCCGGAGATCGAATCCAATCAGCCACCAGGCAGTTGAAACGCCGCCGCCAGCGATTGAACCGTCCCATACGGGCAGGCTTCAAAGAAAAACTCCAAGCCCTTCACGAAAGACGCTATACCGTTGAAGACACCCTCTTCAGCCTCAACGACCGGTGGCAGGAAACCTTGGACGAGGCAGTAAAAGGCCTTAGCGAAAAGGAAATCCGAGATTTTACCCCACGAACCGAATCCCTGGGTTCGGACTTTCGAACTGCCCTGCGCGAAGAGAAAAGCCTGCTCACGGAAGTGATCACCCTGGGGCAGCAGTTCCAGTCTCTCTCTGCCCGGCGGCTGGACAATATCGGCGAACATGAACGGTTTATCCGGTCCAGGGTGTTCTGGCTGCAGGATATTAAACCCATGGGCATCGACGCCATGAAACCCACTGGCGATGAAGCCCTGAGACTCCTCAAATGGCTCCGGAATGTGGCCTCAGGAGAGAAAGGGGCTGAGATTCTGTACCTGGTCAAGCGTCCCATGGCCCTGTTAACCGGTCTGCTGCTCCTGCTTGCTGGGCCTGCTGTTCTCTTCTTCCTGTGGCGCCGCTTCAGGCAAGCGGTCAGTGCCCTTGAAACCCGGGCCGTCCCCCGGGAGGTCAGCCTGGTGGAGAAAGCGGTGCTTATCTTTGCCAGTGTCGCAGGTCCAGCTGTCATAATGGCCTATTGCCTGCTTCTTGCCCGGTTCATGGGAAACTCCGGTCTGCCGGGGGAAGTGAAAGCGGTGATGGTTGTGACCCTCGAACAGACCGGCTATTTCCTGTTTTTATGGTGTATGTCAAAGACCCTTTTGGGCGCCCACGGTCTTCTGCCCATAAAGTTCCACATGCACAAGAAGGGGGCAAGGGCATTGTACACAAGCTTGCGGCAACTGCTTTATCTTTATATTAGCTGGCTGCTGCTGTGGAGAATCCTGACACAGCCGCCGTTTGCCTTTGAGGCCCTGCCACGCATCTGCTACACGATTTTCGAACTGCTGGGGGCAATGGTCATTGTCCGGCTGATTCGACCCGTTTCACCATGGGTCCGTCACAGTGTGGATACGGCATCTGCCAACCTCGCATCCGCATACTGGCCCTGGATAAGCCGCCTCTTCATGCTCCTGACCGTTTCCATCATCTTCCTGGATCTGACCGGATACCGTTACGGAGCACAGAGCATTGCAAGGAGTTCGGGACTTTCACTTGTGACCCTTATGCTCTTCCCCTCGGTGTACACGGCCATTACAGCATACATTGGGTCCATGGAAAGATGGCGGAATCGTGACCCAGGAACCTCGCTCGAAACAGTCCTCCCACCGTACCACCAGGTCCTGCGGGTGGTGGAGGCGGCCTTTATCATCCTGCTCCTAATACTCGTTGCCGTGTACTGGGGAATCGACCAGCAGGCATTGAAAACCCTTGAAGAAATTCACCTCTACAAAATGCGGGGAGCCGGAGAAGTCCTCGAATTTGTCACCGCAGCAGACCTGATACGGGCAGGACTCTTCCTCACGGCCACCTTCCTCATGCTCCGGTGGCTGCCGGGTTTGTACGAATTCGCACTCATGCCACGGCTCAGACTCGATGAGGGGATGAAGTACGCGGTGCTGACCCTTTGCCGGTACGGTATTTTCATCGTCGGCCTGCTGCTCACCCTGGCGGAGATACACCTTGATCTCGGCCGACTGGGCTGGCTTATGGCCGCAATGGGGGTGGGGATAGGCTTCGGCCTCCAGGAGATCGTATCCAACTTTGTGAGCGGTATTATTCTTCTTACGGAGCGCCCCATCCAGGTCAACGATGTGGTGACCGTTGGGGGGATAACTGGAACCATACGAAGAATAAACATACGCGCCACCACCCTGGTCAATTTTGACCGCCAGGAGGTGATCATACCCAACCGCAGCCTGATCACCAGCGAGGTGACAAACTGGACAAAGAGCGATACGATCAACCGCTTGGTGATCAAGATCGGCGTGGCCTATGGCAGCGACGTTGAAAAGGTGGCAAAGCTCCTGAAGGAAATCGCCCTTGCAAGCACTTGGGTACTGAAGGAACCGTCCCCGTTGGTGGTCTTCATCCAGCACGGAGACAGCTCCTTGGATTTCGAATTACGGGTGTTCACGCCGTCACCGGATAACCGGATGGAAACCCTGAACCACATCAACAAGGAGATCAACCGCCATTTTGACGAGCAAGGGATTGAGATCCCATTTCCCCAGCGAGACCTCCACATCAGATCCGGAACCATCTGATCTTGAATGGGAACTGCCAGGCCTGGGTCATTTCTTTGCTTCTTTTCCCCCGAAATTCCCGGCGCCATTATCACCACCATGGAAATCATGATGGCAAGCACCACCCACGCCATGGCACCTCCTCCCATGGGGGATGTTAAAAACAAGATTTTTCATGCAGAACGTTCATAAAAGCTTGCTGTTCAGCGCAAGACAGATAATATGGACAACGATGACATGGAAAACCCGCAAACGTAAACAAAGTATGGAGCGCCCCCATGAATACAAACGCCAATTCCCCTGATACGGGGATGCCAGGCCAGCCAGCCGGACTCGGCACCTTTGCCGGTGTTTTCACCCCCAGCATCCTCACCATTCTGGGCATTATTTTATTCCTGCGCCTGGGATATGTGGTCGGCAATGCCGGCCTGGCCCGGGCCCTTGTGATCATCGCACTTGCCAATACCATTTCAATCCTGACCAGCATCAGCCTGTCTGCGGTGGCCACAAATCTCAAGGTCAAAGGCGGGGGGGATTATTACCTGATTTCCCGGACCCTTGGAGTAGAATTCGGCGGTTCAATCGGCCTGGTACTGTTTTTGGCCCAATCGGTTTCAATCGGCTTTTACTGCATCGGTTTTGCAGAAGCCGTCGCGGCTTTTTCTCCGGATGCAACGGCACTGACCACCCGGTTGATTGCGTTTGGTGCGGTGTCATTTCTTTTTATCTTTGCCTGGCTGGGCGCAGACTGGGCCACCCGGTTTCAATTTGTGGTCATGGCCCTGCTCCTGGCAGCCTTGGGGTCCTTTTTCTGGGGCGGCTTTACTCACTGGGACCCGGCATTGCTGAAAACCAACTGGAGTTCCCCGGAAAGTTCGATTCCGTTCTGGGTGCTGTTTGCGATTTTTTTTCCCGCAGTGACCGGGTTCACCCAGGGGGTCAGCATGTCCGGGGATCTAACGGATCCGGGTAAAAGTCTGCCCCTGGGCACCTTTCTTGCCGTCGGCATCTCCATCATCATCTATTTTGCCGCCGCACTGATTTTTTCAGCCAGCATGCCCAATGCCAAACTGGCCTCCAATTACGGGGCTATGAAAGCCATCTCCAGATACGGGTTTCTCATTGATGCCGGTGTGGTGGCGGCCACCCTGTCGTCGGCCATGGCCTCTTTTATGGGAGCACCCAGGATTCTCCAATCCCTTTCAGCCGACCGGGTCTTCTCTTTCCTCATGCCCTTTGCCAAGGGACACGGTCTTTCCAAGAATCCGCGCCGGGGTGTTTTACTGTCCGCAGCCATCGCGGTTATGGTCATTGCCCTGGGTCAGCTGAACCTGGTGGCCCGGGTGGTCTCCATGTTTTTTCTAATCTCCTACGGCCTGCTCAATTATGCCACTTTTTTCGAGGCGCGGGCTGCAAGCCCCTCCTTCCGTCCCCGGTTTAAATGGTTCTCACCACACTTGAGCCTGGTGGGTTTCCTGACCTGTGCCGGGGTCATGCTGGCCATTGATCCCAGAACCGGGGCAGCTGCCATTGCGGTGCTGTTTGCCGTCCATCAATACCTCAAACGAACCGCCGGACCGGCACGATGGGCTGACAGTACCCGGGCATATCATATGCAACAGGCAAGGAATCACCTGTTGGAGGCACACAAGGATCCAGCCCATGACAGGGACTGGCGGCCGCGCCTCCTTATTTTCGACCACGGGGAAGAAAAAAGAGACGCCCTGCTCACCTTTTCATCATGGATTGAAGGGGGATCAGGATTCTCCCTGGCCGTGCACATCACCGAGGGAGAAGGGGCCATTGCCAGAAAAACACGCCAGGAGATACACACAAAACGGTCCGGGTTCATCATGGACAAAAAATTGCCCATATTCCCGCTCACCGTGTGCGCCCCGGAGTTTGCCGATGCATTAGGGGTGATGCTCCAGGGCGCAGGATTCGGCCCCACAACGCCCAATACCGTTGTTCTGAACGGGTACAGCAAACCCGGTGAGACCATTCCCGGCACCAACAGATATCAGTATGTTCAACACTTAAGAACCATGTTCCGTTTTGGCTTTAACATCGTTGTGCTGCAAACACCACCCGACACCTGGATGAAAACCCAGGAGATCCCTACCGAAGAGCGCAAAATCGATGTCTGGTGGCAAAACGACGCCACCAGCCGCCTGATGCTGCTCTTTGCCTATTTAATGACGCGGACCCAGCCCTGGAGTGAGGCCACGATCCGGGTCCTGACAAAGGGAAACGGGGCCAATGTCAATGATGAAAAAAAGGCTTTGGGCAAAATTCTCGAAGATGTCCGCATCGAAGCCGAGGCCTTTATCGTTCCGGCGTTTGATCCAGAAACCGTTGTGGAGAACTCCCGGACCGCCACCATCGTCTTCCTGCCGTTTACCCTGAAGGCCAACCGGTTGACCGACGCAATGGGCAACTCATTTGACAAATTCTTACCGCAATTACCCATGTCTGTTCTGGTGCTTGCCGCTGAGGACATCGATCTGGATTCAGAGCCGGAAGAAGGACCGGCCGCCCAGATCGCATGGGCTGAGGACGCCCTTGAGGCTGCCAGGCAAAAAGCCGTAAAAGCGGAGAAACATGCAGACAATGCCCGTGAAACAGTCGAAACACTCAATCGCGAGCTTGCCAGACTGGAAACCGATACCTCCGGAACAATCCCCTTGGAGAAACGCGAAAAACTGATGAAAAAAGTGAACACTGCGGAAAAAGAGGCAACGGATGCGTTTCGCCGGGCAGCCAAAGCCAAAACAAAAGCCCAGGACGCGGTCAAAACCGCTGAAGATGTTATCGGCACCCCCAATGCGAAGAAGCCACCGGGGAAAGGGCAAAACCAATAATTGACAAAACCTATCCCCAGCTTATAAAAAACAGGCTTCAACCAAGCCTTACTATAAACAGAGGTCCCAGAAAGATATCATGGATAAACGAGTCGTCGGAAAAGGACGAAACACCCATGGGTGGGCATCAGCCAGGCTCCAGAAAAGCATCAGCCATCTGCACCGCCCTTGCATAATAGGTCAAAAACCGGCTTTCATCGATGCTAAACCGATTACAGCACTGGGAAACCCTTTCCCATTCCCCTTTCTCAAATCCTTTGACCACGTTAAACAGATAGGTATACGCTGAATCACCGCCCTCTAAAGCCCTGCATATCTTTTCGGAAAAAGGCAGCACCTTAAGAATCTGAGCCATGGGCATTTCAAGTATGGCGTCAATCTTGGTGAAAAGTCCCAGGGTAAATAGTTCTTCACCTGAAAACTGCGACCCGATGGCTTGCCCAACGCTTTCGCACATACACCCTGCAATCATGGAAGATTTAATCATCGCTTCCGGTTTACCTTTGGAAAGACCGGTGGCTGCAATAAGGGTGATGAATTGCCGAATATCCTTTTCCCCCAGTAAAGCCACTGCATCCTTCACTGAATCGACCTCATATGGACGCTGATAATAGGCTGAATTAATAAATTTCAACAACTTAAACGCAATGGATACGTCATCCCGGATCATTCGAGTCACTTTAATAAAGTCGGTTTCCGCCTGGGAGACCTCCGAAAGCAGTCGCAGCAGGTTCATTTTAGCGGGCGGAATGCTTCTGTTAGAGAGCACCCGGGGTTTTTCAAAGAAATATCCCTGAAAAAGGGAACAGCCCATGGCAACCGCCTGATCAAACTCTTCATGGGTCTCAATCTTTTCCCCAAGGAATTTTATGCCGGGTTTCTCCTTCAAATCCAAGATCATAACGGCAATCTCCTCCTGGGAAGAGAGTCTAAAATCAAACTTGATAATATCAGCGTATTGTACAAGGGGCCGCAGTTCCTTACGATAAACAAAGTCGTCCAGGGCAATGCGGAACCCCTTTTTCTTAAACGCAGACAGAGCAGCAAGGACATCCGGGGTCGGTGTAACCTCCTCCAGAACCTCAATGACCACCTTTTCTTCAGGGAAAAACAAAGGCACCTTTTTCTGTATAATATTCTGGGTGAAATTAATAAAAACCGGACATTTGCCCATGATTTCCTCAATTCCCAGGGCAAAAAAGGTATTTGAAAGCAACCTGACGGTTGCGGTATCACCGTCCAGATCGGGAAACGAATTTTCCAGTCCGTCCCGGAACAACAGTTCGTAGGCAATGGTTTTCTTGTTTTTATCAAGAATCGGCTGTCGTGCCACAAATACATCCACGATTTATTTCCCCCATGATAGCGGTTCGAAAATATTAACCACTGTCTGTCCATGTTGCCAGTGGTCACCTTGGAACGAATATCCGGGCTAGTCGCAGTTTTTTTTGAGATACAGGAGTGGCAGTGTTTCCAATAATACCTTTCATATCATTATTAATCGCCGGGACACCATCATTTCTTTTACCGTTTCCCTGGACAGATGACAAAAAGCTGATTTTTATATTTATCCAACCGGGTTCCCTAACCTGGACAAGCCAGAACCAAAGCGTTTTTCTGATTCTCTTGCCAAAATAAGACGAAATTCAGAACGAAGAAGCTGAAACCAATAATTGACAAAACCTGCCCCAGCTTATAAAAAATAGGCTTCAACCACGTTTTACTATAAATAGAGGTACCAGGAAGATATAATGGATAAACGAACAAAAGAGCCAAAGAGAATCGGAGTCGTGGGAGCAGGCAGCTGGGGCACGGCCCTTGCCAACCTCCTTGCAATAAAAGGGTACACCATCGACCTGTGGGCCTATGAAACCGAGGTGAAGCAGGACATCCTGGAACACCGGGAAAACAAGCTGTTTCTTCCCGGTGTCACCCTGTCCGACCGTATCGTTCCCTCCAACGATCTTGAAACGGTGGTGAAAAACAACGAAATCATCCTCATCGTCGTCCCCTCCCACACCATGCGAAGTGTGGCCGAACAGATGGCCAGCCACATCTCCAAGGAAACCATCATCATCACGGCATCCAAGGGGATCGAAGACGGAACCTACCTCACCATGTTCGGGGTTCTGGAACAGAGCCTTCCCACCCTGGACTCGGACAATCTCGTGGTCCTGTCCGGCCCGAGCTTTGCCAAGGAGGTGGCAGACAAGGTTCCCACGGCCATCAGCATTGCCTCTAAAAACATTGAGGTGGCCACCCATGTCCAGCACATTTTTTCCACGGACTATTTCAGGGTCTATGTCAATGACGATCCCATCGGGCTTGAGCTCGGGGGGGCCGTGAAAAACATCATCGCCATTGCCGCAGGCTTTGTGGACGGCATGGAGTTGGGCCTCAACACCCGGGCAGCCGTCATCACCCGGGGACTTGCCGAGATCAGGCGGCTTGGCATGAAAATGGGGGCCAATCCCCACACCTTTTCCGGGCTCTCCGGGGTGGGGGACCTCATCCTCACCTGCACTGGCGACCTGAGCCGTAACTACACCGTGGGAAAGGAGCTGGGCCAGGGCAAAACCATTGCCGAAATCCAGGCCAAACGGCGCACCGTGGCCGAAGGGGTGAGAAACACCAAATCAGTGTATAACCTTGCTAAAAAGCTCGGCATCGATCTTCCCATCATCAACGAGGTGTACAAGGCGCTCTATGAGGGTTCCACCCCGGAGAAAGCGGTGAAGCGCCTCATGACCCGACCATTGGGCCACGAAACAAGCGAACTTTTTTAGGGAATGAAACGGTTTGACGCCCACTGCCACCTCCAGGACAAGCGTCTCACCCAAAGGCTTTCCCAGGTCATCCAAAACTGGAGCCGTTCCGGGGGCGGGTTTCTCGTCTCCTGCGGGACACAGGAGTCGGACTGGGAGGATCTCATGGCCATTGCCGGGAAGACAGACACGGTTCTTCCCTGCTTCGGTATCCACCCCTGGTACGTGGGTACCTTGTCCCCCACCTGGCAAGAAAACCTGGGACGCTATTTAGGGCGCATTCCCTCCGGGGTTGGCGAAATCGGTCTCGACTTCACCCGCACCGCCCCGGACCGGCAATTACAGGAAGCCATATTTGTAAGCCAGCTTGCCATGGCTCAGGCCTTACGACTTCCCGTATCCATTCACATTCGAAAAGCCTGGGACAGCTTCATCCGAATCCTGAAGCATATGGGCCCCCTGGCCGGGGGGGGACTCATCCACTCCTTTTCCGGATCCTGTGACATGGTTCCCCTGTTTGAGCGCTACAATCTCCATATTTCGTTTTCAGGCGCTGTTACCAACCCCCACAACAAAAAGGTCGGCAAGGCCGTAAAAGCGGTCTCCCCGGGCCGCCTTCTCATCGAAACGGACAGCCCGGACCTTCTGCCAAGGCTGCCTGTTCCTTGTAAGGACAAGATCAACACCCCGGCAAACCTCCTGGTCATCGCAGACGCTGTGGCAAGCCGCCTCAAGAAGCCCACAAGCACCCTGGTTCAGCAGACCTTTGACAACGGCACCCGATTGTTCAACCGGCTCACCACTCCTGTTTGAACATCCCTTCGACCCGCAACACATTTCGGTCGAATTTCCCAATGCCGGTCTTGGGAATCTCGTCCACAAACTCGACAATTTCCGGCACCTTATAGGCGGCAAGCTGGCGTCTGCAATGCTCCCTGACCTGGTACACGGTGAGGGAGGTTTCAGGCTTGAGCACCACATAGGTCTTCACCGTCTCCCCGCTTGTCTCGTGGGGCACGCCCACGGTGCAGGCCTCCTGGATATTATCCAGCTGGTACACCACCTCGTCAATCTCCCTTGGATAGACATTGAATCCGCCCCGGATCACCACATCCCTTTTACGATCCAGGACATGGAGAAACCCCTCCTCGTCCATGCAACCGATATCCCCGGTATAGAAGTACCCGTCATCGGTAAAAGCAAGTTCGGTTTCCCCAGGATTGTTCCAGTACTCTTCCATGATCTGGGGGCCCTTGGCAACGATCTCACCCCGCTCACCCACGGGCATCTCAAATCGGCCGCTCTCGGTATCAACGATCTTCACCACGGTGTTTGGCAACGGCAGGCCAACACTTCCCTCCTTGATATTACCCACAGGATTCATGGTGATGAGGTTGGTGGTTTCCGAAGAACCATACCCCTCCATGACCGCCGCACCGGAAAGCGCCTTGAGTCGTCGCATCTCCTCCAGGGGAAGGGCAGCCGCTCCGCAGAAAAAGCCCTTAATCTTGTTAAGCTTTGAATCCGGGGTGTCCGGGTGGTTGATCAACAGATTGACAAGCCGGGGCACGGTGCACCAGATGGTGGGTTCATGGCGGTTGATATTGTGCAGAATAACATCCGGATCCGGCTTTGCCACCAGGATGATGGTGCCCCCGCCAAAAAGGGTCAAGTTCACGTTGGTGTTCCATCCGTACACATGGAACAGAGGGATAACGCACAAATTTCGTATCTCTTCCGGGGGACAGGCACCGGCAATCCAGGTACCGTACTGGCGGCACATGGTCATGATATTGCGGTTGGTCAGACAGCACGCCTTGGAGACCCCGGTGGTCCCTCCGGTATACTGGAGCATGGCAACATCCCCGGGAGAGATCTCAACCTCGGGTTCCCCAGCTGAAGCGGCCCCAAGAAGGGTGTCAAAATCAAACACCGAATCGGTCTCCTCCACGGATGCTTCCGCCCTGGGGGTCACAACGACCACGGTTTTCAACAGACAGTCGGGGTCCTTCTGAAGGTCAAAAGCCTTTTCTGCCACCCGGGTGTAGGCAATGAGCGTTGTCGCCCCGGAGTCGTTGATCTGCTGTTTCAGCTCCGGTACCGTATAGAGCGTGTTGAGGCCCACATTGACGGTACCGGCCTTGTAGCCTGCCTGGATGGCAATGACATGCTGGGGCACATTGGGCATGAGAAAAGCGATCCTGTCGCCCTTTTTCACCCCTAGGGATCCAAGGCCATTGGCCAGCCGGCAGGCCAACGCGTTGACCATGGCGTAGGAGAGGCTCTCTTCGTTGAAGATCAGATAGGGTTTGTCCGGAAACCGCCCCACATTTTCCTTGAAAAAGTCTCGTACGGGCCTGTCGGGAATCTCGATATCATGGGGGATTCCCTTGTCATAACTCTTAAGCCAAAACCTTTTCTCATACTGTGACATGACGCTCTCCTTTATACATTCAATGGCAAAACTCGAAATTGAAGGACTGCTTTGTTCCTATGCATATGGATTGTTCAAGTCAAGGAAAAAATCTTTTTCTAAAATCTATTGTCAGATCTCTGTTCACCTGCTAAAGCTTCTAATTTATTTTTAATCATTTGAATCAACCCCCATAGAGGAACCGACTATGAAGAGTACAACGCCTGTCTACAAGGAGATTGCCGCAAGACTCCAAGGCCTCAGGGACGCTGTGGACATCACCACCAAAGAGATGGCAGAAAAGCTTAACATGACCGAACAGAGCATCATCGACTATGAATCCGGCACCATGGATATCCCGGTCAGCTACCTCTTTTCCGTTGCAAAGACCTTCAACATGGACCCCACCGTGCTCATGTCAGGGGATGAATCCCATCTTCACAACTACTCCCTTGTCAAGCAGGGCAACGTGATGGCAGTGGAGCGGCGCAAGGACTACGACTACCACAGCCTTGCCTACCGGTTCTCCGGCAGAAAAATGGAACCCTTCCGGGTGATTGTCCCCCCCAAGACCAAGGAGGAACTCACCTTTAACGACCACCCGGGACAGGAGTTCATCCACATCCTGGACGGCCGGCTCGAAGTGGTTCTGGGGGAGGAGACCATTATCATGGAACCCGGAGACAGTCTTTACTTTAACTCACACATTCCCCATGCCATGCGGGGACTTGACCAAAAAAATGCCACCTTTCTGGATGTGCTTGCATAAGCTAACCCGAACACCCTATAGATATGGAAAGCCCCGGTCTTATCAATTTTTAACATGGAGTTAATCTTGTATGAAAAAACTAAAGCCTGAAACCTATGACGAGTTCGTCCGGGACTATTCGGTCGATGTACCGGAAAATTACAATTTTGCCTTTGATTTCATCGATGAAACAGCAAAAGAAAGCCCGGGCAGACCTGCAATGATCCACGTGGACAACCAGGGAAACAGCCGCAACTTTGACCTGGCATATTTTTCAACCACCTCGGCGAGACTTGCCAACGCCCTTACGGACCAGGGCATTGCCAAGGGCGACAAGGTGATGATTCTCCTCTATCGACGGGTGGAGTTCTGGGTAACCATGCTTGCCCTGCACAAGATCGGGGCCGTTGCCATCCCTTCCCCGTTCCTCCTGACCGAAAAGGACATTGAGTACAGGGTCAACTTTGCTGGCATCCGGGGCATCATTGCCGAACACACCCTGACCCCCACCGTGGACAAGGCCAAGGCCCACTGCCCGGGCCTGGGCATCTTCCTGGAGGTGGGCAAAGAGACCCCCTCCCCTGGCTGGAATGACTACGACACCCTGGTTGCCGACGCCTCGGACAGCTTCCTGAAACCCGCCGATTGTGCGGGCGGTGACGATCCCCTTCTCATCTTTTTCTCCTCAGGCACCACTGGCGCCCCAAAGATGGTGGCCCACTCCCACACCTACCCCCTGGGACACGTGCCCACGGGAATCTACTGGCACGATCTCGAGCCCGGAGATATTCAGCTCACCCTGGCCGATACCGGATGGGGCAAGGCGGTCTGGGGGAAATTCTACAGCCAGTGGATGGCGGAAGCCACGGTGTTTGTCTACGATTTCAGGGGGAAATTTGATCAGGGAAAACTCCTTGAGATGATGGCCGAGCACAAGGTGACCACCTTTTGCGCCCCGCCCACAGTCTATCGTTTCATGATCCAGGAAGATCTCTCAAAATACGATCTCTCACACCTGAAACACTGCACCACCGCAGGCGAGCTATTAAACGACAGCGTGTTCCACACCTGGAAAAAGGCAACGGGCCTGTCCATCTATGAGGGCTACGGCCAGACCGAGACAACCCTGCTGCTTGCGACCTTTCACTTTATGGAGCCCAAACCCGGCTCTGTGGGCCGTCCGGTTCCCGGCTTTACCCTTGATCTCCTGGACGGGGACGGAGGGATCTGCCCCCCCGGCGTCGAGGGCGAAATCTGCATCAAATTAGACGACGCAAGACCCATTGGTCTTTTCAACGGCTATGTCCTGGAAGAAGAGAAAACAGCCAAGGCATGCAGGGACGGCTACTACCACACCGGAGACAAGGCATGGATGGATGAGGACGGCTACTTCTGGTTCCTGGGAAGGGTGGACGATCTGATCAAGAGTTCCGGCTACAGGATCGGTCCCTTTGAGGTGGAAAGCGCACTTGTGGCCCATGATGCCGTACTGGAGGCAGCAGTCACCGGAGTTCCGGACGATGTCAGGGGCCAGGCAGTAAAGGCGACTGTGGTTCTCAACGACGGGTTTACCCCTTCTGAAGCGCTGACAAAAGAGCTCCAGAATTTTGTAAAAAAAGTCACGGCCCCTTACAAATACCCCCGGGTCATCGACTATATTGATGAGCTTCCCAAGACCATCAGCGGAAAGATCAAACGGGCCGAGATTCGGGCAAAAGACAACGCCTGATCCCATCAGCACCATTGCCCTCCGGGTCCGATCCATCGGGCCCGGACGGACCATCACCTGAGCGCTGCGATGAATTCGGCTTCCATTGCGATTCGATTTGCCTTGATCCCGGCAAGGAGCGCCTCAAACGCCGGCCTGGCTCCAGGGCCCTCCCCCGCCATCACCCTTATCTGGTCCGGACAACAGTACCAGGTGCAGAGAAAGGGGCGATGCAACCGCTCAAGGGTGCATCCCGTGGGGGAGAGGCAGGAGCAGGCGCCGTTCAACCCCCGGGTGATCTGGCTGACCGGAAACCTTCCAAAATTCAGATAGATGAAGAGAAGATCCCTGAAATCAAACCATACCGTGGCCCTGGTGCAACAGATATCGTCGCAGACCGGGCAGGTCTGGTTTGCAAGCCCCTCTATAAGGGCAGAGATCTCCATCAGATCCTGCTTGACATCCCTTGCAAGCATCCGTGCGTTTTCTAACATCTCCCAACTGTGCTGTGTTGAGATTTCTATGGATTGGAGAGCCTGATTCCACTCTTCGGGAATCTTCCATGGAGGGATCTCAGGCCCGGCAGGATGGTCCATGGCCCCTATCCGGGAATTCGGATGACCCGTTTTTCCGTTTCCCTGTGCTCACGGTAGTAGATGGCAACATGGCCGATGAGGCCTGCAAGAATAGATGAGGTTGCCGTTTCGATCTCCTGGGCAAGGACGGTCTTAACCTTTTTCTCCTTGTAATCGATAAACTTGACCTTGATCAGCTCACTGGCGTCAAGGGCCTCGCTTACCTCGTGGATCAATGCATCCGTAAGTCCCTTCTGGCCAACAAAGGCAGACGGCTTAATATCGTGGGCAAGTCCCCTCAGGTATTTTCTCTGTGATCCTTTTAATTCCTTCACTGTTTCCTTATCCTTAAAGTTATAACTCAAAATAATGATTCTAAACTTATATAGATATTATATTCTTAAACAAAGAACAACACTATTCTACATTGGGACCCAATTAATTTTATCCGGCCCATTGCCGATCCGTCCCGGGTTGGGTTGCTTTTTGAAGGCGCCTCCGCTAAAGTGCTCTACAGGACAAGGGATATTCCAGGTGGCAGCCTTGCTGGAAACAAACAAGGCGTCACGACCACAACAGGTGAGGACCCAATGGCGGATGGCAAAGAATTAGATATCATTACGGCGCCCTTTATTTCGAACAGCAAACTCGAAGGGCTTAACTTTCTAAGAACGCCTGCAACCGGTTGTTTCAGGCGACACTTTCGGGGAGGCCTGCGCTCCCATCTTTTTGAATTGATCCAGGCCAAGGATCTTGAAGCCGAGCAAACAGGAAAGGTCATCGACAACATCCGGCAGTTTCCCAGGGCCATGCCCTCACGGATGCTCAGGGTGCTTCGAACCCGGTTCGACTCTTTGGACCAGGCCCTTAAGGAGATCGAAAAGTACAGACTCCTCCTGGAAATCCTTGGCCCCGACCTTGTTGCAAGAAGCGAGGAGTTCATTGTCGAATACCAGGGATGTGGCCAGAAGGAGATCCTGCTATGCGGTCTCCAGGAGTATATCAAGGGAACGATTCTCGATCCCTGGCACCTTGCCGGAAGAGACGCCCTCAAGCACTTCTACAGACCCAATGCCACCACCCCTTGCCACGGGTTTATCGCCAGGGCGACAAGGGAAATCAAAACCTTTGTTGGGGCCGTAAGAACCATGATCCATACCACAGGGCATATTCCGGACCTTGCAGGTGTCGGCAACCTCATGCTGACCCCTGAAGGCAGGTTAAAGCTTGTGGACATCAACAACATCATTGAAATAAAACAGACCGCATCCATCCCCCTGGACGACAGGGGCTACCCCTGCTGCGACAAGTCCATGGAAGTTCTCTTCATCCTTGAGCAGAAGATCCTTCAACAGCCGATTTCCATGGACGACCCCCTCCATGAACGGTTCTTCACCCCGGAAAGAAGAGAAGAGGTCAAAACCCTTGAACAGGCCTTTTACAAGCGCCTCAATAAAATTCCATGACCGAGCACCACCGCTCATATTCGGTTGCAACCGGAAGGCCATGCTTTGCCATGGCCGCCACCAGGGTGGGGTGGTTGAACCGCAAATAGGGATTGACCTTGAACTCATCCGCCAGGGTGGAGACCACATGACCGGAATCGTATTTGTCAAGATAGGCGTCAATATCGGGGTTGTCCGGCTCAATGGTTCTTGCAAAGGCCATGGACGCCCTGACATAGTCGTGGCCGGCATAGATCAAACTCTCCCCGGGGAACGAAGTCAGCAATTTGATGGAGCGAAAGAACCCCTCCAAATCCTCGGAGAAACTATTGCCCACGGTGCCGTTAAACAGGGTATCGCCGGTGATGAGACGGTGATCTGCCTTAAAACTCAGGCAGTCATCCATGTGTCCCGGAGTGTGAAATACAAGCAGACGCTCCCCGTCGATTTCAATGAACTTGCGCTCTTTTAAGGCGCTGCAATCCAGAAATTTCGCCCCGGTTTGCCCAAGCATCTCCCTGTTTCCCTGGACATGGTCATAATGGGAGTGGGTATTGGTCACGATTTCAATGGTCACTCCCCTGGCCTTGGCAAAGGCAATCATCTCGTCCGGGGCACCCGGATCAATGGCAACGGCATGGTCGGTTCCGTAGATAAGGTATCCCAGATTGTCAGAAGAGTAGCTAAACTGCCGGACTTCCATGTTCATCCTCCGTGATGTTAATATAAGTCGATCCAATTTTCCCGTGGGGCGCAATCGTTATTTTCTTGCATTTCAAATTTAAACAGGGTATCAGGCCCAGATCATTTTGTCTGGAACCATCTTCGATTTTTGGAAATACCATGAAACCGATTCAGATACAAACATTATAGAAAACGAGGAACCAATGAAGTCAATTTGCGTGTTCTGCGGATCCAGCCCGGGAAGAGACCCCCAGTATATCGAAACCGCCGTCAAACTTGGAATAACCCTTGCCCAGAAAAATATCAGGCTCGTCTACGGCGGCGCAAGCGTCGGCACCATGGGAGCCACCGCAGCTTCCACCCTGGAAAACGGCGGCAGTGTCACCGGGGTGATCACCAAACAACTCGTTACCATGGAGGTGGCCAACACAGACCTTGCCGATCTGAGAATCGTTGACACCATGCACGATAGAAAGGCCATGATGGCATCGCTCTCCGACGGGTTCATCGCGCTTCCAGGCGGATTCGGCACCATCGAAGAGCTGTTCGAGGCCATCACCTGGGCCCAGCTCGGAATACAGAAAAAGCCCTGCGGCATCCTGAACGTGGGCGGCTACTACGACAAGCTCCTGGGGTTCATCGACCACATGATCGACCATGAATTTGTCAAATCAGATTACCGGGAACTCATCAAGGTCGATGACACCCCCGAAGGGCTGATCGAACAATTCTACGACTACACCCCCGTGACCGTTGACAAGGCCAAATGGGCGCTGTCGACCACCCGTCCGGTTCTCAAATAGCAGACGCTTCTGGGGCAGCTCCGCCATGGGCTCCCCCAGGCACGGCCAGCAAAAAATTCAGCTATAACTTCAGGGATCTTAACAGGGTATTGTTTTTTTTGTTTTGACACACAATTTGTGCTGGCGTATATTTAGGTCTGAATCATTTCCAAAAAGCGAATTCGTATCAACTCAATCGACATGGAAGACAGGTTACGATTTTTAACGACTCCAGCCTCTTTTCCATTCATCTTCCTTAAAGAACGGACATCTCCCTCGCTTCCGTCTTAATAAATGTCTCATCTTTTTACTTGGTGTGGGTTTTCCATTGATAGAACAACCAATCATCAGCCCTCACCTTTGTTTACATACACAACCATAAAAAAGAATCAAAGGAGGGGAAATGGGTTATTTTAAAGCTATATTATCCGATATAGCGAAAAAGACCACCAGGATTCTTAATGCGAATTTAAGTATCACAGTTCATCCGGACGGTAAAAAAGAGGAATTAAAGGCGACCTCGGAAGAACTGGACGAAACAACAAAAATGAGTGTTTTTGCCCAAAAAGGGTTGCCTGGAAGCGCGTTCAAAAGCGAACAAACCATGAACAGAGGAGATCCCCATCCCCCCGCAGGATTAGACAGCCCGATTGAGATCAAGCCAAGTTTAAACGCCCGTCCCGCCCTTTACATGCCGGTGACAACCAGAGAAGGAAAAGAATTAGGTGTCATAGAAGTATTTACCAAACATTCCGGTAAGCCGTTTACTGAAGAAGACAGATCCATGCTCTCAAAGCTTTCCAGGGAGGTGGCCGGTGTCATAGACCCGTCCAAAAGGTGGACCTCCTGCCTACCGGGGCTCGGACTGGTTGGTGGAGTCGTTTTGTTTACCTCTATCATTCACGGCCTCCTCCCGGGTAATTCAGGAACAGTGCTCGGCGATGTATTGATTGCTCTGTCCCTGGGATTGCTCATAAATAATTGTTTCATCATACCCATTAAAATGATTCCCGGCGTACGGTTTGCCCTCAGACAGATGCTTCGTACGGCCATTATTCTTTTAGGATGTCGCCTTGCATTCACCCAACTCATCACCATTGGCGGCAAGGCGGTAATCATGATTGTTATATTGATATCCGCCGCACTCGTCGTATCTCATTTCATGGGACGACTTACAAAAATCCCTACACGGCTGGCCATACTCCTCGGAGTCGGAACAGCGGTGTGCGGGAATACCGCCATAGCGGCCATAGCCCCTGTCATCAATGCAAAAAGGGAGGAGTTCTCTTTCGCCATCGCCACCAATACATTAATCGGAACGATTGCCGTCGTTGTTTTTCCAATCATTGGGCGTTACCTGGGTTATTCCGATGCTTTCTTTGGCACCTGGGTGGGTACGGCAGTAAATGACACATCACAGGTTATTGCCACTGGATTTTCCTACAGCCAGGAAGCAGGTGAGATGGCCACGATTATCAAGCTGACCCGGAATTCCATGATGGCATTTGTGCTTGTAGCCATGGGAATGCTATACGCGCGGTCCCCTGAAAACCAGGCGGGACTTGCAAAGGTATCGCTAAAAAAACGCTTCATCGATTCAATCCCCATGTTTGTCGTGGGATTTTTGCTGATGGCTCTTTTAAACACATTCGGACTTTTTGCCTGGATCTCGAATGTAATCAATTACGATATCCAGTATTTCATTAAAAAGGTATGCAAGCTCCTGATATTAGGAGCCATGGCCGGAGTCGGATTGGGAACCAGTTTCGCCCAGATGCGAAAAACCGGTGGCGGGCCGATTTTAGTGGGTATTGTCACGGCCCTGACAACGGCTTTGTTAAGCTTGTCATTGATATATTTCCTGGGCCCTGCAGGACAGTAATTTTAAGTACACATCGTGATTAGAAAAAGCTACACCACCCATTTTCCCACGATGGGGGACGCGGGACAGTGGGTGGTGTAGCTTCCGTCTATCATTAAACCTTGAATTTCTCAACAATACCGGAGAGCTGGGTCAACATCTCTGTCAGACTTTCCGCACTCAGGCGTACCTGATCGCTTCCGTTGGACATTTCGCCGGCCTCGCTATTAACCTGGGCGATATCCTTGGTGATCTCTTCTGCCACGGAGGAACTCTGGTTAATGTTCTCATTGACCTCCTGAATTCCCTGGGATGCCTGGTTGATATTGGTTGAGATCTCCCTTGTGGCCGTTGACTGCTCTTCCACCGCTGCGGCAATGGTCGCCACAATGTCGTTAACCCCGTTGATCACCTTGGCAATCTCATCGATCTCGCTACGGGAGACTGCGGTTGAACTCTGAACCCCTTCGATCTGGGTCTTGATGTCAAGGGTCGCCTTGGCCGTCTGCACAGCCAGCTCTTTGATCTCGTTTGCCACGACGGCAAATCCCCTGCCTGCTTCCCCCGCCCTTGCAGCTTCAATGGTTGCATTCAGGGCAAGAAGGTTTGTCTGTTCCGAGATATCGGTGATGGTTTCCGTTACCTTGCCGATGGCCTGGGCAGCCTTACCCAGTTCCGCCATTCGGGTTGCGGCAAGCTTGGATTTATCCACGGCTTCAACGGAAATCCCCCTTGCCTGTTCGGCATTCTGGGCTATCTCGTTGATGGTGGCGCTCATCTCTTCCGCTGCCGCAGCCACCATGGTCGTATTGGTCGAGCTCTGCTCCATGGCCGCTGCCACGGAAGTAAGGTTGGCGCTCATCTCCTCGGCGGCGGTGGCAACACTGTTAGCACGACTTGCCATGTTATCTGATCCCGAGGACATCTGGATCGCAATGTCAGAGAGTTCGGTGGAGGAGTGACCCACCTGTCCTGCGTTCTCCCCGATCTGTTTGATGATGATTTGAAGCTTTTCGATGAAGGTGTTGAACCAGGTGGCAAGCTCGCCTATCTCGTCTTTACTGGTCACCCTAAGACGCATGGTCAAATCCCCCTCTCCTTGGGCAATGTCTTTTAATCCCGCCACAGCAGAGTTAAGGGGAGTTACGATGCTCCGGGCCAAGAGAAGCACCAGAAGCACGGTCAAGGCAATGGCCATCGCCCCGACAATCAGGGTGGTGCTCCGGATGGAGTGTGCGGCGGCAAGGAACTCCTCACCATCCTGGGTGGCGGCAATGTACCAGTCGTTCAAACCCACCGGGGCATAGCCTGAGATCTTATCCACCCCCTTATAAATATATTCATCCACCCCGGCGTTGCCGGATACCAGCTTTGAGATAAAGTCCTTCACCCCTTTTAGTTCAAAGGCGTTCAGGGACAGAATCAACTTTTCCACGGGATGGGCCATAATTATGCCTTGCTTGTTGACCATGTACCCATAGCCGGTATTGCCGATTTTCCGGCCCGAAATAAGTTCTGTTATATAACCGGCCTTGACCACAAGCCCAAAGCCTCCGACAAAATCACCCCCATCCGTTTTTACAGGGGCGAGGGCAACGCAGACCAGATCGCCGGTTCCCTTGGAACGAATCATATCGCCAAAGGAGGCCTCCTTGTTCTTGAGCATATTCTTGAAATAATTCCGTTCTTTCACGTTCACGTTTGGGTAGCGCCCTCCCCCAGCCCTTACCCCGGCAATCAGATTGCCTTCCGCGTCAGTGACAAAAAAACCTTCATAGTTCTGGCCGACTTGGGTAAAGGTGTTTTGAAGATTGCGCAAGATATCGGAAATCGCCTGGGGCAGTTCATCATCATGTCCCTGGGTTTTAAGGGTTGCCACGGTTATCACCTGCTGCTTGGCGGCAAAGGTCTTGGCCAGGTTAAGATCGGCCAAAAGACTATTTTTAGTCAGCCGAGCAAGATCGACGGCGACATCCTGGACCTGCTTTTTTGACAGGGTTGTGAGGGCCTTGGAGGCCTTGGTCATGGAGAGTCCGCCCACAATCAACAGAGGAATAAGAACAACAAGAATGCCTCCTGCAACAAGCTTAAAACCAATGGATTGAACTTTTTTCATCATCGTCCCCTTTATTAAGAATCCCAGTGCAACGCAACGGCAACAACCCAGCTTACACCATATCTATGCCCACACCCCAGAACAGCGGCAACATCAGAAAGAACCATTCTTTCATGTAATCGGCGCTCCACGCAAGAAACAAAATCAAAAAAACGCTTAAAATTAGGCGAATTTTTCCTATAGCATCTGCCTCTCCCCCCTCAGATGGAGTGTCTGGGGGGAGGGGGCAACATTCCCAATCACATGGAAAACGATGATTTAAAGGGGAATCTCCCAATTTCACAAAGGAGATTCCCGAAAAGAGAAAGCTACCGTCAAATCTTGAATTTTTTTACAATACCGGAGAGCTGGGTCGACATTTCGGTCAGACTTTCCGCACTCAGGCGCACCTGATCGCTTCCGTTGGATATTTCGCCGGCCTCGCTATTAACCTGGGCGATATCTTTGGTGATCTCTTCTGCCACGGAGGAACTCTGGCTGATGTTCTCATTGACCTCCTGGATTCCCTGGGAGGCCTGGCTGATATTGGTTGAAATCTCCCTTGTGGCCGTTGACTGCTCTTCCACCGCCGCGGCAATGGTAGCCACAATGTCGTTGACCCCGTTGATTACATGGGAAATCTCATCGATCTCGGTAAGGGAGACTGCGGTTGAATTCTGAACCCCTTCAATCTGGATCTTAATGTCAAGGGTCGCCTTGGCCGTCTGCAAAGCCAGGTCTTTGATCTCATTTGCCACGACGGCAAACCCCCTGCCTGCCTCCCCCGCCCTTGCCGCCTCAATGGTTGCATTCAGGGCAAGAAGGTTTGTCTGTTCCGAAATACCGGTAATGGTTTCTGTTACCTTGCCGATGGCCTGGGCAGCCTGACCCAGTTCCGCCATTCGGGTTGCGGCGAGCTTGGATTTATCCACGGCTTCAACGGAAATCCCCCTTGCCTGTTCGGCATTCTGGGCTATCTCGTTGATGGTGGAGCTCATCTCTTCCGCTGCCGCAGCCACCATGGTCGTATTGGTAGAACTCTGCTCCATGGCCGCTGCCACGGAAGTAAGGTTGGCGCTCATCTCCTCGGCGGCGGTGGCAACACTGTTGGCACGGCTTGCCGTGTTATCTGATCCCGAGGACATCTGGATCGCAATGTCGGAAAGTTCGGCGGAAGAGTGTCCCACCTGTCCTGCGTTCTCCCCGATCTGTTTGATGATGATTTGAAGCTTTTCGATGAAGGTGTTGAACCAGGTGGCAAGCTCGCCTATCTCATCTTTGCTGGTCACCCCAAGGCGCATGGTCAGATCCCCCTCTCCTTGGGCAATGTCTTTTAATCCCGCCACAGCAGAGTTAAGGGGAGTGACAATACTCCGGGCCAGTAGAAGCACCAGAACTACGGTCATGGCAATGGCCATCGCCCCGACAATCAAGGTGGTATTCCGGATGGAACGTGCGGCGGCAAGGAACTCCTCGGCATCCTGGGTGGAGGCGACATACCAGTCATTCAGCCCAACCGGAGCATAGCCTGAAATTTTATCCACCCCCTTAAAAGTGTATTCATCCACCCCGGTTTTTCCGGATATCATCTTTTCTGCAAAGACCGCCATCTCCCTTAGCTTGAAGATATTCAGGGAGAGAATGTGCTTTTCCACAGGATGGGCCATTATGGTACCCTGCTTGTTTATCATAAACCCGTAACCGGTGCTGCCGATCTTCCTGCCCGAAACAAGCTGAGTAATGTGATGGGCTTTAACGACAAGGCAGAAGCTGCCCACCAAATCACCTTTGTCGGACTTAACAGGGGCGCTCACAACGCAGATCAATTCCCCGGTTGATTTGGAACGGACCAGATCTCCAATGGAGGTCTTCCGTGTGTTGATCATCTCTTGAAAATAGCCCCGGTCTGCTACGCTGAAGCCAGAGTAACCCCCTCCCCCGTCCCTGGCCCCGGAAATCGCATAGCCGTTGACATCGGTGACAAAAAAACCTTCATATTCTTGATTTAACCCGTTAAAGGTGCTCTTAAGGTTCTGGTTCAGATCGGAGACCGCCTGGTTGAATTCATCCTCATCCCCCTGGTCTTTCCGGGTGGCCACCCGGATAACCTGCTGCTTTGCGGCCAAGCTCTCAGCAAGAATCATGTCAGCCGAAAGGATATGGTTGGTCAGCCGGGCAAGATCAACTGCAACATCCTGGGCCTGTTTTTTTGACAGGGTCGTGAGGGCCGTGGAGGCCTTGGTCATGGAGAGTCCGCCCACAATCAACAGAGGAACGAGAACAACAAGGATACCTCCTGCAACAAGCTTAAAACCAATGGATTGAACTTTTTTCATTATCGTACCCCTTTGTTACTGGATCATTCTGCAGCTCAATGGCAAAGATCCGGTCTGAGTCATACCGCTGTCCATTTATTAGAACAACATCAATAGAGCTAAAGACCGCTTTTACAGCAATTGCCATACCACCAGGGGTACAAACTTGATAAGCTTTTGTAATTAAAGATTTTTTTTAAAAATTCAGAATAGAATCGTCTCTCCGAGGGACACTTCCAAAAACGGGGAATGATTCCCCATCCAATAAAACTAATTTGCCTTAACTTGCTGAGACCATGTATTTTATTGTGCCAATTGGGGAATCACTCCCCGATTGGCACAATAATCCCCCGAAATCATCCCGGGGTTACCTTCGCGCCAATCCGTAGAGTTTTATCTTTGCTGCAAGGGTTTTTCGATCGATATCAAGCAGGGAGGCCACCCGGGTTCTGTGCCATTGATTTTTTTTCAACGCATCCAGAATCACCTGCTTTTCAAGCCTGTTCACCATGGATCTGAGAGATTCACCGGACGAAGACCCAAGAAGCGAAACCGTCCCCGCCCCCCCGTTCTTACTATTTTCCGGCTTTTTCATAAGATCAAGGACGTTCAGTGTCTGGTAGCGGTTCAAAACATTCTGAAGCTCCCTGACATTGCCGGGCCAGTGGTAGTCATGGAACCTCTCAAGGATATTTCCGGGCAAAGAACAGGCGTCAGGCATTTTATCGCAAAAATAGTCGATGAGTAAGGAAAGGTCTTCTTTTCGCTCCCGCAAGGGGGGCAGGTGAATCGAGAGCACATGGATCCTGAAATAGAAATCAGATCGCATAAGGCCCTGTTCAACCAGTTGTGAAAGATCTTTGTTGGTGGCCCCGACAATCCGAAAATCGTTTTTTATCACCTCGGTGCTCCCCACCGGAGAGTAACCGCCGCCGTCAATGGCCCGAAGCAATTTTCCCTGGAGGGTCAGTCCGATGTCTCCGATTTCGTCCAGAAACAGGGTCCCTTGGTGGGCCACATCGAGGAACCCCTGCTTATCCCGGTCTGCATGGGAAAAGGCCCCTTTTTTATAGCCGAAAAACTCGCTCTCGATCAGGTCTTCGGGGATGGCACTGCAGTTTACCGGAACAAAATTGTGTTCTTTTCTGTCGCTAAAGTCGTGGATGGCCCTTGCAACCAGCTCTTTTCCTGTTCCTGATTCACCTTGTACGATCACGCTGGCACCGGTTGCCCCAGCCTTGGCAATAAGGCTGTAAACGGATTGCATGGCAACGCTTTTCCCGATGATATTCCCCAAACGATAGGTCTGTCCCACGGCCTTTTTAAGGTAAAGATTCTCTTTCTCCAGAAAAGCCTTATCCTCCAGAAGACGCTTTTCCCGGCGTTTACGGTCCGTAAAATCGATCATGGTGGAATGTTGCCTTTCAACCTGGCCATTTTTCACTTCCGGGCTGGTCACGCAGTAGTACCACCGGCCGTCCAAGGGACTTTTCACCTCCCAGGAGAGGGTTTTTCCCCTGAAAACCTCATCCACCCTGCACCAGGGACAAGGGCTCCCAAGCCCGTGGAGGACTGAATAGCAGAACCGGCCTGTTGCATCATAGCCGGTTCGCTCAACCATGGCCTTGTTCATGAAATCAATTTTATACTCCCGGGTGCTGGTATAAATAAATCCCTTAAATGCATTCACAAAGGATCTTAATCTGGCCGAAGTATCTGCCAGGGCCGTCTCAGCCTCTTTTCTCGGGGTGATGTCCATTAACGAGACAACGCTTTTGCCGGTGTTGGGAATCATCCCCACCTTGATAAGGATCTGCTTTTGCACCCCGCCCCGGATCAGGGCCCGGCATTCGTACTCGGTCGGTGCCGTCCCGTTTTCTTTCCGCCGCTCTTCATGGTAAGATCGCATCATGGGAACATCCTCCGGGTGGACAAAATCATACCATGAGATCCTGCCTTCCACCTGTTCCCTGGGATACCCAAACACGGAAATAAAGGTATCGTTGACCCGGGAGATCACCATGGATTCCTCCACAACAAAGGTTGCCGTACCAGTGTTTTCAAATAACCCCCTGTACTGCTCCTCCTTTTCAAAATGGGAAGTCTCCCTCTCTTTGCGGCGGCTGACATCTTCAATAATGCCTTCCACATGGGGAAGATAACCATTAAAACCGGTGTTCAGGACAAGGCTGACCCGGGCAAAAAAACGGGTCCCGTCCTTTTGGACAAATTCTTTATCAATGAAACCATGCCCTTTTTCTTCAAAAAACGCCTCAAGCCCTGACCCGCTCCCATCGGAAGCGACACCGAAAACCCGGCTAAGGCCCAGATCAAGGTAGATGCACTGGTCTGGAAAATCATACCCAAACATCCTGGCACAGGCAAGGTTGAGATCGAGAATCCTGCCGGAAACATCCGCCCTGAATATGCCCACGGAAGAGTCCTGAAACAGCTTTGAGTAACCGCTACCCCGGGCTGGAAAAGGATGAAGATTTGTCATTGGGGAATCAGGCACCGGTTATTTTCTGGTTGTAGAGGGTGTACGCCGGCATGGGGGGGATTGGCACGCAATCAACCGGATCGGCCAGCCGTGGCGGCCCAGTTTCATATCGCCGGGCACCAATGGTTTCCCCGGCTTTGGCATTGGCCATGCCAATGGTCCCCCAGTTGAAACCGATGGTCGTACTGAAGCAGAACGGTGCCTTCCGGACAAGGCAGATATCTTTGTCAAATGCATGCATGGCTACTCCTATAGAATAGGAGGCTGCTTTTTGTCAAGGACAAGCGCTATCAAAGAGACAACAAAACCTTAGTCATTGACATGTAAGGAAGACGCTGATAGTTTTTTTGGAACGAAGCTGATTGGTCTGATAAATGTCAGCATAAAAAACGGAATCATGGAAACATCAACGCCACGAAGGCGGTTGCCTCTATACAATAGGGGGTGGCCCTTTGTGGCGTTTTTTTTTATTTATAATCCGTAAAAGGAAAAAAACTATGATTTTCAGCAGGTTCACAACAACACTTCTTTTCTTTCTGGCGTTAGCTGTTTTGTTACCCGGTAGTACAAAGGCTCTTACCGAAAAAGCCCATCAAACGATTACAGATTTGCGGGGCATACAAGTTAAAATACCAGTAAAGATTAAACGTGTGGTCACCATCGATGACGGTCTTACCGAAGGAATCATGACGATTTTAGGGGAATCCTCAAAAATAGTCGGTTTGGGATCAAGATCTCTCCGAAAAACGTCCAGCTTCACCATTCCCAGTGTTTCCGGGAAAGACCATTCATTCAAAGACGCCATGAACCCGGTGCGATATCTCAATCCCAGGTTTGCAGATCTGCCTTTGTTAAAAGAAAACGGCGGATCGATACATTTCGAGGCACTGGCATCTCTCAAGCCTGATATCGTTATCATGAGGGTCGGTACCTGCTCGGCATCATGGGGAATATCCAGCCAGGCGCTCAATAAAAATATCAACGTCATTGAATCCCTGGGTATACCTGTGGTTGTGCTTTTTTCTCCGCCCAGCTACGATTCTCCGAATCTCAAACAAATTCCAGAGGAGATAAACATCATCGGCCGGATCTTTGGGAAAGAGCAAAAAGCGATACAGATCGCCGATTACATGGAAAGTTGTATCAAGGCTATCGAAGAAAAAACAAAAGATATCACGGATGTTGAAAAACCGCGGGTTCTTGCAATCGGTCTTTCTTCAAAATCAAGGAGCGCCGGAGGCGCCGGTAATGTTCGCAGTGGGATAATGAAATATTATATTGAAGAAATAGTTAACGCAAAGAGTGCCTTCACTGTCAAACGGCATACGTCGGATACCGGGCTGATAAACACAGAAAAGGTTTATGCGATTAACCCGGACGTTATCGTCCTTACCACCTCTTTTGGCTACCATCCTCCTGAAGAGCTCTATTCCGCACCCTATTATCAAGTGTTTCAGGACCTGAAAGCGGTACAAAACAAAAGAATCAGTGCGCTTCCTTTTACCCCTGCCAATTGCGATGCCTCAAGGCTGGAGTATCCCATCGATTTAATGATTATTGCAAAATCTTGCTATCCCAATCGGTTTAAAGACATAAAAATCCATGAATGGGTCCTTGCTTTTTATCATACTATTTACGGCGTTGACCGAGGCACTGCTGAACAGCTACGTTCTGCGCAGTTGCTGGACTGGACGGTTGAGGCAGATTTCTAATCCCGACGCCCCGGACCGCACAACAGCGATCCGGGGCGATTTTGAGCTTTTGAAGCCCGTCAATGCCGATGCGGTCATAGGTCATTCCCTGGTAACTCTTGGTCAGGGACGCCATCTCATTGAAGATCTCCTCCGGGGAGCCGTAGGACATGTCATGGCCCCGCAACGGATTAACCCCACCGCCGGGAAGCGTGGCAAAGCCCTGCTTCATTCCCTAATTCAATTGCTCGTAGAATAAGATCCAAAAACACAACATGAGTCTTTTTTTATTGACATGTCCTGAATTTTTCTATTTTATAGTACGACATTGTAGCACCTTGAGAAGATAGTTGTTATCTTCCTGAATAAACCCGTTGGCTTCCAGGATTAATGCAGGTTGAAACAGAACAGACCCTTCATAATCATAAAATCACAAAGAATTATCAGCTCTTTGCCTCACTCTACGGCAAATGCCTGGATGCGCGTAATAGTAGCGCTGCTTTTGACCCTGTCCGCATCGACTATGGGATATTTGCGTATATCTGCTCAGACGCTCCCCGAATGCAATGATTCCATGGAGCTCCTTCAGATTCCCTGCTTTACAGCTTGCGCCATTCTCTATCCCGATTTATCACCTCCGGAAGCTATTCTAAATGCGGCTTATGGGGACTGCGGGCAGGAAGATTCTGTTGATGTCATTACCACCCTTCAAACGCCTGAATCATGCCTGTGTTGTACAAACGCCCCAGTTAAGGGGCCTGTGCTGAAACTCCGTTTAACAAGCTCGTCTCTTTTTCAGCGTACCCTAACAGTCCTACCAGTTGATATCCTAACCCCTGTTATGGTTCCACTCCACAAGACTCCGCCTTGCAGATTCATAAGCCTACCTGACCACATTCCCTGTTACTCCACCATTGTCATCATCGTGTGATCCCTATTTTTTTATAACGGCCATGCCCTGTTGGGCATAACAATTATGAAATAACCAGAGTCGTAGACATAACCTCTGTTGAGGTTGTTTCATATAAAAAAAGGGATTAAAGCAAGCTGTTTTTGATTGCTATTTCCTGGCTGCCATAAATTTTATGCCATTGCTTTTGCAGATGAGTTTCAATGCGGTAAACAGCACGGCCATTAATATCCCCATATTTTGACGTCTGTTCGGTAACACTTATGCCATTATGCCGGGGTTCGTCTGCTTTTGCCTTATCCATTATCCAACTGTAAGGAAAAATAACCATGTCATCTAAAATACGATTATCGATTGCTGTTATATTGAGTATTGCTGTGCTGTCCGTCCTGCCTGTACAGGCAGATGAAACGGTTAAGATTTCTGTTGATCCACCCATTCAGGACCCAGGTATAGCAGCGGTTAAAGCAGCTGCCGAAACCGGGCAGTTCCTGATGGTCTTGTTCCAGAAGACCAATGAGTCATCACCATTGGTCCAGGCTTTTGAAACCGTAGGTCAATCCCTTTCCGCAAATGTAAAGTCAGTGGTTATAAACACGGAAAAACCGGAAGAATCAGGTCTGGTCGATAACTATAATGTTCGCTTTGCCCCTCTTCCCATGGTTGTGATCCTTGCACCCAATGGTGCCCTCACCGGGAATTTTAAAAAAGCGTTTACCCAGGACCAGGTAGAGGCGATGCTTTTGAGCCCGGTATCCCAGCAGTGCCTGCTGGCATTTCAACAGCAGAAAATTGTTTTTCTCTGCGTCCAGGGCAAAAATACGGCCAGCAACCCAGAGGCTCTGGACGGCGTCAAACGGTTCCGAAATGAACCCACGCTTAAAAAATTCAGTGAGGTTGTCATGATTGATCCTACTGATCCCGACGAAAAAAAACTGTTAGGACAGCTCGGAATCGCTTCAGAAACTGCCGTTGCCGAAACCTTTCTTTTGGCACCTCCTGGAAGAGTAGTGAACAAATGGACCGGTCCCACATCAAAGGAAGCCATTAACAAGGCCCTGCGTACCCTGATGAAGGCCCAGCAAGCATGTCAAATTCCAAACTGCGGGGATCCTAGCTGTGAAACTCCCAAAGAATCATCCCCCCAGGGAGGTGTCAATTGAATCTTCTTTTTACGATAAGAAAAGAAATGTTTGAACGCAAACAGCAGCTATTGACCAGTTTCCTCACCATTCTTCTGGGCATTACCGCCATTGTTTCGATCAACACGATCACCCATAGTTCACAAACGGCTGTTAAGCAGGAACTGGAGCGATTGGGAGCAAACGTCCTGATTCTTCCAAGAGACGCTACGGTCCAGAGCTATTATGCTGCAGACCTTGAAAGCGGTGAACTGCCTGAATCTTATGTTAACCAGCTCTCCAACAGCGGCATTCACGGCATGGACAATCTGTCTCCTAAATTGTCCGCATCCATGAATATTCAGGGACAATCATTTATACTGACCGGAATTCTCCCCAAAAATGAAATGCGGAGCAAGGTATTCTGGCAGGGAGGGGGGACAAACCTGTTTGGCGCTACCGAACAACCTTCACAGGAATGTCTGACAGTGGACCTGCCCTTAGGCGGTTCTGCCAAGCCAAAACAGCGGATTATTGACGACCTGGAAAAAGACCAGGTTTTCATAGGCAATGAAGCAGCATCCATTTTGAACCTGTCCCAGGGTAGCACCCTGGAACTTAAGGGTCAGACCTTTACGGTGGCATCTGTGCTTCCTTCGTCAGGCACGGTGGACGACACCAGGATTTTTGCCCATCTGCACAAGGTCCAGGAACTGCTCAACAAACCGGGAACCATTAATGTTATTGAGGTGGTGGGTTGCTGCCAGAAAATATTTGAAGGATTGGTACCCAAGATTAACGCACTCCTTCCGTTGGCCAAGGTGATGACCATCGGCCATGTAGTTAAAACCCAAATCAGGACCAACCAGATGATGGAAAAAACCTCCTGGGCCTTTATTTCTCTTATCATTTTGGTGGGAGGATCCGGCATTGCCAATTATATGTACAGCAATGTCAATGAACGAAAAAAGGAAATCGGAACCCTTATGGCACTGGGTGCCGGATCCGGATTTATTCTGAAGCTTTTCTTTATCAAGGCCTTATTCCTCGGACTTGCCGGAGGCGTGGGCGGATATATCACCGGTACGGCGCTGGCCGTATTCCTGGGACCGTATATAGCCAACATCCCTGTAACCCCTCTTCCGTCCCTGATGGGTCTGGCCCTTCTCATATCTGTGGGTATTGCCCTGCTTGCCACGTTCCTTCCGGCACGGCGAGCTGCCAAAGTTGACCCGTGCATTGCCTTTAAGGAGATATAACATGATACTGTCAATGATTGATGCTACAGTGGAATATAGGCTCAACAACCAGAGCGTCAAAGCGCTGGATGATGTTACCCTGGCTATGGAATCCGGGGAATTCCTTGCCGTAGTAGGCCCCAGCGGAAGCGGTAAAAGTACGCTCCTGCAGGCCCTTGGGGGAATGCTCTCACCAATTTCAGGGGAGGTTTTTATCGATGGTACTTCATTGTACGATCTGTCCTGTGATAAACGGGCTGAATTTCGCAGACTACGCTTGGGATTTGTCTTCCAGACCTTTAACCTGATCGGATACCTGACAGCCCAGCAGAATGTCCAGGTCCCAATGATGCTTAACGGTGATTCCACAGACGACCAGCTGAAACGCTCTGAATATCTGCTCGAAAAAGTGGGACTGGCTGACCGGATGCTCCACAAACCGGCAGAGCTTTCGTCCGGACAACAGCAACGAGTGGCCTTGGCACGTACCCTGGCAAACGATCCCCATATTATCTTTGCTGATGAGCCCACCGGAGCCTTAGATCCTGAGACCGGCCTTCAGGTCATGTCATTTTTAAACGACCTGAACCAGGAAGGCAGAACCATTGTTATGGTTACTCACGATCCAAAGGCGGCTGCCATGGCATCTCGCTGCATCCGATTGGTCAACGGAAAAATAGAATCCCTGAATCAAACCCAAGCTAATCCTGTAAAGTTCCCGGCCGAATAGTGATAGAATTCTTTTGAGCCTGTCCTGATACAAGGACAGGCTCAAATTAAATACCATGTTAACAACCTCCGCTCCCTTGACCTGCCCCCACCACTGGGTGCTGGACGCAGGATGCTTGCCCCCTATTCCCCTGGAGGAATGGCCTTGCCATGGGGATCCTGCTTGGGACTGCCGAGCTTTTTGTCCAGGTACTCCACCGTATCGCCTTCCCGAAGGTGCTCAAGCTTGTGGGCGGTTGGATGGAGATCCGTTTCAGGTGTCCCGATGCTCGAAAGATAGGTTTCCCAAAGCCTGTGGGCCCGCAGGACCTTGTTCGCCTCTTTTTCGCCCTTGTCCGTAAGGGCGAATCCGGATGCCGACGCCGCCAGAAGATCGTCCTGAACCATTCGCTTCATTACTTTGCCCAGCCCTTTTACAGGGTCCAGATATTGCCGGATCACCTCCACCGGGGCGGGTTTGCCGTACCTGAGCACCGTGGTCAGGACATCCTCGATGAGCTGCTGGGGCACCAGGTTGCGCCTGCGCAGCCACCGGGACAGCAAACCGTATTTGGGCGCCACGGTGAGCACCACAAGAAACTGAAAGGTGCAGAACAGCATGATGGCACCGCCGCCGGCGGAATCAAGCCAGACGCAAAGGTATAACCCGCCGATGACGCTTGTGACGCCGAACAGGGCCGCCAGCACCATCATCTTGTCCAGCCGGTCGCTGAGGAGGTAGGCGGTTGCCGCCGGGGTGATCAAAAGCCCCACCACCAGGATCACCCCAACCATGCTGACCGCGCTGACCACCACCAGGGAGACGCAGGTGGTCAGGACATAATCCAGCAGCACCACGGGCAGCCCGATGGAAGCGGCCATGACCGTATCAAAGGCGGCCAGTTGAAAATGCCTGAAAAAGAAGATCAGGATGGTCAGCACAACGGCTGCCACAAAGGCCGAGACCCAGAGATCCGTGTCCGCCACCCCGAGGATATCCCCCATGATAAAATGCATGAGATCGATGTGGATATAATGACGGAAAATGGAAACCGCCACCACCCCCAGGGCAAAGATGCCCGTATACATGATGCCGATGGCCGTGTCCTCTTTAACCCGGGATATCCGGGAAACAAAACTGATGAGGGCCACGGTGGAAACCGCAGCGATCAACGATCCCAGCAGCATGCCCGGAGCATGGGCTTCAAGGCCGAAAAACATCTTCATCACCAGGTAGCCGCCGGCCACCCCGGCGATCATGGCGTGGGAAAGGGCATCCCCCAGAAAGGCCATCCGCTTGAGAACCACAAGGCAGCCGACCACGCCGGCCACCACGGCCACAATGGAGCCCCCGATCAATGCTTTCTGGAAATAGGTTTCGGTCAGGGGGGCGATAAACAGTTCGATCATCGGGGCGCCTCCTTCTCCAGGACTTCCTTGAAAATCCTCAGACGGCCCTCGTAAACCTCGCTGAGCAGATCCTCCTGAAGCACGGCACGGGGGTCGCCATAGGCGTAGAGCCTTTGCTTGATGAGCATGATTTTATCAAAATACTCCGCTGCCGAGGACAAGTCATGGTGAACCACCACCAGGGTTTTGCCCGCTTTCTTGGCCCGCTCCAGCACCTCCAGGATGGCCCGCTCGGTGGCGGCATCCACACCGGCAAAGGGCTCGTCCAGCAACAGGATATCACTGCCCTGGGCAAGGGCCCTTGCCATGAAGACCCGCTGCTGCTGGCCGCCTGAGAGTTCCCCGATCTGCCGGTCTGCCAAATCCGCCATCCGGACCATCTCCAGGGCGCCAATGGCCGCATCCCAGTCGGTTTTCCTGGGGGATGCATACCAGGGAATCTGCTGATAACGGCCCATGAGGGCCACCTCCCGGACAGTAATGGGAAAATCCCAGTCCACGGCCCCCCGCTGGGGCACATAGGCCACCAGGCCCTTTGCCTTCCGGGCATCGATTCCGTTGATGCGAACCGTGCCGAGATCCGGCCTGACAAAACCGAGAACGGCCTTGATAAAGGTTGATTTCCCGGCCCCGTTGGGACCGATGATCCCGACCAGCTGGTCTGTTTCAATGTTCACACTGACATCCAGCAGGGCCGGACGGGCACCGTAACTGACGGTAAGGTGTTCGACTTCTATGACAAAGGGAGTATCAATGGTCATGGCCGTCATCCTCGGATAAAGTAAGCCTGAAACGGATGGTCCCGGACACCAGCGCCCCCCGGTCCCCCCACACGGTATTGTCTGCGATTACAAATCCCCGATCCAGAAGCCGGACACGCAGGCCGTGGTCCATCATGCTTTCCGCCAATGGCGGGCTGGCCTTGACGTAAATTTCATTACTCCCGGCCTGGAGCCAGGGCAAATCCCGGATCCGAATCTTCTTTCCCCGCAGGAGTTCCCCTTCAGGCACCTCGAGGGTACGGCCGTTCAGGTTCAGGGTCAGCAGGGCATCGCTTTGGGTTCCGGTGTCCAGCGCAAAGGGATCTTTTTCCAAAGAAAAGGTCGGGGTGAGTTCCAGCAGGAACGCCCCCTCAACCTGTTCCACCGCCTGCACCGGGGACGGGCCCGCCGGCAATCCAGCGTCCCGGTGCCAGGTATAGACCCGCAAACCGCCGACAACGACAATCCATATCACCAGACAGAACAAGAATCGCATGGGAAACCGTCCTATTTAAGCGCATTGACGATGAGCAGGGTGTTTTCCCGCATCATACCGATATAGGTTTCTCCGGCAGACCCTTCCGGCCCCATGGAATCCGAATACAGCTCCCCGCCGATTTTCACCCCGGTTTCCTTTGCAATTTCCCGGATCTGCTTGGGGTTGATGGTGGTCTCCACAAAAATGGCAGGGGCACCTGACGCCTTTATGGACCGGACCACTTTCCGGCGGCGTTCCGGGGTGATGCCGGCCCCCACCTCTGCGCCCGTGGACCATCCCACCGGGGCGATGGACAAGAAGTCGTTGTTCTCGTTGAACTTGTATTCCCGGCAGAAATAATTAAAGGCATCGTGGGTGGTCACCAGAATCCGACGATGATTAGGGATCAGGTTCAGCTGTTCCCTGATCCATGCGTCCAGCACCCGCAGCTGCTGAAGAAAAAGTTTGCCCCGGGCCTCGTAAAGCCCCTTGTTTTCCGGAGTCAGGCGCGTCAGCCCCTTGATGATATTATTAACGTAAACCGCTGCATTTTTAGGAGAGAACCAGGCATGGGGATCTGTAATAGACTGACCGCCACTGTCAATGGACAGGAGGCGAACCCCTGTGCTGGCGGTGATCAGGGTTTTTCTCGCATCCCTGGCAAGGGTGGCCATCCAACTCTTGCCTTCCAGGTGCAAACCGTTTTCAATGCAAAGATCCGCCCCGAGCACGATGTGAACGTCATCCGGGGTGACTTGGTAGGTATGGGGATCCGCACCCGGTGCAAGGATACTTTTGACAATTGCCTGGTCTCCGGCAATCTGTCTTGCAAAATCAGCGATCTGGGTGGTGGAGGCCACAACCACGGGTTTTTCCCCTGCTGCTGCCTGGCTTGACACCGATGCAACCGCCGATATCAGAACTGCAAACAAAACGGATTTCAACAAAAAGACTTTCATGGGAAACCCCTTTAACTGAAAATATTTGAATGGAAGGATGATATTGAACACCAATATTACAGAAAAAAAATTGATTGGCAAGACACTTGTCATAACGCTTCACGCCCCAAAGGAAAAGCTGTAAAGCGACCCCATGTCAAAATTAAAAATTTGCCCCCTATTCCAGCCTATCCCTGAACATTCCCCTTGGGAAGAACCATTGCCGCCGGATTCCCCCGAGGCTCTGGAAAACTGAAATTCCCACCAGGCCCGGTACGGATACAACATTGGATGCCCTCGGGACATAGACCATCCTTTCCTGAGAGGCACGTAGTGAAGCAAAGCGCTCAACATGCACGGATAATATATCTGGCCAAATTACCAAGACCTATTTTATCATCGGAATAGACCCCGGACCGCGCAACGGCGATCCGGGGCGATTTTGAGGGCAATCAGGCGATCAGTTTCTCAATTCTAACCGCACCGACCTTGAATTCAGGGATCTTGGCGATGGGATCAAATGCCGTTGAACTGGTCAACGTATTGGTGGGATTCTCGCCAAAATGGATGGGCAGGAAGAGATTCTTGGGGGGCACGGAATCGGTGAGCCGTGCCGGGGCCTCGATCTCTCCCCTGGGGGAGGTCAAAAGAACCATGTCGCCTGGGGCGATGTTGAGCTTTTCCGCATCTGCGGGATTGATATCCACATACCCGGTCTTCTGCTCGGTATCCAGGCTGTTGGAGACCCGTGTCATGGTGCCGGTGTGGAAGTGGGCAAACATCCTGCCCGTGGTCATCATCATGGGGTACTCGGCAGAGGCGGCCTCGGCCGGTTCCTTGAACTCGATGGCGTGGAACCGGCCCTTGCCCCTTGTAAAGGTCTCCTTGTGGAGATAGGGGGTGCCGGGATGATCCGTGGACAAGCAGGGCCACTGGAGCCCGTCGATGCCGATCCGGTCATAGGTCATTCCCTGGTAGCTCTTGGTCAGGGACGCCATCTCGTTGAAGATCTCTTCCGGGGAGCCGTAGGACATGTCATGGCCCAGGGCCGTGGCAAACCGTGAGATGATCTGCCAGTCCGGAAGGGCGTTGCCCACCGGCTCCACCGCCTTTTGGGTGAGCATGCAGCGCCGTTCCGTGTTAGTAAAAGTCCCTTGTCTTTCTCCCAGGGCGGCCGAGGCAAACACAACATCAGCCACCTGGGCGCTCTCGGTGAGGAAGATATCCTCCACGACAAGGAAATCCAGCTTTTTCAAGACCTGATCCAGGTGGTTCTTGTCCGGATCACTGAGCTTGGGATTCTCGCCAATGATGTAGAGGCCTTTGATTTTGCCCTCGTCAATGGCCGAGATCATGTCGGTGATGGTCATGCCCGGGGTGTCGGAGAGCGCGTCGCAGCCCCACGCCTTGGCAAACTTCTCCCGCACCTCTGGATCTGCAACGGGCTGGTACCCGGTGAACACGTTGGGCAACCCGCCCATGTCACAGGCGCCCTGGACATTGTTCTGGCCCCGGAGGGGATTGACCCCGCCGCCGGGAATGCCCAGGTTGCCGCAGAGCATGGCAAGGTTACAGCAGGACTTAACGTTGTCCACACCCGTGGTGTGCTGGGTGATGCCCATGGCGTAGAGCAGGGCGCCGGGGGCGTTGGTGGCATAGAGCTCGGCCATCTGTTCAATGTCCCGGGCGGCAATGCCGGTGATGGCCGCCACCCGCTCGGGGGTGTAGGACGCAACCGTCTCTTTAAGCGCTTCAAACTCCTCGCACCGCTGTTCCACATAATCTGCGGCGTGCCAGTTGTTCTTGATGATCACCTGCATCATGCCGTTGAGCAAGGCCACATCGGTTCCCAGGCGCTGGTGCACCGATAGATCGGCAAACTTGGTAAGCTGGATATTCCGGGGATCGGCAACGATGAGCCTGGCCCCGTTCTCCTTGGCCCTGATGATCCGGGTGGCGATCAGGGGATGGCATGCGGTGGTGTTGGACCCGATGACAAAGATCACCTTGGAGTCGGTTTCAAACTCGGCAATGGAGTTTGTCATGGCCCCACTTCCAAATGCAGCGGCAAGACCTGCCACTGTAGAGGAATGTCACAGCCGGGCGCAGTGATCCACGTTGTTGGTCCGGATGGCGGCCCGGGCCAGCTTCTGGGCAAGGTAGTTCTCCTCGTTGGTCACCTTGGCCGACACCAGGACACCGATGGAATCGGGACCGTGGTCCGCCTTGATCCGGTTGAAATTCTTTGCGGCATGGTTGACGGCCTCGTCCCAGGTCGCCTTTTGAAACCGTCCGGCCTCCTTGACAAGGGGTCCCTTGAGTCGCATGAAGCTGTTGATATATTCATGGAGGTTCCACCCCTTGATACAGAGCTTTCCCTGGTTCACAGGATGGGACTTCAGCGGCAGGGTGGCGTTGATCTTTCCATCGATCACCTCGAAAAGAACGCCGCACCCTGTGCCACAGTACGAGCAGACCGATGGTACAAACTTGCAGTTCATTGTTCGTCTCCTAATTGACTTACACGTCCATTGGCTTTGGTTCCAATGTGACCTTGTCTCCGATGATGGTGAAGGGAGATTTCTCGATCCCCTCTCCCGGAGCGTAACCAAACACGTCCCCGACGATCTGGTTCATCTGGCGATAGAGAAACCGCAACGGAATCTCAGCCGGACAGGCATCCTCGCACAATCCGCAGTCCACGCACCGGCCCGCCATGTGGGTGGCCCGGATCAGGTGGAAAATCGGCACCTCAGGCGGAAGGGACCCCGGCTCGACAAGATCGGGGTTCTCAAGGCTGCATTCCGGGCAAAAGCAGACCGGGCAGACGTTCCTGCACCCATAGCACTTGATGCACTTGTTGAACTCGTACATCCAGTGGGAGAATCGTTCGGGGTTGTCAAATTCCGCCATGAATGCTTCGGGTTCGGCATTGAAATCGATGCCGTTCTCTTTCTTGAATTCGCCTGTTTTTTTCGGTTCAAGGTAGGAGCAGTCCCCGTGTTTCCGGGTCTTGGACGGGCAACAATTAACGCCCAGGGTCTCGATATTCTCGGGGTTGAGCTGGTTCCAGGTGTAGAGGATGTTCAACGCCCGCTGGTTACAGTCCCTGGCAATGATGCCGATCTTGAGGTCCGGCTTTTTTTCGACAAGGTGGGTGGCCACCTTTTCCAGGCTGTAGCGGTGTTGGCTCACCTTAAGGTTTTCAAGCTCCTCCAGGTTATCCAGGGTGTAACCGTGGGGAATCAAGTGACCGTAAAGCTCCTTGTAACCGAGGAAGATATCGACCCTGCCCTGCTTGAGCAGCTGTTCAACCTGCCTTGTGATATCCATGGTTCCTCCTTTCCCTTTCCTGGTCCTGCATGACAGCCATGGGGTTTGGTCCCAGGGTCCTTATCTTTTCCGTAAAATCCGTTACCACCCTGGCAAACTTCTGGGCCTCGGCCGAAGAGATCCACTCCAGGTGAAGCCGTCCCTCGAGTCCCATGAATTTGAGCATTTCCTGAACAAAGGTGATTCTTTTGATGGTCATGTTATTACCGTACAGGTAATGGCAGTCGCCGATGTGTCAACCGCCCACCAGCACGCCGTCGGCCTTGCTCTGGAACGCCCTTAAAATATGATGGGGACTGACGCTTGCCGAACACATGACCCGGATGATCCGTGTGTTGGACGGATACTGCATGCGACTGACACCGGCCAGGTCGGCGGCGCCATAGGTGCACCAATTGCACATAAACGCAACGATTTTGGGTTCAAATACTTCCTCTTTCACCAGATACACTCCTTTAACAGTCCCGGAAACAGGACAACACCTGTTTCCAGGGGTCTGACGGTTGGTCGATTATACTGTCATGGCACTCTTGATCTGCGCATACAGCTGCTCATTGTTAAATCCCATCAAGGACGGCGCTTCCGAAGGACAGGTGGCAGCACAAGCGCCGCACCCCTTGCACAGGGCGTCGTTAACCACGGCCACATGCTTTTCAGGATCAATGGTGATGGCGTTGTAGGAGCAGACCGCCACACAGCCGCCACAGCCGCCACAGCGTTCCCTATTAATCTCAGCCACAATGCCGCCCACGTTGATGCTGTCCCGGGAAAGCACGGTCAGGGCCCTTGCGGCCGCAGCCCTTGCCTGGGAGATACTCTCGTCCACGGGCTTGGGATAGTGGGCCATGCCGCAGAGGAACACGCCGTCCGTGGCAAAATCCACGGGCCTCAATTTCTGGTGGGCCTCCAGGAACCAGCCATCATTGTCCGACGTCACCTTAAATGCCTGGCCGAGCCGGGTGTTATCCCAGGCATCGATGCGGGCGGCAAGGCAGAGGATATCGGCATCCACGGCCAAGGGCCGGCCAAGGACATGGTCGGTGAACGTCACGGTGACATGGTCTTCCCCAGGGGTCACCACGGGCGTGTTGTCCACATCATACTGGAAGAAGAGGATGCCGAGCTCACGGGCCTCCCGGTAGAGAAACTCCCGCTGGCCATAGGTCCTGATATCCCGATAGAGCACATAGACCCCGGTTTCGGGATTCTTTCGCTTTAGGGTGATGGCGCTCCGGATGGCGTGGGTGCAGCAAACCTTGGAGCAGTAGGGATGCGCCGGGTTCCTGGATCCCACGCACTGGATAAAGACCACGTTTTCGGCCCTGTCCACCACGGCTGCATTCTCTGCAAACCGAGCATCCAGGTCGAGGAGGGTCATGACAGCGTCGTGCTCTCCATAGCAGTACGCCTCCGGCCTGGACTCTTTGGCTCCCGTGGCCAGCAAAGCCACGCCATGGTCCACGATCCGTGTGTCATCGCCAGTGGCAACGGTGGTCTTGAAATTCCCCACAAACCCCTCAACCCCTTGAACGGTGGACCCGAGGAGCACGTGGACCCGTTCATCCGCCTCAACCTCGGAGATGATCTTCCTGACAAAGACGGCCACGGCCTCGTTCTTGGCAGTCTTGTGGAGCAACCTGCCGTTGCCCCCCAGGGTCTGGTTCTGTTCCACCAACGTCACGGGGTAGCCCTGGCGGGAAAGTGCAAGGGCCGCTGTCATGCCGGTGATACCACCGCCCACAACCAGGGCCGCCGGACTCACCGGCAGCTGGCTTTCGAACAAGGGAGCCAGGTGAAGGGCCTTGGCAATGGCCATGCGCACCAGATCCTTGGCCTTGGCTGTGGCCCGTTCAGGCGCGTTTGAATGGACCCAGGAGTCCTGGTTTCTGATGTTGGCCATCTCAACCAGGTATTTGTTGAGCCCGGCATCAATAAGGGTCTCCCTGAAAAGGTCCTCGTGGGTCTTGGGGGTACAGGCGGCAATGACGATCCGGTTGAGTTTCTTCTCCCTGATCACCTCCACCATCTTGTCCTGGGTGTCCTGGGAGCAGGTAAAAAGGTTCTCCTCCACATAGACCACGCCGGAAAGATGCCTTGCATACTCGGCCACGGCAGGAACATCCACAATACCGCCGATGTTGGTGCCGCAGTTACAGACAAACACACCGATCCTGGGAGATTCCCCGGCCACATCCCGCTGCTTGGGAATGGTGATGGCCTGGGTTTTAGAATGTCTGGCAAGGGCAAGGTTCTCGGTGGCGGCAGAGGCTGCCGCGCTTGCCTCCATCACGGATTGGGGAATATCCTTGGGGCCGGTAAAGACACCGCAGGCATAGACCCCGGGCATGGAGGTTGAAACGGGATTAAAGCTGTCGGTCTTGATAAAGTTGGACCGGTCAAGCTCGATCCCCATTGTGGTTGCAAGCTCAAAGCTGTCGGCGCTGATTTCAAGGCCCGTGGAAAGGACCACCATGTCAAAGTGTTCCGTCACCATGACACCCAGCTCATCCACGTAGCCCACCACAAGATCCCCCTTATCCCGGTCCGGATACACGGAATGGACCCTGGACCGGACAAACCGCACACCGTTCTCCTTTGCGTTCTCAAGATAACGGTCAAAGTCCTTCCCCTGGGTTCTCATGTCCATATAAAAGACGGCGCAATCCAGGGGCACCTTGCTGTGGTCCTTGGCCATCACCGATTGCTTGACAGCGTACATGCAGCAGACCGACGAACAATAGCCGTTGTTGCAGCGGTTCTCATCCCTGGAGCCCACACACTGGAGCCAGGCGATCTTCTTCGGCTCCTTCTTGTGCTTCTTGTCCGAGGGCAGAACCAGGTGGCCGCCCTGGGGCCCGGTTGCCGAGAGCACCCGCTCAAACCCCATGGCGGTGACGATGTCAGGGTGCTTGCCAAACGAGAGGTAATCCAGCTTTGACGGATCAAAGGATTTAAAGCCTGTGGAAAGGACCACAGACCCCACGTTGAGCGTAATCTCCTTCTCCTGATCCAGGTAGTTGATGGCATGGGAGGGGCACACTGTTTCACAGGTGCCGCACCGTCCCTTTGTGAGATAAAGGCAATTATCCGGATCAATGGCGTACTTCAAGGGAACGGCCTGGGAGTACGGCACATAGATGGCCTTTCGCTTTCCAAGTTCCTCGTTGTATTCGTCATCCACCCGTTTGGGGCATTTTTCAGCACAGAGCCCGCAGGCGATGCACTTGTCCGTATCAACATACCTCGGACGCTGGACCAGGCTAGCGGTGATGTCACCTTCCTGGCCCGAAATCCCCGTGACTTCAGTTAATGTAAGCAGTTCAATATTGATGTGCCGGCCGACCTCGACCAGTTTTGGTGAAATAATTCACATGGCACAGTCATTGGTGGGAAACGTCTTGTCCAGCTGGGCCATCTTTCCGCCAATGGCCGGTGACTTCTCCACCAGATAGACATAAAATCCTGAATTGGCGATGTCCAGGGCAGACTGCATTCCTGCAACGCCGCCTCCCACAACCATCACCGACCCCTGGGGTTCGGCTGGGGTTAGATCATTTTTCTCCATAAAACAACTCCATGCACGTTTATTGATCGCTGTTTAACAACTCTTCCACTGCCTTGATCAGCTCATGGTCGGCAAAGGGCTTTGACAGATAGTCATTGGCCCCAAGCTTCATGGCCTTGACCGTGTTTGCGATGGTCGAATACCCGGTAATCACAATCACATAAAGGTCAGGCTTCTCTTTTTTCACCCGCCCAAGGATCTCCATGCCGTCCATGTCTTTGAGTTTCATATCCAAAAGAAGCATGTCATAGGGATGATTCATCACAAGTTCGAGCCCTTCCACGCCCGACAGGCAATGATCGCAGAGGAATTCCTGTTCGTTTAAAACCATTTTACAGGCTTTGCAAATCACATCTTCATCATCTATTATCAGAATTTTTCGTTGAGCCATTCCATTGCCTTTTTCATATAAGATCGTTGTTCTCCTCCAAAACAGGCAGCGTCAGCCTGATCAAGGTACCGATTCCCAATTCACTCGAAATATTAATCCTGCCCTGGTGATTTCTGATGATTCCGTAGCTGACGGCAAGCCCCAGCCCTGTTCCGTTGGCCCGGGTGGTGTAAAACGGCTCAAAAATCTTCTTTAAATTATCATTATGAATGCCGCATCCGTTGTCTTCGACCTCCACGACAACGCATTTGCCATCCTCGCTCATTCCGGAGCGTATGGTGATCAGACCCTTTTCACCGATGGCGTGGACCGCATTGAACAACAGGTTGACCAGCACCTGCTCCAGCTGATCGTCATCCAGAAAAAAACTTCTGATGTCATAATCAAGATCGCGCACCGCCTTAATTCTTCTGATGAACAACTCGTTATCCATCAGGGCAAAGGATTTTTCGATCACTTTGTTGATGTTTGCCAGGATCTTCTGGGGCTTTTTCTCCCTGGAAAAATCAAGTAGCCCCTGGATGATCTTCTTGCACCGCTGGGTCTCCTGCATGATGACCTCAAGCCCCTCCTTGCAGGGCCCGGGTGCTGCTTTTTTAGACAGGTTAGAGCTGTAAAGAAGAATGCCCGTCAAGGGATTGTTGATCTCATGGGCAATGCCTGCGGCCATCCGTCCCAGGGAGGACATGCGGTCCACCTTAGTGGCAAGCCGGTTGTACTGGATGATGTGGGACTTTATGGCCTCATCGTGGTTGATGGCGCAGGAGGTCTGCTCGGCAATGGCCCTGATGAAATCGATCTCATCCTCGGAGAATTCCCGCCGGGCCGTAAAATAGATCCGGGTAAATCCAAACACCTGGCCCTGATCCTGACCATGGATCCTAAGGGGAACATCCACCATCATGCGAATTCCCTCGTCCCAGACCTCTTGGGGATACCTTACCCTTGGCGCCTTAAATATGTCATCAATGATGTGAATCGCATCATCGGTATCAGGCCAATGCAACAGCTCCTTTCCGGCCAGGGGCTCAAGGGACAAATGGGGCTCTGACATGCCGTAGGCAGAGCGTACCCTGAAATGACCCAGTTCCTTATCCATGACGCAGAGAACCCCGCCATTTGCATCGGTCCCCTGGACGATCCGGGAGACCACCAGCTCAAGTACTTCATTGATGTCGCTCTTGGAGTGAACAACCTTACTCACCTCCCTGAAGAGCTGATAAAACGTCTTGTATTTTTTTAAAGCGGTCATTGACTTTCCTCATGTTCCCTAACCTGGACAAGCCAGAGCCAAAAAAGTTTTCTGATTCACCTGACCCACCTGAAAAAACTACCACACCTCACGTTCAAGGCGCTTGAACACGTACATGAGCTGCTTCTGGGTCAGTTCGCCGACATTCTCGTTGATCCAGGCAAGATCCCCCGAGGCAATAGCCGCCTTTGCCTCACCCGTCAGGGTATACTCCCACAGGGCATCCCCCCCTTTTTCCATGAGGCTGTTCCAGAATCTTTTATCCTCAGAGGTTCGGGTCAACACCTTGAACACCTCACGCCTCTGGATCGATGTTACAGCCCCATCGGCTTGAAACCCCATCCCCATGGCACCGCTCTTGGCCAGGTTGGAGGCAAGAGCATCGTCGATGGCAGACTTTATCTGCTCTTCGGTAAAAGGCTTTGCTATGAAATCGCAGGCACCGAGCTTCATGGCATCCACGGCAAGGGCGCTGGTGGCATAGCCTGTCATGGCGATCACCCCGGTGCCGGGAGTGATATCCTTCACCTGCCTGATCACCTGCATGCCGTCGATGTCCGGCAGCCGCAGATCCGCCATCAGAAGATCGTATTCATACTGGCCCAGGGCATCCAGGGCACCGTGGCCGGTGTCCCGGAGATCCACATCATACCCCTCTTCGTCCAGAACCATCTTCAATCCCCTGGCAACATTCAGGTCATCCTCCATGATAAGGATGTGGGCCGGATGGATGGGTACAGCCGTGGTCATCTCTTTTAGTGCTCCCATGATAAACTCCTTTTTTCTATCTATGTCGTCGTTTCATCGTTTCAATCGTCGGATTTCTGTCCAAACCCTGCTTTTTGCAGAGATCGTGCCATATTTTCAGACGAACAGACAAACAGAGTAGATTACAAGATTTACCGTTAAAAACGAGCAAGTTACCCCACACGTTTTTTTCCTAACCACGACCCGGGATCCAGACCGCACCATCACAATCGCATAAACAAATATACGGCCCAGCCCCTTAGATTCAAAGAAAGCCCCCACCCCAGGCGTGCTCAACCCGCATAACTAAATATACGCCAGGGACACAAAAGATATTCATCCCATTGAAATCCAGGTGCCAATAAAGATCATCGCTTTTATTGGTCTTCGCATATGAATTGATATCATTTCTTACGAATAGGGGTAAAGCGGGTATCAGCTCAAGTGCGAACATCTATAACGATCAGGTATGGATATGGTTCTTCTTCATCATTGCAGAAAAATTTGACCGCTGCATTCCCACGGCCTTGGCTGCCCGGGTGATGTTTCCCCCGGCCTCCCCAAGGGCCCGCACCAGGAACGCGCATTCGATGGGAGCGAAGTTATCCTCAAGAAAACGCTTTTTCGCCGTTTTCAACTCTTCCAGGCTTATAGGAACCGAATGGGAGAGTTCCAGGGGCTTTACTTCCAGGTTGTCCATGAGCGCCCGATGATCGAGCTGATCCGCATCGCACATGATCACAAGCCGTTCAACCACGTTTTTCAGCTGCCGGACATTACCGGGCCAGTCAAAGTTGACAAGGGCCCCGAGGGCGTCATCGGAAAATCCATCAATGGTTTTCTGGGCCTTACGGCAGAAGAGCCTCAAAAAATGGTAGGCGATTCCCGGGATATCCCCCCGCCGATCCCTGAGGGGAGGAATATGAATGGGAAAAACGTTCAACCGATAGAAGAGATCCTCCCGGAATGTTCCCTCTTTCACCATTTCTGCAAGATCCCTGTTGGTGGCCGCAACAACCCGGGCCCGGGTATGGCCGATCCGGCTCGATCCCACAGGTTTATACTCTCCGGTCTCAAGGACCCGCAACAGCTTTCCCTGGATATCAAGATCCAGGTTGCCCACCTCATCCAAAAAGAGGGTTCCGTCGCTGGCCGCCTCAAAAATACCACTCTTGTTGGTATCGGCCCCGGTATAGGCGCCCCTGACATGGCCAAAGAGCTCACTCTCCATGACCGTGGATGAGAACGTGCTGCAGTCAACGGCCAGGAACCGACATGACGCCCGGGTGCTCCTCACATGGATGGCATTGGCAAACAGCTCTTTTCCGGTGCCGCTCTCACCGTCCAGCAGCACGGTGCTGTCCATGGGAGCCACCCGCTCGATCCGCTCGAAAACCTTACGGATATTCGGGTTTTCGCCAATGATATTGCTGAAATCGAATTTATCATAAAGCTGCTTTTTCAGCGAATGATTCTCCTTGATCAGCTTGATGCTTTCAAGGGCCTTCACAACGGCACCAAGGAGCTGCTCCTCGCTAAAGGGCTTGGTGATAAAATCAAAGGCGCCGCTCTTCATTGCCTCGACGGCGTTGTCCACGGTTCCGTTGCCCGTCATAACCACCGCAGCAACATCGATGCCGCTTTGTTTCAGGGTTTTGAGGATATCGATGCCGCTGATATGGGGGAACTGGATGTCCAGGAGCACAAGATCAAAGGGAGTGTCCAGCAGCATTTTCAGCCCCTCCCTGCCCGAGGTGGCCCCCGCCACCGCATACCCCTGTTCTGAGAGAATCATCTTGCATCCACTCACAATGGCAGGCTCGTCATCAACAACCAGAATCTTTGAATCCATCATCTCTCTATCCACCTGTTATTCTTCATCCGTGCGTTAAAAGAACAGGTCCCCATACTCCTAGTAATAATCGGGCTGTACATTACAGGGATAGTGTTTTTCAGTCAACCCATGATCGGTCATTATTTCAACTAACAATCCTACCGGGGTTAGCCCCACCCGGATGACGGCCCCGAACCCTATGGACCTGTCCCCCTTTTTTCATGCATTTGGGAATTTTATTTCCTAATCACGCATCGATCTTTTGGAATTGAGACGTTGAACCCCTTACCCTGCAAGGCATTGCCACAAGGTGGTATAACTAAGGCACAACAATTGCAGAATCTAAAAGGTTGAATATTTTAAAACAACCACAGAGCTTCTCTGTCAAAAGGCTCGGGAGGTTAAGAGTGGGCACAGACGTAATTAAACACAAATCATATTCCGACAGGATCTGGTTGATATCCAACGGATGGGACTCGTCCCTCGATCTTGACCAGATCTTTCCCGGACTCGAAATCGATTCCGTAAGGGAGTACAGGATCAGCGATCTTGCAAACTACATGATCAACCCCAATCCCATCAAAGTGAACAACCGGCTGATAGGATGCGAAATTATCCATCGAAAGTCCGGGTGGCAGGCGATAAAGCAGCGGATGAGTACCGTTTTTTCAAAGAACGGGGTGGACGATCCCCCCAAAGCGGATCCCCAGGGAAAGCTCCTTATTTCCAGTATCCTTCCCGGCGCTTGCGCCGCCACGACCAAAGCCTTGAACACCCACATCAGCCGTATCTACGATCTGCTGACCCCCTTTGACACCTTGATCCAAAAGATCTCCAACCTTGATAAAGCCACGGTTCTCGACATCAACGGCATCTGCGAGGACCTGGAGGGAAACCGTTCGTTCATGCGCATCGCAGGACCTGTGGAAGATAAGATAAACTTTATCGCCCACAACCTGTCGAAGGAGATCCAGGTGCTGGTGGAAAAGGCCCATTTCAGCGAAGGTTTGTTTGAAATGCGGGCATTTGACTTCCAGGGGTACAATCCTGACAACCACCACCGCCTGGTGAAATTCACTCAAAACGGCAAACCAGTCCTCTGTACCATCACCCATGACAACAAGTTCAGAGCTCCTGACATAAGGGGCTGAAAACCCTATTGTTATTGACTTTTTGCTAAGAATGATATAAGTTTGA
>JAEINR010000048.1 GCA_016342325.1 Desulfobacterium sp.
AAACTTATATCATTCTTAGCAAAAAGTCAATAACAATAGGGTTTTCAGCCCCTTATGTCAGGAGCTCTGAAATTACAATGGTCAACACTTGGTCAACACTTACCGAAAACTATCTACCTAAATACGTCTTTTTACCGTTTCATCATATTTGTCCAAGAAAGCCGTAAAATGCCCGTGTTTATTGGTGTTTATGGATAAAATGAGGTGGGTCGAAGTAACAAGGTTATAGACTTAGGATCTAGTGCTGCAAGGTGTGGAAACTCCAGCCCTTTCTCCGGTACAAAAAGAGGACTCATGGTGCGTAGTCCGTCAGTTTGCGACAATTCGCACTTGAAAGCTGATTAGGTCAAAAACCAGATGCATTCCAAGACATTCAAAAAACCGGGCTGATCCGTATATGATGCCCCATTTCGTACGGTCGATGTCAAAGTGGACTTCAGCCATCAGATCATTTTCAGGTGTCTTTGTGATCGTCGCCATAAAATCTTGTTGGGCTTTACCCCCTCTCAGTTTCAATGTTCCGTCTATTTTATAGTTTGAAATACTCAAAACGGCTCTTTTACCGGTATGGGGTTGGTGATTTTGAATTTGGCTTTTGGGAAAAGCCTGGTCAGGAAAAAATCATCCGATTTGAGGTGGGCAATCAGGACAGGCTGCAATTCATCCCCTTCAAGATTTATGTTCGTAATAGATTCCATGTCGATGTCAAACGTACCGGTGATATTCCATCTATGGCCACAAGTTCTCCTTTGGCGCTTTTGACGGTTCCAAAGTGGGTTGTGTTTGGAGTTCTTCCCTGGACAGTTCTTTGTATGTCGTGGGTTTTATCATTTTTTACTCCTTTGAAAAAAAGGGTCTTTCAGCTATCCTGCTTCCGGAATTACTCTTTCCAGCCGGACAGGATGTTTTGGAGATGTTCACTTCCCGGACCATCCATGACCATGCCCCGGGGATGGCTTTTGGCCAGGGCTCGAAAGGGATTGTCCCGGAGGTTGATGTCCATGAGGATCGCCTGGGGATTTCTGGCGACCATGGTTCCGATCTGCATGGGAAGGTTGGTGGCTCCGGCGGTGCCGACCACCATGAGCAGGTCCGTTGCCCCTGCCCATTGAAGGGCGCTTTCCGCCTGGAAAAAGGTTTCGTCGTAGTATTCATCAAACCACAGCACATGGGGCCGGGCAAGGGCGTGGCAAAGGGGGCATTGAAGAATGCTTTTTTCTGATTCCGTCACCGGTTGGTTTTTCCCCTTATCACCCAGGCCGGGTGGGAAGGGAAAGAGCGTTTCGGAGCAGGCAACGGCACATCGCATGAAATGGAGGTTGCCGTGGATCTGAAAGGTTCGGGACTCACTGTTTCCCGCCGGGAGGTGCAGGCCGTCCACATTCTGGGTGATCAGCCGGAACCTGTCGCCGAAGAGTGTTTCCATTTCGGCAACGGCCCTGTGCCCGGCATTGGGCTCTGCGTTCCTGCAGACCGTGCGGCGATAGAGATACCAGGCCCACACCTCCCAGGGATTCTGTGAAAACATGGCCTGGGTGGCCATCTGTTCCGGACGGTACTCCCTGGATCCCACCGTCCAGTACCCTTCCGGGCCCCGGAAGGTGGGGATACCGCTTTCAGCAGAGATGCCCGCTCCGGTCAGCACTGTCAGGCGGCCACTGCTCTCTTTGAACCGTCTTAACAGGTCTTTTGATTTCATATCAACTCTCCTGTTAACATTTTGGGGTGTTATAAAGAGGTAACATGGCAACCTGATTTTCTCAACAGTCCGGACAAACTTTCCTGGGAACTGTCCCACTTTCCATGGACTGAATGTTAAAGATACCTGGGGCGGCCTTGGGTCTTTTGATAAAAGTTTTCAATACCTGTTTCTTTGATTTTTTCGTTGATCTGTACCCAACCGTTATACAGGGCCGTATCAAAATTGGTTTTGTCACAGGGAAACTCGTCGCACTGGTAGCAAAAGTCAATCTGTTTTTCCTGGTGACAGCCGCGCACCCCACAGTTTTTAAACAGCTTGCACTGCTCGTTGCGGCATCCCGTACAGGCTTCCGAAGCAAAATAGTCAAGCATCTCCTTAAACTCCGCATACTTTTTGAAAATCGGGTCACCCAGGAGGGTTTCAAATCGCTTGGCGTTGATGTGGAAATTCCCCAGTTTTTCCTTGAGCTTCACACTGTACCTGCGGATATCTCCATCCACATGGGCAAAGCATGTTTCACAGCACAGGCCGCAGGGGGCGATGGAATCCTTGATTTGTTCAGTGGTCATGGGCGGTCTCCTTTTGGTAAGAATTAAATGTGATTATAGCGATTGCCTTTCAGGAATAAAAGTGGCACAAACGGCATTTGAATGGGTGATAACGACATAATGCAAGGGGTGTGGGGGAAGAGGGATGAAAAAAGTTACTATTCTCGGATGGGACAATACCATGGCAACCACCCTTTTCGGTCCCATGGATATCCTGAACCAGGCCGGACGGCTATGGAACCGGGTGAGCAATACCCCTGAAACCCCTTTTTTTGATGTCATCATTGCATCGGCAGACGGACAACCCATCCGATGCGCGAATAATGTCCTTATCCACCCCCATTGCAGCATTGAGACCATTGACCAAACCGATTTGATTGTTATTGCATCAGCCACGGATATCAAACAGATACTCACGAAAAATCCCGGTATAGTCCCTTGGCTTATCAAGCAGTACAACCAGGGGGCCCATATCGCCAGCATCTGCACAGGGGTGTTTTTGCTGGCTGAAACCGGTTTGCTGGACGGGAAATCCGCCACCCTTCACTGGGGATTTGCCGGAATGTTCCAAAAAAAGTATCCCCGGGTGAATCTGAAACAGGATCAGATGTTCCTGGACCATGGCCGTCTTTATTGCTCGGCAGGCGTGAATGCAGGCATGGATTTAACGCTGTACCTGGTGGAAAAATTCTGTGGCCGTCAAATCGCCGTCAAAACGGCGAAGACCATGATCCTGGATATGGGCCGAACAATGCAGACCCCCTATGGCAGCCTTCCTTGTGCAAAGGACCATGGCGATCCGTTGGTTCTTAAAGCTCAAACGTGGATCGAACAGCATCACACCCAATCCATTGATTATGACCGGATGGCCCGGGAATACCGGATGAGCCGTCGTTCTCTGGAGCGTCGGTTTAAGCAGGCCACGGGTGTCACTCCGTTGGGGTATTTGCAGCAATTACGGGTGGAAAGTGCCAAGCGCATGCTGGAGGAGGGCACACAGACCTTTAATGAAATCACCTATCAGGTCGGGTATGAAGATATTTCCTTTTTCAGGAAAGTATTTGTCCGGCTGACCGGTTTACGGCCAAAAGAATATCAACAACGGTTCTCAGGGTATGGGACATGTGGTATGCTCGGCACTTAACCAGACTTTGCGCCGGATATAAAGGGGGGGTGCTTCGAACTCCACAGGTAAAAATATGAAACCCTGGCCATTCCCCATGAAAAAACAACGGGTCACCCCCAGGTGGTCACCCTGAGCCTGGGGGTTGCCTGGGCCGGCAATCAGGACAGAAAAAAGGGAGCCGACACTGCCCTTATTGTTCCGGCTGACCAGGCCTTCTACCGGGCCAAGGCAAACGGCCGAAACCGGGTGGAGCCGGGTTGACCTTTTTTTGTCCCACATCCCAAAACAAGCTTAACTTTTCCCCTTGACATATATGCTGCCATCCAATAAGGGTTGACCATCGCTAAACGCGATATGGAAAAATCAAATAATGGAAGCGGGTTATCATGGCGATGCCTTAACGCAGCCACGGATGACAAAGACGACAACGAACCTTACTTGATTCTGGGAGATCCATCCATATGAAACCTGTGCGTCAGTGGCTGCTTTACTTGAAAGGAATGATCAACCTTTTTTTTCTCAAAGGGGAAAAGCCTGTTTCCGTGGGCAGTGTGCTTGAAAAACAGGCGGCTAAACGTCCGGAAACCACGCTCATCCTTTTCGAAGAAAAAAGGATCACCTACGGACAATTCAATGAACTCGTAAACCGGTATTCCCACTTCCTTTTGTCCCAGGGCTTTAAAAAGGGCGACACCGTGGGCCTTTTGATGGATAATCGTCCGGAATATTTAGTTATCCATGCCGGTTGTGCAAAGCTCGGTGTTATTCCAGCGCTGATAAACAACAATATCAGGGGCAGTGTGCTTGCCCATGCTGTCAACACCGCCGAGGCAAAGGCGCTTATCATCGGCCACGAGTTTATCAATGCCTATCTTGACGTCGCAGCCGACATCACGCTCCAGGGCAGGGGAGGTGTTTATGTTGAAAAAGAGGGCAGGGATCTAAACACACCGGCTGGAACACAGGACCTGGGTCCCCTCCTCGAAAACCAGCCCACCGGCAACCCCGTGCTGGAAACCCCCATCACCACTAAAGATATTCTCGAATACATATACACTTCAGGCACCACCGGTATGCCCAAAGCAACACAGCTCACCCATCATAAATGGATACAGATTGGCACAGGAACAGGCTTCTTGTGCTTTCGCATGCTGCCCGGAGACATTCAATACTGCTGCCTTCCCCTTTACCACAACAGCGGTATCAATCTGGCCTGGGCAAGCAGCCTTATGACCGGCGGAACCTTTGCCTTGCGGCGGAAGTTTTCGGCCACCCATTTCTGGGATGATGTCAGAAGATACAATGCAAGGTATTTTGTCTACATCGGTGAACTCTGCCGTTATCTCAACAACCAGCCCCCCAAACCGGATGACGGTGACAATCCCCTGGACAGAATCATGGGCAACGGCATGCGGGGGGATTACTGGATGGGGTTTCAAAACCGGTTTAAGATAAACCGCATCATCGAGGTGTACGGTTCCACAGAGGGGGTGGGGGCACTTATCAACATGAAAGGCGTTCCCGGCATGATCGGGAAACTCACCACTGCCGGGATCAAGATGGGCGAAGTTGCCCGGTATGACCTGGAAAATGAAGCATTTGTCCGAAACTCAAAGGGGTTTGTGGAGAAAAGTAATGTCGGAGAAAACGGGATGTTCCTGCCCCGGATCAGCTCACTGAGTCCATTCTCCGGTTATAAAAGCAATAAAAAAGCCACCAACGAAAAGATCCTGAAAAACGTATTTAAAAAAGGGGACTGCTATTTTATCAGCGGCGACCTGGTCAAGCTGCATAAAGGGAACTACGTCTCCTTTGTTGACCGTCTTGGTGATACGTTTAAGTGGAAGGGCGAAGTCGTTGCAACCAATGAGGTGGCCGATGTGCTTAACAGGTTCGGCCATATTGAGGACTGCAATATCTATGGCGTAGAGGTAGATGGGACAGAAGGACGATGCGGTATGGCGGCTTTGACCATGCTCCAGGGGAAACAACTTGACCTGGATAAATTCGCCGCCCATATTATTGATAATCTACCGGTCTATGCCTGGCCCTATTTTCTGCGCCTGCCTGAAACGGCAGACACAACGTCCAGTTTTAAACAGATCAAGACAAACCTGCAGAAGCAGGGCTTTGATCCAAAGATAATCCAGGACCCGCTCTATTTTCTGCACCCCAAAGAGAAAACCTTTTTAAAATTGACCAAAGAGATATTTGACGATATTCAAGGGGCGAAGATTCGATTTTGAGGATGAACCCGGATACGCCCAGACCCACTGATTGGTGTCAATTCAAGTGCAAACATCGATAATAAGGAGGTTCACAATGGACAGCCCTGTATTGTATTCCAGTGAAAATCACACAGCCATCCTGACGCTCAACAGGCCGGAGAGAAGAAACGCCATAAACCAGGATCTTCTGATCCATCTCTACAATGCCATGGATACTGCCTCAAAGGATGAGGACATCAGCACCGTAATCATAGCTGGCAATGGCAAATCATTCTGCTCGGGTATTGATCTGGCTGCCCTTTCCACCGACGACCTTTTCGATCCAAGGGGAGACGGCCGGGACATGGTAGACGTATTCAAAGATTGCCCCAAACCCATCATTGGTGCTGTCAACGGCCATGCCATTACCGGCGGGTTTGAGCTTGCCCTCAACTGTGACTTTCTGATTGCCTCTGAAAATGCATCCTTTGCAGATACCCATGCCAGGGTGGGCATTCATCCGGGGTGGGGCATGACCCAGCTTCTTCAGCAAGCGGTTGGTCAAAGAATGGCAAAACAGCTTTCCCTTACCTGCGAATTTATAAATGCGGACAAAGCCCTTGAAATCGGACTTGTTAATGAAATCGTGCCTGAAGAGCGATTGATCGACCGGGCAAAAGAGATTGCACAATCCATTGCATCCGTTAATCCACAGATGATGATGACGGTAAAGACCCTGATTGAACACCGGAACACCACATCCTTTGAAGAGGCTGTTAAAGAGGAGAGAAAAGGGTTCCGGGCATTTGTGGACCTGCACCTTAAGCCCTGACCCAAATCTTTTTTCTAATTTTCTTGCCCAAATAACACGAAAACCTGGGATGGGAACCGAATGATTCTATAACGGCGTGTCTTTAAAAAAAGAAGTAATATCGTCAAGGGTATTGCTTCTTTTACCGATGGATCATTTTCTTGAAAAACGCAAGTTCCTATCCTGAATCGTTACATAGCGGTTGACAAAAGGCCCCTTTTGTCCGACTATGCGGATGTCGATGTAATCTCAGCAGTTTTTTCAGACACCTCGTTCTTTCGTATTACCCTTGAATTGTAGAAGGCTCGTTATTTAATTACAGTACTGAAATTTGCGAAAAATCAATTTTTTCTTGGGAACCCGGCAAAAGACAGATATCCATGGTCTGACTCCCTTTGCTGAGCATGGGTGTGTGCCTGCATTGATCGCGAAACGAAATCGTTCATCCTGCCGTTTAACCGGCGGGGCTGTTTTGTTCCGGGCCCCTTAAACAACGGAGGCAATCCATGGCAAAATCGAAAAAGAAACACACGGGTTTGGTATTACAGGGGGGCGGCGCATTGGGCGCATTTGAATACGGCGCCTTGACGAGACTCTATGAAGAAGAGGATTTCTCTCCCAGTGCGATATCCGGCGTCTCCATCGGTGCAATAACCACCGCAGTTATAACCGGCACCCGGAATCCCCGGGAAAATCTGGACAAGCTGTGGGACCGGCTCACCGTACCGGGAGCGGCCTTCATGTCCTCATTTGGCAATCCCGGGATGTACACCATCAATCCAAGCCTGTTTTTATTTCCTTTGACGATGACTAGTTATTACGACACCCAACTGTTGTACAGTACCCTCGGCGACCTGGTGGATCTGGACATCCTCAACAACAGCGATATCGAAGTTGTACTAACATCATCCAACATCAGGGAAGGGACCCTGGACTGGTTTTCGAACAAAGCAGACCCGGATGACGACCGGTACAAAAACAAGGACGGCAAAATCAGGTACGAGCATGTGGTGGCCAGCGGCAGTCTTCCGCCAGGATTTCCCATAACCCATGTCGACAGTACGCCTTACTGGGATGGGGGCCTGCTTTCCAACACGCCCTTCGAACCCACAATCAAGGCCCTCGAAGGGATGCACAACGAAGAAGTTGACCTTGAGATGATCATATTCGACCTGTTTCCTAAAAAAATGGAGGCGGATGTGTCGAATATGCAGATGGTCAACAGCCGGATGATTGAACTTATTTTTTCAAACCACTTCAGCCAGGACGCAAAACAGTTTGATAAAATTCGTTCCGTACAGAATCTTGTCGTGTTCATGAACGAACAGCTGCAAAAACTGCCAGCTGATGAAAAGAAAAAAACCGAGAAAATTATCAGGGAAGAACACGGAGAGATATTTGATAAGGTGTTGAGCTACAAACCCATCAACAAGGTATGTGTAAATTATGACTCCCCCGAGACATCTTCAGCGGGAAGCAATTTCTCGCCGGAGGCCCTGAACCATAGGAAAGAAACCGGTTACAAACTTGTCGACGAGATGCTCACGAATGGAACCCTGGCGTTCTGAATCCGTGGCAGAACCAAAGGCCATGCCAGGGACAAATGACGGTCAGACATAGAAAGTAAGAGAGCCAAGACCTCCCCAGGATTGGCTCTCTTACTTAATGGTCTTTTTACCATTCTTGTTAACAACAATAAGGCCTGTTGTTACAAGGATAATGGAGATGATAAGATTTGGAGTAATAGGCTCTTTGAGCAGGAGAACACCAAAAAAGACGCCGGACACCGGCATGATGAATACAAATGAGTGAAGTACGGTTGCCCCGTATTTCCGGATCATTGTATTCCATACAACAAAGCCGAATGAAGCTGTCACAAAGGTTTGATAGAACATTGCGGTCAGAATACCCGTGTTGACAAACTTCACCATCTCTCCATCAAAGAGGAGGGCACAAATGAACAGGCCGGGGGTTGCCATCATCATGGGATAAAGGGAGATCTGAACCGGATGAAAATCAGGGATGATTTTTTTTGTATATACGGCATTGCATCCCCAGACCAACACAGCCATGAGGATAATAAGATCACCCTGGAGGGCATCGCCATTCATGGTAATTTGATCTGAAAACAGGAACAATACCCCTGAAAAGCCAAGGAGCATGCCTGCTGTTTTATTCCAGGTGATGGTTTCGCCCGGAATAAAAAAATGGGCAAGAACCATGATTACAAAGGGGAGGGCATTGATTATCAGGGTTCCATGGGACGCTGTTGTTTTGCTCTGTCCTATATAGAAAAAGGTAAGTTGGAAAAAAAAGAGAACGGCAACTGGTATGAGCTTCACCAATTGGCCTGCTCCCAGGGCCAGGGGCTTTCCTGTGAAACGGGCCCAAAACAAGACGGTCACCGAGGCTAGTGCGAACCTCAGGGAGGCGGTTGTAAAAATCCCAAGCCCCAGAAGGCTGATTTTAATCGCCACGGCATTGCCACCAAAAAGCATACAGATGAAAGCGGTGTAAATCGCTGCACCCGGAGGCAGTCCATCCGCTTGTGGCCGATTGGGGTTGCTGATTTTTTTGTTAAAGGACAAGTGCCTCTCCTTAATATCCATTACAATGGGCTGAAATCCATTGAAGGTACCAGCAAAGACAACAGTTATCAATTACATTGTTTCACCCATCTTCCCCATCCGGGACCGCAGGGTGGCCGGATGGATGCCCAGAAGGGCTGCGGTCCCGTCTTTGTCCTGTATTTTTTCTTGGCTGTGTGCCGGGGGGATCATGGGATGGTATCAACGGCTGCAAATTCCGGCTCGTGGAGGGGCAGAAGAATATCGGCCATCTCCCGGATCTTTACCATGATGTCATAGGCGTCCCAGGGGTTGACCACTGTGCCCGGGGGGATCACCTCCATCTCCATGGCCCTGATCTCTTTAGGGGGGTCAAAGTTTTCCTTGATGACGCAGAATCCTGTGATAATGGCCTTGCCCCCGGCTGTGTCGATGGCGATGCTCATGCCGCCGTCCGTGTGGACCGGGGTGTGCAGGCAGGTGATCCCCGGAAGGATCTCGGTATCCTGGTTCAGAAGCCTGATCTGGCCGTTCTCCTCTACATCCTCCATGTAGTCCTCAAGATAGCGATAGTCCAGGGGGTGGGGATCGTGGATCCGCTTCATCTCGTTTTCATGGACATAGATGGCTGCATTGGTGCATTTGTAGTCGTTTTCACAGTGATCGTTGTGAAGGTGGGTGTGGATGACGATATCGATGGATTCCGGGGTCAGGCCCCAGCGGGCCAGGCCCTGTTCAAAGGTGTGGATCGGGCCGCCAATGGCAGTTGACCGCTCCTGGGACTGGATGGGATTCATCTCGCCCGTGTCCACGATAATGGTCTTGTCACCGCCCTGGATGTACCAGCAATAGATGGGGATGGTGTAGGGGGTGCCGGTACCGTGCTGGTAGGTCATCATGCTCTTGTCAAACGCTTTGGTTCCCATCACGATGGGATGGATCGTATAAAGGGTCATGGTTTCTATTCCCATACCTGGGAGCTGTAGTCCCTGGGGCACCTGTTTTCGTTTTTTTCACAACGGATAATTGCAGTTAATGTCATTCGACCTTCCCGAATCATTGGACCTCAACGTTCAACCGTCAGCTTTGATGGACCGGGCCATGGAAGCGACCGTTCGAAGGTTGAGATTGGGTTAAATGTCCGGACCATGGGCATTACCATGGCCCGTGCCTGTTATTGTCGCCTTGCGCCCATACCGCCGCCGCCAGCCATGCCGCGACCTCCACCGCCACCCTTGCCGCGACCTCCGCCGCCGCCACCACCCTTGCCGCAGCCTCCGCCGCCACCCATGCCGCCGCCTCCGCAGCCGCCCATACCACGACCACCGCCGTTTGCCATGCCGTTGTCGAGGCGTGGCTGGCGTTTTCCATCGGTTCCAGGCGGTACTGCACCGGATTTCTCAGCCACCGTTGCCGTCTCCGTGGCGGTCAGGCGGTCGTTCTTGTATTGGTCCACCGCCTCCTGGACCGTGCCGCTATGGCCGGTGAACACCCGGATGTCGGCCTCGGTCAGGGCCTGCATGGCCTTGGGGCCGCAGTTGCCCGTGAGCACCGCCCCAACTCCTTGGGCAGCGATGAAACTGGCCGTCTGAATGCCCGCTCCGCTGGGGTGGTTGCAGTTTTCATTGTCAAACATCTGGAGATCCATGGTCTCGGTGTCAACCATGACAAAATAGGGGGCTCTGCCAAATCGGGGGTCGATCTGGGCGTTGGGATCTTTCTCCATGGCGCTGATTGCTATTTTCATTGGTATCCTCTGTAATGGGTTATCGCTCACAACTATGTAACAGCAATTTGTGGATCATGGAAGTATATTTTTTTTAAAAATGAAAAAAGGCTGAATGGGGCAGATTGACCAGAACACCGGTTATTTGGAAAATTTTTAGCCTTGGCCAACCCATTAACTGTTCTCAGATAACCGATCTGTAAATTCATAATCATCACACTTTTTAATCGTTGCTATTAAAACCATTTATTTGACAGATAGGGTCGCGGTACATAAACTCTCCCCCAAGAACAACAGATAATTTCACTTCAAGGAGCTATCATGAAAATATTAATCATTGGCGGGAACGGTACAATCGGATCAAAGGTCAGTACTAATTAGTTTTGTCAAAGCCGTTTGCCTGGAGCTTAAAAATAACCTCCGAATCAATGTGGTATCCTCTGGGCTGGTTGAAGATGCTGTGGCCCATTACGAGGCCTATTTCCCCGGTCATAACCCCATTCCCATGGCAAAAGTGGTTAACGGGTTTGTAAAAAGTGTCGAGGGGGCCGGCACCGGAGAAGTTATTAGAATGTACGATAATTGTTGATTTTGAATTAAGACGTTTATAATGAATCGGCGGCCTGTTTAAAAAACGGCTGTTGACCATTGCCATGGGTATGGTTGTTTTCTTAGTTGTACAATGGGTTTTCGCCATGGGATGATGGTAAGCGCATCCTGCAAGTTGATATCTTGTTAAAAACAACATAAAATAAGGAGTTTGAAATGAAGGTCACCATTTTACAGGGAAGTGCCAGAAAAAAAGGAAATACAGCCAGGGTACTGACCTGGGTTGAAGCGGAACTCGAAAATCTTGGTCATAAGGTTGACGGCATTTACCTGCATCCTCTGAATCTTAAAGGATGTATGGGATGTGGCAAGTGTAAGGAAAAAACAGATACCATTGGATGTATTCAAAAAGACGATGTACCCGGTGTTTTGGAGAAAATGATCGATTCTCAGTTGGTTATTTTTAGTTCTCCGCTGTACTTTTGGGGATTCTCCGCACAGATAAAAGCGGTTATCGACAGAACATACAGCCTTTACACCAATGCAAATATGCCGGACCATGCCTCCCTTGTCGACGGCCAGCGCCAGGCGCTGATTGCCACAGGCGCCGGAGGGTATGATCAAAATGCAGAGGGCATGGTGGATGGTTTCGGACGGATGCAGAAATACCACAAGGCGATTAATGCGGGAACCCTGTTTATTAATTCCTGTACAACACCTGATGCGTTGGACGAATCCGTTCGGCAAAAAGCCGTTGAATTTGCCAGGAAAATTGTGTCCTAGGGCCCATAACAGGCTCTAAAACCTTCGAGACCTGACAGCCGACTTCAAGTGCACCCACTGGTTGCACTTGAAGTCGGTACTGGCCTTACGCTATGTGATTTTCAAAAGTGGGGGGACAAAAAGGCAGCGCCTTATATATTATAAATGTGAAGAATTAGATTTCCCCGGGTTAATACCCCGATCACTCGCTCATCTTCAACCACCGGCAGAATACCTTCATCAGAGAGGTTCATCAATTCAATGGCTTTGCGGGCACTATCCCCCGATGTCACCACAGGCACCCGGGCCTTCATAAATCCTTTCACAGAAGTCTCCATACGGAAAGATTTTTCAGCCTTCATAAATGTTTCGCCCGACAGGGCACCCAGAAACCGTTGCCTGTCACAGACCAGAACCCCATTGAGTTTTTCATTTTCCATGATTTCCTTGGCCTGTGCCATGGTCAGGGCAGAATCCACCACAAACCGCCCGGGAGCCGACATGATTTCCCGGGCCAGGATATCTTTTTGACTCACTTCTTGGATCAATACCTCGACCCGTTCAACCACCGTTTCAAGGGCCATGCCCTTAACCACGGCAGAACCGGCCGCCGGGTGTCCGCCGCCGCCCAACGCCCTCACAACAGCGCCCACATCCAGCCCCCGGGAATTGCTCCTGGCGATGACCATGACTTTACTATGATCCGTGATAAAAATGCCAAAGGCAGCATCCAGTCCCTTGAAGTCTTTGTATTTACTGACCAGGGAAGCCAGCATGGTGAGGCCGCTCTTAACAGGCTGGGCACAGATTCCGATGTTTAATCCATCCATTTCAATGGTCCGGGCCACCGTGAGCATATTGGAAAAGACCTTGGAATGGAGATCGTCTATGGTATCGGAAAGATAGGCTGCAACGATGTTCAGGTCTGCCCCGTTTTCCAGCAGGAACGCCACCATGCGCGCATCTCGGTGGGTTGCCGAAGTAAAGGTAAGGCCGCCGGTATCATCATAGATCCCCAACAGGAACAAGGTGGCCTGCATGGGGGTAAAAGGGGTGTCCTGGCGCTCCATCTCCTCCAGCAGCAGGGTAATGGTGGCCCCCACCTCTTCCCGGTATTCGAGCCCGGCCTGGATGGTCACCCCTTCCATGTGATGATCCCAGGAGATGATTTTAAGATGATCTTTTTGGGCAAGCTCCTCCATTCTATCCAGGCGTTTCCAGTTATTGGCATCCACCACGATCAGGGAATCCACCCTGTCCACGTCAAGCTGCTTCCGGGGCTGGATGCGCAAGAGATCCTGGTGTATGGCCAGAAAAGCTTTGACACAGGGCATGATATGGGAAGGCAATATAGCCACTGTACCGGGATACAAAGAGGTACAGGCCACCATGGAGGCCAGGGCGTCAAAATCGGTATTCGTATGGGTGGTTACAATCCGCATAGATTCTCCGCAAGTCAGTATTTTAATTTCTGAACGACTATATACAAAAGAATAAATTTCATCAAACAGAAACAAGCATAAAAAATAGGGACCTGATTTTTGATGACCCTCCGGAAATGCCATACCGCCTAGGGACCTGACAAGGCCCCAAAATGGTGACCAAGCCACTGCGCATGGACAAGCCAGGAGTTATATATTGATCAGAACTCAGGAGACATGTCCGGTAGACTTGCGGAATCGATGCCCTCGCACAGATCGTTATCCACCGTTACATTGCCCATGTCGTCAATGGTCACGGTCCAGACGGTATCGTAGTCAGTGCTCGGCCATTTAATCGGAGGATACGCGGGTTCGTTTCCACCATAACTTTCGAGGAGAGCATTTATCAGGGGTTTGATCCGTGAAGATTCCCACGCCAGCAGAATTGTTTGATTGGAGAACGTGCCGCCGGTGAAGAAAAAATCACTGGCGAGTTGGGCCTGTTTTTTATCCCCTAGGTAAAAATGCGATACAAGACGGTAAGGCAGGTTGTTGGCGATAACGTAGGGCAGTACCGTTAATGACGGCCTAACGTACGATACATTGAAATGGCCAGTGTAGACCCACTGTGCGGGGTCGATGGAATAAACCATGTCGGGACTTATTTTGTTGCCCAGGGCATTCACAAGGTCCAATGCACGCCATTGCCCTGCACCCACAAAATTACCGTTTTCAAAAAGGTTTTCCGGATCAGGATGTGCTTCTGCGTGCCGGACAATATAAATTTTCTCGTTGGTGTTGATGGTCGTCGGAATGACGACGCCATTAATTCCGCCGGTGCGTGAGGTGCTGAAATAGGGCTGCAGATCGTATGTGCATGGCGTTCTCTCCACCGGCAAGGGCAGCTCCGGATATGTGGAAGGCGGATCCAGATTACTGTCGTAGGTAGCCAGGCTGGCGACTTCCGACGGATTGATGGAGATCGCATAGACCCTGTTCGGACCCATATACGTCGTCGGAATATTAAGGGTATAGCCCTTCTGCTGGTTGATACTTGCCATCAGGGCATTGATGGTTTCCCATGGTGCGGAAAAAACATAAAAGCCTGGAACGTTAGCAGTAATTATACCGGTTGCCAGGCCCACATTGTTGCCCGTCGTGTCGTTGAAATCAAGCCCCTGGCAATCAGGGCAGTATTTTTCTGGAGCGACAACTCCATCAGGCAGGGATCCCGGACCATAGGCTGAATTGATTGGATAGCTGTAGGCCGTATAAGAGGAATCCGTACCATAGAGGGGTAACGTGATCTGATTGAGAAGGGCAAACGGTTGTATGGACCCAATGCCTGCCATGTCAGGGTAATTGTTATCGGTCTGCAAATGGGTCATCGGTTCCAGGGCGTATATGGCGGTGACGTTTTCCCCTCCCAGCACATCCTCTTTCAGGTATGTGGCCATCATGAGCGAGCGCTGCAATCCCTGACTGGTGAGATTTGCCGTGTCCGGATTGATGTCGCCGGGTTCGTTGTAAGTCAGATCCGCACTTACAACGAAGATCAGGTTGATGTTGTTATCGCTCAGCGGTGCAGTTATTGAGGGACTGTTGTCATTGAAACAGCCGCCTGTCCATAGGGGCAAGGAAAAAATAAGTATTCCGATTAAAAAGACTGAATAGAACCTTGTTTGTTTATTGTCTGTTTTCATAAAACGCCTTTAACTAATTGATGGGTTGTTAACTCTGGGACTGGATTCCAATCATTCCAAGGGTGCTTCATGATTCCTTACTCTTCTGCTGCCACCTTGCTGATAGGGGGGGGTATGTTTTGCATGGCATTCTTTAAAGCATAAAATACCCGGACTGAAACGGAAGCTTTCCTTTCAAAATCGCACTGGGCGAACAATATACCCCATGTCCCTGCAAATAGGAAGGGTTTTGATAACGTAGCCATTTCCCCCTATTTAAGGACCCGGGCAGGTGCAACCTGAAATGCCTCCACTGCTACATGGAAGCCCCGGCTCAAAAAAAATCCGATCCTAATGATCAGCGCATGGGTTTCCTTTACCAGACCAAAAGTATTATCAATTTTACCATGAAAGCTATGTCCTCTATAAATAATCAGGGTCGGTATATTTCGTTGTAAAAGCATAAGGAAACTAATTCTCAGAACAGTAACGTTTTTTTCCAACTGTTAAAACTATTATTACCTAATTGGCGTAGTTTAAACGCGCTGAATCTCAATTACTTTATGGGGTGCTGTTGTAACTATTTGATAATCCATCATTATGTTATATAACCATCTTGTTTCGTAAAAGAAAATCGGTCACAGGTATGGATGTTGCAAATTCAAAAAGGCAATAAAGTTTAGAACTCAGATTTGTTTGAAAATTCAGCTGTGGAACGCTACAGGTCATTGACTCCTTTTGCATTGCAAGCACAATAAAGGAAATCCATGGGTTCATTAGAAGCAAGATCTCCATTGATTAGGAAACGGAAGACTGCGGATTTTATCCGTTAGCTCATAATCTCACAGAGCTTCCTTTAGTGTTCCAGTTCGTTTGCCGGGGGGCTTAAACTGCTGAAAGGAGGGATGCCATAAAGAAAACACTTCGCGTAATTGTATTGGTTTGAAATGATTATCAGGTTCAACGGGCTTTGTTTACTAAAAAAGTAAATATCATGTTTACGACAAACACACTTTTTAGGAGAACGATGCATGCATAAAATTACGAAAAGCTTACTTGCAGCATTATTGGGATCTGTTGTTTTGTTAGTGGCTGGTACTGCCATGGCGGCAACTTCCGTATCATGGATATCGCCTCCGGACGGAAGCTCATATCTTGCCGGTACTAATGTCGCTCCGACAGGTCAAGCAAGTGGTGTTGGCAGTACTGCCGGTTCAGGTCTGGATCTTGCCCTTGTGATCGACGAATCCGGAAGTATGCGGGGAAATGGAATAATCGCTGCGAAGAGTGCTGCGATAGCCTTGGTTAACTCGCTTCCCCAGGACAGCACATCTGTTGCGGTTATCGGTTTTGACTCTTATAGTCATACCTACAGGCAGCTTACTGCACTTAACCCGGACAAAGCCGCAGTTATCGCTGCGATAAATAGCATTGGAACAGGTGGCGGCACCAATATTGGTGCTGGTGTTCAGGCGGGCGCGAATGCCCTTGTTTCCGGCCATACCACCGGTCGCCAAATGATGCAGGTTGTCCTGTCAGACGGCCAAGGCAGCTACTCGGGGCAGGCTGCGACCGCCTATAATAACAATCAGATCATCACCCATACCGTTGGGGTGCCTGGGCACAATGAAAGTCAAATGGCGAATATCGCAACTGAAGGCCATGGTGTTTACACAAATGTAAGCGACCTTAATGATCTCCAATCCCTTTTTGATGGCACGTCCGGAAATCTTGTAGGCCTTGATCATGTGGATATTGAGCTCGCAGACGGCACCTGGATTTATGATATTGCCATTGACGGTCTTGGCAATTTCATCTTGCCCGACCAGGTGATTGCCCTTGGCGAAAATACGTTTACGGCACATGCCTATGGCGATGACGGAACATTTGCAAGTGCCGTTCTTACCCTCAATGGTACCGGCAATGCCCCTGTTCCAGAGCCGGCAACACTGCTGCTTGTGGGCGTTGGTCTGCTAGGCCTGGGGGCTTTAAACAGAAGAAAAGATAAAAAGAAATAATCGGTTTCGTTTTTTTAAAAGGCAAGCATCATAGAATGCTTGCCTTTTTTTATATTTTAAGCAATAGGATAACATATGATTGAGTATGGGTTTCGCCACGGGCAGATTGCTGGAAACCGATTTGTTAGTCCTGGGAAAAAGGGCTGGTGGTCTTTTGCACATTAATTCCAAATTAGGAGACTGTGAACTTTGAAAAAGTCATATCTTGAGCGAATTTCGAAATGGAGTTACGGGATTGGACTGATTTGCATGGTGATAATCCTGATTGTCCCGAATCTTCAGGCTGTTCCCCTTTCAACCATTGATTCCCAAGGGATGCCTTTCTCTTTAAAAGTCTCTATTGAAAAAGCGCCGGACCAGGCGATGGCGTTGATGAAATCAGAACTGAGGCGCGGCAATCTGGACAGCGTGGGAGGCCTGGGTCAGATGTTGTTGGAAGTGCAGCCGGAAAACCCCTCCGCCATGACAATATACAGTATTTTTCTCACCTCAAAGGGAGAGATCGAACAGGCAAAATCCCTACTTCAAGCAGTGCCTGATCTTTGGAAAAGTAATTTTTTCTCTTTATGCGCCAAGGCGATGATAAAACACCGGGAAAAAAAATATGCTGCTGCAATCAAACTCTGCAAAAAAGCGGTTTCCCTGGATGAGACCCATCCATATCCAAGTAATATCATGGGGCGGGTATTTTTTGAAGAAGGAAAATTCGATAAAGCACTTGCCAGTTTCAACAAGGCGATTGAGCTGAACTCCGACTTCCTGCCGGGTTTTACAAACTTGGGGGCAACCTACTATATGTTGGAAAATTATGCCCAGTCAATCAACGCCTTCAAACGCGCCATTAAACTGAACCCGGATGAGCATGGTGCCCATTACGGTTTGGCCCTAGCCTATGGGGCCGGGGGAAATAATGAACTTGCCATTGGGGAATTTAAAAAATGCCTTGAATTGAAGCCGAAAAATCCCGTTGTTTTGAGTCAACTTGGAAATTTGCAGCTCAGGGTCGGCCTACACAAAGACGCCCAGTCAACAGGCCAGGAAATGAACAGATTGGGGATTGATGAAGCCTATACGCTCCTTGGTAATACTGCCCTCAAGATGGGAAAGGCAAAAGAGGGACTCCTGCAACTTGAAAAGGCACCCCCTGGCAACCCGGAGGTTGAATACCTGAAGGGATATTGTTACATGGCAGAAGCCGATTATGAAAAAGCGCTTTCTCAAATGGAAAAGGTATTACAAACAAAGCCATCCCATTTCGGGGCATATTCTGCCAGAGGCGCCCTTGAGTTTTGCCTTGGCAGAGACGTTAATTCTCTCGAAGAGTCGAAAGACAAATGGGGAATATCTCCGGGTCGACTGTTGAATTACATTTCAGCCACAATTTATGCTTCAAAAGGAGACTGGGTTGAAGCTGAAAAAGGCTTTAAAGCGGCTGAGGGGTTGATCAGTGGGTTTTCCATTGAAGGGATTGAAAAAAACACCCTGTCTGATATCGTTGTTAAGGCGGAACTCATCCCACTGACTGTGGGGGTGCTCTGCTATTTTAAAGGTATGTATGGCAATGCATCATCTGAGTTTGAAAAGGCAAGGATAATAAACCCTGATTCTTTTCTGGCAAACTATTGGGCCGCCCAGACCTGCCTCGCAAAGGGCGATCGAGAAAAGGCTCTCCAGTTTTATAATAATTCAATTAGAAAAGCGCCGAGGTCTTTTGCAGCACTCTATGCGATAGGGGAGTTGAATTACATGAAGGGAAATGTCGAGATCACCGCAGAGTATTACAAACGGGCATTGGAAGTGAAAAAGGATTCCGGCATATTAATTAAACTGGGTGTCCTTTATGAAAAAACAGGAAAAATCGAACTTGCGGAAGAGCAATATAAAGAAGTTATCAAGATCGCACCGGATCTCTTTGTCGGATACAATCAGCTTGCATGGTTGTATGCTGAAAATGAAATCAACCTTGACAAGGCCATGAAACTTGCAAAAAAAGCAGACGAATTACAACCTGAAAATGCGAGTATCCTTGATACCATAGGCTGGATCTTTTTTCAAAAAAACGAATACAAAAAGGCATCGGAAAAACTTGAGATTGCCTGTAAGGTAAACCCCAATAATCCAACTATTCTATATCACCTTGGCGTTGTGTATAGTAAAAAAGGGGATGATGGGTCTGCAAAGGAATCATTGCAAAAGGCATTGAAACTATCGTCCCAGTTTAAAGAGGCAGACAAGGCGCGTGAGCTTTTAAAACAACTGGGTTGATCAAATACCGCGGATTGATTCAACCCGGTTCGTCTGTTTTAACCTTACGCGGCCTATCCGGTGTTGGTCCCCCATTCCAATGAAGTCACCGATTTTTCTTTCACAAAGAACACAGTTCTGTTATAGAGAGAAATAATGTAAATTGTAATAATTTTTTACCCACAGCATATTAAATTTTGAATAAATAAGGAGTTATAGTGAACGGAAATTTCAACAATATTTTATTCGCAACAGACCTGTCCGTAAATTGCCGGCATGCATTTACCTATGCCGCAAATCTCGCATCCCGATATCGTGGCAGAATCACCCTTTTGCATGTGATGGAAAGCGTTCCTGAATCAATGGATTCAAGACTCAAGACACTCCTTGGTAAAGACCAGTGGGAGATGCTTCAGAGCAAGCACCAGCACCAGGCAAGGGCATCCCTTATCGGTAAAAAGAGCACTTTGGCCACCATTCACCAGGCCCTTGACAGCTTTTCCGACCCTGCCCAGAATGATGACGGTCAGTATGCCGTTGAAAACATCCTTATCAAAGAGGGGCGTGTTGTTAAACTCATCCTTGAAACAGCCCAGGAGGAAGCCAGTGACCTTATTCTCATCGGCTCCAACAAAACCATGTTCACCGAAGCGAATTCCCTTGGCCGCCGGACCAAAAGCCTTCTCAAACAATCCCGAATCCCGGTCATGATAGTGCCACCGGCCGATGAGTAAAGAGGATTCCATCTTATCCCTGTAACCGGATAGTTAACCATTACACAAAAGGTCGAATACCTATAGCTTAGGTCTTCGGCCTTTTGTGCAGCCCAACCATCCTGTTATTGCTTTTTGCCGTACAATGTCTTGTACGCCTCCTTGCTGAAATAGACAAACTCTTGAAGTACGGAACTAAAATATTTATGCTCATGCCAGATTGTATAAAATGATCGGGTAAAACCGATATCCTGGATTTTCAGCCTGAATAACTGGGATGCGGCAAGCTCCCTGCGAACGCTCACACGGGAAAGACAGCTTATTGCATCTGTATTGTGTAATACAGATTTTATGGCTTCGGCATGGTCCAGTTCCATATAAGCCTTCAAGCGTTTTTTGTGTTCTCCTATATGGTTGAGAAATACATCCCGGGTACCCGATCCTTTTTCCCTGAAAATCCAGCGTTTTGAGAGTAACTCTTCCATCCTGTATTCATGTTTTCGGGCCAGTTCTTTATCTCCGGTTACCACATAAAGCTCATCGGCCCCCAGAAAATCTTTTTGAATGTACCGGCCTGTACATTCCCCCTCGACAAAGCCGATGTCCACTTCATTGGTTTCAATGAGGCGGGCAACCTCCTGGGTATTACAGGTGATCTTTTTAATCCTGACCCCTTTGTATTGTTCAATAAATTCGTAAATGATCTGGGGGAGGATATAGTTGGCAATGGAGGAACTGGCAGCAACCTTGAGATCTCCCCGAAGGTCATTATCCTTGAACAGAATTTCGCTCTCCTTAAGACCCAGCACCAGGGGTTCAACCATGCGATAAAAAAAACGACCATTTTCATTGAGCACCAGTTTTTTATTAATCCGATCAAAAAGCTTTTTTTCAAGGGAGTCCTCCAGGGATTTTACGGCCATGGAAACCGCAGATTGGGTTAAGCCGTTTTCGGTTGCCAATTGGCTTAGATGGGGATTTTTAACCAGGGCGAGAAACAATTCAAGTTGCCTTAGGGTCATGGGGTGAGACTCCTGTATCGTCTATTATTCGTCAAAAGCGACTTTATATTTCACAATTTTAGAGTTTAATGGGCATCCATTATAAAATCAATAAATTAATCAATTTTTTTGATGAACTTGTTTAAAATTATGAATTTGACTTGATAAGGTTTATTCATTACGGTGATTTTTAGCTTCTTAGCTTTGATTTTCGCGGTATTTTTGCAAGGGAATCAGGACGTTTTTTTGGTTATGGCTTGTCCAGTTTAGGTCCTTAAATGATGAATCTGTAGACGAAATTGATCATAACAATGATATGGAATTTGCCTGATTTTAAATATAAACAAGGAGGGAAAATGAGCGATTTTAAATTTCACGCACCTGAGGAGCACCGGAAGAATGCCTGGATTAAAACAATGGATGAATATAAGGAAATGTATCAACGCTCCATTGATAAACCAGATGAATTCTGGGCAGACATGGCAGATCAGTTTTATTGGGAAAAACCCTGGGACACGGTTCGTGATTACAACTACAGCCTTTCCAAAGGCCCTGTTCGTATTGAGTGGTTTAAAGGCGGAAAAACCAACATTGCATACAATTGCCTGGATCGTCATTTAGAAGACAGGGGTGACCAGACCGCCTTGATCTGGGAAGGAAACAGCGTGGGGGAAGACAAGGAGATTTCTTACAGAGAACTCCACGAAATGGTTTGTCAATTCGCCAATGCGTTAAAATCAAAAGGGGTGAAAAAAGGAGACCGGGTTGCCATTTACATGCCCATGATACCGGAACTTTCCGTGGCCATGCTGGCCTGTGCCCGAATTGGTGCGATTCACAGCATTGTTTTTGGCGGTTTTTCGGCGGATGCATTATCCGACCGCATCCTGGACAGTCTGTGTAACGTTCTTGTCACCACAGATGGTGTTATGCGTGGCGCAAAAGCAGTCCCCCTGAAAGAAAATGTCGATATCGCCCTTTCCATCTGTGAAGACAAAGGCCATAACGTTGATTGCTGTTTTGTGGTGAAGCGTACCGGATCTGAAATTGAAATGAAAAAAGGCCGGGACGTCTGGTGGCACAAGGAAACCGTAAAACAGAGCAAAACATGTCCCGTGGAATGGATGGATGCCGAAGATCCTCTTTTTATTCTCTACACCTCGGGGTCAACGGGAAAACCCAAAGGCGTACAACACAATCTCGGCGGATACATGGTGTATACCGGCATTACATTTCGATATATTTTTGATTACCATGACAATGACATTTATTGGTGTACGGCAGATATCGGGTGGGTTACCGGGCACAGTTACATTGTTTATGGTCCCCTGTCCCAGGGAGCGACATCACTCATGTTTGAAGGGGTACCCAATTACCCGGATCCGGGACGATTTTGGGCCACGGTTGATAAATGGAAGGTCAACCAGTTCTATACCGCACCCACGGCTATTCGGGCATTGATGGCCCAGGGCGAAGAATGGGTGAATACGTATGATCTTTCTTCACTGCGAATTCTGGGATCAGTGGGTGAGCCCATCAATCCCGAGGCCTGGAAATGGTATTTTAAAAATGTCGGTAAGGAAAAATGTCCGATTGTTGATACCTGGTGGCAAACAGAAACCGGTGGAATCATGATCGCGGCCCTTCCCTATGCCATTGATCAGAAACCAGGCTCTGCAACCCTTCCTTTCTTTTCTGTAAATCCGGTGATTCTAAATGATAATGGAGAACCCATGGAAGGGGCCTGCGATGGCGTTTTAGCCCTGAAAGAACCCTGGCCTGGACAGATGAGAACCGTGTACAATAACCATGACCGGTTTGAAAAAGTATATTTTCAAATGTTTGACGGATACTACTTTGCCGGTGACGGATGTCGCAGGGATGAAGACGGTTACTACTGGATCACCGGCCGTGTGGATGATGTGATAAATGTATCCGGCCATAGGATGGGAACCGCAGAAGTGGAAAGCGCATTGGTCAGCCATGAAAAAGTTGCAGAGGCGGCAGTCATTGGATTTCCCCATGCCATCAAAGGCCAGGGCATTTATGCATTTGTTACACTCAAAATCAATGTGACACCAAGTGATGAATTATTGATCGAGCTAAAACAGCATGTGCGAAAGGAGATCGGACCCATTGCCACCCCCGACATTATCCATTTTACACCCGGATTACCCAAAACACGGTCGGGTAAAATCATGCGTCGAATTCTAAGGAAAATTGCCAATGATGAATTTGACAGCCTTGGAGACATTTCCACCCTGGCAGAACCTGAGGTCGTGGGCAACCTGATTGAATGTCATAAAGCGTTAACACTAAAATAAGGACGTGAACGTAATTCCAGGAGAGAAAAACGCGTGTTGTTGTCGCGGAAGTGGATGAACAACGGTTTCCTGCCAATGGTCAGGCCGAGGATCCGGGGTCGTTTGAGCAGGATAGGACACTTTTTGGCGGCTGCCTAACATTTACCGGGAGCGGGGTGTGCAATCTTTTAATAAAATGCTACAACTACACATCGGCTGTCTAGTGAGTTCAAGATAAAGCATCTTTTTAAAACACCTATGTAAAGGCAGGAGAAAGGCATTGAATCCAACTGATCTTAACGACCCTGAATATTTTCATCGCGTGATCGATTGCCAGTTTGCATGTCCGGCGCATACCCCGGTACCGGAATACATCCGACTTATTGCTGAAAAAAAGTATGCAGAAGCCTATATGATCAACTGGGAATCCAATGTGTTTCCGGGGATCTTGGGCAGGGTGTGTGACAGGCCCTGTGAACCGGCCTGTAGAAGGGGGCGGGTAGAAGACAAGGCCGTTGCCATTTGCCGGCTCAAACGGGTGTGTGCGGACAATAAAGGGGATGTCACACACCTGCTGCCCGGTCCTTCCAGGGAAAAAAACGGTAAAAGAATAGCCCTTATCGGCGGAGGACCGGCGTCTTTGACGGTGGCCCGGGACCTTTTGCCCCTTGGCTACAGCGTTGATCTCTATGATGACCAGATTGAGGCCGGCGGGTTTGTCCGAAGTCAGGTGCCCTCTTTCAGGCTGCCCAAAAAGGTGCTGGATGAAGAAGTGAACATCATCCTTAACATGGGGGTGGTCACCCATTTAAACACCTATATCTCCAGCATGAAGGCGTTTCTCACCAAGGGGTATGATGCTGTTTTTGTCGGTACCGGCGCCCCAAGGGGCCGGGACCTTGATCTTCCAGGCCGGCAGGATGCAAAAGCATTTGTCCACATTGGCATTGAATGGCTGGCTGGCGTCCAGTACGGCCACACCCAAAAAACCGGCAAAACAACCCTGGTGATTGGCGGGGGGAATACGGCCATGGACTGCTGCAGGACCGCCCGAAGGCTTGGTGGAGATAATGTGAAGATCATCATCCGTGGGGCCCGGGAAAACATGAAAGCATCCCCCTGGGAGATTGAAGATGCCATCCGGGAGGATATCCCGATTTTAGAGCATCTCTCTCCTGGGGAGTTTGTCATGGCAGGAGACCGGTTAAAAGGGGTAACTTTTCAGCGAATGCAGGGCGGCAAGACGGACCCGGAAACGGTTTTCATCCCCTGTGATGAAGTTCTACTGGCCGTGGGCCAGCAGAATGCGTTCCCCTGGATTGAAAAAGATAGTGGCCTTACTTTTGATGATAAAGGCAGGCCCCGGGTTGACGAAACCACGTTTCAGTCTGATCTTGACCACGTTTTTTTCGGCGGAGATGCCGCCTTTGGACCCAAAAATGTGATTACTGCCGTGGCCCACGGCCACGAGGCAGCTCTCTCCATTGACCTCTTCTGCAATGGAAAAGACCTTAAAAAAAGACCTGGGCCCTTGACCCTCCTTGCCGGCCAGAAAATGGGGCCCCGGGACTGGATGTACCACAGTCAAGTCTCTGACGAGGTCCGGCAGAAGGTTCCCATGGTGTCAAAGGTTAAATCCATCAAGGACCGCCTTATGGAGGTCGAACTCGGGTTTAATCCAAAAATAGGTTTTAAGGAAGCCCTGCGCTGTCTGAATTGTGATATTCAGACGGTTTTTACTGTTGATGAATGTATCGAATGCGATGCCTGTGTGGATGTCTGCCCCACCACCTGCATTAATTTTATTAAAAACGCTGACGAAGGGGATTTAAGATCTCGCCTTTTGGTTCCGGCAAAAAACAATTCCCAGCCCCTATATGTCTCTGATCTTTTGCCCACCGGAAGGGTAATGGTAAAAGATGAAGACCTGTGCCTCCATTGTGGCCTGTGCGCGGAACGATGTCCCACAGCTGCCTGGGATATGCAGAAATACAACTATAACCCGGCAAAGGCAGGACAAAAATGAAAAAACTGACACGTGTAAACGATTTTGTTATCCGGTTTGCCAATGTGAACGGATCCGGTTCTGCCAGCGCCAACAACCTTTTTGCAAAGGCGGTTTTCAGGCTGGGCATTCCAGTGAGCCCTAAAAATATTTTTCCATCCAACATACAGGGCCTGCCGACCTGGTATGAAGTCAGGGTCAGCGAGCAGGGGTACCTGGGACGCCGGGGGGGGTATGATTTCATTGTTGCCATCAACGGCCAGACCCTTGAAAAGGATTACGACGATCTGCTGCCCGGCGGATATTTTTTGTATGATTCCACAAGGGCCTTGTCTGATCACTTCAAGCGAAGGGATATCACCCCCATCGGTATTCCCTTAACTGACATCTGTAACCGGGAAATTAAGAATCCCAAACTCCGGCCCCTGCTTAAAAACATTCTCTATGTGGGGGCAATTGCCTTTCTGCTGGATATGGATTTTTCCGTTCTCACGGATTCCATTACAAAACAATTCAGCAAAAAGCCCAAGCTGGCAGCACCCAATATTCGCTGCCTGGAATTGGGATTTAACTATGCATCAGAACATTTTAAGGATGTTTGTAAACTTTCGGTAAAGCGCAGCAACAAACTGAGCACCCACATCCTGATGGACGGCAACAGCGCCACTGCCTTAGGGGCCGTGTACGCCGGTGCAACCGTTGCCGGGTGGTATCCCATCACCCCGTCCACCTCGGTGATCGAGTCATTTGACACGTTTACCCGTCAATACCGGCTGGATGAAACCGGAAAAAGAAAGGCCGCCATTATCCAGGCAGAAGATGAACTGTCTGCCCTGGGGATTGCCGTGGGGGCCGCCTGGAACGGCGTCCGGTCCTTTACCGCCACCTCCGGCCCCGGGATTTCGTTGATGAACGAATTGTTGGGCCTGGCTTATTTTACAGAGATCCCCGTGGTTCTGGTCAATGTCCAGAGGGCCGGTCCCAGTACGGGCATGCCCACACGGACCCAGCAGTCAGACACCCTGGCCTGTGCCTATGCCTCCCATGGTGATACCAAACATGTGATGCTGTTTCCCAGCAATCCAACAGAGTGTTTCGAGATGGCCGCAGACAGCTTTGATCTGGCGGAAATACTCCAGACCCCGGTGATTCTCATGAGCGACCTTGACCTTGGCATGAATGACCATGTCTGCCTGCCCATGGTGTGGGATGACAGTCGTCAGTATAACCGGGGAAAAGTCCTTGACAGGGAACAACTCGAAACCCTGACCAAGGACTGGGGCCGGTATTTGGACACCGACGGCGACGGCATCTGCCACCGGACATACCCGGGCACCCACCCGGAAAAAGGCGCGTTTTTTACCCGGGGATCTTCCCATGACGAACATGCCGTCTATACAGAGGACAATGATGCCTATAAACGCTGTATGGAGCGATTGACCCGAAAATGGCAGACCGCTAGAACCCTTGTGCCCAAGCCCCGTATAAAAACAGATGATGGGACTGCTGCCGGGGGCTTGATCTTATACGGCACCACCGCACACGCCGCCTATGAGGCCGTGGAGATGCTTGGTAAAAAGGGTATTGCCCTGGACACCATGCGCCTGAGAGGGTTTCCCTTCCAGGATGAGGTCTGTGATTTTATTGATCGGTACGGGAAGGTTTTTGTGATCGAACAGAACCGGGACGGTCAGATGCGCACCCTTTTGATGAATGAACTTTGTCTTGTTCCGGACAACCTTATTTCCATCACCCATATTGACGGCACACCCATTGATGCAAGATTCATTTCCCAATCCATTGAAACCGAGCTGTCAAAGACCCAGCCCCCCAAAGGAGGTGCCCTATGAATTCCCGCCGACCTGCGTTCCGCCATCCGGATCTGCCCAAAAACGATCTGGGGTATACCCGCCGGGATTATGAAGGAGGGGACTCCACCCTGTGTGCCGGGTGCGGCCATGATTCCATTACCAATGGCATTATCCAGGCATGTTTTGAGCTATCCATAGAACCCCACCGGGTGGCCAAGCTTTCCGGTATCGGGTGTTCGTCAAAGACACCGGCTTATTTTCTGAACAAATCCCACGGGTTCAACACGGTCCACGGCCGCATGCCCGCCATTGCCACCGGTGCCAACATGGCCAATAGGGATCTGTTGTATATTGGTGTTTCCGGCGACGGAGATACCGCCTCCATCGGCATGGGTCAATTTGTACACGTTGCCCGGCGCAACTTGAACATGGTGTATATCGTCATGAACAATGGCTGCTACGGTCTCACCAAAGGCCAGGATTCGGCAACCGCTGACAAGGGATCGTCCAGCAGGAAAGGACGGCCCAATCCATTTGAAGCCATTGACCTTTGCGAAATGGCGGTCCAGCTGGGGGCGGGTTTTGTGGCCAGGGGATTTTCAGGGGACAAGGAACAACTGGTTCCGCTTTTAAAGGCGGCCATACTGCACAAAGGGTTTGCCCTTGTTGATGTGATTTCCCCCTGTGTTACCTTTAACAATACTGAAACCTCCACCAAGAGTTACCACTGGGTCCGTGACCATATGGAGGCCTCCGGCACCTTTGATTTCATTCCGGAAAGGCAGGAAATCACAGCGCGCTATGAAGAAGGGGCAACCCAGTCCGTCGCCCTCCATGACGGAACCGTCATCCATCTTCACAAAAGTGACAACGCCTTTGATGTCACCCAAAGGCGCGCTGCCATCAATGCCCTTGAGGACCACCGGGAAAAGGGGCAGATTCTCACGGGAATCCTTCATATCAACGAGACCCTCCAGGACACCCATGATATCCTCGAAACCACGGACAAACCGTTGAACGCTTTGACACAAGAGGAATTGTGTCCGGGAAACCAGACACTTCAACAGATTTTTGAAACGTACAGATAAGGGGCACAAAAAGGAATCTGCATAAACAGAAGCCTGCCTAGGCAGAAACCGCCTTTTTGAAAAACAAGGTATCGATCCATTGTCATTTACCAGGAGGACTACGATGAAATACAGGGGCATCAACCACCTTGCAATGGTGACAGGGGACATGGACGCGACCATCCGTTTCTGGCGTGATCTTATGGGGATGCGGTTAATCAACGGCTTTGGGAAAGGGGGATTCCGCCATTATTTTTTTGAAATTGATGAAAAGAACACCCTGGCTTTTTTTGAGTGGGACGGGGCCCAGCCCGTGGAACCAAAGCACCATGGCGTGCCGGTTAAAGGACCGATTGTTTTTGATCATATCGCCTTTGGCGTGGCGTCAAGCGAAGAAGCATGGCAGCTAAAGGATAAACTTGAAGCCGCCGGGTTTGAGTGTTCAGATATGATTGACCATGGGTTCATTCATTCCATCTATTCCTTTGATCCCAATGGCATTCCCATTGAATTTTGCTACGAGGTTGCGGGGCATGATCTCCGTAAAAATCCTGTTCTAAATGATGATGATCCGCCCTTGGCAGCCATGGAAGGGTCAGAGCCCCAGCCGGGGAAATGGCCGGCGGTCACCCGTCCGACGCCAAAGGAGGAGCGGTTTGTCGCAAAATGAAAAAAAGGGGAACTGGGTTCACACGATCTTCAAGAAAACCACCGTATATTGTGGCGTTTTTGCAGCCTGGAGCGATGTGAGCCCAGTACCCAACGTCCCAAAGGATGGTTTTATTTTTCAACGGACGACGGCCGGATTTTCAGGCTCAGGCCAGTAATCAACCTTCTGGGAAGGGCGCCACATGATATGGAAGCGATTGCGAACAGGCCGGTCAGAACTATCTTCCCCCATGGGGAAACACCGGAGCCTGTATTCCCTTGAACACCCGTTGCAAAAACACTGGTAATAAAACAATCTGATCCGCCACCACCTCCGTCGCCGCCCGTATCGGGAATTGGCTCATCTTTACTTGGCGTGCGAAAATAGACTTCATTGCCATAGTCTGTCTTCCCTTCAGTATTGGTTGCCCAGGCACGAAGATAATGGGACTTGCCCTTTGACAGATCGGTTAAATGGCTGGAGAAACTGCCGGTACCGCTGCCTTCCATGGTGGAGTTGTCTGAAATGGACGTTTTGGGATGGTCGGACCAGCAGATTCCCCGGGCGATTACCTGGGTGTCGCTGAATAGTTCAATCTCTCCACCACTGTCAACTGACGTCGATGTGAGTGATGTAATTGGTGTTGTTGTAATGTTGGCAAAAAGGGTCTGTGTGAGTTCCCATCCAGTCCGGTTGCGGTTTTCACGGTCAATAAATGCTTTTACCTCCGGGTCATCGGTATACAGGTGATTATATCTTACATCAATCCCAAAACCGCTGTTCACCAAATTGAGAAGGGTCTTTGGAATACTGCCGGAGAGCTGATTGGTAGAAAGGTCAAGGTCGTATAACTTTATAAGATTTCCCAGTTCAGGCGGAATGCTTCCGGTGAGGGTGTTGCTATTGAGCTGAAGGTATCTCAAATTTTCCAAATTCCCCAGTTCCGGAGGAATGCTGCCGGTGAGTTGATTCTCATTAAGGTTAAGCTGGCTCAGCTTTACAAGGTTTCCAAGTTCAGGCGGAATGCTTCCGGTGAACTGATTCTCAGAAAGGTCAAGCTCGTATACATTTATAATATTTCCCAGTTCAGGCGGCAGGCTGCCGGTGAACTGATTTTTGGAAAGGTGAAGTGTTTTCAGCTTTACAAGGTTGCCAAGTTCAGGCGGGAGACTGCCGGTGAGGGCGTTGGTCTGGAGGCGAAGGTCTGTCAGCTTTTCAAGCTTCCCCAGTTCCCTGGGAATGCTGCCGGTGAGTTGATTGTGGAAAAACCATATGCAGGTCAATTCTCCTAGATTGCCCAACTCCGGTGGAAGATTACCGCTGAGTTGGTTGAGGTAAAGATAAAGGTGGGTCAGCGTTTCTAAATTTCCCAGCTCCGGTGGAATATTGCCCGTGAGACGGTTACTCGCAAGGCTAAGGTGGGTCAGCGTTGTTAAGTTTCCCAGTTCAGGGGGAATCGTACCGGTGAGCGGGTTGCTGCCAAGTCTGAGAACGGTCAGTGCGGTTAAATTTCCCAATCCAGGTGGAATCTCGCCAGCGAGGCGGTTGCTACTAAGATCAAGGACTGTCAATCTTTCCAGATTTTCCAGTTCCGGTGGAATTTTTCCGGTGAGGTGGTTACTCGCAAGGGAAAGGTGTGTCAACTCCCTCAAATTTAGCAGTTCAAGGGGGAAATTGCCGGTGAGTTGGTTGCCCCCAAGGGAAAGGCGGGTCAGTTTTTCCAAATTCCCGAGTTCCGGTGGAATGCTGCCGGTTAGTTCATTGTAGCCAAGGGAAAGGGTTTCCAGATTTACCAAATTCCCCAGTTCTGCTGGAATACTGCCGATGCATTGGGTGGCGGTAAGGTCAAGGAGCGTTAGATTCTCCAGCTTTCCCAATTCGGGGGGAATGATGCCCGGGTTGAGGCGATTATTTCCGCTAAGGTCAAGGACTTTCAGGTGGGCAAGATTCCCCAGTTCGGGCGGTATGGTGCCTTCCAGAAAGTTTTGCGGTAGCTTGATCTCTGTCACGTGATCGGCAACCATGGTTATTCCGAACCAGCTTTCTCCTGTGATATTCTGGCTAAACCCATCTTCCGCTAAAGGCTCACCTTTCCAACGTCTATTGTTACCCCTGGTACTGCCCCATTCGTCTCCTCCCGTGCTGTTGTACAAGGCGATCAAAGCCGCCCGTTCGATGGATGGAATTGCACCTGAAGATGGGGTTGCAATTGAAAACAATAGGGCGAGCCCAATCAAACCAATTAACGGATTACGAATTTTCATGGGATTTCCCCAAATTAAGAGTTTGCACTTTATGCTTCTATAAAAGCCCGTGGATATGGCGCTTGGCATCCATTCCCATAGTACATTTTCAACATTAAACGATATTAGTAAAGTTTTATTTTTGATGAGCGTATACCAACAACCCGCATTTGTAAAGGACTATAGCGGCCCTATACGGGAGTCAATGTTACACCAGGGCCAGGTTCCCTTTGATTGAATACATTGTAACCATGATTAGGTATAGGGCAGCCCCAGGGCCCTGCCGGGACTTTATTTTTGAGACTTTAGCAGGTGGTGAAAATGGGAATAGGGCATAACGGATTATTCATGATTGCCAAACCGTTCCGCCATCAGTTGTTTTCTTATGCGCCCTAGGCGCCCCTCTTTTTCCATCTCCTGTAAAGCCACGGTTATTTCAGGTACCAGGTGTTTGTTCTTTTTATGGAGGTAGTGATAGAGGGGGTAGGTTTTTATGGGAGGTTCCAAGGGTCTGATATGGGGTGTTTTTAATTCTCGCATCAGTGTCATTCCGTCCACCCGTGTGATAACAATAATATCAACCCGTCCCGCATCCAGAAGCTTGAATAATTTTTTATCGTTGTTGAAAAGATGAAAATTCATTCCATGGAGACCCTTTTCCGAGTATCTGACCCCCCTCCGCGCCCCAATAACATATGGTTTCAGGCTGTCCCACCCTTTAACCGAAAACACCTTTTCTTTAGTGAAAACCATACCGTCAATTTTGTGTACGGGTACGGGAATCATAAGCAGGTTCGGGTGTTCCTTATCCATACCGGCGATTCGAAATAATTCGCCGTCTGTTATGCCCTCATTCGAGTAACGGAGTGCCCTCCGTGCCGGGTATTTTTTAAGAATAATTTCAATGCCGATTCTTTGATACGCTTCTGTAATAACTTTTTCGCTTACAAAGGCGTTGTTGGCATTTTCGACTGTTGAAAAGGTCAGTTTGTCTGCCCCTTGTGATGGTATCGCTAAAAAAATAGCGCCTAGGGTCAGTAAAAGAATGTTGTTTGTTTTCATGGCCACCCCTCCTTTGTTTAAGGGTGAAAGGGTGGGATATTAAAAAATTTTAACGTTTCCTTGGTTCTTCGAACATACTCATCATGGTCGATCTCCAGCATCTTTGTGAAGAAGGCCTCGCCTGAAATAAAATTGTGAAAGGAGTTCATCATGGAGATAACTTTCATTTGGGCTTCGGTGGGAACATTTTCTTTGTCCTCTGAAAGACCCATGGAAAATGCGATATCGGAGATGTATTCGGGGATGTGGATATCTAAATCCGTATCATCCCTGGTTTTTGTAAAATACCTGAACAGCGTCAAGTTGGATATTTCCGGGTACTCAAACAGGTGATCGATGAGCACCTCTATGGCAATCTCTATTCTTTCAGGCAGGGGGCGTCCTTTGACCTTGTGTTCAATTTTAGCCAGTTTTTGACCCATTTCGTCATAAATGTCCGTTACGACGGCTTCATAGAGGTTTCCCTTGTCCCCCCAGTGATAATGGAGTGTTGAGATGTCAATTTTTGTTTCTTTGGCAATCATGCGGGTTGTTGTACCGTGAAAACCATATTCGCCGAACAGTTTACGTGCAGCCCGCAAGATTCTAGCTTTAACTGAGTCAGGATTTTTTCTTGCCTTTTGAAGTGGTGTGGCCATTTAGCTGCCCTTTAAAGTGATTACGTTATTATTAATAATTGTTCAGCACATTGTGTTACTCCCATTGCCTTTTTGAGAGGTTCTCTTATTCTTATATTAATCCTATCTTTGTCAAGGGAAAATTGTAATAAAAATTATACGTATCCGCCTTTCCGGAACCAGGAGATTGATTCCTTTAATGACGTTTCCACCGGCGTCAACTCAAGTTTGAGTTCTGATTTGGCTTTTGAATTATCAAAAATCTGATTTGTACGCAGCCCATAAAAGATTCCTGGAACCCGGGATATTGACTTTGTAAATGGAACGCCAGTCTTTCATCCAGATGGAATAAATGGCCGCCGGGTCGAACCAGGGCACGCACCTCGTAATTATCATTCAACAGCTCCCTGACAACATGGGAACCGATAAAACCTGCTGCACCGGTGACAAGCGCTTTCTTTCCCATTGATCTTCTCCTTAGCTTAAATGATTTCTTTGGTGAAAAAGGCGTCGATATCGTCCCTGGAAAACTCCACTTCTTCCAGTATTTTAACCGTACTTTCCCCAAATCCAACGGGCGTGCTGCGGATGCTTCCCGGCGTCTCGCTCATCTTGATGGGCACCCCAAAGGTTTTTTCCCTGTCACCGTTGGGGGCGACCGTTTCCACAACCATCTGCCTTGCTGAAAACACCTCGGATTCCATGGCCTCCTCCAGGGTGTTTACCGGACCCCAGCAGATGGGCAGTTGATCCAATTCAAGCTCCCATTCATGGCGGTCTTTTTTCTTAAAGGTATCTTCCATGAAGGCTTTGATCTCTCCTTGCTTTTCTTTATTTAGCTGCAGGCAGGATAGATGGGGGGGGACCCCAAGGTGGTCACAAAGGGTATTCCAAAAATGGGGTTCCAGGGCGCCCAGGGTCAGGTATTTTCCGTCCCTGGTTTCAAACGTATTATAAAAGGCATACCCATGGGAAAGAAAGGCGTCGGACCTTTTGGGACGCTCTCCGGTGAGTCGTTGAAGGTCCATATTCACGGCCAGCATGGGAAGGCAGCAATCGGTCATGGCGATATCGATGAACTGACCTCGACCGGTCCGGGTGCGGTCAAAAAGCGCAAGGAGGATACCCAGGGCGCCGTGGAGTCCTCCTCCTGCAATATCGGCAATCTGGAACCCCGGTATGGTAGGGGCACCATCCTTTGGTCCGATCTGGTCCAGAAGGCCCGACACCCCGAGGTAATTGACATCGTGGCCGGGCCGGTCCCGGAGGGGACCGGTCTGCCCGTATCCTGAGATGGAGCAGTAAATAAGACCGGGATTTTTTTCTTTCAGGGTATCATAATCAACCCCCAGCCTGGCTGCGACCCCGGGCCTGAATCCCTCCACCAGAATATCGGCATTGCCCACGAGCCGGTAAAAAATCTCCTTTCCCTCCCGGCTTTTCAGGTTCAAGGTCATATGTTCCTTGTTCCTGTTGACACTGGGGGGAAAGGATCCTTCCTTTTCAAACCGTTTGTCTTCGATTGTAATTACCCTGGCACCATGGTCGGCAAGCACCATGGTGCAAAAGGGGCCCGGCAGCATCCGTGAGATGTCCAGCACCGTGATGCCGTGGAGTGCACCTTTTTTTTCCATTGTTTCTCCTTTGGGGATGTTTTGAGCACCCCCGTATACCATTGAACGGTCAGGGGGCAGTGCTATTTTAAACTTACTTAATGCGCCATATAGATATTTTGATGGTTGTTTTTATAATCCCATGAATTTTGCGCAGATCTCCTTCATGATCTCGTTGGTCCCGGCGAAAATGGTCATGATCCTTCCGTCCCGCATGGAACGTGCCAGGAACGAGGTGTCGTCAAGGCCGAATTCCCCCAGGAGATCCATGGCCCTGTAGGTGATCTCTTTTAAGGTGTCGGTGGTATGATATTTCGCCATTGAGGTTTCAATCACCATATTCTTCCCGTCCATATGGTCGGCCACAAGCATGTCCACAAAGGTGCGGGCCATCTTAATCCGGGTGGTCATTTCAACCAGGGCAAACGTTACATCCTGGGCTTTTGTAAGGGGCTTTCCCATGGCGTTTTTCATGGACCTTGCCTGGTCAATGGTGTGCTCAACCACGGCTTCTGCACCGGCCACGGCAGATACGGCGCAGACAAGTCGTTCCTGCTGAAGTTTCTCCATGAGCATCATGAACCCGTTACCCTTTTGCCCCAGCAGGTTCTCCTTGGGTATCCGGCAGTCTGAGAAAAAGAGCTCGGCCGTGTCCTGGCTGCGCAACCCCATTTTCGCAAGCTTGTTTCCTTTGGTGAATCCCGGTGTGCCGTCCGCCACCACAAACAGCGAGAGTGCAGCATAGGGGTCATCGATCTTTGGATCCCTTGCAGCGATGACGGCAAGGTTGCAGTTGATGCCATTGGAGATAAAGGTCTTGGAACCGTTGAGAATATACCCGTTGTCATCTTCAACCACCGTGGCAGCCATGGCAGTAAGGTCGCTTCCCGCATTTGGCTCGGTCATGGCAACCGCTGTAATTATTTCGCCTGAAACACATCCCGGAAGGTACTTTTCTTTAATGGCGTCACTGCCATAGGATGCGATATAAGGAACGATGATATCGCTGTGCAGGGACGCCATGAAACCCGACTGCCCGGCCTTGACAAGTTCCTCCATGACAATGACGGAATAGAGAAAATCAAGGCCTTTCCCATGGTACTGTTCCGGCACCCAGGTGCATAGATAGCCCGCTTCTCCCATGCGTTTCCAGGCATCCGGCGGAACAATGCCGTTGGCTTCCCAAGTCGGCCCATGGGGCGATACATGGGTCTCGATATATTGCTTGAACCCCTGCCTGAATGCCATGTGATCTTCAGAATAGTTTAAAATGTTCATGCGCTCCGCTTCTCCTTTGGCCTGCCGATCTCTTTGTCTCCGATGATATCCAATAATACCGATTTTTCGCCGCCCATGAGTTCCAGGAATTTTGCATCCCGTAAAAAATGCTCCACCTCATACTCCGCCATATAACCGTATCCGCCCAGGAGCTGAACCGCCTCATCACTTACCCTGACAGCCGTATCCGTTGCAATGAGCCGTGCAAGGGCGGATACCTCGGGTTTTCTTTCACCGGCATCATAGGAACGGGCAGCCCGTCTTGCGGCAAGGCTTGCCAGATCTATCTTTACTGCCATATCTGCAATCTTATGCCGATTCACACGGAAGTCGGCGATTCTCTTTCCGAACTGCTCCCTTTGTTTGATATAATCCAACGTCCTTTTGTAGGCACCCTTTGCAATGCCCACCCCCAGGGCAGCCACAAGGATCCAATGGGCGCACTGGAACGCCCTGAGCTGGTCCATGCCCTTGCCCGCTGTCCCGATAACACTGGAAAAGGGAACGGTTACATTTTCAAGATTGAGCGTGGCCCGGGGAACCATGCCCATGCCCATGCTTGGGCCTTGATCAGAGAGGGTTACGCCATCCATACCCCGATCCACCAGAAATGCGGTGCATCCGCCCGGTGGGGCGTTTTCACCTGACCGGGTGCTGCAGATCACCAGGAAAAAATCGGCCAGAGTCCCGTTCAGCACATTGGTTTTGGTTCCGTTTAAGATCCACCCTGAATCGGTTTTCATTGCCGTGGAGATAAACACTGGGGAAACCGTTTGAACATCTGTTTCATAAAACGCCGTTGCGCAGAGGGCTTTTCCCATGGAAACAAGGGGGATCACCCGCTCTGCCATGGATTTATCCCCGGAATCCCCAATGGACTCCACCCCAAAGAAACTTGCGGCAAGGGCAAACCCTGCTGTTGAGTCGTGGATGGCGAGTTCTTCAAGAATCACTGCTTGTTCGGCAATGCCAAGTCCACCTCCCCCATGGGCTTCGGCCAGGTGAACGCCCATGAGCCCGATTTCGCAGGCCTTATCCAGCAACTTTTGGGGAAAAGTTCCTTTTTTTGACATTGCCATAAAGGCGTCCTGATCAAATTCTCCTTTGGCGAAATCCCTGGCAGATTTTTTTATCTCTTTTTCAAGCCGGGTTAATTCAAACATATCGATTTGTCCCACCTTTTTTTGGGGTTGTTTAGTAAAAAAGCGCGTTCCGATCCACCTTTGTTTTTAATAGCCCTGCCGGCTTGAACCGGTTGCCGAATTTCTTTTCAAGTTTTTCCATGGTGCTCAAAACTTTTTCCGGTCCTTCAGCATCAACATACCTGAACGGCCCCCCCCGGAAGGGTGGAAAGCCAAGTCCCAGGATTGCGCCCAGATCACCGTCCCTGGGGGAAGCGATGATGCCTTCTTCAAGGCAGAGGATGGCTTCGTTCACCATGGCAAGGCTGACCCTGCTTTGGATCTCCTCAATATCCACATTCACCTTTGGCTTGATACCCAGGATCTTGCCCACATCCTTGTTTATGGATTTTTTCCCTTTCTTTCCTTTATATTCATAAAAGCCCTTTTTATTCTTTCGACCGTGGAATCCTTTGTTGTACAGGGTCTTCAAAACAGTGGCGGTTTTGATCCGGCGTTTTTCAACGGAGGCCTTCAAGACTTCTCCCACGTGGACGCCCACATCATGTCCCACCTCGTCAACCAGGGTGATGGGACCCACTGGGTAGCCAAAGCGTGTCATGGCTTGGTCAATGGTGCGCACATCCACGCCTTCCTCCACAAGGAGCATGGCCTCGTTCATCATCAGGGTCAAAATCCGGGTGGTGTAAAAGGCCGGGCCGTCCTTGACAACGATGCAGGTTTTGCCCTGTTTCATGCCGAAATCAAGGGCGGTCCCAAGGACCCAGTCCGCCGTCTTATCGGTGATGATGATTTCAAGCAGGGGCATGCTTCTTACCGGTGAAAAATAATGCATGCCAATGACATTTTCTGGCCTTTTGCACCCCTTTGCGATTTCGGTGATGGGAAGGGAGGAAGTATTGGATGCAAAAATCGTCCTATCGTCTGTGGCGGCCTCAACATCCCTGAGGATCTGTCGCTTGAGATCCAGGTCTTCAAAAACCGCTTCAATCACCATATCCGTTCCCTTGAAATATGAATAATCCTGGCAGGGGATCAGTTTTGCGCCCAGGACCTCTTTTTCAAAAGGGGTGATCCCGCCGGATTTCGCCCGGATGGACAGTCCTTTTTTAACCTCCTGGATCCCCTTTGCCGCGGCTTTAATGGAAATATCCTTTAAAAGAAGGGTGTCCACAATATCGGTGGAAACACTTGCAATCCCATGGCCCATGAGTCCTGCTCCCAAGACACCCAGTTTTTTAACCGGCCTGGCATTACCGTTCAGGTAATCCTTGCCCCCACCGTTCATGGCAAAGAAAAGATGGGTAAGGTTTTTGGATTCCTTTGAGAGCACCAGTTTTCCAAACCGGTTGATATCCGCTTTGATGCCCTGTTCGATCCCGTTTTCAACACCGCATTTTATGGATTCGATGATCTCAAGGGGGGCAGGGTACAGTCCCTTGGTCTGTTTAAGCACGCCTTTTTTTGCCTGGCTGAAAATCAGGTTCCTGCCCATGGAGAACTTCTCCAGGGCGCGGTTGAAGAGGGGGCCCTTGACGGTCCTTTCCTCTATTTTACCTTCAGCAAGCCCCAGGGCGTTTTTGATAGCCGCCTCCTTAAGCCCATGGGGATGAACCACCTCATCAATGAGACCCATCTTTTTTGCTTTTTTCACCCGGAGCTGTTTGCCGGTAAGTATCAGGGGAAGGGCTTGGGCCAGGCCGATCAATTGGGGGAGCCGCTGGGTGCCGCCGCCCCCGGGGAAAAGTCCCAGTTTTACTTCGGGAAGTGCAAACACGGTTTTGGTATTGTCCGAAGCGATCCTGTAATCGCATGCCAGGGCAAGCTCAAGGCCTCCGCCCATGCAGGCGCCGTTGATGGCGCACACCACGGGTTTTTCCCAGGCCTCCAGTCGTGACAGTATCGTGTTTGCCCTTAAAATATAGTCTTTTACCGCTTCCGGGGTTTTCATCTCCTTAATCTCGTCAAGGTCGGCCCCTGCAATAAAGGTATTTTTTTTGGCGCTGATTATGACAAGGCCTTTTACCGAGGCATCAGATTCCATTGCTTCAACCATGGCCTCGACCTCATCAAATAGTGCTGATGAAAGCGTGTTTACACAAGCGCCGGGGGAGTCAATGGTAACCACCCGGATATTGCTGTCATGGTTTTCGATGGTTAAGTATTTCATCATGGGGCTCCCTGGTTATTCTGCTGAAGGATTTTCAATTAGAATGGCATTCCCAATGGCCCCTGCCGCACAGGCCGATACAATGCCGAATTTTTGCTTCTCCTCTTTCATCCTTTTGCAGCATGTGGTCAAAAGCCTTGCACCGGTGGCACCAAATGGGTGGCCGATGGAGAGAGAGCCGCCGTAAATATTCAATTTGTCCCTGGGTATCTTTCCCACTGCTCCGGGAAGCCCCAGGGCCTCTTTTCCAAATCCGTCCGATTCAAGACAGTCTATATTTGCAAGCATCTGGGCGGCAAATGCCTCATGGATTTCAAGCACGCCAACGTCGGACAGGGGAATCCCCGTCTTTTTAAGGAGCTTGCCAATGGAAAAGGCTGGCCCCAGAAGGAGTTCCTCCACCGGATCCATGGCCGTGTATGCGAAATCCTTTAAGAAACCAATGGGTTCAAGCCCCAGTTCCATTGCCTTTTTCTCTCCCATGAGAAGTACGGCTGCGGCACCGTCTGTCAGGAATGAAGCGTTTGCTGCTGTAACGCTGCCATACTTTTTGTCAAAGGCGGGTTTAAGGGTGGATAGTTTTGCAAAATTCGCATCTTTTCTAGGCCCGTTGTCCCGAACCACGGGTTCGCTGTTACCGTTTAACACCACCGGCACGATATCGTCATCAAACACACCGTCGTCCTGGGCTTTTGCCGCCCGCTGGTGGCTCATCACCGCATACTCATCCTGGCGTTCCCGGGTGATATGAAGGCGCTTTGCCAGCCGGTCTGCGTTCTCACCCATGATGAGGTTTGTTGCGTATTCAGAGATGGCGGGTTTTTCCGGCCGGATAAAATCAAGGGGGCCCATGCCCTTGAGTAGCTTGAGCTTGTCCAACAGTTTTTTTGGACGTTTGAACAGCGTCAGATCCAGGAGAAACTTTCTGTATTTTTTGCTGAGCCTGATATCTGCATCGGAAAATGTCTCAACCCCGCCGGCGATGACCACCTCTGAATTCCCTGCAAGGATGGAGCATGCCGCATTTGTGATGGCTTGATTGGCGGAAATACAAGCCACCGTGCAGGTATAGGCCGGAACCGACTGGGGAATCCCGGCCCCAAGGGAAATTTCCCTTGCGATATTCGTCGTTGCGATATCTGCTGCCACACATCCCATGATGACCTCGTCAATTTCGCCATGGGAAATCCCCGTCTTTGCCAGCAGCCCCTGTACGGCAAACTGGCCTATTTGCCAGCCCATCAGGCTGCTGTATCCTGTTCCTGATCGCAAAAAAGGGGTCCTGCATCCATCAATAATCGCCACTCTCTGATTTGTTTTTTCCATGCTTACCTCGTTTGCTGGTATCTATTTTATGATTCCATCATTTGATGTAATCATATAGATTATTTTTAGAGTGTCAATTGTTTTATTCCATCATATGATGTATTATTTTGATGTGCGCAGACATAGGACGCAAACCCGGTCTTGCCAGCGCCACAAATTCTATTTGAAGGGACTTCTGATTTTTTGCAGTTTAGATTTCACAGGTTGCCGGTGAAGAAAACCGGCAACCTGTGCATGGAGCATTGGGAGATGTCTTTAGGTCGAGCTTTGGGGGAGGGGAGGAAAAAACGGTTGCTTAAAACGACCAGTTCACGATGGGAAAAAAACCGAGGGGATCTTTGGAACCATTAAAATTGAGCAGTCCCACCTGGAGCCCGTTTAATGCGTCTGTTTGATTCACAAGGCCAAGCTGAACACCTTTCATCTGTCCGGATTGGTTGTAGAGCAGGCCGGACTGAAGCCCTGTGAACGTCCCTTTAGTCACATTTACCCATCCGTGCTGCCATCCTTTGAAGTCCCCGCCGGTGAAATTTACCAAACCATCTTGAAGACCTATGAAGTCTCCCTTTGTATGATTGAAAAGACCGAACTGTAGGCCTGCCATATTTCCGTTTACCTGGTTTGCAAGACCCATATCAAGCCCGGTAACGTTGCGGTTTACACCATAAATAAGGTTTAGGCGAAGGCCGCTGATATCCTGATCTTCGGGAACAATTTGAATGGGATGGAACACTGACATCTGAAAATGCCCGGGTTCAGGTTCTTCCGCAACGGCAGATCCCGTGGAAATGGATGACAGCAGTATCGCGGCAATAAAAATGGGAAACATTTGGTTTGAAAATAGATTTTTCATGGGTACACCTTTTCATAAACAGTTTGTGATCATGTCCGGCAACTGCATCATACAGACCGGCACTCTCATTAATCTGGGTGCACCATAATCTATTTTTCAGGTACAATCTGTGGATAAACTGTTTGAATTTGTAACGAGTTGTAACAGGGACCGTCATTTGGAAAAACAGCACCAGTGGATCAGCAGGTACTTTCCCAGGTTTTCACATAGGTCTCCTGGATGATCAGGGCATCGGCGCTTGCCCGGTGCCGCTTGAGGGCAAGCTCCCGGGTGATCCGGGTCTTTGTGTCGTGCCAGATGCTCATCTGGTCTTCGGAGAGTATCATCTCGATGGGGCTTATGGAAAAGTGCTGGGGAATCTTTGCCGCATAAAACAGTGTTGTGAGCCAGGGTTTGTCCACCACCCACCCGTCGCTGTATATGGTGCAGCCCTTCAACAGTCTGTTGAGGTCGTTTGCCACCTGGGCAATGGGGTTGCCGTTGAGAGCCAGGCATTCCCGGGTCACGCAATGGATCTTTTCGGCGGTTTCATCCCAATGGGTCCATTCCGGGGCCGGGCTCAAAAGAGAGCAATAGCGTTCCCCCTGCTCCAGGGCAAGGCCGATTTCAATGGGATAGCTGTGCTGGCCAAACCCCGAGGCCTCCACATCAATGATGTAGGGTCTTCTTATCTGCTTCTTCCTGGATTTTTGGGGGCTGTTGTTTGTCATGACTGATCTTACTATAGCGCTTCGCATATGAATAGAGTCCATTTAAAATTAATCGGTAACCCACCCTGGACAAGCCAGAACCAAAGAAGTTCTCGTAGAACTAAGAAGCTAAACATCAATTCGAGTGGGAAGATCTATGATGCCTCGGGATCTGCACCGCTTTTCCCAGCCTCAGAATCTGGTAGGCCGCAATGGTTTCGTCCACACTGACGGTAATTAGCCGGCCGGCGGATTGAAAGTAGTCGTTCTCAGCACTTAAAACATCGAGAAGACTGCGTTGGGAAACACTAAATTGTTTTAAGTAGGCGTCAAAGGTCTTTTGACTATAGACCACTGCGGATTGGTAGGCTTTCTTTTGCTTTTGCAGGGAAATATACGTGGCCCAGGCGTCGGCGGTGGCCTCCCGGAGTTCAAACAGCGTGTCATCCCGATTGGAGCGAATTTGTCTCTTTCGGGATAAGGTTGCGTTTTTCTTTGCGCTGTCCTGGCCTCCATTAAACAGGTTCCAGTGCAGGATCAGCATGGCATCGTTGGTGTTCTGCCAGGAATGATCCCCTTCAAGTTGATCGTTGTAGCTGCTGTTCAGTTTAATATTGATTTTGGGCTTATCGCTTGAGCGGGCAAGCGCCACCCTTGCATCGGCTTCATTGAGCTTGGCGTTAAAAGCCAGAATCTCAGGATTCCTTTGTTCTGTCCACTCCAGTGCCTCCGCCAAAGACGTCGGCATCTTCTTTGGCACTTCGGCCACGGCCAATTCTCCCGGTTTGGTTCCAACCACCCGGGTATAATGAACCATGGCCCTGGTAAGGTCGGCTTTACTGATGAATAAATTCGACTGGGCCCGGGCCATGCGCGCCTGGGTATGGGTGACATCGGCAATGTTACCCGCTCCGGCTTTCTCCATCTCGGAAAGTGAATGAAAAATATCTTGATGAACCGTTAGATTCTTTTCTGCGAGGGCAACCAATTCCCGCTGTCGGTATACCTCAAGATGTGCATGTATCGCATTCAGGGCAATGGCCTGGGTTGCATCCTGAATGTCGAAACCGGCTGAAGCAAGTATTGCTTTCTGGATGGAGACCTGCTGACGGGTTTCTCCCCCATCATAAACCTTCTGGGTCAAGCTGAGGGTGGCTTCTCCCAGGGGATCCCAATCGGTATTGGCCGGATCCGCCCTTGTCTGGCGGGAAACCTTATCACTATGTTGTTCCAGACCGTACCCGAGCAGAAGATCAACAGAAGGGAGGTAGCCGGCTTTGGATTGCTTGAGGTCAAACTGAATTGCCCCATGGTTATGGCGCAGTGCCTGGAGCTGCGGACTATAATCCAGCGCCTTTTCAATCGACTGCTCAAGGGGGGTCACCACGGGGGGGGCTGATGATGACACTGAAGCCACCCAAAAGAAAAAAAGTACCAGGAAATAAACAATTTTATAGAATGCCATTCCAAGACCTCTTAGAGAAAAAGACTATTTGTAACTTCACCAAACTGATCAGCGGTTATCTGCCTTAAATTCAGGCATTGTTCCTCGGTCAGGCGGGTTGTCGTCCAGACGGTGGGGTCGACAGTAAAAGATCCTTTCCCAAAACTACGCTTCTCCAGATCTGATATGACCAAGAGGGAACTCAGATGCAACACCGCTGTTTCCAGGGCAAACTGATGGGTCCTGGCCGGTTCAGGATGAAAACAGGTGATGGTCCGGAGGCTTTGGGGCAGATCCCACTGCCCCATGACGTAACCGCCCAGCTTTGCGTAATCAAACCCGAGCAGCTCTCTTTCCACCTGATATAACGGTCGATCCTGTTTTCTAGCGTTTAAAATAGCCTGTTGTGATTCTTTTGGAATCGATAGATACATGAACAGATGACCAATATCATGGAGCAGGCCATTTACGAAGAGTTTATCGCTTTCCATGTTCCCGCATTCCAGGGCAAGCTGTTTTGCCATCATGGCACAGTAAAAACTCCGTTGCCAGAACTTATTCATGTTCATCAGTTTCATCTGGATCCCCTCAAAAGCCAGGCCCACCGAGGCACTGAGGACGATATCATGAATCTGGCCCATTCCCAGCATAGAGACGGCATGGCTCACGGTTTCGATCTTATGGACCCTTCTATTCAGCGGGCTGTTGACGATGCGCAAAAAACGGGTGGCCATTCCGGGATCACGCCCCACCAGAACGGCGATTTCCGCCATGGTATAATCCGGCTCGTCCATTAATTCCTTCAATTTTATATAAATATCGGGTAACGAAATTAATTGCGCTGATTTTACCACTTTGTGAAACACTGGATGCCTCCCTTGGCCCCATCAATTTGTCAACGTTATCTGTTGTTCCTTTAAGATATCCGCAATCTTATTTCCAGGGATGGGACGGCTGTAATAATAGCCCTGGAGATATTCGCAACCCCACGCAATCAAATGATCCGCCTGGTGCTTTTTCTCAACCCCCTCAGCAACCACTTCCAGTCCCAGCCCATGGGCAATGGAAACCATGGAAACGATCAGTTTATCGGCATTTGCATCTTTGTTGATATCAGCGACAAAGGATTTATCGATTTTCAAACCGGACAGGGGAATATTCCTTAAATAGGACAACGATGAATAGCCGGTACCAAAATCGTCCATGGTTATCCGAAGCCCCATCCCCCGGATTTTTTTCAGAATGACAAAGGATTTGTCTCCGCTGTTGACCAAAGAGCTTTCCGTCAATTCTATTTCGAGGAGATCGATATCTATATTGAACTCATCCAAAATATGTTGAATCCGATGGGCAAGGCCCTGCTGACGCAGCTGAATTCCCGACATGTTGATCGCGATGGGCGCCACCTGTAATCCCATATCCATCCAGGTCCTGAGCTGTTGGCACGCGGTATAAAGAACCCAGTCGCCGAGCTCGTCGATCAGCCCGGACTGCTCCGCCACCGGAATGAAATGCTTCGGTGGAACAGCGCCCAACCGGGCATTCTGCCAGCGAAGCAGCGCTTCAAATCCGGCAACCCGCCCGGTTGCTGCTTCAATCTTGGGTTGGTAGAACAGTTGTAGCTCATTTTTCTTGATGGCATCATGCAGTAAATTTTCAATCTGCAGTTTGTCCACCGCCATTTTGTTTATCCCTTTGGAAGAGAATAAATAGCGCTCCTTTCCATTGATTTTTCGGGCATATCTGCAGGCATTGGTCGCACTGCGGTACAACTCCTCCACGGTTTTGCCGTCGTGGGTGAAGATACTGACGCCACAATAGACAGAGGCGTATATTTCGTTCCCTTTGATCTGGAACGGTTTTTTAAAGGCGTCCAGCATGCGTTTCATTATCCAGGTCACATGGTCGACCTGCCTGATATCGGTGAGCAAGATGCCGAACTCCGTCTGGTTGATAAGCGAAACCGATGACTTTTCTTTGGCATTCTTGATAACGGCAACCGTGTCAATATTCTCGCGCAATACAGCATTCAACCGTTGTCCGCAGGCTTTTATCAATTCCTCGGCAGCCGTGTGGCCAAGGGTCTCGTAAACCTGCTTTATGGTGTCGATGGTCATGGACAATACCGCCATCAGATGTTTCATCCGCTTGCTTCTGGCGATTTCACGGGTGATGCGGTCTTCAAAAAGAGAACGGGTGGGCAAACCTGTCTTGAAATCATACATTTTATAGTGTTGTATTTCCAGGGTGCGTTTTTCAAGCAGCCCTTCAAGTTCCACCACCCGACGCTCCAATTTTTCCTGATTCGGATCCATGGAGGGTGATTCTTTCGGTTTCGAAACCTGTTCCTGGGTTTCCTCCCCGCCAGCCCCACCGGCTTCCGAGTCCATATCTTTCCCCCAGCAGATAACCCGATTCCTCCCGCTTTCTTTTGCCGCGTAAAGGGCTTTATCTGCCTGGTTGATCAACTCTTCCGGGTTGCTGGCATTAAATTCAATGGAAGAAACCCCCTGGCTTAAAGTGACTTTGACACCGGAGCAGGATTGCTTTTCGATTGTCTTCCGGATGCGCTCGGCAATCTGAACGGCCTGGTTTAGATGCAGTTTGGGCAAAACCACACAGAACTCTTCTCCGCCGTAGCGCCCGACCAGGTCGGTATCCCGGGTGGCGGTTTTCAGAACATCAGCAACCGCTTTGATCACCTGATCTCCGGTTGAGTGTCCATAATTGTCATTTACCTTTTTGAAAAAATCGATATCCGCCATCAGGCAGCACAGCGCCTCCCCGTTTGCTTTTGCCTGGGTAAACAGCGCATCAAACCGTTTACCCAGGGAGCGCCTGTTCAAACAGAGGGTCATGGGATCGCAACTGGCGAGGATTTTCAGCTCCTGGTTCTTACCTTTGATTTCATCGTTGGCCAGCTGCAGTTTGTCGACCAGGTCGCTGAGCTCGAAATTTTTTTCCTCCAACTGGGTGATATCGTCAAACGTCACCAGGGTGCCGTGACGCTTTCCCAAATTGTCGGTCAGTATGGACGCATTGACAGCCAGTTTGATTTGATTGCCGGAACTGTTCCGCAGCCTTAACGAGATGCCTTTCTGTTCTTTACCGTGTTCCATCGCCTTGAACCATGGCAATTGTTTGATCTGTTTCGGACTATGACAATCCAGCCAGCCCAGTTCCGATCCCTTCAGCCCGATCATGGTTTTGGGGGTCTTTCCGAGCAGTTGGGCAAACGCCTTGTTCGTCATCACGATCAGTTCTTTTTCATCCAGGATCACCACCCCTTCCTGAAGTACATCAAAGGCGTTCTGAACCCGTTCCGGAATAACCGCTGCAGGATCAAGTTCACGCAGTGTTTTTTTGATGAGAAAAAAATAACAGAAGAAACCGCCCAGGCCGATAAACGCCAGCAGACCAACAAATGAATCGGTGAACCCGCTCGCCAGGGTATTTGTCCACAATGGGGCAAAACAGATTTCCACCGCAGCCCACTTTTTATTTTTCAGAAACAGGGGGACATTTACATGGGTCGGGGTTGATTTTCCATCCAGGGGGGCCGTCCAGTTAAGCAGATGTTCCCCCACCAGAGCGATAAGTTTACCGTTATTGGTGCGAATTGCTGCGGAACGGATATCGTCATTTCGCTCCACCACTGCCCGGAGGGTTTTTCGGATGGTTTGAAAATCTCCTTTTTCGGCTGCGGCGCAAAATTGCAGCGCCAGGGACTCACTCAAACTCTTGCGCACGTTTAACGCTGATTTGGATTTGTCGGGAACAAATCCAATCAGGTTGGCAAACAAGAGGAGATTGGTCGTCAACAAAACCAAGGCGATGCTCAGCCGCATGGCAGGGGTATTAAAACTCATTCTGCTTCACCATCAAAAAAAGATTCGGTTTTTAATTCGTCTGCATCTGAAATGTCATCTTTTTTTGTTTTTTGTTTTGTCTTATTGCCGGAAAAAATAGCGATCGGGTCAAACCCACACCATACAGGCAGGGTTGAGATCAAGCTTGCAACCAGGGATCCGGCCCGGAGCAGATAGCTGACAATCCCCACGGTAAAGGTTGCCGAGGTTATGGTGATGATCTTTGCTTTGATCGCTTGGCTATTCAGTTCGATGTTGAAGGATTGATTGAGCTCCTGTCTCAGCTGGTCATAGTCGCTGTTCATATCAACCGGGTTCGCATTCTCATAGTTGAAATCAAGGCTGCCGATGTCATTCTTGCCCATTGGATTTGCACCATTATTCCCGGCATTATGATTAAACGCTATATATTTTGAAGACGATATCTCCCTATACAGATTCGTGTCAAAATAGATGGGGGATCGATCATCCTCCCGGTCTTTAGACGGGGTGTCCATATCGTTTTTAAAGGACCAGGAAAGAACCTTTTCAGTTGTTTCAGCTTCCATCTCTTTTATCGGCTCGATTGCATCCTCCCCGTCGGTTGCATCTTCTCCGTCGGTTGCATCCTTTTGGATCGGATCTACTTTAACAGGCGTCATTGTTTCATATTCGGCGGGTGGATCGGATGCCGCGTCTGTATCCGTTGGCTCCTCTCCAGTCGAATCCACCACTGTATTTGTTTCCGGCCCTTTTAAAATCGCCTCTGAATCATTCTCTGTTTCTCCGTTGTCGGAGGGATCGCTATCTTCTACCGGCGGCGTAATCGTCGTCCCAAGGACGTTGATATTGAAGTTGAGGGTGTTGGGCAATCCGCCATTGGAAACCCCAAGGCCAACACGGTGGTCGCCCATCTCGGCATGGGTGGGGGTGCCGGACAGGGTGGCGGTGCCGTCACCTTTGTCCACCAGGGTCAGCCAGGAAGGCAGGGTGGTGGCAGAGATAGTCAGGGGCATTCCGTCCACATCACCGGTGGTGATGGTGAAACTGTATGCTGTATCCTCGGTGGCCTCGATGACCGGGGCCGAGGTGAAGGTCGGGGTATCTGTTACGGCCGCGACATGGACAGTCATTGTGTAGGCGCTGTTGCCGCCGTTGCCGTCCTTGACCGTGTAGGTGAAGGATTCAATGCCGTTGAAGTCGGCGTTCGGGGTGTAGCTGAAGCTACCGTCGGGATTGACCTCAACAGTCCCGTTTCCGGGAGGGCTTTCCAGGGTGTAGGTGACAGGATCGCCCTCGGGGTCGGTGGCCATGGGCAGGTGACCTTCGTAGACGATGTCTTCGACGCCGTTGATATCGGCATCGGCCGCCATGGGTCCATCGTTGACCGGTTCCACGTCCATGGTCACGGTGGCGGTATCACTGCCGCCGTTGCCGTCCTCCACCGTGTAGGTGAAGGTGTCAATGCCGTTGAAGTCGGCATTGGGGGTGTAGCTGAAGACGCCGTCGGCATTGACCACGGCAGTCCCGTTTTCGGCAGCGTTTTCCAGGGTGTAGGTGACAGGATCGCCCTCGGGGTCGGTGGCCATGGGCAGGTGACCTTCGTAGACGATGTCTTCG
>JAEINR010000194.1 GCA_016342325.1 Desulfobacterium sp.
TTTTGTTCAAACCTTAGGCGGATGGATTCGTTATGCACAACTTAAACTGCTGTCTTAAAACCTGGGTCCACTATAGTGTTCATGCATGCCTTTGAACAGGCCATGCTGAAACGAGGGTTACCCCGCAAGCTATATGTTGATAATGGTAGCGCTTATCGTTCCAGACAATTAATGCACACCACCGCATCCCTTGGCATTGCCCTGATTCATGCAAGGCCCTATAAACCCCAGGGGAAAGGAAAAATCGAAAGAGTCTTTAAAACAGTGCGTTCCCGTTTTCTGCCTGGGTTCACCGGAAGCACCATTGAGGAGATCAACCAGGACTTTGAAGATTGGCTTGCCCGTGACTACAATGGACGAAAACATTCCGCCACAGGCCATAAACCCCTGGCGCGGTTTACCGATAATCTTGAATGCATCCGATCCACCCCGGAAAATCTAAAGGACCACTTCAGGAGAATAGTTCGACGCAAGGTCAACAAGGACCGGACGATCATCCTTGACAAGCGTCTTTATGAGGGACCTGTGGAACTCATTGGCAAACAAGTAGAACTACTCTTCCATGAAGATGATTATGACAGGGTTGAACTGAGGTACAAACAGCAATCCCACGGGTTCCTCCCCCTAGTAGATTTGAATGTTAACTGCCGGGTCAAACGGGACAAAAACAATGACCCGGTTATCTCCAGCGATGGAACAATCCCTGAAACAGGTCAGATGTGGGAGGATGTTTTATGAAAACACCCCATCGTGTTTTTTTTGAACTTCACCGAGAACCCTTTACCACAGACATTGCTCATAAGGAGATCCTGGTGACCAAGCCCCTCAAGGGAGTTGAAGAACGTATACTCTATGCCGTAAGTCTGGGTGCTGTGGCTCTGGTAACAGGGGAAATAGGCAGTGGTAAATCGACAGCCCTGAGGTATGTTGCCGGAACCCTCCATCCTTCGGAGTACCGAACAATCCATGTTACAGCCTCATCCGGATCCATCCTGGAGCTGTACCGTCAGATCCTGGGAGAGCTTGACCTTACGGCTGCCGGTATCTCACGAACCGTGATGACCCGCCAGATCAAACAGGAGATCAAGGATACCGTCCTTGGTAAGAAAATGAAAGTTGTTCTGGTCATTGATGAAGCGTCCTTGCTTCGTCTTGATGTGTTTGGAGAGTTGCATACCCTTACCCAGTTTGACAATGACTCCAAGCCATTTTTACCCATGGTGCTTGCAGGCCAGGCCAACCTGGTGGATAACCTGAGATATCGCAACTCAATGCCTCTGGCCTCAAGGGTGGTGGGAAAATGTCATCTTCAAGGAGTGGACCAACAAGGCATGGAAGAATATCTCGCCCATCATCTGGCAATTGCCGGCGTCCACAAGGATCTGTTTGAGTCAACAGCTGTGACAGCCATCCATCAAGGATCCGGGGGGCTGTTCAGGAAGGCCAACCATTTGGCAAGGGGTGCCATCATTGTTGCGGCCCGTAAAAAATCATTACAGGTTTCCGCAGACCATGTTCGCCTTGCTGCCACAGAGGTCTTTTAACCAGAAGACTTCTGGGGACAACCTGAATCAAAGGGTTTGAAAGACAGGCGGTGGAAAGCCTCCGCCTGTCTTATCTCCATGGAAAAGCTTTTTGAAAAATTATACCGTTTTTTTAACGCCAACTACAGCATGGCCGTTCTGGACATGGAAGCAGGCAGCCGTTGGATCGTAGAACCATCCCCCTCCAACATCACCTACCTTAAGGCTGAAAACGCACGTGGACGACATATCCTGGTTCAGCCAGCTCTTCAGTCCAATTATCTACTGGTAGATGATATTGAACATGAAATAATCAGCCTTCACCATCGGCTCAATGGCGGCAAATGGAAACCGGGACGAATGGTTGTTGAGACCTCACCGAACAATTATCAGGTATGGATACATGCTTCCCGCCCCCTGCCACTTTCAGAAAAACGTTATTGGCTGAAGAAACTCAAATCCGATCCAGGCGCTGATCCGTCCAACAGATGGGGAAGATGTCCCGGGTTCAGAAACAGAAAGAAAAAATATCGCGATCCTGCAGGCGGGTTCCCTCTTGCAAGGTTGATCTGGATCGATTGGAAATATAACGCAGATATCCCAAAAGTGAAATTGCCAACACCAGCAGCCGAAGCATCATCTTTTTCCCCTCAACCCCTGGAGGGGGGAGTGTGCCCAAGCTTGACCTTATCCCGTTTACAATACGATCGTGGCGATGAATCTTCAACGGATTTTGCGTATGCCATTGCCTTGCTCAGAAGGGGATTGAATGAGCATTCTGTTCGTAACCGGTTGATTGAAGAGAGGATTGATTGGAGAAATCATGCCGGGTTAAAAAGGAAAACGGCATATCTAAAAAGAACCGTCCAACGGGCAATGCGAATCGTCGAGTCAACCTAAATACAAGCAAGAGGATTTATCAAAATTTATGAATTAAGAATTCAAGAGAGTAAAAAGGTCCATGTAATGTGACAAACTCTCAAGTTGTTCCAAATAATCAGACAATGTAAGTTAAATCAATGTGACAATCAACACCATGAACTCCTTGACACTCTTTTGAATCATTTTCTGCTCACGTGTGAGTTTCAAATCCATTTAATTATCTCCTTGGGGTCAAAGGTGCGGAGAATTCTAACGGTTATTTCTCCACGATTGGCAATCAAAACCTTGGAAATCTGTTTCATGACCCTTTCCTTGTGAACAGTTATAGATGTTTGAACTCGAACTGATTTCTGATCACCTAATGTAATAAGAAATGGGATCGCTTCATGTGCGAGGAGCTATATTACGCAAAAAAAAAGCCGGTTTCAGCATCACTTATGCTGGAACCGGCTATCTGTGCTGAGTTCACTCAGTTTTTCCATGGGTATGTTTATCAAAAGGTTTTCTTTGGAGTTGAAATATTCGTAGACCGTTGCCATCGGCAACATCGGCATTTTTAGCTATTTCAAGCATGCTTGTATCGTTGAACCCCCTGCTTGTGAAAAGTGAGGTGGCCGCATTGATGATTCGTTTTTGCTTGGCAGTTTTATTATTTAACGCTTGTTCCTGCACCCATGACCATATCCCTCAATATCATAGGGGACGACACGCCTCGGATAGTCGCGTCATTCATACCTTTCTCTATGATCCCGGTGATGAGGCCTGCGCCCCTTGCAATTTCTGAAATGGTTGCTTCTGAAAAGCCCTTTTCCGAAAAAATAAGCGTCGATGATTCCGGCAACAGCGCGACTCCACGTCAAAAATCATATAATTCCGAATGCCAATCATTGAAATGCGATTAATTGATTGACATTCAGAAAATCGCAATTCACAGCGAATGTCAAGAGAAAAAGAGGGGTTCAATGATTAATGCGAATTAAAGCATAGAGCACTTTATATATAGGATTCCCCAGACCATCGCTTCTTTGCCCCATAAATCCAACGACTCATCATAGTGCGACACATCGGATACTGATAAGGGCTCGTCGCGGAATACACCAGGGAAAGTTACAATTTTATGGGCGTCCCCCAAATACCTCAAAACAGAGCGCCCAAAAAATAAAAAAGCCCTGACCATGTTTCCATGATCAGGGCTTTTATAAAAATAATCCGGCGGCGTCCTACTCTCCCACAGGGC
>JAEINR010000195.1 GCA_016342325.1 Desulfobacterium sp.
GTTGATAGGCTGGGTGTGTAAGCACAGCAATGTGTTCAGCTAACCAGTACTAACAGGTCGTGAGGCTTAGCCACTAATTTTTTTCTTCTTGGGACTGATTTTAAATCAGTCCCAAAGTTGAAAACCATGAAGAGGTTTAAACGCTTTAATGCGGATATACAGCAGATAGACAACATTCATTTACTCGCAACAGATTAAGCAAAAAATTGCCAAGTTTAATCCGGTGGCAATGGCAGAGAGGCCACACCCGTTCCCATCTCGAACACGGAAGTTAAGTTCTCTAGCGCCGATGGTACTGCAGGGGCAGCCCTGTGGGAGAGTAGGACGCCGCCGGATTATTTTTATAGAAGCCCTGATCATGGAAACATGGTCAGGGCTTTTTGTTTTTTTGGGGCACTCTTTTTAAGCCCCGCCTCCAACCTATATCCTGGTAAGGAGTTTGGGGACGCCCATGGGCGTCCCTTTCTTTTTTAGAAGATAACTTTTGCCACATCCTTGTAGGTCTTGGCAAAGTGGACGGTGAAGCCGTCTTTTATGTGGTCGGGAAGTTCATCAAAATCCCTTTGGTTGGCATGGGGCAGGATTATCTCCATGATTTTAATCCGCCGTGCCGCTATTAATTTTTCCCGGATGCCCCCCACCGGAAGTACCTGGCCGGTCAGGGTCAGTTCTCCTGTCATGGCCAGGGGACGGTCGATCTTTTTTTCAATGGCCAGGGAGAGCAAGGCCGTGGCCATGGTGACCCCGGCGCTGGGACCGTCCTTTGGCGTGGCCCCTTCGGGAACGTGGAGATGGATGAACGCGGTGTCAAAGTATTCGGGATTACCCTTGAACCTGGCCATGTTGGCGGAAATATAGCTGTAGGCAATTTCCGCTGATTCCTGCATCACATTCCCGAGCTGGCCTGTGAGCTTGAGCCCCTTTTGTTTTGCATGCACCCTGGCCGCTTCCATGCTCAGGGTCGCACCACCCATGCTTGTCCAGGCAAGTCCTGTCACTACCCCGATGCCGGTGATGGGGAGTTCCTTCTGGAATACTGGTTTTCCCAGCAGCTCTTCCATGTTTTTTAACGAGACCTTCTGTTCAAGATTGGGCCTTTTCAACAGCTTGATGATGGATTTCCTGACGATCCTGGCCAGGTGCTTTTCAAGGTTCCTGACACCGGCCTCCCTGGCATAACCTTCGACAATTTGCCGGATGGCGGCATCAGATATTTTCAGTTGTTTGGATTTCAGTCCGGATCGTTTCAGTAGCTTCGGCCACAGGTGGTGTTTGGCAATGTCCACCTTTTCCTTTGCGATATAGCCTGAAAGCCGTATGCCATCCATCCTGTCCAGGAGGGGGGCCGGAATGGAATCCAGCGTATTGGCTGTGCAGATGAAGAGCACCTTTGACAGATCCAGGGTCAGATCAAGGTAGTGGTCGAGAAATTTATCGTTTTGTTCGGGATCCAGGACCTCGAGAAGGGCCGATGCCGGATCGCCCTGGTAAGACATGCCTATTTTGTCGATCTCGTCCAGCATGATAACAGGGTTGGCTACCTTACAATCCTTCAGGGCATGGACCAGTTTTCCGGGGAGTGCGCCGATATAGGTGCGCCTGTGACCTTTTATCTCCGCCTCATCCCGCATGCCACCCAGGCTGAATCGGAAAAATTTCCGTCCCAGGGCCTCTGCAATGGATTTACCGATGGAGGTCTTACCGACCCCGGGAGGGCCGACCAGCAGGAGGATCGATCCTGCGATCTCCTTTTTATAGGCACCCACTGCCAGAAATTCGATGATTCGATCCTTGACATCGTCCAGGGCGTCGTGGTCCCGCTCCAGAACCTCCTTTGCAATATCAAGATCTAAATTGTCCGTGGAATAGACCCCCCAAGGGATGGAGGAAAGCCAGTCCAGGTAGTTTCGGGTGACCCCGTATTCCGGAGACCCGGATTCCAGAACCTTGATTTTGTCAAGCTCGTCATCGATTTTCTCCTGTACGTGGTCGGGCACCGTCATTTTTTTGAGGCGGTTCGTAAACTTTTCTATTTCAGCGGTTTTGTCATCCTTGGAGAGTCCCAGCTCTTTCTGGATGATCTTGAGTTGCTCTCTCAGGAAAAATTTTCTCTGGTTTTCGCTGACCTTGCGATTGACCTCCTGGCTGATCTCCTTTTGCATCTTAAGGATTTCCAGCTCTTTTTTGAGCATCACCAGAACCTTGTCCATCCGTTTTGTGAGGGGAAGGGTTTCAAGGATCTCCTGGAGTTCTTTTCCCGTGGCCGAGGTGATGGTCGCCGCAAAATCCGACAGCAGGGAGGGGTCGTTGGGAGTGAACCGGGCCAGGTACTGCTTGAGTTCCTCGTTATATAAAGGATTCAAGGGAAGCAGTGTCTTGATGGATTTGATCACGGATATGGAGTAAGCCTTGAGTCGCTCCTGGTCCTCGTCAGGGCTTTTGGGATAGGTGACCGAGACCATGTACGGCGGTTTGGTGCTGATCCATTTAGTGATTTTAAACCGCTTTAAACCCTGGGCCAGGAACTGTACTTTGTCCTCGACCTCATGGACCTGGTGAAGCTGGACAACACACCCTATTTCGGGAAAGGCCTCGGCATTGAAGCCCTCCTCCTCCCCCAGATTTTCCACATAGCAGAGCCCCATGACCGTGTGGTCGGATTCTTTGACCCTCCGAAAGGTCTCTTTCCATGGATCCGTGCTCACCATGACCGGCTGGGCCTGGGCGGGGAAAAAGGGGCGCTCGACCATGGGCAACAGGTATAGTTTGTCAGGCAAAAGCTGCTGGGGCAGGGCAAGTGTCCTTGCCTGGTTATCCGTTTGCTTTTCGCCCTCTTCGTTGACGACTTCAGGAATGATGGAGTCTTTATCAGTCATGCTCACCTCCACTTGGATTCAATTTTATTAGAACAACTTTATCTTAAGAAGAATTCCAGAATCTGAATACAAGTGTAGATTAGCCAAGCAAAGATCCCCTGTCAAGGCACTTATTCTGAAACAGGCTCCAGGTACTGGATACCGATCCCGAACCTGGGCGCGGGTTCAGTGGGCATCTCCATGCACCGAATCACCTTGGCATCAAAGATTGAGCAAAGATGATTGATTTTAATGGAGATGGGGGTGCCGGGCGCCATGGCGTATTTGGACATGAAAAACATCCCCCCCATGCTGCAGTCAAACATTTTTGCATTGGAAAAGCTGCCTGAGTCTAAAACGCCATAGATGATTTCGGCCTGGTCCTCAAAGCGCTCAAAGGCTCTTTTTTCCGTTGTTCTTTCCGTTGTTTTCTCCATGGTAAACCTCCCGTATTAAAAGGTTACGGTTTTATGCCCTTGAAATCTGGTCAGGACTGGGAATAACAGCGGGGGAAAGAAGCCTTGGTAAGGCGTGAACAACATAATCGAGGAGAGCACCCGGAACCCGTGGTTCCAGGTGCTTTTGACGAGAAATACCTACTTGGGAACGATGTCTGCCTCAAGTTTTTTTGAAATCTCAAGGGCTGTGTTCAGGGCGTCATTTATGGTAAAGAGTTGAATTTTAAGGGTTTTTAGCGATGCAGGGTAAATGTTCGGCTTAGTCATTCATGCTGTAAAATCTGATTGTTCTTCAAATCAAAAAACTACGGGACACGAAC
>JAEINR010000196.1 GCA_016342325.1 Desulfobacterium sp.
ATAAAGTATTGCATTGTTGTGATGGTAACCGATTGATATTATTACATCCAACTACTATTTGTGATCATAGGAAAATTCTATCAAGCAGTGGCGTGAGACATTCGATATTATGAATGATTTTGTGTCTGTTCATGATAATGATTTTAGGTTCGTAAAAGTGAATAAGTCTCTTGCGGATTTTTTCGGGAAAAAGCCGAAAGAGCTAATCGGAAAGCCTTGCTATGAACTCATACATAATACTCATGGGCCTTGGCCCAATTGCCCCCATTTAAAGGCTATTGAAAAGCAGGAAGTGATTACCGAAGAAATCGACGAACCACATTTAAGAAAATTTCTCCTTGTAACATGTTCACCCTTTTTTGATAAAAAAGGGATGCCAATAGGAAGTGTACATGTTGCAAGAGATATCACTGAGCTCAAGCAGAAAGAAGAAGAACGGGAAAAATTGATTAGAGAGATTCAGGATGCGCTTGAGAAGGTTAAAATACTAAGTGGTTTAGTTCCAATTTGTGCAAATTGTAAAAAAATCAGAGATGACAAAGGATACTGGAATCAAATAGAGGGGTACATTCAAAAATACTCTGAGCTAAAATTCAGTCATGGCATGTGTCCTGAATGTTCAGACGAATTTTACGGCAAAGAGAAATGGTATATAAAAGCAAAAAAGAAAAAATTGGAAGACAAGTCATAAAGGGTTTACTCTTTAATTTTTTTAAAATGGTTCATGTTGTGTTTTTAGGAGGTCTTATTAGACACTCCTCTACCAGGAATGAAACCAATCACCTGGCTATGATGACGACAAGGGTCTCGTCGTCTTCCCTGGGGAGTCCTTCGCGAAAATCTTGAACCCCCTGGAGACACGCTTCCAGAATCGACGCGGCGGATTGGTTCGCATTCTTGCGGACGATCTCCATCAACCGCTTTCGGCCGAAGAGCCGGCCTTTCGTATTCCGGGTCTCTGTGATGCCATCGGTGGTGAGAACAATGATGTCACCTGGGTTAAGGGGAGCGGAGGTATACTCATCGTAGGTAACATCGTCCATAACCCCCAGGGCCATGCCCTGGCCCCGGAGCTCATTAAACCTGTTTGTATCCGGCGCGTAACACAGGGCAGGTTCATGGCCGGCCCGCACCCAGGTTACGGTTCTATCATCCGAATTGAGCCTGAGATAGATCAGCGTCATAAACCGCCCGCTGTCTGCGACGTCAGAAGTCAAGAACCGGTTGAGGTCGGTTATCAACGCCCTGGGTCTCCCCCCAATGCCGGCCCGCATGCGCAGCAGGGCCCGGGCGGTCGTCATGAGCAGGGCGGCGGCAATGCCATGGCCGGAGACGTCGCCGACCACAACAGCCAGGCCGTCTTTGCCCGGCAGGTAGTCAATATAGTCGCCGCCGGTTTCATCACAGTAAAGACTGCAACCCGCAACTTCGAAGCCGTCCACGGCTGGAACTTCATCCGGAATGAGGCTCTGTTGCACTTCCTGGGCCAGGGTCAAGGACTCTTTGAGGATCTGATTCTGCTCCTCGATCCTGTGCTTTGCCTGGGTCAGATCCTTACTCATTCTCCTGAGAACATGGGTAAAAGATTCCTTTTGCATCTCAAGACGGGTTTGACTTTCCCGGGCCCTGGCCAGTTTTTTGGCGAGTAGTTCCACTTCCTCCCTGGTTTCACCGGCTGAAACCCGATGCCGGACCGTCGACACACAGGCATCTGAATCGCTTTTGTCTTCACCCAAAAGGAGGGCAACCAAGGTGCAGTTGTGCAGCTTCGGCATCTTGTTTTCAGAAATGGGAGCGATTTCACCAAAGGTATAGAACCCGGCGATGGGAATGTTCGCCGGGAGAATCGAAAGCGCCAGATCCAGCTCTTCCCGGGTCCGCAAGCCCATGATCCAGCGCCGGGAAACACAGGAGAACAAAAGCGCCACCTGGGGCGACCAATCCGCTCCAACATCTTCCACCAGGCGGTGAAGACGGTCCCTCACGTTGGTTATAATGTTTTCAGGCGTCGCTTCGGTGAGCTGAACCTTCAGGCCTTCGGGTATCGGTGTGGCAAAGCCGAGGCTTTCATCATTTTCCTCATAGCTGATGGGGCTGCGCAGGTAATAGCGCCCATTGTCATCAAATACAGCCAAGGGCATCTCGTTTAAGGGCACCGCGTAGGGACCGAATGCTTCTCGAAAGAACTGCAACGCGGTACGGCCCCCGATGCCCTTGACGCGATTGCCGTCAACCGCGTCAACCATCGACCTGTAGCCCACGGGCTCCCAGCTGTTGCAGATAACCGACGAGACCCTGATGTCGCCGGAAAACAGCAGAACCGAGATCCCATCGGAATAGACGTTTTCCCGGGAAAACTGAGAAATTTGCTTGACCGTTAACTGGTCGGCACCGGCCACGCCGCCAAACAACTTGCATTCTGGGCCAAGGGTTTCATGGATGGTCGAAAGAACCGTCTCAATTCCCCCGCTGAGAACACACGGGAAGATGAAACAAAGGGAGGGCTCACCATCCAGGCGGGAACGGGCATCTGCAACAGCATGACGAACGGCTTTGCCAGGGGCCTTGGAGAGATCAATGCCAATGCCGCCGGCAATGGAAATGGTGTCAGAAGCAAAGAGCATCAGGCACATGGAATCCTGGCTAAACCCCATGGAGGACGACATCTCACCGCTTGAGGTGCATCCTGCAAGTTCAAGCCTTGGAAAAGCCGCGGCGATTTTCCCCACGGCAAGGGCATGATCAAAGTGGTCTGCTGCAAACAGGATTCCGGCAGTTGGGCACAAGCCCTTCAATTGTGACCGGCACTGGCCGATGACCGTTTGAGTCACCCTGGGGGTGTCCGTACCTTCGGTTTGTCCTACAACAGCTTTAAACATGTGAGCGTTCCTGTCCAGGCACGATTATCAGTGCCTGGCGCAAAGGAGTCATCATTCAGCAGATGATTTGCCGGTATTCCGGGTTGACAAATAGTCTTTCGCCCAACCGTTGAAGTCTTTTAATATGGGGAGTAATTTCTGGCCGATCTCCGTTAGGGAATATTCCACAACGGGTGGTACTTCCGGATAAACTTTTCTACTAACGATGCCTCGTTTTTCTAGTGTCCGGAGTTGTTGAGTCAGCATTTTCTGGGTTACGGACGGCATTATTTTTCGAAGCTCGCCAAATCTTTTGGTGCCTTCTGTTGAAAGCGTCCAAACAATAAGTGGTATCCATTTTCCTGATAAAATTTCAAACGCAACCTCAACTTCATAAACATAGCTGCTACAGCTGACTTTATGGGTCCTGTCCTCGGGCATTAAACGTCTCCTAACCGATTTTGAACGATATTTTTTAATTTATACCTGCAATAAATATCACACAATTATAAAAATAACATGCTTTTTCCAGCATCGGTTAAACCCTCTGACAACGAACAACCATGGAGCTTTGAACGACATTGCCCTCCGATTGGAAAGGCGGTTACTTTTTGTATACTGTGCAACCAAAACCATACTGCGATACTATAAAGTGCCTACTTTATATAGTGGACCCCGAAAACTGGACAATATGTTACGGTAGAATTTAACAGTTCAGAAAGGGGATTATTTTGAAACGGA
>JAEINR010000197.1 GCA_016342325.1 Desulfobacterium sp.
TCGTGTCCCGTAGTTTTTTGATTTGAAGAACAATCAGATTTTACAGCATGAATGACTAAGCCGAACATTTACTTTAGTGAGGATGATTTTCGTTTGATATTAGATGTTTATCAAGCCAAATTAAGCCGATGAAACCGCTTGCTTGGCCTGTAATCATAATAATCAAGTTGCTAACAACTGACTGAAAAATAAAGTTAAAGTCACCAATTGGAAAATAGAACTATGCCGAGTATCTTTCCCCAAAAGATAGAAAAACGAGAAATGAAGCACCCCCGGCGTTCGTTAATCAAACCACATTTACATAATCTCACTAGTAGTGGCTTTGAACTTAATGGCGTCATAACGCCTCCAAGCCAGGTAACCATGGAAACCCTTCGAAAGACCTACGAAACAAACGTTTTTGGCGCTTTCTCGGTTTTACAAACAATGCTTCCATTGCTCCGCAAATCCGATGCTGGAAGAGTTGTCAATATGTCATCCGGGCTTGGGTCATTGACTCAAAATAGTGATCCAAACTACGAGTTCGCAAATGTGAAATTAGCTGACTACAACTCGTCTAAAGCTACGCTCAATGCATTTACCGTTCAGTTTGCCTATGAATTGAAAGACACATCAATTAAAGTCAACTCAGCGGATCCAGGTTTTACAGCGACGGATCTCAATGGTCACCGTGGCACACGTACTGTTGAGCAGGCCGCACGCATTGTGGTGAAACTTGCGACTTTGTCCGAATCCGGCCCAACGGGTGGATTTTTCGACGAGAATGGACAGGTGCCATGGTGAATCCGTCTAACCCGCTCTTCCAGTAAGGGAAGGGCGTTTTTAATTTAACAACCAGCTGCCAGGGCTCTCAAGGGGGTGTGCCCCTTCCAGCCCCTGGACAGCGCGTCAGCTATAATACAGGCCCAAAATACATATGAAAAGAATTACAATAGCGGGGTTGCCTCACCATGTTATCCAGCGTGGGTTATTGGGGCGGAAGACCTTTTTGAACAATGATGATTATGCCGTTTACCTTGAGATAATGACTGAATGCTGCCGTCTCCATGGCGTGGAGGTTTGGGCCTACTGCCTGATGCCCGATCATGCTCACCTGATTGCAATCCCCAGGGAAAAGAACTCTTTATCCAACTGCCTCCGAGCAGCCCATGGCCGGTACACCAGGTATATAAATCGCCGAACCGGCAGCAGTGGACAGTTCTGGCAGGGACGTTACGCATCCCATCTGTTGGATGAACAATACCTGATTGCCTGCGCGCGCTATATCGAGATTAATCCGGTCAAAAGACAGTACGTTGAGCAACCGGAAGATTGGCAGTGGAGCAGCGCCCAGGCGCATATCATGAAGAATGATGACCTTTTGGTGCAGGCAAAACCGTTACTTGAACGCGTTGAAAGGGACTGGCAGGATTTTCTTGCCGAAATCAGGCCGGTGGAGGAGGCGGATTTATTTTATCTGCACGAGAAGACCGGGCGCCCCCTTGGCAACGATGCGTTTCTATCCATGGTAGAGAAAGCCGTGAACGGCTGACGGGGTTGGAGAACGTACCGTTATTTATGAAATATATTCTGGGCATTGTGCATAAGAAACAATCCGGATATGAAATCACAGCAAACGTAAAGGCTTCAACAAAAGAAATGCGGTCTGCGATTGCCCTTTTACCAAAATAAACTAAACAGAAATTTGTCTTATGCCGTTTCAAGATAACATACTCGCCTCCAAGCTGTCGATTCCCCAGCATCCTGCCATATTTGTCCCTTCCAGGCTGTCCGGACTCCTGGCACGCATGACACGGAAACGCCTGGCAGTGGTGGTGGCTGGCGCAGGTCATGGCAAAACAGCGTTAACAGCGCATGGGGTCAAGCAGACGGGCATAAAGACGGTCTGGTATAGCCTGGATGCACGGGACCAAGATTTTTCACGTTTTATCCGGTATTTGGTGGCAGGATTCAGGCCATATGCCGGTAACGAAGGTGAGCCCATGAAAAGGCTGATGTCGGAAGCCGTTGTCACATCAATGGCCAGAATACGGGTGCTGGAAGCGTTCATCCATTTTATGGCACCGTCAGCAGCAGAAAAGATTATTTTAGTCCTGGATGATTTCCACACTGTTCAGGCGAGTATGGAAGTTCAGGAGTCAATTGAATCTTTGCTCACGCACTTGCCTCCGTCCTGTCATATGATTATCCTTACGCGGGCCGACCCCAAAATCAAGACGTCCCGGTTGCGCCTCCTTGACCAGGTGGCGGAAATCAAGGAACCGGACCTGCTGTTTACTTCCCTGGAAACCCGGGCGCTTTATGCCCAACACTTCAATCTTTTGTTATCGGCAGGTTTTGTGGCGCAATTGCACCAAAAGTCAAATGGCTGGGTTGCGGTGCTGGTTCTATTTTATCTGACCTTGAAAGGGAAATCCCCCGACCGGATGGAAGAGGAGCTGGGAGACCTGAGCGGTTCAAACAAACTTGTTTTTACCTATCTTGAGGAAAAGATTTTTCGATCCCTGCCGTGTGAAACCCGGGACTTCATGTTGAAAACGGCCCTGCTCGACACCCTCGTGCCCGAGTTCTGCGACGCGTACCTCAATGTCAACCATTCCAGAACGATTCTCGATCAACTGGCAGACAACCACCTGCTGACCTCCAAAAACGGAGCCGGTCAGATTATTCCGGATTCTTATACCTATCATCACCTGCTGCAATCTTTTTTGCGGACTAAATTAAAGCAGGCATGGTCCCAGGAAACCGTGGGGGAATTATACCGTAAAATTGCCCGGCTCCATGGGGCAAACGGGGATGATATCCTTGCCGTTCAAGCTTATATTGAAGGAGGCGATTACCCCATTGCCACTGAGCGGCTGATCCGATGGGAAACCTCCCTTTTTCAATCAGGACAGGTCCATCTGATTCGCCGCCTTATGGATGGATTCCCCAAACGGTTCGTCCGGTCAACACCGCAACTGTTATATATCAACGCCAAGCTGGATTCGTTTTCCGGTGATGAATATTCGGCCATTTCGTTGTTTGAAGCTGCTTTAAAAGAATTTGAGAAATGCCCATCTGAACAGCATGTACTGGACTGCCAGGTCCAGTTGGGATTGAACTATTATTATACCGGTCATATCCAGGAGGCGGAAAACCTGCTGGAATCCTGCATGGACTGCAAAAATCCGGAGAAACGCCTGGAAATAGCCGGTCTTTTAATCCTGATTTGTTCGATTCTCGGAAAGATCGACACGGCTGACAGGTATGGGGAAACCGCCCGCAAGGAACTAGCCGAACTGCCTTGTCCAGGCCGTGTAAGGATGGAAACCTGGATCTCGTTTACCCGCTCCTACCGTTTTTTTGTGTCCGGGGATTTTAAGAGGGCTTATGCCATGGGCCGTCAAACCCTGGACCGGTATTCAAAAATGGGTGCCCATATCATTTGGGTGCGGCTCTTTTGCAACATGCCTGACAACAGTTTTTAGTAGTCATACATATTCCTCATTTTTTTTTATAG
>JAEINR010000049.1 GCA_016342325.1 Desulfobacterium sp.
AAAACTCTCTACCAAGCCAAATGGGTTTTTAAAGGCGTAGGCAGAAAAACTTGAATAATGCAAAGTCCCTATAACGATGGAATGAGAGGGGAACGATATTGATAGCCTATCCCCCTCTACTGCATTATTCAATGCTATCTGCATCTGGTTACCCCTTACCAAGGTGCTCCCCAGCAGAGCTTGGTTCCGTTTCACAAGATGAACATCTTTTATCATTTTCAATGTCGAAATCAAAGCCTATTTGCAGAAAAAACCATGATATTTAACCAAGAGCTTTTCCTACACATTAGCAATTTTACCCACATGAAATGGAAAGGAGCCTTTTTTGTCTTGTTCTTTCTTTGAACGGATAGGAACCCAAATGGTTCTGCCGCGAAAAGTTTGTCCAGATTCCGACCAAGTCTATCATCGTTATATTGTGCAGCATAAATGTCTTTTTCGGCTATACCGTCGGTATAATCTGTCAGCCATTCATAAACTCGGTAAAGGGGACGGCTTGCGCAAACAAGATTAAGAAGCATCATGCTAAGTCCCTGGGCCGGTTCCAGTTTTTCATTCGGTTTCATAGGGATATGTTTCCCAAATATGTGGTGCAGCTTAAGTTCAGAAATATAATGTTTTACCATAGGCATGACGCCGAGTTGTTTAGTGGCTAAAGAAATATCTTTATACATTTGTACTCCCTTTAAATTATATGCAGGCGCAGTATTAAACAAAAATATAAGTTTACTTAGGCAAGCTTTGTTAATTGAAATAAAATATAAAAAAATTAAATTCGACCTGCTGAATGTAGGATTTATACCATAAAGACTCGCTATTATTTTTTAGTATAATTACGATTATAGGTCTTCGCAATGAATTGATACCACCTCTTATTAGTACAGGTAAAGCGAGTATCATCTCAAGTGCGAACATCTATAGGATACTTAATTATGCGTCCACAATATCGGGGGAAGATCAGCCCTGTGGGGCTTGAAACCTGTATTCATTTAAATACCTTGCAAACAACGGGTCATAAGCTTATACCTACAATGGAATTATAGGCGTAACTTCTTACAATTAAAATCGGAGACAATTTGTGTCAAACTTCCAACGAGCGATTTTACCCCATGGGGGAGCAGGCTCGGATCCCAAAGATTTTGATGGACCAGAATCTGCCGCCAGCAAAGGAATAGATCTGATGGCAAATGGTGAAACAGCGTTGTCTGCTGTGGTTGATGCTGTGAAGTATTTAGAAGATGAAAAACAGCATGAGTCCTGATGAAGCCGCGCAAAAGGCAATCACTTTGTTTAACAAGAGTGTGGATATCGGACGCATCATTTTAACCCCAAATGGATATGCATCAAATGCCAGTGACGGCATGGCGTGGTCACATATTACGGAGAGTCAAAAATAATGGCATTAAATCCTTCTTTCCTGGGTCGTCTGATTGCCATTGGCGGTAACGAAGACAAGGCTGATGAATTGATCGTACTCAAACGCGTTGTTCAAGAAATCGGGAAAACCGACTACAAGGTCGGCGTCATCACCACGGCAAGCGAAGATCCTGGAAAGCGCGGCAAAGACTATCACAGCGTATTTACCACCCTTGGTGCGTCCAGGATAGACATATTTACTATTAATGATAGAATTCAGGCAAATGACAGAAAATCAGCCGAAACAATCGCAGATCTGGATTTGATTTTTTTTACGGGTGGAGACCAATTGCGGCTGACAACCATTCTGGGAGGGACAAGGATATTTGATGCCATTCAGAAACGTCTCGAAGATGGAGCGCTCATCGCAGGAACCAGTGCCGGGGCTACCGTGTTTTCCGACACGATGATTTATGAAGGTAAAAGTGAAGACGGACTATTCAAAGGCAGTGTTCTGTCAACATCCGGATTCGGTTTTGTGAATAAAATCATTTTTGATACGCATTTTATGGCAAGGGGGCGTATTGGGCGGTTGATTCAGACTGTCACCTCAAATCCAACCTGCATCGGTGTGGGTATTGGTGAGGATTCCGGGGTTATTCTCAAGGGAGATGGGGTTGCCGAGGTCGTGGGTACAGGCCAGGTGATTATCGTTGATGGATGCGGTATTATGTATTCTAACATAATGGATATTAAGCCAGGGGAGCCAATTGCCGTGGAAAATATTCGAATTCATTCGTTGGTGGATGGATATGGATATGATTTTAAAAAAAGACGGTTTCTTAGACCATCGTCATTATCAATTCAGGAGTAAGTATGATTGAGATTAAAGAATTAAGAGCATTACGCGGCCCCAATCGACATACCCGACACACCTCCATATTTATGGTTCTGGATATTAAAGCCTATGAGGATCTGCCATCGGATAAAATAGATGGTTTTTCAGATCGCTTATTGACGCTTATTCCGACCTTACAAAAACACGGTTGCTCCATTGGAACACCCGGGGGCTTTGTCCAACGACTTGAAAGAGGAACCTGGGCCGGTCATATTATTGAACATATTGCCATTGAACTTCAATGTTTGGCCGGGATGGAAGTCGGATACGGTAAAACCCTGGAGACAGAAAAAACGGGAATATATATTGTGGTCTTCCGATACCTTGTGGAATCTGTGGGGTTAAGGGCGGCCAAAATTGCCGTATCTCTATTTGAAGCCGTTGCCGAAGGTAGTCCTTTTGATATCACCCAGGTTGTGTCCGATCTCAAGGTTTTGCGGGAAGAAGACATGTTGGGTCCCACCACCTTGAGTATTGTTAAAGAGGCACAATCCAGAGGTATTCCCTTTATTCGGCTGAACGAAGACAGCCATATCCAATTGGGCCATGGTGCCCATCAAAAACAGATTCAAGCCTCCATAACCTCCCATACGTCTGCCATTGCCGTGGAAACTGCCGATGAAAAAACCCGGGTGAAGGCCTATTTAAAAAGAGCGGGTATTCCAGTTCCAGAGGGTCAGGTGGTATCTACCGAGGATGAAGCCATTGAAGTTTTTAATAGGCTCGGCACTGCCGTTGTTGTCAAGCCGGACGTGGGGAATCATGGGAACGGGTCCACGATCAATATTATTGATCTTAAGCAATTAAAGATGGCGTTTCATGCAGCTTTTGCTTATTACCCCGATGTGATCGTCGAAGAGTATGTCCATGGGGGTGATTTTCGTCTTTTGGTCATTAATGGAAAGTTTGTTGCCGCAGCAAAAAGAGAACCGGCCCATGTTATTGGAGATGGAAAATCCACTATCCATGATCTGATTCAGACCATCAATGCCAATCCCCTTCGCGGGTTTGGGCATGAAAAGGTGCTGACACAAATCGAAGTCGATGACATGACCGAAAGACTCTTGACCTTAAACGGCCTTTCAATAGGGTCTGTCCCGGGAAACCAGAAGGTGGTCTACCTTAAGGCCACGGCCAATATCAGCCAGGGGGGGACTGCCACCGATGTTACCGATGAGGTCAGCCCGGCTATCCAGTTCATGGCTGAACGGGCCGCCCGGATTATCGGACTGGATTGCGTCGGTGTTGATGTGTTGGCAAAAGACATCTCGCTTCCCCTTGAAGACTCCGGCCTTAAAGTGGTTGAAGTGAATGCCGCCCCTGGATTCAGAATGCATCTTGAGCCGACAAAAGGACAACCCAGAAATGTTGCAAAGCCCTTTGTGGATATGCTTTTCCCCATGGGTTACACCCAGATTCCCGTTTTAGCCGTGACCGGGACAAATGGCAAAACAACCACTTGTAAACTCATTGCCCATACCTTGAAGTATTCGGGAAAAATAGTCGGTCTGACCTGCACCACCGGTATATTAATTGACGGGAAGCCCATTTTATCCGGAGATTTCAGCGGCCCGGAGGGTGCCGGGATTGTTGTCAGGGAACCATCGGTTGACCACATTGTCATGGAAGTGGCCCGTGGGGGAATCGCAAGAAGAGGCCTTGGCGTCAGCGAGGTTGATGTGGGTGTTGTGTTGAACATTGGAAAGGACCACCTGGGCAGTGACTGGGTAGAGTCCCAGGAAGATCTGTGCATGGTAAAATCCACAGTGGTAGAGGTTGTCAAAAAAACCGGGGTTTCTGTTTTAAACGCAGATGATGAAATGACCATGACGATTCTGGATCGTGCCCGTGGAAATATTGTTTTATTTTCTTTGGACGCGAATAATCAAAGGATTAAAGCGCATATAAAAAATGGCGGTACCGCTGTCACGGTGGTCGACCGGAATGTCATTATTAAAAAGAATGAAATAGATGTCATCATCTGCACCCTTGAAGAAATTCCCATTACCTTTGGCGGAATTATCGATTTTAATATCTCAAACACCCTTGCTGCCATCGGTGCTCTCCATGGTGTAAACATTCCCATTGAGCAGATTCGCAATGGAATTATGACATTTTATCCTACGCCGAATCAAAACCCTGGCCGTATGAATTTATTTGATTTCCAGAAATACAAAGTTCTATTGGATTACGGACATAATTCGGAATCAGCTCGTGCCATGGCCAGCTTATTGCCACGGCTTTCTTCCGGAAGAAAGGTGGCCTTATGCCATGGGACCGGAAACCGAACCACTGAACAAATCATTGACTATGGAAAGGCTCTGGCTCTGGTATACGATTATATCCTGTTGACTGATTTTGACCCCAGAAACAGACCCATCGGGGAAACTTCAGGTCTGGTTTATGAAGGATTGATTCAGGGTGGTTTTAGGAAAGAAAATATTGAAATACTTCTGGAGCCGGAAAAGGCTGTGGATATTATTTTCTCAAGAGCGCAACAGGGTGATCTGTTGGTCATTCAACCGGATGAACTTGAACCCATTATGAGTCAAATACTTGAAAAATATCGAAAAATGGTAACAGGCATTTAATTTATTAAACAAACCGATACATTTCATCCAAAGTAGTAGACACAAAGTTCAACTATTATTGACTTAAATAGAAAGAAAAAATGTTGTTTCCAGGTTAGTCAAAAAGCGACCATTCTGTCTATAACTGCTCGGTATAAAAATTCATTTTATACCGAGCACTCTAACGTTAAGTCATCATCGGAATAAAAACCTGCCCTCATTGGGGGATCGGCAGGGACGGTGGGTCGGGAAGGGCCTAGGAAAAACAAAAAAGCCCCAATGAACTTAATCAAAGGGGCTTTCTCTAATATATGCATTTAAAACCTGTCTTAACCCGTGGGACTCAGACAGATTTTAAAGAGTATACTTTATAGCTATACTACAGTTACGTTTGCAGCAGCGGGACCTTTCTGGCCCTGCTCGATGTCAAATGTAACTTTGTCGCCTTCGTTGAGGGACTTGAAACCAGAAGCGTTGATGCTTGAGTGATGAACGAAAAGATCCTCTCCGTTCTCCTGCTCGATAAAACCAAAACCCTTAGAATCATTAAACCATTTTACTGTTCCGTTCGCCATGTGACAATCTCCTATTGATATAAAGTTAAATATGTTTCCAGCATGAGGTAGTTGTCACACAGATGTGCTTTTCCGACAATATATTCTTCCCCTAAGTGCGAAAACAGGTAAGTCTTGAATAAGCGTTCCGTATTCTATAGTTAGATTACAGTTACGTTTGCTGCTGCGGGACCTTTCTGGCCCTGCTCAATGTCAAAAGAAACCTTGTCTCCTTCGTTAAGGGACTTGAAACCGGCTGCATTGATGCTTGAGTGATGTACGAAAAGATCCTCGCCATTCTCCTGCTCGATAAAGCCAAAACCCTTTGAATCATTGAACCATTTTACTGTACCGTTCGCCATTGTAACAATCTCCTAAAAAATAAAGTTTAATGTTTCAAACTTTGAGGTAGTTGTCACACGGATGTGCTTATCTGACAAATTATTTTTTCCCCTAAGTGCGAAACAGGCAAGCCTTAACATAAGCCCTGCCGCATCATATGTAATAATAGATAAGGGGAATAAAATATAACCCGAATATATTATCTCTTTGGTCAACCGCCATACATCGGAGATTGACCAGTCAAGCAAAAAAAATGGTCTCAGTTAAGTTCTCTGAGACCCATGTATAACATGGTGCGCCCGGCTGGATTCGAACCAGCGGCCTGCGGATTCGAAGTCCGACGCTCTATCCAGCTGAGCTACGGGCGCATACTTAATACATGTATTAAAGATGGGGTGAGTGAAGGGGCTCGAACCCTCGGCATCCAGGACCACAACCTAGCGCTCTACCAACTGAGCTACACCCACCACAATCGAACCCGTAGGTTTTAACAAATCATTATGCAGATAGCAAGCGTTTTTTTTATGAATTGGAAAAATATTGCCAAATCATGCAAAAGCGATCATAAATATCCCATGACTCTCAAAGGTTTTCTCTTCATAGTTGCAAGCGCCCTCTTCCACGTCCTGTGGAACTCGAGCCTCAAGATGAGCGATGACAAACCCAGTGCCGTGTTGTTAATGATGGTGGTGACGGTAACCGGGTTTGTTCCCTATGTGCTGTGGTGGTGCCCTGTGGAACGGTTGTTTGTCCCGTCAATTTTCCTGAGCGCCCTGGCAGCCGGGTTCTTCTTCTTTCTCTACCAGTATTTTGTGGCCATCTCCTATGACAAGGGCGACCTGACCCTGGTCTATCCCCTGACCGTAACAGGCCCGGTCTACATTGTTCTCTGGAGCTATCTCTTTCTTGGGGAACGGATCTCCCTTGCCGGGGCCGGTGGCATCCTTCTTATTATCTACGGCGCAGTAACCCTGCAGACCGATCGGTTTACCTTTTTTCCCGGGGACGCAAAACGGTTCACTCAAAAGCGGGCCGGGGTCCTGACCGCCCTTTGTGCGGCATTCTTCTACTCCTTTGGGGCCGTGGCCGACAAACTCGGGGTGATGGGCGGCAACATTGTCCTCTATACCATGACACTGTCGGTGATCATGCTGATCTTCCATTTGACACGCATGATTTTCCAGAAGCAGACCGGGTCGGTAAAAAAGGAACTCAAGGCAAATCCCTTGGTGATTGCCGGAGGAGGCGTGGTAATGCTCCTGTCCTTCATCACCTTCAGGATCGGGCTTGAAGAGGTCTATGCCAGCTACGCCTCTGCCCTGCGCCAGGTAAGTACCCTCTTCGGCCTTGGGATCGGTTACCTGGTGTTCAAGGAGACCCTGACCTTTAGGAGAATTTTGAGCTCCTGCTTCATCGTTGCCGGGGCCGTCCTTATAAAGATAGGCTGAAACCCGGGATTTACGGGAAATTCATATTGACCATTATACGAAGTTTGATTATTATTTCGGGTCACCAAACTAATAAAAAGGATATTAAAAAAATGAACAACTTCTATATACTTGTAGTGAGGCTCATCCTGGGACTTGTGTTCGGCGTATTGATCACCCGGATTTTCAAGCCGGATTGGAGCCTCTTTGCAGGGGCCCTCACAGGGCTCGGACTTGTGGCAGCAGCCTACCTCTTGCAGATGATGGGAAAACGAAACTCAAAAAAGTAACAGGAGCCACACCTTGAACCAGATAATCCTAGGAACCGCAGGCCACATCGACCATGGCAAGACCAGCCTGATCCGGGCATTGACCGGCATCGAGACCGACCGTCTCAAGGAGGAGAAACAGCGGGGGATCACCATTGAGCTGGGGTTTGCCTCCATCACCCTTCCCGGCGGTGAGCTTGTGGGAATTGTTGATGTGCCGGGCCATGAAAAGTTCATCAAGAACATGGTGGCAGGTGCAAGCGGCATCGACCTTGTGGCCATGGCCATTGCAGCGGACGAGGCGGTGATGCCCCAAACCCGGGAGCACATGGAGATCTGTACCCTCATGGGCATCAAGTACGGGTTCATTGCCCTGACCAAGATCGACCTTGTGGACGAGGAACTCATGGAGCTTGCCATCGAGGATATCCGGGATTTCACCCGGGGAACCTTTCTGGAGGACGCCCCCATCGTTCCGGTCTCCTCCACCACGGGTGAAGGCCTCGACCGCTTCACCGAGACCCTGGACAAGATCTGCCACGAGATTCCCGAGCGGCCCTTTTCCCCCATCTTCCGTCTCCCCGTGGACAGGGTGTTTTCCATGAAGGGGTTTGGCACGGTGATCACCGGCACCCTGGCGTCGGGCAAGGTCGATGTGGGGGAGAACATCATGATATTCCCTTCCAAGATCACCTCAAAGGTGAGGGGCATCCAGGTCCATGGCAAGAGCGTGGAAACAGTGGCGGCCGGCACCCGGACCGCCATCAACTTCCAGGGACTCGACAAGGAGTCCGTAAACCGGGGGGACATCCTCTCCACCGAGGAGACCCTCCACCCCAGCCACATGGTGGATGCCGAGCTCCTCTATATTAGCGCAAATCCAAAACCGGCCAAACCCCGCACCCGGATCCGGTTCCACTCGGGAACCAGCGAAATCATCGGCAACATGGTGCTCCTGGACCGGGAGACGCTCCAGCCCGGAGATACCGCCTGCGTGCAGATCCGACTCGAAACCCCGGTCTGCTGCGTCAAGGGAGACCGGTTCGTCATCCGAAGCTACTCCCCCATCAAAACCATCGGCGGCGGTCAAATCCTCAATCCCATGCCGAGAAAACACAAACTCTTTGACGAGAAAATCATCCAGGGACTCTCAGATCTTGTAACAAGCACGAATGAAGAAACCCTCTCCTTCTTTATAAAGGAGGGCGGATTCCAGGGGGCCCAATTTACCGACCTGAGGCTCATGACGAACATCTCCGACAAAAAGCTCGATGGCACCCTCCAGAAAATGCTGGCCTCCCGAACCATTGTCCTGAGCGACAAGGAACGCCGGGTCTACGTCCATGGTGAGATGTTCAACACCCTTGCGGGCCAGATGGAAGAAAAACTTGCCGAGTACCACAAAGCCAACCCCTTGAAAGAGGGAATGCCCAAGCAGGAGCTGAAATCCAAGTTCAGGGCCTTACGGGACAAGGAGTCAAAACTCTTTCCCCTGGTGATCGCACGGCTTGCTAAGGACGGAAAGGTCGAGCAGGAGCAAAATTCCGTAAGGCTTGCCGCCCACGAGGTGGCCCTCCAGGTGGACCAGGAAGAGGTCAAGCAAAAGATCTCCGCTATTTATAAGGGTTCGGGCCTGACCCCGCCCTTTTTCAGGACCATCTGCACCGACATTGACGTGGACCAGAAAAACGCCGCCGACGTCCTCCACATGCTCATTGATGATAAGTCCATCGTCAAGACCAAGGACGACCTCTACTTTGACGCTGCCGCCATTGCAGCCCTTGAAAACGATCTGGTGGGTTTTTTAAATGAAAATGGAGAGATCACCACGCCCCAGTTCAAGGACATGACCGGAATATCCAGAAAATTTGTCATCCCCCTGATCGAATATTTTGACTCGATCAACCTGACCATCCGTGTAGGAGATACAAGACAGCTCAGGAAAAAGAGCTGAACACACACCCCATAGCAGGAGAAAAAAGTATGAAGAGTAGTACGGTTTTGGTAGTGGCATGCTATATCGCATCGGTTCTGTTTCTTATTGCCGCATTTAACGGCGGCCCCACGGATTCAGGCCACAGCAAAGCGGTAAAGGGCAATCCCTTTGCGGCAAAGCCCTTGCCAGATGACGCGGTTGACATGCTGAAGCAAGGCAACCAACGATTTGTGGATGAAAAAATGACCCATGCCCACCTTGATGCAAAAAGGCTCAAGCAGGCAGGAAGCGAAAACCAGGGCGACCATGCCTATGCAACGGTGATCACCTGCTCCGACTCACGGGTGCCGGTGGAGGCGATCTTTGATGCCGGTATCATGGACATCTTTGTGATCCGGGTGGCCGGAAACGTCTGCGACGTTGACGAACGCGGCTCCATCGAATATGGCCTGGCCCATGTAAACACCCCGGTGCTTGTGGTGCTCGGCCACACCCAGTGCGGAGCGGTCACCGCGGTTACCCACGCCGTTCTCGGCACAGGCCACCCCCTGGAGCGGAACATTCCGCCCCTGGTTGACAACATAGAGCCCGCCGTTCGAAAGGCCATGGTCGACAACCCCGGTATCAAAGGCATGGACATCATTCCCCAGGCCATTGAGGAGAACATCTGGCACGGCATCGAGGAGCTGTTCATGGAAAGCCCCTCCACCCGGAATTTTGTGTCCAAGGGGTATGCCAAGGTTGTGGGTGCCATCTACGATGTGGGAACCGGTGAGATCCGCTGGCTTCCGGAAACAAAGACCCTGGACATCCTGAAGAAGGTGGAAGCCGATCCTTCAAAGGCAGTTGCAGAAAAGCATTAGGATAAACACCACGCATAAAAAAGATCAGGCGTCCGGGGCAAATCAACTGCCCGGGACGCCTTTTTTTTTACTCCACACGGGCCCTAAGCCCTATCCATCACACCTTGAATGTTCCCACAATAGATTTAAGCTCACCTGCAAGCCGGGACAGATCCTCGGAATTTGAATGGACCTGGCGGCTCTTGTCCGACATGCCCGATGCAGTTGAATTAACACCGGCAATCTCCTTGGATATCTCGGAAACAACCATTGAATTCTGACCCATGGCGTCATTGACCTCATTAATCCCCACGGAAACCTGGGAGGTGTTGTTTGCAATCTCCCGGGTGGCAGAGGACTGCTCTTCAACCGCGGTGGCAATGGTGGTTACGATATCATTAACCTGGGTGATCACCTGGGTGATTCCATCGATATCTGTCACTGCAACGTCCGTGACTCCTTGAATGGCGGCGATGCGCTTGCGAATATCGCTTGTGGCATCAGCGGTCTGGTTGGCAAGGGCTTTGATCTCCCCTGCCACCACGGCAAATCCCTTGCCTGCCTCCCCTGCCCTTGCAGCCTCAATCGTGGCATTCAAGGCCAGCAGATTGGTCTGCTCGGAGATATCGGTGATGGCTTCGGTGACCTGGCCGATATCCATGGCCGCCCGGCTCAGCTCCTGCATCCTGGCCGCTGTGGTTGTTGACCGGGAAACAGCCGTCTCTGATATGGAATGCGCCTGCTCAGCATTCTGGGCAATTTCGTGGATGATGGAACTCATCTCTTCCACCGCCGTTGCCACCATGGATGTATTTGACGAAGACTGCTCCATGGTTGCCACGGTGGCCATGATGCTCGACGCCATCTCCTCTGCGGCAGAGGCCACGGCGGTTGATTTGTCATGGGTGTCGGCAGCATTGTTGGAAAGCTCTCCTGCAATGGTCAAAAGCCCTGCGGAAGACTGGTCCATGTCAACGGCATTGGTGGAAATATCCTTGATCATCCCCTGGAGCTTCTCCACAAAGAGATTGAACCACGAGGACAGGGTGCCGATCTCATCCATGGAGGTCACCGGAAGCCTCAGGGTAAGGTCCCCCTCCCCTTCTGCAATGTCCTTCAAACTTTCGATTACAGTGTTGATGGGGGCAGTCACGATCTTCTGGGAAATATAGGAGACAACCAGAATCAAAACCAGAATGGCGGCCACACCAATGGCGATACTGATATTCCGGAGGTGATGGGCACCTTCGAGGATCTTCTCCATTGGAATGACAATGCCCATGCTCCAAGGCGTGTCGGTTTCGCCAATAACAATGGGGATCAGCACCTGATAGGAGAGCTCCCCTGTAGTAATATTCTCTTTGACGCTGGGATACACCTCTCCGTTTTTAATGGCATTGAGGGGCCCAGGTCCTTGCCCGGCTGTGAAGAAGTCACCCATGTTCTTTCCCACCACCTTGGCAACAGGGTGGGCAACAATATAACCGTCATTGGCCACAAGGTACCCATAACCGGTCCCAAAGGGTTTGACACCCGAAATCATGGAAGAAAACTGTTCAAGGGAGATGTCAATGGCAACAATGCCGAGGAATTTTGAGTTTTGCATGATGGGAGCCACCACCGTGGCCATGAGAACATCCTTCCCCCCCACCGGATACACATAGGGGTTGGTGAAGATCTCACGCCCTGTCTGTTTGGGTGTCCGGTACCACTCCTCGTTATCATAATTCACAAGGGGTTCCACGGCGATGCCACCGCTGCCCCGGTTCCAGTAGGGAGCAAACCGGCCGGAGTCATCATGGCCTTCGGTATTGGCGAACCCTGCGTCATTTCCGTCCAGGGCATCGGGTTCCCAGCAGGTATCAATGGCGATGATCCCGGGGTTCTGCGTCAACACCTGCTTCAGGATGGCATTCATGTCGGACCGTTCCGGCACATTACCCCCCTGTTTCATTCCTTCAAAAGTGTGGGCAACGGTCCGTGCCACATCCATGGCCCTATCGATCTCGGATTTTACCATCCCGCCATATTTATAGGCAATCTCATGGGCCTTTTCCTCGGCCTCGACCCGTGCCATCCGGGACGCCTTGACCGTGATAAATGAGATGGTAACGGCATAGGCCAAAAGGACCACACCACAAATTGCCAGAAGCATTTTGGCCCTCAGGCCTGCATTTTTCATCATGAGTGACACCTAAAATTTTTCCATAAAAAAAAGGGGGCAAGGGCAGTAGAACCGCCTTTGCCCCCTCGTCTGTCAAATGCCCCTAGGGAGCAATAACAGGATTAAGCACCTTCGGGCGCAAAACCTGCATCCGTACAGGTCTTATCGATTGCAGACTGTCGCAGGGCCTCAGCTTCGGCCTCTTCTTTTTGGAGTGCCATTGCAGCAGGCACAGAAAGAAGATACGCCAAACCAAATCCTGCCATACCGCCCACGAGTTTACCGGTCATGACCGGGAGGATCATGTTGGGCTGGAAGTTTGCAGTAAACGCAAGATGATCGCCAAAGGTAAATGCGGCACAAACGGAGAATGCAACACAAAGGACCTTATCTTTGGGACGCATGGCACCGATGAGACGGAACATGGCAAGGATATTTGCAGCTGCGGCAAGGATACCTGCGGCACCGGTGCTGGCAAGTCCGACCTTGGAACCGATCGCTTCCATGGGTTTTGCACAGTATTTCTTGATAAGATGAACCATGGGGAACGCACCGCAAAGCATGGTTCCGATATAACCTGCAATCTCAAGGGCCCTGAACTGATCCTTGGGATCGGCAATGATGGGATCAAATCCCCAGAAACCGCATACGTTTGAGAAAAAGCTTGTGTACATTTCAACGATGGAGAAAACAAGTACCAGGGTCAGAACGGTACTCATGGTGTTACCAAAGAAGAGAAAACCCTTGATCATGGTGTTGGGAATGACCTTGAGGCCCACAGCCAGGGTGACGCAAAAGATGGTCAGGGGCAGCAGGTTGAGGAAGATCGTCTTGAATGAGAGGGCAAGTACATAGGCGGAATCCGCATTGGCGGAGATCATGCCCCTGACCATGAGATCAGAAACAGAGAGCATGCCACAGGTCACGAAAACACCGACCGGGATACTCAGAAGACCAGCCATCACGCCCAGGGCCATGTACTTATGGTCTTTCTTGGCAAGCATGGTAAGACCCACCGGGATGGAGAAAACAATGGTTGCACCGGACATGTATCCGACGACCATGGCCATGATCCAGCTCTCCCGTGTAAGTGCAAGAACGTCAGCCAGCTGATAACCACCCATATCAACCGCGATAATTGTTGTAGCCGCGATTGCAGGATCCGCACCCACAGCTGCAAACATAGGACCGCAAACGGATTTAATAAATGCTGACAAATAGGGCGCTGAAGCAAGAATACCGGCAGTGGGAACAAAGATGGCTCCGATGCTGTAAATTCCCTCGATAAACTCCTTTCCAAGTTCACTCTCGTCGTCCCTGATATAAGCAAAACACCCAATGACTGCGCACAACATGATAAAATAAACGATTATAGTTCCGATATCACCCATAAAACACGTTCTCCTTGTTCTTTACCTAAAAATTAAAAAATAATGTGAAAAAACTAAATATACTCCTGAAACAGCTCCTTTGAAGCTGAGGGAATAATCACTTTGTTGACCAGCATGCCCGATTCCTTGATCTGCTCGACCCCGGCATTAACGGCCGCATCAACGGCACTGGTGTCGCCATTGACCAGAAAATATCCCTTGCCGCCCACGGCCATGGAAACATGGACCCGGAACAGGGTCACGTCGGCCGCCTTTACCGCGGCGTCGGCCGCCTCGATAATGGGGGTGGCTGAAAAGGTCTCAACAATTCCCAAAGCCCGGTTGAAATTCCCGGGCAGCTCAACACTGCCGGACAGGGCGGGAAAGACCTGGCGGTCGATGTTGGGAATGTTCAGGGATTCGATCAAATACCCGGAAGCCACGCTCCGGGCCGCGTCCAGGGAAGCGCTGATGGCCGATACAGATCCGCCCACGATGACAAGGAATTTGCCCGGACAGATGGTCCTTGCAATGAGCACCTTTACATCCGCAGCCTTGAGCATGGCATCCTCTGCCTGAAAACCTGCGGCAATACTTGACAATTCTACGATTCCGATGGCGTTTGACATCACTGGCCCCCTATCTTGTTCTGCTCCACACAGCAGTTTTGCTTCTGCTCTACACAGCTTTGTTCTACACAACTTTGCTCAACACAGCATATCTGTATGAAGGTGTCTGTTACACGTTCAACCCTGCCATTGACAGGGGAGTGAATCTCTGCGCCCAGGTTTTTCCCCGGGGTGGCAACCTTTTGCTCAACGGTCACCAGGTCCCCCTCTTTGACAAGGGGTGTTGCCGGCGCACCAATGTGCTGGTGCAAAAGGATCTTAAGCGTTGCCGGCTTGCGGTCAAACTCAACCAAGGGTCCCTCGTCCGGGTAGCGGTTAAGATCAAGCATGTTCTTGAGCCGCCGGGAAGGGGTTCGCCGATAATCCGCCAGGGCATGGGCCCGGTTCAACGGCTCCCCTTCATAGGAGAGTTTCTTGAGCATGGCCTTACGCTTGGTGTTGACGGTAACGGTTGAGGGATAGAGCCCTTCGGGACAAGAGACAAAGCTGCAGAGGTTGCACTCGCAGCAAGAGAGCGCGTGGGTTCCAGGTTCGGTTGTCTCCCCGGTCTCATCCGTAAACACCAGGGACATCATGGCCTTGTGGGGCTGGACCGGGTGTCCCAGGAGATACCTGGGACAAAGTTCCGTGCACATGGTGCACTGGTCGCAGGCCGACTTGCCGATCTTGTTGACGGCTGATTCCGAGGCCATCACCCTGTAGTGCCGGACCAGGCAGTGGTCCGGGGGAAGAAGAATCAAAGCAGCTGTGGTCTTTGTGACAACCTCGTCAAGGTCGTCCACCAGCTTGCCCATCATGGGGCCACCCACCAAAAGCACATAATCGTCAATCAAAGGCTCGGCAAAATCGATGAGCTCCCGGAAGGATATACCCAGGGGCACCTCCACCGTCACCCGTTTTTTGACCTCGCCTGCAAAATTGAGGAACTTTGTGGTCACGGGTTTTTCAGCACCGATGTTGTAGATGGTCTCAACATTATTGACGATGACACCTTGGGTGATGGGAAGTTTCCCCGCCTCGATGACCCGCCCTGTGGTCTCATAGATCAGGGTAATCTCGTCCCCGGCCGGATAAAAATCCCGGATGGGAACCACCTTGATGTTGTCCCCAGATTTCGTGTTGAGCATCTCGATCAGGGTGTGGTGTTTCTCCTTGATGCCGATGATACAGGTTTTGGCACCCGTGGCAGCAATCAAGGCGGTAAGTCCCCTGAAAAAGATGTCGGTCCTCTGTTTGAGGATCTCCTTGTCCTTGTGGAGCATCGGTTCACACTCGGCGGCGTTGACAATGACGATCTCCGCCTGGCTGCCAAGCTTGACATGGGTGGGAAATCCGGCACCGCCGGCACCCACGATCCCATACTCTTTTATTTGAGTGACGCTATCCATGAAATTCGATCTTCCCTTTGCTTATCATTACTTATTTTTTGCTTATTTTTTGCTTATAATTCTTCCCAGTTGGCCGGGTAGGTGACGTACATGAACCGTGCAGTCCCAGGTACGCTGAACTGGATGGCCGTGTTTTTGGGAATAAAAACAATGTCACCCTTATTACCGACAACCTTTCGTCCATCGATGATGATCTCAAGGGTGCCGTCGATGATGTAGTCCACCTCGTCGTACTTGAGCATCCAGTCAAAGGTGGTCTCTTTCATCTCCATGATGCCGCAACCAAGACGGGGGCTCTCATCAAGGGAAACGATATCCTTGAGATAGACCTGGTCCCCTTCCTTGCCCGTGTCGAACTTCTCAGGGGTAACCGTGGCTGCCTTGACCGAGAGAACCCCGCTCTTCTCATCCACGTCCTTTGTAAACCCTTCGGACGCCTTGCCAAGGTTCTCAGCAAGTACCTTTCGGATCAGATTTTCAAGCACCTTTTCATCAATATTCATTTTCATATTTCCTTAAAAGAGAATTACTGGGCAGCGACAACTGTTGTGGGAAGAATACCTTCTACGTCCATGTGGGGCCGGGGAATTACGTGGATGCTGACGAGTTCGCCAACCCGCTCTGCTGCAGCGGCACCCGCGTCGGTTGCAGCCTTGACCGCACCAACATCACCCCTGACCATGACAGTGACAAGGCCGCTTCCAACCTGCTCTTTTCCGATCAGGGTTACGTTAGCCGCCTTAACCATGGCGTCTGCGGCTTCAATTGCGCCGACAAGGCCTTTTGTCTCGATCATTCCCAATGCGCTCATATCAATTACTCCTTATTACTATTTATTTTATTCAATACTTTAAGGCTTATCTCCCGAATGGTTTCGGGATCATTCATGCCAAATTCATTTCTCAAGAGCCCTACAATGGTCTCCACCAGGGAAGCCATGGATTTTTCCTGATTATCCGGATTCTCCGGCGTTTCCTGCGTCTCTTGGGTCTCTTGGGTCCCAGGGACTTCAGTGGGGCAGGAAACAGAGGCTGTATCCTCTGCCCCAGGCCGTGACCCGTACACGATGGCCACTCCCCTGTTGCGTAATATATCCTTAGCTCCGGGAGTCAGGATCATGGTTGAATCCATGTAAAGGGTTTTATCGCCCTCCTTGATGAACTCATCAACCCTGGAACTTCCGATCAGTATCTTCTTCATATCTTCTCCTAATAACCGGCATGGCCGGAACATGGTATTTGTGCTTCAGCCACAACGAAAAATGAACTTCACTGATTACCAGGCACTTCCATCTCATCGATGATACCGACAATAACGGCATCAACAGGTGAGGCATTGATGGAGGATGCCACCCGGGCAGAGCTGCCGGTTGTCACCAGCACGGTCTCGCCAATGCCGGCCCCCACCTGGTCCACGGCAACAAAGCTCTCCTTCTCTTCATTTGTGAAGGCATCAATCCGCTGTACGATCATCAGCTTCAATCCGCCCAGGGAGTCTTCTTTTCTGGTTGCCCAGACATTGCCTACAACCTTTCCCACAATCATCGGGATATCCTCTTTACTCTTTGGTAATATCAATATTGTGATTCCTGGCAAAATCAGCCCCAAGGGGCGTTACTACCGCTTTTGCACCAGCCTTTATCTGCGTTGCACCCTTGGCAAGGGCTTCGGCAACATCCTTTTCCGTAATCAGGCGTTTCCGTAACACAAGGGTATCCTCGGTCTCGGGTTCAAACCGCCTGACGCCAAACCCTGAAAGGGTCTTTTCATGGGACGCGTACAGGTCGTAAAGGGCGTGGGGGGCTGTTTTTTCATACCCCTGGTATTCAAAGACCATCACTTCCACGGCCTGTCCTGTGAGCAAAAGCGCCAGCACGCCCTCCATGACCCTGCCCGATGCCTTGCCCATGGCAAGATCGGCCATGGCATTGCAGGAAAGTGTCGGCAGGATCAAGCGGTCCATCCCCCCAAGGGAGCATCCGTCGTCAAGACAGACGAGCTCAACCCCCTGGGGCAAGCATGTGGCAAGCCCTTCAAAGTCCGTGTCCTTGCGAAGGGCAAGGATGCCGACCCGGGTCTTTGGTTCAGGAACGGTGAGTTCCTGGAGGACCTTTTTGATAATCTGCTCCACCAGCGTCGAATCAAGCCCCACAGAATTCCTCCTGGGACTGCTTGACAATGGTACACTCGGAGGCCGGGGTCCAGCCGCTGCCGTTGCCTTCATCAAAGTCGATGTGCATGGCGAGGTTGAAGTCCCTTGACACCCGGATCAGGACATCCCTGAACACCACGGGTCGGGTTCCGGTCATGTTCACACACACCAGATCCCTGTCCTTGACGCCAAAGCGCTCGGCATCCCCGGGAGACATATGAATATGGCGGCCGGCCACGATCACGCCCTGTTCAAGCCCAACGATCCCCGTGCTTGAAGCAAGGACGATTCCCGGGGTGCCGTCGATATCACCGGACTGACGGATGGGAACCTTAAGCCCAAGGCTCCTGGAATCGGAGATGGAGATCTCCACCTGGGATTCGCTTCGCTCGGGACCGAGCACGGCCACGTTATCGATGACCCCCTTGGGACCAATAAGGCGGACCCGCTGGTCGCAAAGGTACTGACCGGGCTGGGAGAGCTCTCGCTTATAGGTCAACGGTCCGCCATACAAGGCAAGACTGTCCTCTTTGGAGAGGTGGACATGCCGGGCAGAAAGCTCAACAGGGATGGTGCTTTTGACCGTTTCCCCAAGCCGTTTCTTCAACTCACCCATTATCAATCCAACTAATTTATCATCCATCACTTGGGTCCTGTCATTTATAAACTCCGGCCTTTTCCTTGAGCATCATGATGTAAATCACGCTGCTCATGCGGTTAAGGGCCTGGATCATATCTTGTTTTTCAACGTTGTTCATGAATGCGGCCACGGCCGCAATCTCAATTTCCCGTACACTGCTCCTCAGGGTGTTCAACCCCAGAAGGGACGGGCCCATATCCACCGAAGGCATGATATGCCCAATCTTAAAGTAGCGTTTCGGGTGGTGGGACCGGTCCCGGAGTTCAGGATCGGTGAGCCCCAGGATCCTGGTTTCAGGCAGGGGCTGCTCCATCACGTCGCACTTCATGATCTCCCGGGCCCAGGAGAGAAGCTCATCCAAATCCTTGCTAAGGGGCTCCTTTTTCAGCTCAATGCTTCTGAGCTGCTCCATGAGAATCGCGGATTGAAAGCTGTCAAGCTTTCCCCGGAACACGATCCTGGGATCGTTCTTCATCACCAGGGCATTGCCGCGAAGCTGGGTCATGTGCTCGGGTTTTGTCTCAAACATGCCGCCGTCCACAGCTGAAACATATTTCGGCTGTGGCTGGGGGGGCGAAGCCAGCGCAACCGGTGCTGCCACAGGTGCAGGCGACGCCTTTTCCCCCTTCCCGGTTCTTACGACGGCAACAGACTTCTCGTTTAAGAACTGTTGGGCGGAGGGGGTCACGATCTGACCCGCCTCCACAGTGAAAGTCTTAAAGGCCTTTGTCCTGAAACGCTGTCTCAGTAAGGATTCCGTTATGACCTTCATGGATTATTATCCCTCGAGCTTGGGAAGAATCATCTCAACATCGCCATGGGGTCTGGGGATCACATGGACACTCACAAGCTCGCCCACACGCTCTGCCGCAGCAGCACCAGCGTCGGTGGCAGCCTTGACAGCGCCAACATCACCCCGGACCATGACAGTCACAAGGCCTGCGCCGATCTGGGTCTTTCCGATGAGCTGTACGTTTGCCGCTTTGACCATTGCATCAGCCGCCTCAACAGCGCCGATAAGTCCTTTGGTCTCGATCATTCCCAATGCATTCATTGTAGCCATGGTTGGTTCTCCTTATATGTTAGTTTAACTCTTTGAGTTGTTTGAGGATCATCTCTGTGATGCGCTTGACATCCACGGCCCCTGTATCTGCCGGGGTCGCTGTGGTCTCCTGGGTGGCCTGCATCGGCATCCCAGTGGTCCCATAGGCCACCCTGCGGATGCTGAAAAGGTTCTCAGGGGTTACATTGTCTGAAGTAGAGCTGCCGCCCACCGGTCCGCATCCCAGGGTAAAGGAGGGGAACAGGTTCGTGGTGATGCCCACTGCGCCATGGGTGGACGGGGTGTTGACCAAAAGCCGGGAAACCGGCTTTTTCATGGCAAACTCACGGATGATGGCATCGTTTTCAGAATGGATCGCCAGGGAGTGACCCAGGCCGCCGTTCTTCAAAAGCTTGAAACAGGCTTCGCAGGCATCCTGCCAGGTCTCAACCCGGTAGAAACCGAGAAGGGCGGTGAGCTTCTCCTTGGAAAAGTGGTACTTGGGTCCAATGCCCTCTTCCTCACAAACCATCACCTTGGTACCGGCAGGAATGGAAATTCCGGCAAGGGAGGCGATGAAGGCTGCGTCCTTTCCAACGATGGCGGGGTTCATGCTTCCGCCGGGGCGCTCCATGACTGCCCTTACCTTGAGAAGATCGTCTCCCGTAAGGAAGTGACCGCCCTTGGCAATGAGACGCGCTTTGACCTTGTCGGCAATGATGTTCTCGGTAACAATGGCTTGCTCAGACGCACAAACGGTTCCATTGTCAAAGGTCTTGCTGAGCAGGATCTTGTCCAGGGCGGACTCAATGTCAGCGCTTCTTTCAATGAAAGCGGGAACATTACCGGCGCCAACCCCAAGTGCGGGTGTGCCGGAGCTGTAAGCCGCCTTGACCATGCCCGGACCGCCGGTGGCAAGGATCAGGTCGACCTGTTTCATCAACTCGTTGGTGCCGACCAGGGAGGGAAGGCTCATGACGGTGATCAGGTCCTCGGGTGCGCCCTTGGCCTTGAGGGCAGCGCGCATGATGTCAACGGCCTTCTTGATGCACTTGGCGGCACTGGGATGGGGGGTAAACACAATGGCATTACCCGCCTTGATGGAGATCATTGATTTATAAATGGCTGTGGAGGTCGGATTCGTGGAGGGAATGATTCCGGCAATAACCCCGGCAGGGGTTGCAATCTCAATGATCTTTTTGTCCGGGTCTTCGTTCACAATACCAATGGTCTTCATCGGTTTGATGTGACGATAGAGCGTTTCAGAGGCCAGAATGTTCTTGGCCTTCTTGTCTGCCCACTTGCCAAAGCCAGTCTCTTCACTGGCAAGTTTTCCAAGGCATTCCGCCGCTTTGGCAGCTTCTAGGGAGATGGCAAGAACCAGGTCATCAACCCGCTCCTGGTTCATATCCGCAAGGATGGCCTGGGCGGTTCTGGCAGCCCGGACAAGGGACCTTGCCTCTTGTATGGATAGTAGATCTTTATCAACCATTCTGGTTATTTTTCCTCATGTCTATGGTATTCAACAATTGCTTCAATCAACTCTTTTTTCCTGGCGTACTTGATCTTCTTCTGTGCCAGGGGCAGTCCGGGAAGCTTCCGGGCAAATTGTCTCAATTTCACAACGCTCATGTTCCTCAGCGCAGCCAGATCCATGGTTTGTTTAACGGAAGCCTCTTTCCCTGGAACGTTTCCCTCAACCGGTTCAGCCGCTAGGTCTGGGGCTGAGACGGCAAGCACTTGGGGCGCTGCTTCAAGGGCCTTGTTCCTAGGCGGTTGGGCCTCTGACCCAGGGACTGTGCCAATAACCGCTTGAGACGCTGGTTCAGTCTTCGGTACCACAAGTACCGGTTTATCCGGATCAAGCTGGGGACCAAGAACGGTTTCAAGGCCCTCGCCGGTTCTGCCGATCACGGTGGTGGACAGCACCGTTCCAAGCTGTTCAGCAGCCGCCTTGCCTGCGTCAACCGCAGCGGAAACAGCACTGATATCCCCGACGATCACAATGGTGATAAGGCCGGCCCCGATCATCTCCAGCGCCCTCAACTCCACATCCGCGGATTTGACGGCGGCATCGGCTCCCTCAATGGCAGGGACCAGACCGAAGGTTTCCACAAGCCCCAGGGCTTTTCCGTCCATTTTAATACCCCAGCGGGTTGTCGGCGACTGCGTTGACAGCCTGGGCAAAGGCATCACATGCGGCCTGGCAGGCGGACTGACTGCCAGTCAAAAGACCACCACCAAAGTTGGTCTCTGACGGAGGACCGAAAAAGGCCGCCATTTCGACATCCGCAGCCTTCATGGCAACATCCAGGGCATACATGGCCTCAAGGGGAGGCGCGATGAGATAGGCCAGGGCCTCGCCCTCCTTGACGCCTGCGGTATCGGACAGATAGGAACCGGTCCGTGAAATGGTGTGGGCAAAGTAAGGGATGGTGTCGTCTTCATTGGCACTGTAGAAGGCTGCACCGTTTTCCACATAGTCCACGGCTGCATCAATACCGCTCTTCACCTCTGCCGGGGTCGGTCCGGAGAGAATACCGATGAACTCACCGGCAAGCTTTGTGTTGGCATTGGCCGCACCGCCGTAGAAGGACTTTGCATAGGCAACCCGAACTTCGGCTTTTTTGGTGGCATCGTCCAGGGCACAATACCCCACATCATCACAATCGGTGGTAAAGATACCAATACTCTTGTGACCGTCTAGGAGGTTCAGCTCTTTTGCCATGTCATTGTTGACATTTGCAATGAGCTTGATACTCAGAACACTTGTGCGTAGTGCATCACCTTTCATGGTGTTTCCTCCTAAAGTTTGAGATCAAGGCCACTGGCCTTTTGCTCGAGCATTGTCTTAATGATGTCCGCAATGTGGGCACCGGCCTCAACAGCGGGTGTTCCACCCTTATGGATATTGGAGATCACGGTACGGTTGGCCTCGGGCATGGTGGTGGAGGCTTTGTAGGCCATGTAGCAGCTCATGCTCTCGCCCGTGGCAAGACCCGGCCGCTCACCGATCAGAAGCACGGTCACCTCAGGGGTGAGGACCTCGGAAACCACGTCCATTGCAGGCACCCGGCCATACTTAAGAAAGAAGGGAGTACCGGTCTCGATACCGTGGCCCTTCAAGCCCTGGAGGATGGAGCTGTAGGCGTCCTTTGCATTGGTCTCAATGGCTGTAGAACTCAGGCCGTCGGCAATGTAGACCTGAACCTTGGGGCTCAGCGCACACTTCTCCTTAAGGAGGGCAATGGTCCCATCATCCAGCTTTCTGCCAAGATCCGGACGGGTCAGAAAATGATCCTTGTCCTTGCAGCAGGAAGTGATCTGGAACATCCCCAGGGATTCGACAAACGCGTCGGAAACGTTGCTGAAAACCGCATCCTGGGCAACGGCATGGTCGGCCCGGAACCTGAGAAGCGACCGGGTCAAGGGTCTTGGACCGGCTCGCCAGATACCGATCCTGGCAGGCGTTGTCGCCTTCATTTTGAGATAGGCCTCACGGTTGCAGGGCTCCGGAACCATAAGCTCTTTTTTAAGGTCAACGGCGGTCAGGTCGCACAGCGCTTCGCAGGCTTCAGAAGCCGGGGAAGCTTGGCTTGTGGAAGCCTGGTCGCCGGCGCCCATGGCGCCCATGGAGCCCAAAACCTCTGCGATGATATCTTTTATTTTATCTTCTGAAATCAAAATCTTATCTCCTTTTGGTCTTGCCTATTTGATAAAGAGGGAGGCATCTCCGGCCCTGGCACTCAGTCGTCCGTTTTCATAGATACCCATGGTCTCAAGCCAGTCAGCAAACTCCTTGACCGGGGTAAGACCTAGAAGCTCTCTCAGGCTTGAAGCGTCGTGGTAACCGGTGCACTGGTAGTTGAGCATGATGTCGTCACCCTGGGGAATTCCCATGAAATAGGTGCATCCTGCAGCGGCAAGGAGTACGGCCAGGTTCTCGATATCATTCTGGTCGGTCTTCATATGGTTGGTGTAGCAGGCATCAACACCCATGGGAACGCCGGTGAGCTTGCCCATGAAGTGATCCTCAAGACCGGCCCTTGTCACCTGCTTGCTGTCATAGAGGTACTCTGGCCCAATAAAACCGACAACCGTGTTGACGAGGAACGGATTGTATTTCTTTGCAAAACCATAGCACCTTGCCTCCATTGTCACCTGGTCGACACCGTGGTGGGCCTCGCTGGAAAGCTCGGAGCCCTGGCCGGTCTCAAAATAGATGACGTTGGGGCCGGTGGAGGTACCTTCCCTGAGCATGAGGTCCTGGGCTTCGGCCATGATGGCACCGTCAAGGCCAAAGGCGGTGTTGCCCTTTTCGCTGCCGGCAATACTCTGGAAGATCATGTCCGCGGGAGCACCCTGTTTAACGGCCTCCATCTGGGTCTTCACATGGGCAAGCACGCAGTTCTGGGTCGGAATGTTATAGGTCTCCTTGATCTCCTGGAACATCTTGAGAACATTGGAAACCGACTCCACGCTGTCGTTGACCGGGTTGAGACCGATGACGGCATCACCGACACCATAGCTCAAGCCCTCGAACAGGGAGATCCGGATACCATCGATATCGTCGGTGGTATGGTTGGGCTGGAGCCTGAAACCCAGGGTGCCTGCCTCACCGATGGTGGTGTTGCAGTGGGCAGTGACCCGGATCTTTTTGGCGGCATAGATCAAATCCATGTTGGACATGACCTTGGCAACGGCTGCCACCATCTCCGAAGTAAGCCCCCTGGAGATACGGGCGATATCCTTAGACGTGGTCTCGTAGGCCAGGATCCACTCCCGGAATTCGGCAACGGTCCAGTTCTGGATCCCTCGATAGATCCGCTCGTTGACCTGGTCCTGGATGATCCGGGTAACCTCGTCGATTTCATAGGGAACCGCAGGATTGTTCCTGAGATCCTTGAGGGTGATGTCGCTGAGAACCTCCTTGGCGGCAATCATCTCGGTTACGGATGTGGCGGCCACCCCGGCAAGCTGATCACCGGACTTTTCCTCGTTGGCCTTTGCCATGACCTCGTTGAGATCCTTGAACTCATAAAGGGTTCCGAACAGTTTTGTTTTTAATCGCATTGTCTATTCCTTCTATATATTTTAATAGCCAAAGAGCAGTGTTTTCACGATCACCGGAACAACCTTGCCGCCGGCAAGGCCCTGGCCGATATCGATGTAATCGCCGTTTTCCACCTTGACCGTGTCGATACAAATGACATCTTTCTTAAAATCAAGCTGTGCCTTGAGGGTCTGCCCAAGTACCTTTGCAAGATCGCATTCCACAACAACGATCAGGGGCTCCTTATCATTCATGACGGAAGCCATTCCCTGGATGATGGCACCGGCCAGGAGTTGAATACCCTCGAAACTGATGTCATCGAACCCTTTAAAGGCAAGGGCCGGCGTCTGGTGCTCCTCCTTCAGCCTGAACCATTCCACCTTTTCAGCAATGGTCCGGCCCCAGGTTTCAAGGGGTTTTGCCTCATCCGCTTCTGAAAGCTTGAGGATGGGGACGTTCTGAACCGGAAGCGCATCATCGTTAAAGGTGACGGTGCTTCCGCTTATATCCGTGGTGTGGGACCCTGCCCCCACCACCGTTGCCCGGATGGTCTCAGCAGACTCAAGCACCTGCTTTTCTGTGAAAATCCTCGATTTTGCAATGGCACGTCCGAGAAACCGTCCAAGATCGTTGTACTGAAAGTCGTTGCCTTCACGATTCGTTGTGATGCAGTCGGCCACCCCGCCGGAAAAGGTGATGTAGTCGATGGCATAGTCCCGTTTCAGGTCCTTGTCCGTTACCATGGTTGCAAGGGCCTCCGTGGCAGGCACCACCCCGATCACCTCTTCCAGGATACCGGTCATCCGAAGGGCAATGGCTTCGATGGCCTCCATGGAAAGCGGGGTTCCAGCATCGGCATTAAGGCCCATGGACCGGGTCAACCGTCCCATCTTATCCGAACAATAGGCCACCGTTGAGGTGTCGTCGAAGAAACGGATGAGCCGGCCGCCGATGTCCAGGCAGGCCGTGTCGATCACTTCACCATTATTGAACACCGCAATGTTGGTGGTACCGCCCCCGATGTCCAGGTTGGCGATGGTCGCCCCCCGTTTTTTTGACTCCTGCTGGGCATTGGCACCCTTACCGGCAATAATTCCCTCAAGGGAGGGACCGGCCGTTGCAACCACAAACTCGCCGGCAAGCCCGCTCAACATGGAAAGCACCTCGGCGGCATTCTGCTTCCGGGCAGTCTCCCCGGTGATGATCACGGCCCCTGTCTGGACCTGGTCCGGTGTTACGCCGGCCTTGACGTACTCCTGCTCCACAATGGTACGAACGGCCCTGGCATCGATCTCGACCTTGGAAACCAGGGGGGTGAAATGGATATCGCTTCGATAGACCACTTCCTTATCAACAATTTGAATCCGTGGAACAGACACCATGGATGCCATGTTTTCCAGGGAAATTTTGCTGAATACAAGCTGGGTGGTGGAGGTACCGATATCGATACCTACGCTTAAAACCGTTTCCTTCATACCCTTGTCCTGTTGCCTTTCACTTGTGGTGGTTGCATAAAAAAAGCCTGGCACCGGAGAGAGTCTCTCCTATGTCAGGCTTCGTTGCCTCAAATAATCCTGCACGCCGTTGTGCTGGAAACAAAATGTTGGGGTCAGGCCTAGCTTATTGCCCTTATTTACCCCGTCCATCGTATATGGTTAGGGTCCGTCCCGCTCCAGGAGAAAATCGAACAGCACCTTGGTTCCCCTTTCCGTGGACTCCATGGAGAAATTCCCCTTGAGCTTATCCGTCACGATCTGGCGGATAATCCGCCCCCCCAGGGATGAGGATTGCTTCTCTTCATTCACGTCAAAGCCCACGCCATCATCGGTGATGGAAATGTTTGAGTACATGGTCCCCTTGTGGAGCTCCACGGTGATCAGCCCTTTATCCCGGCCCGAAAAAGCGTATTTCAAGCTGTTCTGGATCACCTCGTTCACCACAAGGGCGATGGAAGTGGCGGTGTCGGAATCGGTTTCAAAGGTGTCCCCCTGGATGGTGACCGTAATATTTTTGCCGACAGCGTTGCCATTTCCCAGGATTCCATGTTTGATTCGCCCGAGCATGGTCTTCAGATCCACGTCGTCAACCCCGTTCTGGGCAAGGATCTCATGGGTGGCAGCAATACTCAAAACCCGGCTAATGCTCTCCTTGAACGCTGCCTTGGCATCCTGGTCGTCTATCCGTCTCGACTGTAACCGCAGCAGGCTTGCAATGGTCTGGAGGTTGTTCTTGACCCGGTGGTGTATCTCTTTAATGGCAACGGACTTGAGGATAAGCTCCTGTTCCTTTGCCTTGGCATCGGTCTCGTCCCGAAGAAGCATCACCGCCCCTGCGACGTCACGATCCTTGTTCTTCATTACCGCATATTTGACATTGAGAATAAGGTTCCCGAGCCGGACTTCGCTGGCGTTAACCTGCTTTTTTTCAAGGATGGTCGCAAAACTGATGTTGTCCAGGGCCATGTTTGAGAACGCCAGCCCCTCTATATTATTGATGTACCCGAGTTTTTTGTAGATCTCCCTGGCAACCGGATTTGCATAGGTGGCAACGCCCTGGGGACTGAACATGATGATGCCGTCCGTGACATGGTAGGGAATGCCGTGATCCTTGTGCCGGGTGGAAATAAGGGTTTCTGTAAGCTGTTCCGTGGTTCTTGAAAGCATGGACAGGGTTCTTTTTGCCCGGATGCGCTCGGTAACATCAGTCTCGGCGATCAACACCCCTAGGACCCGGCCCCCATCGTTCTTAATCGCAGAGACGTTCTGCATCACGTCCCGATTCTCCTGGGTCCGCGCCATCATATCCGTGGTGGGCATGCCGACGCCAAGGGTTCTCAAGACGGCAGGCTCGTTGTTGCGGTGGGCAAACTCCCCAATCACCGCCCCCTTATATATGGAAGGCTTATTGGTGGGCTTGGCCTGGGCCACGACAATGGCCATATCAGGATCACGGGTGATGCAGTCGATGAAAACATCGGCGCCCATAAGGTCGGCAATGGACTGGAGGTTATTTGCCACCTCGGTGATCTTTCTGATATCTCCCGGGCTAAGATTGGTATGTTCCCGGCAAAGCTTGCTAATCATGGCGTGGGCACCGTTAATCATTCATCAGAATAATTTTGGCTATCTCCTTCATGGCGCATCGTTTATCCATACAGATCTTCCGGATCATCTGAAAGGCTTCATCTTCGCTGATATTCTGCTGCTTCATCAGTACCCCTTTGGCCTTTTCAATGAGTTTTCTGCTCTCAAGCTGGTCCTTGGCCCGGTCAACCTCCAGGGTCATTTGGTACAGCTCTTCGCCCTTGGCAATGGCCACCTCAACCATGGGCAGCAGGGACTCTTCCCGGATGGGCTTTACAACATACCCCATCACCCCTGCCTCCGTGGCCTGATCGACGAACTCCTTACCACTGTAGGCCGTGATCAAAAGGACCCCCTTGGCAAGTTTTTGATCCCGGATGATCCGGGACGCCTTAAGCCCGTCCAGCAAAGGCATCTTAATGTCAAGCAACACCAGGTCTGGGATGTACTTCTTACAGAGTTCAACAGCATCGAAACCATCCGAGGCCTCTCCGAGGACGGTGTAACCGGCATTTTCAAGGATCTCACGAACATCCATCCGTGTGATCGGCTCATCATCGGCTATTACAATCTTTTTTCCCATTGACTTCCTCCTCATGGGAATAAAAACACTTCCCAGGGACGGGTTCAGGAGCGGGTGATCGGCACTGACGAAAACTTCAACCCGGTCTCAAAAAAAGTAGCGACCTCGGCCATGCCAGACTCCACGCTAGCCACATCCCCAGTGATAACCAGGGAACCTCCAAATCTGTCGAGAAAACCGATCTCCACGCCTGCCGCCTTGGTTGCAACATCGGCGGCAATGATCACGGCTTCCCCCGGGGTGATGGTCAAGATGCCAATGGCCCCGCACTCGTCGTCAAGCCCCAGGTTCATACACACAGAAGCCCGAGGATTGGCGATGACATGAATCAGGGTCAACTGCTTACCCGGAACATACTCCTGAATCACCCGCTGTTTTTCTTGTTCCGCCATCTCTTCTTCATCCTCTTTTTGGGTACCGGACCATTATAAATAAAAAAGGCTTGCAACAGGAGATTCCCCCTGACCGCAAGCTTCGTTGTTTGCATAACACCCCACGCCGTTGTGTGGTGATTTACCAATTTTGAAAAGATCACTATCACAGGGCTGCACTAAATGACAAGCTTTTTTTTACCATAAACATCAATAACACGACACGACACAAATGGAACAAATTCAGCAACCTACCAAAACCGGGCACCATAACGATTTTACCGGCCCGGATTTTTTTTTTGCAGCAAACTTTTACCGGCTCCAGATTTTTTCGGCAAACAGGGATGTCACGGTATCAAGGAAAAGCCTCCCCTCAAGGGTAAGGACGAAGCAATGGTTCACGATCCCGGCCCAGGAACGGGTTTCACATTCCCGGACAACGTCCTTAAACAATTCCATGAACCCCTGGTTTGCGATCTTCTCAAAGGCCTTGATATCGATGCCATCGGAGGTACGAAGGCCGAGCATGACCCTCTCGGTGAGCACCTGCTCCAGGGTGAGGATTTCAGTCTCCGCCACCGGAAGCACCCCCTGGTCAAGATCGTCCCCATAGCGGCGAACATCCGCGTGGTTCCAGGATCTCGTACCCCTGCCAAAGGAGTGAGCCGAGGGTCCGAATCCCAGGTAGGGGACCAGGTTCCAGTATTTTCTGTTATGCCTGGATCGATGGGCCGGGCCTGCGGCAAAATTAGAAATCTCGTAATGGAGATACCCGTGGGCTGCAAGATGGGTGGAGGTGAACTTGAACAGGGCAGCTGTGGTTTCGTCCCTGAGGGGAGAAATTCTTCCCGCCTCAAGTGCCTTGTGCATGGGGGTGCCGGGCTCATAGGTGAGCATGTAGCAGGAGAGGTGCTCGGGATGAAATTTAAGGGCCTTGTCAAGATCCTTGCGCCAGGCAGTTTCCGTCTCCCCGGGAAGCCCATAGATGAGATCAAACCCCAGTTTATCAAACCCCGCCCTTCTTGCGGCATGGAGGGCCTGGCCTGCCACCTCTGCCGAATGGATCCGCTCCATAAAGCCAAGCTTTTCATCACAAAGGGACTGCACCCCCATGTTAAGCCGGTTCACGCCAAACCGGCGAATTTCCTCAAAATACCCTGGCCCCACCGTGCCGGGATTGACCTCCAGGGTGATTTCACAATCCGTTGCCAGGTTGAAGTGATCGCGGATCCGGGAAAGGATGCGCTCTATCTCCCGGGGAGTTAAAAGGGAGGGGGTACCGCCGCCAAAGTAGATGGTATCGATGGCGCTGGCGCCAGCACAATCTTCCCGCAGGGAGATCTCCGTTAAGAGAGCGTCCACAAACCGCTCTTTTAACGAGAGTTTTGCAACCGAGTAGAAGTCACAATAGGGGCACTTCTTGATGCAAAAAGGAACATGAATATATAGAGCCGTATTTATTTCAGACAAAACGTTTCATCAATCCGTCAATTACAGTGTCAACATTATCCACGGTCACCCCGTGGACGCGGCAGGCCTCCTCGGCCTGGGCCACAAGCGTTCCATCCGCCATATCCGTCGGCCCCCGGAACAGCCCCATGCGCCGCCCCACTTGATACACCACCTGTTTCTCCGGCGCCATGTCAAGAAAACGGTCCACCTCCGCCACCATCCTTGCCTTGTCATGGGGCAGTTGGCCCTCCACCGTTTCCAGGAGATTGAGGATGTGATCGCTCTTGATAAAGGAGGTAATACCGTCAAGGGATTCAAGGAAGAGCTTCAACTCCCGGGCAACCATGACATCGGTGCAGCGTTGAAACTCCCCCTGGTCATGGGCCACAGCCAAGGACCCTTTCCTGGGCAGGGCCAGGGTTCGAAGCCGTATGAAATCAGGATTGATCTCATTGAGCGCATGGGCGCTCTCAAGGGCGTGCTCCCGTGAAAGCCCAACCCCGCCAAGTCCCGGCATCATATATTCGGACAACTCCATTCCCGCAGCCTTGACCATGCGTCCGGCCTTGATGTGGCTCGCCTGGGTGGCCCCTTTTTTCACCATTTCAAGGACCTTGTCCGACCCCGATTCCAGGCCGATATGAATCCTGTTGAGCCCGGCACCTGCAATGCGGGCGAGATCCGGGGGCTTGATCCGGGCAATGGTGTGGGAACGGGCATAGGAGGTGACCCGTTTTGCCATGGGAAAACAGGCCTTGATGTGACCAAGGATCGCCACCAGGTCGTCGGGCTTCATGATCAGGGAGTTTGCGTCCTGGAGAAAAATGGACGCCATGCCGGAGGAATACCAGTGCCAGGCCGAGTTAAAGGCGACCCTGTCGTCGGAATCAAGGCCTTGGAAAATGGCGTTGATTTTATTCATATCCACGGCAATGCCCGTTTCCACCGTCTCCAGAATGGCAGTTACATGGCCGTGGATGGCATCGATATCTTTGATGATGGAATCAACCGATCTCAGCGAGAACTGTTTTCCCTTATAGACCGGGCAAAAGGTGCACCGGTTCCAGGGGCAGTTGCGGGTCAGGCGGATCAGCAGGCTTCTGGATTCGCTGGGGGGCCGGATGGGGCCCTGCTCAAATCCGGTATACGCGTCTTGTTTCATTGGTTCTCCTTTTATCCGGTCACGGCCAATCCCATTCCTCACCCGGTTATTCCGTGGTTATTCAACCCCTTTGCCCCGGTTTATGCCGTCACGGTTAAGTTGGTTTTGTCCTACCATTAAACAGGATACCGGCCCCTGTCAATCAATTACTGGCCGCGAATTCCCTTTGACAACAAGGTCTGAACAGGATAAACCATTGCCCATGACGACGGACACCACTTCAAAAAGACCCTGGATCAGGCCCATTGCCATTGCCTTTGGCACCCTATTCCTGCTTGCAGCCCTGGTGGCTGGAGCCGGTTATTGGCACATGAAAAAGTTTGCAACGACGCCCATGGACAGGAACGGACAGGAACGACTCTTTACCATCCGATCCGGTGAAAGTCTCACAGGGATATCCCAACACCTGGTTCAGGAGGGGTTTATCAAGGACGTCACCCTGTTCAAGATTCTGGTCCGGTACCAGGGACTGTCCAAGAAGCTCCAGGCAGGCGAGTACGCCCTTTCCCCGGCCATGGCCCCCAAAGCGCTGCTCACCACCCTTACCAAGGGCCGGGTAAAGCTTTACCGGCTCACCATTCCCGAGGGCCTCAACCTTTGGGAGACAGCCATGCTTGTAGAACGTGCAGGCTTTGGCACCCGGGAGAACTTCATTACCCTTGCCAGGGATCCGAAACTCGCAGCAACCCTGGAAATTGGGGCCGACGATCTTGAAGGTTACCTCTTTCCCGAGACCTACCTCTTTGCCAGGAACACCTCCCATCAAGAGATCATCCGAAAGATGGTCCAGCGGTTCCGGGCGGTCTACACGCCCCAATGGCAGGAGCGAACCCGTGAAATGGGATTTACCCGGCACCAGATCGTCACCCTTGCCTCGATCATCGAAAAAGAAACAGGAACCGGCAGCGAACGGCCGCTGATCGCCTCGGTGTTCCACAACCGTCTGAAACGAAGAATGCGCCTGGAGTCCGACCCCACCGTTATCTATGGAATTCCCAACTTTAACGGCAACATCACTAGAAAAGATCTCAGAAAAATAACCCCCTACAACACGTATCGGATCAAAGGCCTTCCCAAGGGGCCCATTGCCAGCCCGGGTAAGGATTCCCTTGAGGCGGCCCTGTTCCCAGCCAGGACCGACTTCCTCTTTTTTGTCTCAAAAAAAGATTCCACCCACAAGTTCTCAACCAATCTCCAGGACCACAACAAGGCGGTGAGACGCTATCAGTTAGGGCATTAGTTTTAAGCTTCACGTTATTTCGGCAAGAAAAACTGAGACGCTCTTTAGTTCCGGATTGTCCAGCTTAGGCAAAATATTCAGAACTGCTTGAGATAGACAATGACCGATCCGCTCCGGGATTTCAATTTCCTGTCCCACTCAAAGGCAAGCACCACCCCCTCTTTTTTCAGCTTCACCAGAAGATCCTCCACCACATCGGGAAGCACGGCTCCGAATTCCGAGTGAAGGCCCTTGCCCACAACGATGCGGAGGGTGAAGCCTCCGGCCCGCCAGGCATTCCTGATATAGAGTTCGGACCGCACCACGGCGCGGACAGCGGTGTCCCCATGGAGGTCGAGCCGGCTTTCCGGAGGGGGATACCGTTTCAGCCGCTTGTGCAGGGGCATGGGCACCGGGGGATCCTTTTCCCGCTTTTCCCTCAACAGTAAGCCCTCCCCTTTTCCCTTGAGGGAGGCGGAAAGCAGGGCCGGAAAATCCTCGACTTCATCCACTTCGGCTCGCCCCCTTTCTGCAAACATTCCTGCAAGACTGCGTGATCCGTCCAGAACGGGAAGCCCGTGTTTATTATTGCGGTTCGCCCGTTTTTCCCCAACAGGTTCCGGTCGACCCCCGGAATCAACAGACTGTCTTTTTTCTTCCGCCTCCGGCGCCGGGTCCGGTAACTCCTTGAAAAGAAAAAAAAGATCCTCTCCCCTGTCAAAAACAGGTATACCGTTTTTATTGATTTTTTGGGGCTTTCTCAACCCCTTATTTTTTCTACTTTTTCCACTCATGGCGGCATAATACGTCACAACGTTCGTTTTTTCAAGCCTAGAGACAGGGTCTGGATTGACTTTAAACATACTTGCTGTTAATGTACTCACCTATGAATATAGGAAGCATTGCAGAATATATTGATCAACAGAAGATCATTTGTGCCGTTGTGTTGCAGGTTAAGCAGCAGAGGTTGCGGCTGCTCACCGAGAATAACCGTGAGGTAAATCTTTCGGCCAGCAGACTGACCCATGTCTCCAAGACCCCCATGGACATGTCGGGCACCCGGGACTTTCAGGTCAAGGCTCTCAAACGTAAGGCAGCCTCACGGGAGCGCCTCGCTTCCACCATCGATGTCCAGGGGATGTGGGAACTTCTCCACAACGAGGAAGATGATATCGATGTTGCCACCATGACAAGCTTCTGCTTTGATCCTCCCCGAACTTCCGATAGCGGGGCCGCAGTGGTCAGGGCCTTCTTCAATGACAAGCTCTATTTCAAATTCGGCAAAGGGGTATTCACTCCCTTTACCGAACAGCAGGTGGAAAACCGGGTCAAGCAGATCAAGGAAGCCGAGGAGCGCGAACGCCTCATCGAACACGGTGGAACCTGGCTCAAGCGCGTTCTCAAGGAGAACTTGGATTCCGCTGACGAGGTGGATCCCCAAATCCTGACCATCCTCCAGGACTACTATGTGTTTGAAAAAGAGAGCAGCCACACGGCAACCGCAAAAAGCATCCTGGCTAAGGCCGGGGCAGAGTCCGCCGAACAGATCTTCACAGCCTTTATCAACACAGGGCTCTGGAACAAGGACGAGAATATCGACCTCATCCGCATGGAGATCTCCTCCCGGTTCCCGGATTCGGTGATGGAGCAGGCAGAAAAAATCATTGCCACGGCAACGGACTTCCAAAACGACCCCCTTCGCCGGGACTTGACCCACCTGCCGATTATCACCATCGACGGTCAGTCCACCCTTGACTATGACGACGCCATCAGCCTTGAAAAAAAGGAGGACGGCTACATCATCGGCATCCACATCATTGATGTCGCTTATTACATCAAGGACAACGATGTCATCGATAAGGACGCAAGGACAAGGGCCAGCTCCATCTACATGCCGGACGACAAGATATCCATGCTCCCCCCCAATCTTTCCGAGGACATGTGCAGCTTAAAAGAAGGGGAGCTCAGGCCCGGCATCTCCACCCTGGTTCACCTGAACCGCTTTTTTGAGATCATCGACTTTGAAGTGATCACCAGCACCATCAAGGTGCACAAGCAGATGACCTACACCGAAGCCAACATGCTCAACGGTGAGGATGACCCCATCACCACCCTTCACAAGGCAGCCACGGTGTTGAGGGAAAAACGGCTCAAGTCCGGGGGCGTCCAGATCACACTTCCCGAGGTCAACGTCTGGATCGAGGAGAACGGTGAGATCGGCATCTCCAAGATCGACAGGGAAAACCCCTCACGGATGCTGGTATCTGAAATGATGATCCTGGCCAACTCCCTGATGGCTGAATTTATTGCGGCCAACAATGTCCCGGCCGTCTACCGATCCCAGCCCGACCCGAAGAAGAGGCTTTTCCAGGGCATTGAGACCTCCTTGTTCATCAACTGCATGCAGCGAAAGCAGCTGAGCCGCGCCATCATCGGCACCAAGCCCGAAAACCACTCGGGACTGGGAGTAAAAGCCTATGTGACGGGCACCTCCCCCATACGGCGCTACTATGACCTGATCACCCAGCGTCAAATCCGGAGCATTCTCGGCTATGAGCCTGCCTACTCCAGGGACCAGATCAAGGAGATCCTCCAGCTTGTAGAAGTTCCCATGGGCAACACCGGACGGGTCCAGTTCCAGCGGCGACGGTACTGGCTGTTCAAATATCTTGAGTCCATGAAAGGCTCGAGCTGCGAAGCCATTGTCCTGGATTCCCGCAGGGATTTCTACATGGTCATGCTTAAGGAGTACATGCTTGAGTGGCGGATCCCCTCATCCGGGCTCAACCTCAAGCCGGGCGACCTTATCCATGTCACCATCCAGCACGCAGACGCAAGAAGAGACCAGCTTTCCATCTTTGTCTAATACATAAGAGAACGCTTTAAATAATAAGGGGACACTTCTAAGGAAGCGTCCCCTTTATCATTAGAGCGGATTGGAGCGTCACTCCCCCAACTCCATCGATGCCTATCAGTGCTTAAAGCTTCTCTGGCCGGTGTAGACCATGGTGGCGTCATTCTCGTTGCACGCCTCAATGGACTCATAGTCATTTTGGGAACCACCGGGCTGGATCACGCTCTTGACCCCCTGGTTCAAGCCCACATCAATACCGTCCCTGAAGGGAAAGAAGGCATCACTCACCATGGTGGATCCAATGAGCCCGCCCTTGACGTCCTTGACAGCCGCTTCAATCTCCGCCCGTTTTTCTTTGTCTTCAAGGATGTTGAAGGGTGTATTGTACCGCTCAAAGCTGTAGCGGTCCATGAGCTTTCGATAGGCCTTGTCAACAGCTATCTCTGCCACGCCCACCCGATCCTGCTCACCGGTTCCGATTCCCACGGTCACGTTGTCCTTGACATAGATCACGGAGTTGGAGGTGATGCCCGACTCCACGAGCCAGCCAAAGAGCATGTCGTTGTACTCTCGTTCAGTGGGCTGCCGGTTCACGGTGTAGGACTTGTCCTTGTACACGGTGGAGGCAACGGCGAGGGCTTCCTTGGTAAGGGCCTCCGGCACAAAGGACCACTGGGCCACAAGTCCGCCGTCCATGAGGCTCTTGAAATCAAGAACCCGGTCGCCGATAAAGGTTTTGAGCTTGTCCATGGCATTGATCCGGATCAGGCGCAGGTTCTTCCTGCGGCCAAGGATCTCCAGCACCCCGTCTTCAAAATCCGGGGCAACCACCACCTCGGCATACTGGTTGGCAATGGCCTCGGCCGTGGCCTTGTCAACGGGCCGGTTCAGGGCGATACAGCCGCCAAAGGCTGCCACACGGTCTGCCATGTACGCCTTTGAATAGGCCTCTTCCAGGGTTTCAGCCCTGGCAACGCCGCAGGGGTTGTTGTGCTTTACGATGACGGCACAGGGCATGTCGGAAAAGTACCGCAGAATGTTCAGGGCATTGTCCGCATCGGTGAGGTTGGTCTTTCCCGGGTGCTTTCCGGATTGGAGAAGTTCCAGATCCGAAACAAGATATTTGCCCGGGCGGATGGTCTCCACCTCTCCCAGGACAAGGTTGCCGTTGGCAAGGCGGTAAAGCGCGGCCTCCTGGCCCGGGTTCTCCCCGTACCGCAGTCCCTTCTGAACACCCTCGATGGTCCAGGAAACCTTTTCATAAACCAGGGTCTGTCGTTTCCCCTCCTCCACAAAGCTGATCTCCATGGTGGGGGTAAAGTGATCGTCCATCACGGTCTTGTACATTTTTTTCAAATCTTCTGACATGGTCTACTCTCCTGATGTATAGCAGGCTTTGACATCTTCCACAGTCATGGCGCCAAGGTAGCCTGAAATGGTCTTGTCATAGTCTGCCGTGTGTTTAAAGGCTTTCTGGGAAAGGGCGAACCGATCCTCAAGATTGAGGCAGCCGTTGTTGGCCTCAAGGCTCTGAACGATGCCGGCATAGGACTCGGGGTCCACCACCGATGCCACCCGGATGAAATTCTTTGCCGATGCCCGAATCATGGTGGGCCCTCCGATATCGATATTTCCCCTGGCGTTCTCGCAGGTCACCCCTTCCTTGGCAATGGTCTCCTTAAAGGGGTAGAGGTTGGCCACGACCATGTCGATGCCCATGGAGGAGGTCCGCTTCAGATCCTCCTGGTGGGAGTCGTTATAGGTTTCGGTGAGAAGCCCGAGGTAGATCCTGAAATCCAGGGTTTTCACCAGCCCGCCCTGGGTTTCGGGCTGGCCCGTATAATCGGAAACCTGCTGAAGGCGACCTTCGGCCTCGTCTCCCAGGATCTCCTGGATCGTGGAAAAAGTTCCCCCTGTGGAGAGGATCTTTATCGAAGGGTTGATCTTAACCAGTGCCGGAATCAATGTATCCAGTCCCCGCTTGTCCGAGACGCTCACAAGCACGGTCTCAAGACGAACCAGATCATCAATTTTCTGTACAATATTCTTTCCCATAATCATTCCTGTAGTCTTAGTCCTAGTGGATTAACAGATCGACCGGAAACGCGGCCATTTATTAATGATGGTAACACTTTAATATATAAATACCCGTATCAAGTCAAGACACTTTCCCCCTGAAACCCCCATGAACAAGCGGTTTGACACCCCCCAAAAAACTTGATAGTACTCCTTGAGACGGGTTCCGGCATGGCAGCAACAAACAAATGCCTTGTGCCGGCACAACACAGTCCCACAACCATCCTTTAGATGTTCGCACTTGGAGCTGATACTCGTTTTACCTTTATGAGTAAGAAATGATATCAATTCATATGCGAAGACCTAAAACCCATTGAGGAGTAAACCGTGAGCGATATAAAGACCCTCTCCCTGGCCTTTTCCAGCTGTCCCAACGACACCTATATTTTCCATGCAATCGCAGCAAAACTCGTGGACGCGCCAGGCCTTGATTTTGAGATTACCCTGGGCGATGTGGAGACCTTGAACCAGGCGGCGGCCCAAACCCGCTTTGACGTCACCAAGCTGTCCTTTGCCGCCCTGGGCAATCTCCGGGAGGAGTACACCCTGCTTAGAACCGGTGCTGCCCTGGGCAGGGGCTGCGGTCCCCTTGTGGTGGCCAAACCTGAGACTGAAATTCTTCCCAACAAAAAACTACGGGTGGCCGTACCCGGTTTCAGCACCACCGCCTGCCTCTTGTTCAGGTTCTTTCTTAAAGAGCGCTATCCTGGAATCGATCCCGAGCTTGTTGCCATGCCCTTTGAGACCATCATGCCCTCGGTTATCAACGGAGAGAGCGATCTCGGGGTGATCATCCACGAGGGCAGGTTTGTTTATCAAACCATGGGACTCTCCTGCATCACCGACCTTGGCGCCTGGTGGGAAGAGCAGACCGGACTTCCCATTCCCCTGGGATGTATTGCTATAAAACGTGGACTGGGAGCTGAACTTGCGACACGGGTTGAAGACCTCATAAAAAGGAGCATCCTTCATGCCAATGAAACCCCGGAAGCTGGCCGGTCGTATATCAAGGCCCACGCCCAGGAACTGGATGACCGGGTGATACGGGAGCACATCAACCTGTATGTCAACGACTTCTCATCCCACATGGGCCGGGAAGGAGAAGCCGCCATCCGCACGTTTTTCCAAAAGGCGGAGCAGGCCGGATTAATGCAATCCTGCGATCAGCCCCTTTTTGCTTGTCAGGGGCGATAACAAGCCTCCAAGGAAAGCATTCGATCCATATAAGCAAAGCAAAAAGCCTTCAGCCCCTGGTTGCCGGTCAGGGCTAAAACAGCTCCACCTTTACCCTGTCAGTAAAGAGCCCGTGGGTGTAGAGCCGTTCAAAGAATTGCTCAAGGGCAAAAATCTTCCGGTCGTCCAGGTTGCAGTGGAGCACTTCGTAGTACGCCTCGATCACGGAGCGCTCAAGGTTGAGCTTGGCCACACCTTTGTCGATGACGGTATCGATGTTCTCGTACCCCTGGCGACGGGACTGGTAAAACAAGTCAAGGGCCTGGCTCACCTTTTCAGGATAGCGTTGGGCATAGTCCCTTCTCACCACCCAGAGGGCAAAGACAAAGGGCAGCCCCGTGGTCCGGTGCCAGAGTTCCCCAAGATCCGTGCGATGCTCAAAATGGTCATCCCAGGGCTGGGTCAGGGCAGCATCCCCGATCACTAGGACCGCGTCCGTACCCTCCGGAATATCATCCGGGGTGCGCATGCGATGGGTGGAGAACCTGGGAGAAATCCCCTGCTGGGCAAAGATCAGTCGCACCAAAAGCGCCGATGTGGCAGAGTCCTCGGTGAGCACCACCTTTTTTCCGCCAAGGGCCTCAATGGGATAGTTGCCCATGAGGTTTACGCTCAGGACAGGGCCCTGGCAGGAGATGGAGAGATCCGGCAGCACCAGAAGTTCCCGGTGGTGAAGCCCGTAGAAACCCGCGGAAATGGGACTGATGGCAAGTTCACCCTGGTGGATCATGCGGTTGAGCACGGCAGGCGGCCCGTCCGTCATCTTGATCCAGGACGGCAACAGCCCATTGTTGAGCCCGTAATAGACAGGGGAGGCATTGATGTAGTCCATCCGCCCCATGCAAAGCGTATCGTTATTCATGGCGTATTATATTTTCCAATAAAGTTTCACTGGTAGATGCCGCCACCGGAAGGTAGAGAAAATCCCCTGCCCTTCCCGGCAAAAGCGTGCCCATGCGTTCCGCAAGCCCCAGGGCCCCGGCCCCGTAAACAGTGGCCATGGCCAGGATATCGCTTGGGGCGATGCCCGGATAGTTGCCACCCACAAAGGCCATCTCGTCAAATATGCTCAGGGAGTCGTTGCTGGCAAGGCTGTCCGTACCAAGGCCGGGGGTCAATCCCCGGTCCAGGAGACGCTTTATATCCGGCAGCCGTTTGTGGAGGTTGCGGTTGCTCCTGGGGCAAACAACGGTTTTCACCCCCCGCCCTTTCAGGATATCAATATCCCTGTCATTGACCCGCAACAGATGGACTGCCACGGTCAGGGGATCGAGGATGCCGAGCCGGTCAAGGTAATCAACGGGACTTACCGCCGGAAGGGGCCAGGAAGAAAAATCAATGGCCCGTTCGGTCAGAAAATCCGCCCAATCCCCCCTACCGGTTTCAAGGAACCGGGACTCGTCCGAAGATTCAGCCACATGAATAGAAAAGGGAAGCCGGTTTGCGGTGGCCCGCTCTTTCAGCCGGGCCAGCAACTCCGGGGATGAGGTGTGGGGCGCATGGCCTGCCAGGGAACAGTTAAGCTTACCCCTGGCATCACCGGCAAATTCAAAGGGACCTGGGGTTGATCCCAGCATCTCCTGGAACCACACACCCGAAAGCCCGGAGTTTACCACCAACTCCCGGGTGATGCCCAGGGTAGAAATATCCCCGACCCCCAGGGTGCCGGAGGCCATGACCTGGTCAACCCCGGTCCTGGCAGCATTTTTAAGAGCACTTTCTCCAAGGGCCCCGCGTTTAACCAGAAGTTCGCCCACCCAGGCCTGGAATCCCTTGTCAAAGGAGACCGCGCCTTTGAGGGCCGACAGTTCCAGGTGGAGATGGGCGTTGACAAAGCCGGGCATGAGCACGCCGGCACCATGGTCAATGCCGTGGGTGCCGAAAACGCTGGTTCCCACCTCGACCACCCTGTTATTCTCGACCCGGACATACCCGTTTTCAATGATCTTCCACGGCGTGACCATGACCCAGCCCGCCCTGTGGACGGACGAAGCCCTGGTGCTTTGGATGATTTCACACCCCTTGAATCTTTGGCTCATAGGAGATTGTAATAACAGTCCCGCTGTTGGGGCTTAAATCCTGCGGTCTCGATGAGCCGCTTAAGCTCGGACTCGGGCAGCATGAAATCCACGCCGGCAGCGGCCACCACATTCTCCTCGATCATGGTGCTCCCCATATCGTTTGCACCGTAGAAGAGCGCTGTCTGGGCAATCTTGTCCGCCTGGGTCACCCAGGAGGCCTGGATGTTGTCGATATTGTCAAGGAAGAGCCGGCTTAAGGCAAGCACCCGGAGATACTGCACGGGTCCTGTCTTTGTCACACTAATCTTAGTGTTGTTCGGCTGGAAGGTCCAGGGAATGAAGGCGGTAAAGCCATGGGTCTCGTCCTGGAGACGCCGAATCCTTGAAAGGTGCTTAAAAATATGACGGGGTTCTTCAAGGTGCCCGAACATCATGGTTGCACTGGATCGCATTCCCTGGAGGTGGGCCTGGCGCATCACCTCGAGCCACACCTCGGTCATGCACTTGTTGGGGGATGCCTTTATCCGGATCTCATCGCACAGGATCTCAGCACCGCCCCCGGGGATGGAATCGAGTCCCGCCTCCCTTAAGGTGGTGATGGTCTCGGCAATGGAGAGCCCAGACTCGTCGGCGATATAAGCGATCTCCGGCGGGGAGAATCCATGGACATGGATCTTGAAGTTCCCTTTAATGAACGTCAGCAGATCCACATAATAATCCAGGGAAAGGGCCGGGTTCATCCCACCCTGGAGAAGAATCTGGGTACCGCCGAGGGCAATGGTCTCCCGGATTTTTTCAGCCAGGGCATCCCGTGAGATCACATACCCTTGGCCGCTCTCCGGGGTCTTGTAAAATGCGCAGAAGCGACAACCCGAAACGCAGATGTCGGTATAGTTGATGTTCCGGTCCACCACAAAGGTGACCATTCGCTCGGGATGAAGCGCAAACCGCCTGTTTTCCGCAAGCCTAGCCAGGGTCAAAAGGTCTGCTTCGTAATAGAGGACAAGCCCCTCCTCCTGGGTGATCCGCTGGTTGGCGATTATTTTTTCAACAACATCGTTCACAGTGATTTTCTGGCTTGTCATGACACTTCCTGTCCTGGACTGACTGGTCTGTAAAATGAATCCCGCTCAACCGGAACAAAGCCTGAGGAACGGATCATGCGCTCCATCTGTTTCCGGGTAAGACCCTTGGCCGATGTGGCCCCGGCCGTGTGGGTGATCCGCTCCTCGATGATGGTGCCGTCAAGGTCGTCGGCCCCGTAGGAAAGCGCCACCTGGGCAAGCTTTTCACCGATCATCACCCAGTAAGCCTTGATGTGGTCGAAGTTGTCCAGCAACAGTCTGGCCACGGCGATGTTCTTGAGGTCATCCATGGCCGTGGTTGCCGGCAGGTGGGGCAGCTTTGTGTTTGCCGAATGGAAGGCCAGGGGAATGTAGGCGGAAAAGCCGTGGGTTCGGTCCTGGAGTTCCCTGAGCTTCAGCAGGTGGTCGACCCTTTCTTCCAAGGTCTCCATGTGACCGTAGAGCATGGTGGCGTTGGAGGTGAGCCCGCTGTTGTGGACCGCCTCCATGATGGTGAGCCATCTTTTGGAATCGATCTTCTTTGGAAAAAGCTCGTTCCTGACCCGGTCACTCATCACCTCGGCCCCGCCCCCCGGCATCATGTCAAGGCCGGCATCCTTAAGGGCGCCGATGGTCTCTTCCACGGACAAGCCGGAAAGACCTGACAGATAATCGATCTCCACACAGGTGAAGGCCTTGATACTGGCAGTGGGCCTCACCCGCTTCACGGTCTTTAGCAGCTGGATGAAATAATCGAAATCCAGGGCCGGGTTGAGCCCGCCCACGATGTGAAGCTCGTTGACCGGCTCGTCAATACGGGACCTGAGCCGCTGTTCGACCTCATCCATGGACCAGGTGTAGGCGCCATTGTCCTCCCTGTCCACGGCATAGGCGCAGAACCGGCAACGGTTCTTGCAGATATTGGTGTAGTTCAGATGCTGATTGTATACGTAATAGGCTGTGTCATTATGGCGCCGTCTCCTGACGGTGTCGGCCAGCATGCCCACACCGGTAAGATCCTGGGTCTCAAAAAGAAGAAGCCCGTCCTCCTTTGAAAGACGGGTTCCATTCTCAAGTTTCGAACCAATGGCCCCAAGCCGTTTATCGGCAAATGGTAGTTTCACTTACTATCTCCTCTTTACCCTCCTGACAATTTTCTTTTTCCGCTTTGGCCCCTTGGCCTCGGCTGCCAGATTCTGGGCCGGTTCCAGGAGATTCTTCTGGGTGTAGGAGCAGGCAGCCCTGGGACATTTGAGTCCCTTCTCCCCTGTGGGGGTCTCCATCTCCGTCAGAAAGGGGTTTTTACACAATGGACATTCAAAATGGTAGGGTTTGTCCCAGCTCACAAACCGGCACTCCGTGTTGGAGCAGCTGTAGTAGGTCTTATCCTTGGGCGTGGTCTCGGAAACGATCTTGCCCTGGTTACACAAGGGACAGGGCATGGCAAGCTTTGCCTCAAAGGCGGCGATCTGGGATTCAATATCCTCTTCCGCTTCAGGCACTTCCGCTTCCTGGGCAGCTTTTTCCAGGGCGGCCTGGGCTGCAGCCTCCTTTTCAAGGAGGATCCGCGCTTTTTCCGCCGCTAGTTTCGCCTCCATGGCCTCAAGTTCAGCCTCCCTTGCGGCAATGGAAGCAGACTCCTGCTCCACAAGCTTCCGGGCTTTTTGCTCGGCGGCTTCCGCAGCCTCCTGGGCCTCTTTAAGCTTTTGTTCGCGGACCTCCAACTCTTTGGCACGCTCTTCGGCCTCCAGAACACGGGCCTCACGCTCGGTCAGTTCCTGGTCTCTTACCTCGGCATCATGCTTTTCTTGTTCAGCGGCTTCAAGGGCAGCCCGCTCGGCCTCGAGTTCCTCTTCAGACGGTCCCGCACTAAAGATATCCTTAACCGTTGACCGTTTCGATATGGAGCCGTCACTGGAATAAAGACCAGGCTTGGCACCAGATTTTTTCCGAAGGGTTGCGATCTGTTTTGCAGCGTTCTCCTTGAGCTTACGGGACACGGCCCTGGACGCCATGGATTGCGGTGCAACAGCGGGGATAGGTTTTGGCGTGGCAAGCTCGCTTGCCTTGGCTTCGGCCTTTTCCTGGGTTACGCTAACCCCCCTGGATTTCAGGGTCTGGGCAAAACTTGTCTTTGCGAGTTCCAGGGACTTTCGACCCGAGGTAACCTCATCGTTCATCTGCATAACAAAAGCAATAAGGTTCATGCCAGGCATGCCCGGAAACATGGTATCGAGAAAGCCTGCCATGGTATAGGCGGAGGCCCCGATCTTGAGTTCCCCTTCTCCGGAAAAATGGATATACCCCATGTCCGCCACCGAGGTCACGGTGTGCTCCAACTCATCGGTCCCACTGAAACCGATCTCCGCAAGTTCTTCCATGAACGATTCCCGTGTATAGCGCTCCGGCGGAAAATCAGGAAAATTCTTTATTTCTCGCTCGCGTTCCACGGCAATAATAATACAAGTCAGGGTTGCAAGATTGTAAGCCCCCAGGGCAGCATCGGAATCCATATCGATAAACGATGTGATCTCTTGTGCAAGGATTTCGTCAATCTGTTTCCTTACAAAAAAGGGGTCATACCCGTTTTCAGGGGGGGTTTGGTCACTCATTATTCATCTCCCTGGTTAATGTCGGTAATCATCTCTGCAATGGTCGACGCCATGCCGGAGATATTCTCGTTTCCTACGTTACAACCGTTGGCCTGGAGATCCTGGAGGGAATCCTCCTCTTCAGGCGCATTATCTTCACTGCCCGAAGTTGAAATCTCAAGGCAATTCCCATCCCGTCCAAATACCACCGAGAGGGGAACTTTTATATGAAAATCGAATTTATAGGCGATCTGATCTTTAAAAACAACAAGATCTCCCTTTTTGTAGTCCACATCCTCTTCAAGGGTGAAGTTATGCTTTTCAAACAGCATGGCTTCAATGGCTTCCCAATCAAGCTCGGCATTGATGGTATCAATGAACTCTTTTTCACTGGCATGGATCGTTTCCGGATTTGTTATCTTCATCACTACCGCCCCATCAGTTAAAGGATGAAATCACTTCTTTTGCAACATCAAGATAGGCTCTTGCCCCGGGACTTTCAACATCATAGAGTGCAACAGGTTTTCCCTCTTCCGCAGCTTTCATCAGGGCATCATCCCTGGGCACAAATCCCTTGTAGACAAGGCCCTCAACCCCATTCAGATCACTTTCGGCAATAAAACGGTCGATCTCCTCCCTTGAGCTGCATTGAGTAAAAAGAAGACCCGCAATCTTCAAACGCGCCTGAAAGTTGCTCCTGACATGGCGCACCATCCTGAGCAGGGAAGTAAAATCCCCAATGCTCCCGGAGGTACATTGAAACGGTGCCACAAGCCAGTCGGACGCAGCCAAGGCCGTTACGGTTAAAAAATTATAGGAGGCGGGGGAGTCGATAATCATATACTCATACTCCGTCCTTAGCTCCCTGAGGAAGATCCTGAGGATTCTTTCGTTTCCGGCATTCAGGGCAAGTCTGGATGCTGCGTGGAAGAGATTGAAACTTGCCGGAAGGAGATCCATGAACCGGAGCTGGGTCGTTTGAACAGCATCTGACGGCGCGACCTCTCCAAACAAAACGGAACCCAAGTCACTGGCAAGCGTGGAAGTATCGAGTCCTGCAAACACGGTTGCGCAGGCCCGGGGGTCACAATCCACAAGCAATGTCTTCTTTTCCAGAAGAGCGAGGGAGGCCGCAAGGTTGACAGCAGTTACGCTTCTGCCATCCCCCCCCTTTGGGTCAGCTATTGTAATCATCTTACACATATTGTTATGTTCTACCACAATCATCAAATTTATCAATCCCGTAGCACAAATAAAAGATGTATTCCCCTAGGCGTTTCGCACTCAGATTCATGCCGGTTTTCCCTATTTTAATAAAAGATGGGTAGGATTCATTTGGGAGGAGCTATAATTTCCCATGGAGACTCCCATGGTTGAAATAATTGCTGTTTTCAGCCATAATGGCCACCAACAACAACCAACACCAGGAGAAACAGCGGCTTTGATAACTGCGTCCAGATCACTCAACGGAATAGACAAGGCAATAACCAGCCTGAATTACAGAATGAGTTCCATAAAATATCGAGTCATCACGGCCATACGAGCCCACTATACAGATGACGCATCTTTGGCCGCACTCACCTCTATTGCCACGGACGTATTGATCCAATCCATCTGGGAGACCGGCGAAGACCTGGATAAAATCAAAAAGAAACGCAGGAACTTTTCAAGCGTAAGGTCATCGATCAATGGCGATCTGAAACGACTCTCCCCGGAAGAACAGAACCCGGAAAACCTTACAATCACAGACAGCAACATCTTCGATATGACCGAGGAGGCAAAAAACAATCTACTCAGCTCATTTACGGATGCAATAAGTACGGGTGATCTCGACATAAAACAAGTCACCGATCTTCTCAAGATGGTGAGTGATTTTCTAACCGATGTGGAAAAAAACACCGATGAAAACACGGATCCCCTTGATATCATCAAACATATCAAAAACATTCTCACCAAAGCTGCCGATGGTGGGTTAGGCCCCCTTGAGCTGGAAGCGGATGAGGCGATTGAAGAGGTCGAGGACGACGACATCGAAACCCTTGAACTGGACGAGGATGAGGAGATCGAAGAGGTCGAGGACGACGACATCGAAACCCTTGA
>JAEINR010000002.1 GCA_016342325.1 Desulfobacterium sp.
TTCTAAGCCAATCAATCAAATTTTTCAGAATAGAGACATTTTTTTTAACTACAAAGATGACTGGCTCATTAAACTGGCTGATTTGTGCTCTGAGTTGAGTTGCAATTTTTCTATCAAAATCCTGAGTGTTTGTAGTCAGAGGTACCGGTGAATGCCATGTTTTAGCGTCATAAAATTTTCCGACACCTGTTAATTTTTCGTTAAGATTTGTTGATTTTAATTGCAGGGAACTGTCCAAACCGACAAATCCTTCATCAATACGTTCCTGTGTCTGGTCCCTTAGTGGATTTAATAATCCTGCCAACACAATAATAACTTTGTAACCAGCATCAGCAGCTTTGCATATTACACCAATATAGTTTGCTGTTTTTCCTGATTGAACATGGCCTACACAAAGCCCCTTCCTCTTCCATGCTCCCTTTTTTTTAGGGTTTTCAAGGTGGTCGAGGTTTTTATCGGTATCAAGATCCAGAACATTTATGACTTGACGATTGAACCCCTTGTCAGGAAGAAGTCGTTTATAGCGTTCCCAATAGTAGCCGTCGATACCTTTACGTGCATCATCAAGCCACGGAGTATAACCTTCTGCTGAAATCAAGCTTCCAGCTTCCATTCTGATATCAAACCTCGCCTCCAGCCGTTTGGTGATATATAGAATATCCTGATCTGAAATTATTTCGTCATAGTTTTGGTTATCCACCATCAGTCTGACAAAACTAATTATGTTCTTTCGATCTTGTTTTCCCCCATCAAGAATAATTGCAGTAGCGTCTTCAATCTTTTTTAAAAAATCAATCTTGTCATTGGTTCTATTATAATAGTCCTTCATGTTATAATCCCTTTTGCCGTAGCAGTTTTTCAACTTCTTGTGGGTAAGATGCGAAAGGATCAATAGATTTCAACCGTTCTGATATCTCAATTTTAGGGATCTCGCTCCGAATCATATGATTTATAAACTTGTCCAGAATGGAGGAAAACTGTTTTTCATTGAATATCGGTTTACTGAGAGCTTCAGGTTCTTTTGCAACATCGCTGTAGAATAGTTCGGTCGGAAAGCTGCTTTCGAGCATGAAAATCAGATCTTTTAATTTCTGTCGTTCGTCTGGCTGCAGAGTTTCTTCAATTTGTACGATTAAAGGATGGCCTCGATTGATCTGATAGAATATTTTTCCTTCAGCTGCAGTCCTGGTCCAGCCGGGTGCTTTCACTGTATCAGACAGTTTCTGGCCTCTTTGACGGTACACTCTTTTGCCGGATGTTGCAATTTTATCGATTATTTGTTTCAGTTCATTTCTGATCGTTTCTGGAGGTGTCGCATTTGATTTTTTTACATCAATCTTCCAGAAATGGTCTAAAGAATTAGGAATATCAACCTGAACACGCAAAAGTTTTGTCAACTCTTCCTTTTTAATAAGCCTAAACCATGTCCCTTTGATAATAAGCCTTCGGTTTCTATATACATAAAATCCCTGGTTTTGCAGGTAACCACCTTCTCCAGAATACTTTTCATATTCATCATGTGAGGTTTTGTTGTAATGTGGTAATACAAAAGGTTGTACTTTGACCGTCTCTCCTTCTACCAGTATGGCTTGCTCGGGTAATTCCTGTGTGGCGTTATGTAAGGGGTTAAAAGGATTAAATGCAATAAGAGGATCATTGTTCAATGAAATATTAAGTCGTTTTTTTCCTCGACTTGGAGATAAAAAACGATGGAATATTAATTCAAGATGTTCTCTGGCATGACCAAGAAGCGAATTTAATTTTTTTTCTAATCCGTCATAACGATCCAGTTTTCGCCATAAAACAATGGTTCCTCGGTGTTGGATAAGAGGCAGCAGTCCGGCAATGTGTTTATCCTGTTGCATTTCTGAATTATCAAGGACTCTCAATTTCCAACCGCTGTCAGGGTCTTCTTCAATTAAGTCCAAATCCCATTCCTTGCTCGTCGACATTCCATCTTTATTGCTGATCAGGGTTAATTGACGGCATTGGGAGAATGATGCTGTTTTTAAACCAAGCCCGAATCTGCCAAGATCGTTATTTTTTCTTTCTTCCAATGGGTTTTTGCTTCCGAGTCTCATGGCATCGGTTAGCTCAGCAGGAGTCATGCCATTCCCATCGTCTATAATCGCAAGCCATGGACTTCCATCATTCCATGCAAAATTGACATTGATTTTTTCTGCTCCGGCTGTAATAGAATTGTCAATTACGTCAGCAATGGCCGATTCCATTGAATAACCGATATCGCGGAGAGACTGGATAAGAGCGGAAGGAGAAGGTCTAAGATTTAAGAAAATTTCACTCATTTATTTACTTGTGGCTTTGGCTGTTGTTCTATTCACCCGCCGTACCCTTTTTATGGACGTTTAAGATACGTTTGAAAAGAGTAATGGATTAAATCGATTACCCACCAATGATTGTTGTCACCTCATTCATATTCCTTCAACTCTAACTCGCATATCATCCACTTTTGAATGGGTTGATAGTTAATCAATTGTAAATTATAAACACCTATGAGCCTATACCAATAATAATAACCTCTGTAAAGGGGAGGGGGGACAAACTGGTATCTTTCCACTGAATAGATATTCTGGTCACAAAAATAATCGGTTGCTTACCTATTATTTGAAAAAAATCTATGGTGTTTCGTGAAAACTATTTTCTGGAAAATGGAATCTGCTTTACCACTCCGTATATGGTTTACAGGCTATCTTCAAATTTAGAAATCTTGATTTTAACAATTGGTTATTATATAAAAAGGTCGAACTTTTTTGTAAGGTTAGATTAGGAGCGGGTGAATTTTACCAAAGAATTATATTGGTTTTTCGATGTTTTCGCGTTTTATAAATTAATAATTCAACCCGTTAATATGGAAAACAAGTATGATACAGTAGCGTATGCAACCGGAGTGACGATTGAATCTCTGTAGACTCACGGGGTTACCTTGGACACAACGGTGCCTATTTTATAGATAAACAGTATGGCAACTGGGGTAAAAAATGAATGTCTTGATATCAGGTCGTATGGAGTTGCTTCTTAGATTGCAATTATAGAGTCCGTGGCATTATTATTCTATGAATAATGTTTAATTCAGTTCATGGTGCAGGAAGCAGGGCCTATCACCTTTGGGCAATGACGCTTTAAGACAGAGCAGTCGGAAAATGGAAATAGACGGATTCGGCAAAGACCGAATATCTTGCCAAAGGTGTACAGTCATGAAATTATAAAAAGCAGTGAAGACAGAATTTTATTCCTGTGAAGTATCGAACAGGAATAAGCATCTGCTGATGCAGGAAAAAGTTGCAAATGATTTATTTATGGAATTAGGATAAGAAAATATAGTGAAGATTCAGGTTGTTGATCTCTTTGCAGGCCCAGGGGGATTGGGAGAGGGTTTTGCATCTCTATCAGACGAAGACGGTGAAAGTGTATTTGACATTGTTTTGTCCGTTGAAAGCAATCCTATTGCTCATAAAACCCTGGAATTGAGGAGTTTTTTCAGAAAATTTAAAAAATGTGAAGTTCCGGAAGAATATTATCAATATCTTCGAAAAAAAATCAGTCGTGATGAACTTTTTGAAAAATACCCTAAAGAGGCGGCAGCGGCACAGGTAGAAGCATGGTGCGAAACTCTTGGTAGTGGTGAAGAACTCAACACTAAAATGGATAAACGCGTAAGAAAGCTGACGGAAAGTTGTCACGATAAATGGGTTCTTATTGGTGGACCTCCATGTCAGGCTTACTCGATAGTGGGGAGGTCTCGCCGAAAAAAAATAAAAGACTATATTCCAGAAGAAGATGAAAGAAACTATCTTTACCGAGAATACTTACGGATTATAGCCGAACATCAACCTGCAGTTTTTATAATGGAAAACGTTAAAGGCATGCTCAGTTCCAGGCTCAATGGCGGTTCCATGTTTAAAAAAATACTTGAGGATCTAAAATGCCCTTCCGGGGCATTTGATAAAAAAGAAAAGGATTCTGGATGTAAGGGGGGAGGGGGAGAGTATGAGCTTTATTCCTTGGCAATTCCCTTTTCGGATATAGCCCAGAATGATGGTAAATATGCTCCGGCTGATTTTATTATTGAGTCTGAAAAGTACGGTGTGCCGCAGGCAAGACACCGAGTGATCCTACTTGGGGTGAAGAAGGGACTGACCCAACGTCACCCTGAAGTCATTAAAGAAGAAAGACCCGTTTGGACAGATCATGTCCTATCTGGTCTACCTCCCTTGCGGAGTGGGCTTTCTCGGGAAAAGGACAGTCTTGATCGCTGGAAAACTGTAATATTAGACAGCCTTGATCGTCACTGGCTCAATCATGGTCTCAGGCCAAAGGGAATTCCGGATTTAGAGGAAAATATCATGGCCGCTTTGGTTGATCTGGCAACCATAGATCTGAGTCGGGGAAATGAATTTGTTGAAGGGAAACTCAGTGTCAAAGATGAGCTTGCTTGGTGGTACCTGGATGACCGACTCGGTGGTGCTTGTAATCATGCAACTCGAGGACATATGAACAGTGATCTCCACCGTTATATGTTTGCCGCCTGCTTTGCAGCTAAATTCAGGCGGTCGCCAAAGATACAGGAATTCCCTACTCGACTGTTACCTAAACATAAAAGTGCAAAGAGTGGAGATTTTGATGACCGGTTCAGGGTACAGGCAGCTGGCAGTCCCTCAGCGACAATTACCAGTCATATTTCGAAGGATGGTCATTATTATATCCATTATGACCCTGTTCAGTGTCGTAGCTTGACGGTGCGTGAGGCAGCCCGGCTCCAGACCTTTCCTGATAATTATTTTTTTGAAGGAAGCAGGACCCAGCAGTATCTTCAGGTGGGTAATGCCGTACCACCTTTGTTGGCCAGAAAGATAGCCGTCATTGTTAAGAAGACCTTTGGTCTGATAAAGAACCGAAGTCACACGGATAAATTGTCCAAGGAAAAACGATCTTGGAATATGGCCCAGATAAAAAGTCGTGATACAAAGCCAGAGATGATCGTTCGCGGACTTCTGTTCAGAATGGGGCATGGTTTTCGGGTTCATCGACAAGATTTACCAGGTAGTCCAGACATTGTTCTATCTCGATTAAAAATGGTAATTTTTGTTCATGGTTGTTACTGGCATCGACATGAGGGATGTCGGTATGCTTATAATCCAAAAAGTAGAGTCGATTTCTGGCAGACTAAATTCAGACGAAATGTGGAGAGGGACAAAAAGGTTCAGCAGGCTTTAAAGGAGCTTGGCTGGCAGGTGGAGGTTATTTGGGAGTGTGAGACCAAGGACTGTGAACAGCTGGAAAAAAAGCTGATGAAAATTTTCGAAGGCTGATTCTTTTTACATTTGTACGGAGTCTGTTGCTGATAAATTTCAAAGCCATTATAGGTGCTGCTTATGCCTTTTGAATATGACCCAACAAATTCCATCAATTTCAGGAACGGTAGGGGATCTCACATTTTTTGTCATACAATTTCAAGAAAAAACAGCTATCCTCTTTTGAATCGTGTAGGTTGTGAATCTATGTCTTTTTTGATCTCGAATTCTGTTACCAATTATGTAAATGATCTAAAAATATAAAGAAATTGGCTTTGATAAAAATATAATATGTACATTATCTTTTACGTTATTAATGGTTCTAACATATTTATAATTGTTTTTTATATTCATCTTGCCATATATAAAAGGGTTCTTGGTAATATTGTCCACTCACTCACTCGACCAGGTTAGAGTAAAAGGTGTTTGTAACCGTTCTGAAATCTACCTTAGGGTAAAATGTAAAATTTAACACTAAGAGCCCCGTATTTTAGGGGCTCTTTTTTGTCGCTCAGGCTGTTTGTTTGCTAACGCTGTGTCCCGTTTCTTAAAAAAGGCATTTATGGGCCTATTCCCTGGAAGCTTTCTGGCCATTTTCACCGTTTCGCCCTCCCCTCTTAATAAATCGTAATCTGAACCGCCTAATGAGGTTGCACAAATTTATAGATATTTAATGGGATTCGTTTGTCATTCTTGTAACAGATACTGTAAAATGGCAATTGGATACACTAAATACTGGTTCCGGCAATGTTATAATGGAAGAGTCCGTTCCACAAAGGGAAAATAAATTATGATCGATTTTAGAAAACTTGACCAACTCAAGCAGAAACTGGACTCTTTTCGTCCACTTCCGCGTGAAATTGTGGAAAACCTGCATGAAGATCTTGTGTTACGCTGGACCTATAATTCCAATGCCATTGAAGGCAATACGCTTACATTGAAAGAAACCAAGGTGGCATTGGAAGGCATCACTGTCGGTGGGAAAACCATAAGGGAACATTTTGAAGCCATCAATCACAGGGATGCGATTTTCTTTGTTGAAGAATTGGTCAAAAAGAGAGATGGCTTGTCTGAGTGGGATATAAAATCCATCCATCAGCTTATTTTGAAACAGATTGATGACAAGAATGCCGGTGTTTACCGGAATGTAAATGTCACCATTTCCGGTGCGGATCATGTCCCGCCGGATACCTTTCAGGTTAAGGACGAGATGGGTAAATTTATAGAATGGTACAAGAATGATGGTCAAAAACTGCATCCGGTTGAGCGCGCTGGGCGTGTGCATGCAGATTGTGTCAAGATTCATCCCTTTGTTGATGGAAACGGGCGCACTTCCCGTCTTTTGATGAACCTTGAATTGATGAAAGACGGTTTTCCCCCTGTTGTTCTGCCTGTTGAAAAACGGCTGGAATATTACGAGGCTTTGGATAAGGCTCACACCGTGGGTGACTACACGCCATTTCTGATTTTGGTTGCAGCTACAGTTGAAAGAAGTTTTAATCCATATTGGCATGCCTTGGGCGTGAACGGATAAAGGCTTTATTTTCGGGGATGTTGCTTGCGCCAGGCCCTCGGGCTCTGGTAGCGGTACCCCAGGGACCAGATTCCCTTGTAGCTGCGTTTGGCTGCGGCCTCGGCCTGGCGGTAGCGGTCAAGGTCAATGCCCTTGGCAATCTGTCCCTGGTACACCTCGGCAAGGCCCGCTTTTAAGAGCTCAAGGTTCACGTTGCCGTCCTGGGTGAACACTTCGGCCAGTTGGCGGTTGTAGGCGCCGGTGCCATAGCTTTTGAGGATGACCTTTTTCCCGGATACCAGTTTTTTGAGCAGCCGGGTGGATTCCTGGCTGAAGGGCTGGCCCGGGGTCTTTCCGTGTCCGGTTTCAGGGGCGTCAATGCCAACCAGCCTTACCATGAGGGTGAGGTTTGATCCTCTGACCTTGATGGAGTCGCCGTCATACACGGTGAGGACTTTGTATAATTGGCCGGTGGGTATTACGGGTTTGGGCTTGGGAGGGGAGCGTGTTTCTTTGACGATCCTCGGAGGGGTCTTGGATGGGGGGGATTCTACATTACTGAAATGTTTTATGCCGGTCCCATCGGTCCAGATGTATATTTCTGTCCGGCCCGTGGCCGTTGCCAAGGATATCATGAGAAGGAGCAAGACGATTCGGGTCATGGTAAGGGACCTCCCTGGGGTGCAGGCGTTTTTAAAGCGGAGCCTGAAGGGGCGATCCTTCATTTATGGACGGTTTGCAGGGGGCAAGTCAATAAAAAAAAGGCTGCCCCGGTTGGGGGCAGCCTTGATTATGTCACTTTAACCTAGGGCTATCTATAGTCTTTCAAAGATTCCCGCAGCACCCATGCCGCCGCCGATGCACATGGAGACAATGCCGTAGCGACCCTTGACTTCCTTGAGGTTGGCCAGGCATGTGGCGGTGAGTTTTGCACCGGTGCATCCCAGGGGATGGCCCAGGGCGATGGCGCCGCCGTGGATGTTGATTCTGTCCATGTATTTCTCGATACCGAGCTCCCGGATGCTGTAGATGGCCTGGGAGGCAAAGGCCTCATTGATCTCGTAGATATCGATGTCGTCTACGGTCAGGCCGGCTTGTTCCAGTACCTTTGGGATGGCGTATCGGGGGCCGACACCCATCTCGTCTGAGCGGCATCCCACGGTTGCGTAGGAAACCAGGCGTCCAATGGGTTTAAGACCCAACTCGTCGCATTTCTCTTTGGAGGCGATGATGGTGGCGGCAGCGCCGTCCGTGGTCTGGGAGGAGTTGCCGGCAGTGACGCTGCCGTTGGCGGCAAATACCGTGCGGAGCTTACCAAGGCCCTCGGGTGTGGATTGACGGATACCGTCGTCGGCATCCACCATGAACTGCTCCTTTTTATAGGTGCCGTCCGCCTGCTCCACATACTTGTAGGCCGGGGTGGGAACGATCTCGGTAAAGAGGCCGTTGTCCCTTGCATTCGCAGCCTTGTCCTGGGAATCAGCGGCAAACTTGTCCTGATCTTCCCGGGAGACGTTGTATCGGTTGGCCACGTTCTCCGCAGTCATACCCATGTTGATGTACATGTCGGGGTTGGTCTTGGAATATTCGGGATGGGGGCGGGGTGCGTTTCCACCCATGGGAACAAAGCTCATGGACTCAACACCGGCACCGATAACAACTTCGGACCACCCCATGGAAACCCTGGCCGTTGCCAGGGCGATGGCCTCAAGGCCGGAGGAGCAAAACCGGTTGACCGTGGCGCCTGAAACACTGTCGGGAAATCCCGCCATTTTTGCGCCGATCCGTCCGATGTTGAGGCCCTGCTCTCCCTCGGGAAAGGAGCATCCACACATGACATCCTCGACCTGGTCAGCTGTGAGGCCTTCCGTACGATCCACGGCCGCTTTCAGGATGAATGAAATGAGCTCTTCCGGACGGGTCTCTTTGAAGTGACCCCTCTTCTGCTTGCAGCCTGGGGTTCTGATTGACTGTACTATATATGCGTCTCTCATTTGAAATCCTCCTTCTAGTTTCTGAGCGGTTTACCGGTTTTCAGCATGTGATCGATCCTGGCCATGGTCTTCTCTTCTTTGGCAAGGTCGCAAAAGGCCTCTCGTTCGAGTTTGAGGATCGCTTCCTCGGTCACAAGGGTGTTCTTGTTGACATCACCGCCGCTCATAACATAGGCGATACGTTTGGCAAGGAATGCATCATATTCGCTCATGAACTGACCTTCGAGCATGTTGTAGATCTCAGCATTGACCATGCCCTGGCCTGAATTACCCATGACCAGGAGACGTTTTTTTGCAGGGGGAGCATAGGCATCATCAACCATTCTCAGGACCTCTTTCTTGGCTTCGCCAATGAGGTTATCCCGGTTGAAGACGATCCTGTCTGCAAGGCCCAGATAGCCGTTGCCCTTAGCCTGGGCTGCGGACATGGAAACCTTGGCCATGGCAACGTTCATGAAAGCTGGGATGAATAACTTGGCAAGGTCGCTGTCCTTGGCCGTTCCTGCGGGAAGTGCGTTGATGAATTTCTTCCAGATGTTCATGCAACCACCACCGGCAGGCAGAAGGCCTACGCCGATCTCCACAAGACCCATATAGAGCTCTGAATGGGCCACGATCTTGTCGGCACCCAGGCAGGTCTCACATCCGCCGCCCAGTACCATGCCGTAGGGTGCTGCAACCACGGGGAAGGGAGCGTATTTGGTTCTCTGGATGCCGTCCTGGGCCTTTTTAAGGAAGGCGTCGATCTCGGTGTATTTCTTGGCGTGGCAAAGTTTGGATACAAAGGCAAGGTCTGCGCCTGCGGAAAATGCGCCGGGCATGCCGCCTGCCTCGTTTCCAATCACCATGCCCACACCGTTGGCATCCACATGGTCCAGGGCCTGGTCGATGGAATCGACGATCTCACCGTTGATGGCGTTCATCTTGGTGTGGAACTCTACGCAGAAAACACCGTCGCCGATGTCGATGAGGCTGGCTGAGGCATTCTCGAACACGGTTTTGTTGTTGCCCTTGGCCGCTGCCAGGGAAACCATGGTCTTGCTGACTGGGATGGCCTTGTAAGAAGCTGAGGCAAAGTCATAGAACTCTTTGACGCCGTTCTCAAGCCTGTAGAAGCACTTGTTGCCGGCAGCGAGCATGGCCATGACATTGGCTGGAACCTCAAGACCTTCGGATTTCATCCGCTCAACGGCCGCTTCCACGCCATAGGTGTCCCATACTTCAAAGGGGCCCATCTCAAAATTGTATCCCCATTTCATGGAGTTATCGATTTCGATGATGGTGTCTGAAATCTCGGGGATCCGGTTGGCGGCATACTGGAAGCTGTTGGCGGCCATCTTCCAGGCAAACTTGGCGCCCTTGTCATCTCCCGTGAGAACGCAAACCACTTTTTCAGCCAGGGTTGCCTTTTTCTTGGCCGCATCCAGGCAGGGGAAGGTGGGACGTACAAGATCTTCATACTCCAGGGTGGCGGGGTTGATCACTTTTCTGATCTTTTTCCACTCAGGGGTGAGGTCGGTCTTGTAGAAACCCGCCCGGGTTTTGTTGCCCAGGAGATTCTTCTCGATCATTTTTTTGACAAACTCAGGAACAATAAAGGCGTCCCGCTGCTCGTCATCTTCACAAAGATCGTAGGAGTTCTGGCAGACATGGGACATGGTGTCGAGACCCACAAGGTCAGTGGTCTTGAAGATGGCTGTCTTGGGGCGGCCCAGGGCCGGTCCGAAGATGGCGTCCACTTCAGGAACCGTGAGGCCCTCTTCCAGCATGGCCTGCATCACCTTTCCAATACCCTGTACGCCGATGCGGTTACCCACGAAGTTGGGGGTATCCTTGGCCCAGACAATACCTTTTCCGAGGTTTTTCTCGCCGTAGGTGGCGATGAACTCAAGAACTTCGGGAAGGGTTTCAGCACCGGGGATCAACTCCAGGAGGTGCATGTAGCGGACGGGATTGAAAAAATGGGTGCCCATGAAGTGATGCTTGAAATCAGGGGAAAGTCCTTCGGACATATCCTTTAAGGGGATACCCGAGGTGTTTGAGCTGATGACGGAACCGGGTTTTCTGATTCCTTCGATCCGCTTGAACAGCGCTTGCTTGATCTTGAGGTTTTCAACCACCACCTCAACGATCCAGTCACACTCTGCGAGTTTGTCAAAGTCGTCTTCCAGGTTGCCCGTGGTGATGAGCGCGGCATCCTTTTTGGTCATAAACAGTGACGGTGCCGATGCAAGGGCTGCATCCATACCGGCTTTTACAATTCTGTTTCTTGCTGTGGGATCGTTTTTTTCTTCATCCTTCAGATCAAATGGAACAATGTCCAAAAGCAGTACATCCACTCCAGCACCGGCGAGGAGAGCAGCGATTCCGCCGCCCATGATTCCAGACCCGATTACTGCAGCCTTTCTGATCTTTCTACTCATGACTCCCTCCTGTATGTAATTTAAAATACATGTAACAATCTTATGAATGAGTATTCATTTTGGCTTAACAGAGTTGTTCATGGAATGTCAAGGAAATTCATCAATTATCTTCTTTGGGTAGGGCCGCTTTTTTGTCTTTCAATTTCAGAAAGTTATCCTTAATACTATAAGGGTTCCCTTCAGGGGGAAGAAAAAGGCACCCCGGAATGCTTACAGGTAAATGTTATGAATGACGGTTCATGACACTTCTTTGGCTGTATCACCTTGCCATTCATCATAGGGTTTGATATTAAATTTAAATTTGTCCTGTTTTTAACGTAATTTCCGTCTGAGGAGAATTTAATGGAGTTCGAAAATTTTCAAGCACGATCCTGTCCGACCCTGAATATTGACTCAGTGGCGCGATTCATCGTCTCTCTCCAGAGGGAAAGCGGAGAGATTCCCTGGCATGAAGGGGGGAAAACTGACCCCTGGGATCTCGTGGAATCGGCCATGGGATTGAATGTTGCCGGCTTTTACCGGGAAGCGGACCGGGCCTTTGAATGGATGCTCAGTAACCAGAATGCCGACGGATCCTGGTACTCCTCCTATGTGGAGGGGCGGCCCAAGGATCGGACCTGTGAGACCAACATGAGCTCATACATCGCCACCGGGGTCTTCCACCATTGGCTGATCCGCAGGGAGATGGATTTTATCGAAGCCCTGTGGCCGGGGGTGGAGAAGGGTCTGGATTTTGCCATCTCCCTCCAAACCGAACGGGGAGAGATATACTGGGCCAAGAGCCCCGAGGGTGATGTCGATCCCATGGCGCTCCTGACCGGGTCCAGCTCCATCTATATGAGTCTGAAATGCGGCTTAAGCCTTGCCCGGCTCCTGGGAAAAGAGATGCCCCACTGGGAGCGGGCCTTTGAAAAGCTTGGCAGCAGCATCAGGGACAACATCCATATCTACAATATCAGCAAGTCCCGCTTTTCCATGTACTGGTTCTATCCGGTGCTTTCAGGGGTTCTCACCGGGGATGCGGCAGCCAAAAGGATCGAGCGGTACTGGAAAAAATATGTGATCGAGGACCAGGGGGTCCGATGCGTGTCTGACCGCCCCTGGGTGACCATGGCCGAGACATCGGAGCTGGTGCTGGCCATTGCTGGCATGGGAAAGCCCGGGCTTGCAAAGATCGTTTTTTCCTGGATACAGGACCGGGTGTATGAGGATGACACCTTCTGGTGCGGCTACACCTTCCCCGACATGACCGTCTGGCCGGAGGAGAAGATCTCCTGGACCAATGCCGTGGCGCTCATGGCGGCCGATGCCCTCTATTCCATCACCCCCGGATCCCGGTTGTTCAGCCACGACGCCTGGGACGGGTTCAGGTTCAAGGGGTAGCGCCGTGCGAAAAGATCACCGTCCCTACCTCATCAAAAAAGCGTGGTTCGGCCTCCAGGACTTTTACCTCCACCATTTTTTCGAACCCCAGCTGGAGAGTCTGGGTGCCAATCCCTATGTGGTGAAGCCCTGGCACATTGAGGTGTTTGGTGCGCCTGTGAAGATCGGTTCCCATGTTACGTTGCTTGGGGCTTCGGATAAAAAAACCCGACTTACGGTCTGGACTGACAAGCCCGATGTCCCGGGCATCGAGATCGGCGACCATGTGCTCATCTCCCCGGGGGTCAGGATCAGTGCGGCCCAGGAGATCGTTATCTCCGACAACTGCATGATCGCCAGCAACGCCTACATCACCGATTCCGACTGGCACGGCATCTACGACCGCAGCCTGCCCCCGGCCACGGCCTGTCCGGTTCGGCTGGAACCCAACGTCTGGATAGGGGACTCCGCCATTGTGTGCAAGGGGGTCACCATCGGTGAGAACAGCATTGTGGGGGCCGGGGCCGTGGTCTCCTCCGACATTCCGGCCAACGTCATTGCCGTTGGTAATCCGGCCCGGGTGATCAAGGAACTGGACCCCGACCGGCCCATCACCACCCGGAAGGACCGGTTTTCGGATGTGGACCGGATCTCCATGCTTCTGGACAACCAGGACCGGGAGATGCTCCGGGAAAACACCTTTTTCGGCTGGTTCCGCCACCTGCTCTTTCCCTCCAAAAATGGATAGGCCCCACCGGATTTAAGTTCCTGTTGTATGGTGTAAAAAATTTCGGCGTTGCAAGCCGGGGAGCCGTCCCGTGATGTTTTATTGAAATCCCCCAAACGGGGGATTTTTTTTGTCCTTTCCCCCTGATAGGGTTCCCTAAAAAACAATAAGGTCTTGACAGGAATCAAACAATGTTTAAAATACACATTCAAACATTGTTTAAATCGGCGGAAACGCCATATCAAGGCAGGAACCATGAAAGATACAAAAACGCGGATTCTCGATGCCGCGGAACGGCTCATCACGGAGTTTGGAGCGGAAAAGGCCTCCCTTCGAAAAATTACGGATGAGGCCGGCGTCAACCTTGCGGCCATCAATTATCATTTTGGCTCAAAAAATAACATGATCTCGGCCATCATGGAGCGATTCCTCGCTCCCCTTTCAAGGGAACTGCACCAGAGCCTGGACAGGGTTTTGACCGGTGTTGAAAACGAAGTTCCGGAACTTAAGGCGGTGATCCGGGCCTATCTGACCCCCCTGCTCGAGTTTTCATTAAGATGCCCGGATCATCAGAATTTTTTTATACAGATATACAGATACTATGATGACAAAGATGTGTTCATGCAGAGCATCCGGGGGATTGTTGAAAAAGACATAAACTACTATGCACAAGCCTTTCTAAAGGCCCTGCCCCAGTTCTCCGAACAGACTGTTCTGTTGCGGCTGGCTTTTTTCAGGAACACCGCCTTTGGCATCATGGAGGGGGATTGTGTCATGGAGGAGAGCATTGGGGTGCTGGGACTTGACCTGGAGCGGGAGGAGATGATCGAAGAGATGGTGACCTATGCGGCGGCAGGGTTCAGGGCCGATGCTAAAGATAAATTGTCAACTATTAAGAATGGGGAAAAGAATGAAAGTTAAGAACGGAATATTGGGACTGTTGATGGTGTCTGTGATGGTTGCAGCAGGACCCTTGAAAGCAATGGCAAACGACGGCGGCCCACCCCCGGCCAGGGTAGTGACGGCGCCTGTCATCGAACGAAATGTTGCGGAAAGCACCCAGGTGGTGGGAACTCTTTTTTTTGACCGGGTCAGCAACCCCTCCACCGAGGTGAACGGGATTGTCCGTTCGGTCCATGTCAAAGAGGGGGAACTGGTGAAAAAAGGGGCTGTGATGTACCGCCTCAACACCGACTTCATCGATAACGAGATCCAATCGGTCCAGGCCAACATGGCCCAGGTCAAGGTGCGCCTTGTTAAGGCGGAAAAGGATCTGGGGCGATATGAAACCCTGTTCCAGCAGGAAGCGGCCAGTGAAAAGGAGTATGACGACATTGCCCTTTCCCGGGAGGATCTGATCAAGCAGACCGCCATCCTTTCCACCCAGCTGGACCTGGCCCGGCTTAAAAAACAGAAGAGCGTTATCCGGGCTCCCTTTGACGGGGTGGTGCTGGAAAAGACGTCCGAAACCGGTGACTGGGTGTCCCCGGGCTCCAAGCTCTGCTCCCTGGGATCCATCAACGATCTCTTTGTCAAGGTGGGGGTGTCCGAGGATATCCTCTCCTTTGCGAAAAAAGGAGAGGCGGTGGCGGTGTCCATCGCCTCCCTTGAAAAAGAGGTGACCGGCACCATTGCCGGGGTGATTCCCGTGGCCGATCCCCAGACCAAGAGTGTGTTTGTCAAGGTGCGGCTGCCGGCCATGGAGAATCCCGTGCTCAACATGTCCGCCACCGTGGCCATGCCCGTGGGGGAGAAGAAGGACATGCTGCTGGTGCCCCGGGATGCCTTGGTGAGCCATAACGGCCAGTACATGGTCTACACGGTGGACGGGGGCAAGGCCGCTCCCATGCCTGTCACCATCATCTCCTATGTGGGACAGCATGTGGCCATTGAATCCAATGGCTTCAAAGCGGACATGCCCCTGGTGGTGGACGGGAACGACCGGCTGAGACCTGGCCAGGCAGTGACCATCATCAACTGATATCAATAATAGCTTCTCGCCTGGGAATTGAGCCCTTCTCTTATCGCAACAGGTAACCCAAGGGATCCATTCGAGTGCAGACATCTTTAGCTTCTTAGCTCTGATTAGCGTGTTATTTTGGCAAGAGAGTAAGAAAACTTTTTGGGTTCTGGCTTGTCCAGGTTAAGGGAGCGAAGGCCCGGCAGTAACCGGGGGAATGATAAATTATGAATGTGATTAAGAGTGCAATAGAGAGACCTGTTACCACGGCTGTCATGGTGATTCTGATCGTTCTGTTCGGTGTGATCGGGCTGATGAAGCTACCGGTTCAGCTGGCACCGGATACGGATCTGCCCGAGATTGAGGTGAGGACCTCCTGGTCCGGGGCTAGCCCCACGGAGATGGAAAGCGAGGTGGTGGAACGCCAGGAGGACAAGCTCAAGAGCCTCCAGAATCTCCAGAAGATGGAGAGCTCCTCCTACAACGACTACGCCACCATCACCCTCACCTTTGACCTGGCAACCGATATTGACACGGCCATGTTCCGGGTCTCCAACAAGCTCAACGAGGTGTCCGATTACCCGGACAACGTGCTGGAGCCCGTTTTGTCCAGTTCCGGCGGCTCTTCCCAGCCCATCATCTGGATGCTGATGAAGACCAAGGACGGGCCGGACACGGAGATTCTCAAGTACAAGACCTTTTTCGAAAATGAGGTGCGCCAGTACATAGAGCGTATTGAGGGGGTTTCTTCCCTTTTGATCTTCGGCGGCACCGAGGACCAGCTGGAGATCGTGATTGATCCGGAAAAGATGACCCGCCGGGGCATCACCATCAACCAGATCATTTCCAAGGTGAAGGCCGCCAACAGCGATGTGTCAGCCGGGGTGCTGGGCATTGACCGGAAGAATTACCGGATCCGGACCGTGGCCAAGTTCCAGAACAGCTTTGATCCCCTGGACGTGGTGGTCTATGACGACGGCATGAAGCGGGTCTTTCTCAGGGATGTGGCCACCACCCGCATCGGGTACGAGCCCCAGTTTGTTTCGGTGATGGAGAACGCCCGGGAGGGTATTGTCATCGGTGTGAAAAAGCAGAAGGGCGCCAATGTCATCGAGATCGTGGAACGGGTCAGGGCCGAAGTGGACCGCCTGAACACCGAGGTGTTGGCGGAAAAGAACCTCTACATCAACTGGGCCCATGATGAGGCGCCTTACATCCTGCAATCCATTGATAACATGAAGAAGAATGTGATCATCGGTGGTGTGCTGGCCATCATCATCCTGCTCATCTTTTTGGGAAGCCTGCGATCCACCATCACCATCGGCCTTGCCATTCCCATCTCGGCCATCGGCACATTTATTTTTCTGTGGCTGCTCGATCGGAACCTGAACGTGGTCAGCCTTGCCGGCATCTCCTTTGCCGTGGGCATGCTGGTGGATAATTCCATTGTGGTGCTGGAGAACATCGACCGCCACCGCCAGACCGGAAAAAAAATCTTCGATGCCGTGCTTGATGGCGCCAACGAGGTGTTCGGGGCGGTGGTGGCCTCCACCCTTACCACGGTGGCGGTGTTCCTGCCGGTCATTTTCATCAAGCAGGAGGCGGGCCAGCTGTTCAAGGATATCTCCATCGCCATCACCGCCTCCATCGTTCTGAGTCTTCTGGTATCGGTCACCGTGATTCCTTCGTTCATGCATTTTATCTACAAAAACCAGAAGGTCCTTGGGGACAACAATAAAAAAAGCGTTTCCAAATCCGTGGGGGGGTTCTTTGTGAACCTGATCATGGGGGTGTCCAACCAGTTCCAGCGGAATGCCGTCACCCGGATTCTCTGCATTTTCGTGTTTACTTCCTTCTCCCTGGCCAGCGTCTGGGCCCTCATGCCCAAGGCCGAGTACCTGCCCCAGGGCAACCGGAACTTTGTCATGAGCATTCTGGTGCCGCCCCCGGGGTATTCTGCGGAAAAGCGCCGGGAGGTGGGGGAGTATCTGTTTGAACAGACAGATCAGTACAGGACCGCCGGGGACCACGGCCTGCCCGTGATCCGTAACATGTTCTATTTTTCCTCGGATTTCATGTCGGGCTTCGGCTTGTCTGCCATTGACGAATATGAGACCGAGGCAGGCCGGTTCATCCCGGCCATGAACCGAATCATCAACTCCCTCCCCGGCATGTTCGGTATCAGCATCCAGCCCGGTATATTTGAGACCGGCATGGGCAAGGGGCGAACCGTGGATCTCAACATCTCCGGTGAGGACATGAACGAGATCGTCAAGGCCGGCGGCATGCTCTATGGGGCGGTTTCCCAGGCGGTTCCCGGGTCCCAGATCCGTCCGGTGCCCTCCCTTGAGATCACCTATCCCGAGGGACGGGTGATTGCCGACAAGCTCAAGCTTGCCGCCAACGGGCTCAACGAACAGGAGCTTGGCATCTATGTGGATGTGCTCATGAACGGCAGAAAGGTGGACGAGTTCGGTCCGGAGGGTCAGGACCGCATCGACCTTGTGGTACGGGGCTCTGAAACCGAGTTCAAGACCCCGGAGGATATCCTCAACGCCCCCATTGTCAACAACATCGGCCGCCAGGTGCGGATCGGGGATGTGGCCACCATCAAGTATGAGACGGGCATGACCCAGATCGACCGGCTGGAGAAGAAGCGGAACGTGCGGCTGGAGATCACGCCCCCGGTGTCCGTGCCCCTTCAGACGGCCATCGAGACCATCCAGGCCACCTGCGACACCCTGCTGGCATCGGGCCAGGTAAAAGATATCACCCTTGATCTCGGCGGCAATGCAGACAAGCTCGTGGACACCTTCAACGCCCTGAAGTGGAACCTGCTTCTGGCACTCATGATCACCTATCTGTTGATGGCGGCGCTGTTTGAGAACTTTCTCTATCCGTTGATAATCATGTTCAGCGTGCCCTTGGCTGCGGCCGGCGGGCTCATGGGCCTGAGGCTCGTGGACCTTGTGATCGCGCCCCAGCCCCTGGATGTGCTCACCATGCTCGGGTTCATCATCCTCATCGGCACCGTGGTGAACAACGCCATCCTCATCGTTCACCAGTCGTTGAACAACGTCAGAAACAAGGGCATGGAGGGAATGATGGCCATCTCGGAATCGGTGAAGACACGGATACGCCCCATCTTTATGAGCGCCTTTACCTCCATCTTCGGCCTCATGCCCCTTGTGATCGCCACCGGGTCCGGCAGTGAGCTCTACCGGGGCATCGGCAGTGTGCTGTTGGGCGGGCTTGCCCTCTCAACCCTGTTTACCCTGTTCGTGATTCCGGCCCTGCTGGCCTTTTTCATCGGTATTGAAAAACGTAAGGTGGACCAGGCAGCAAAAGCCTGATCTGGACAAGTTGGAATTTGAACCAAACATTACTTTGAATGGAGTGTGGAATGAAAAAAAATATAGCGGCAACCCTGATGGTGATGACGGTGGTGCTGGTGGCAGGGGTGACCGCCCCGGGTGCCGCCACCCTTGAAGCCCTTCAGCAGAGCGCATATGACAACCGTGACCTTGTTAAGCAATACCAGGCAGACCTGGATATCACCCGGGAACAGGTGAAAGAGGCCCGGGGTGAGTTTCTGCCCTCCCTGGATATGGGCTACACCCTGAACCGCCTCAACCACGACACGGCCGTGGGCGAGAACCGGAAGAACGACACCTTTACCACCGGGGCTTCCTGGAATGTGTTTGCCGGGTTCAAGGATCACTATACCCTTAAGGCGGCCGAGACCCTGACCCATGCCAGCGGATTCCTCCTCGACTCCGTCAAGCAGGATATCAGTCTCAGGGTGGCCCTGGACTATCTTGCGGTTTACCGGGCCCTGGAAAACCTGAAGGTGTCTGAAACCGAGGTGAAGCTCTACCAGGACCGGCTGAAGCAGATCCGCCTCAAGGTCAAGGTGGGGGTGCTCAAGAAGACCGACCTGTTAAAGGTCAAGGTGGAGATGGACAACGCCCTTCAGAACCGGCGGCGAACCGAGGCGGCCGTTGCCGTTTCGGTCAACCGGCTTGGCTTTGAGACCGGCACCCGGGTGGAGCGGCAGACCCTTGATTTTTCCTTGTTTGATCAGTTGCCGGACCGGGGCGAGTCCACGGCCTACGAGAAGACTCTCCTTGAGAACCGCAGCGAGCTCAATGCGCTGAAGCGCTCCCTTGAGGCATCGGGCATGCAGGTTGCCGCATCTAAAGCGTCCCTCTATCCCCGGGCAGACCTTAAAATGAGCTATGCCTCCCACACCCGGGATGATTTCTTTGGGGACGGGTTTGAGAATTCCGACGACGAGGTGCGCTGCCAGGCCGTGATCTCCATGAATCTCTTTGACGGCATGAAGAAATATGCCCGGACAAGCCAGGCCCGGCTTGCACAGAAAAAAATCGGGTTTGAGATTACCGAGCTTGAGGAGGCGCTGAAGACCGAGCTGAAGAACACCCTGATCAACCTGGATGTCGCCTTTGACAACCTTGCAGTGGCCAAGGCTGGAACCGCCGAGGCCCAGGAAAACCTGAGGGTCACGGACCTTGGGTTTGGCCAGGGGCTGGGTACTTCCTCGGATGTGCTGGACGCCATCTTCAACCTCTCCCGGGCGAAGTTCAACCTGATCAGCGCCTATACTGAGGTGTTTGAGAACGATTTTAAGCTCAAACGTCTGGTGGAGCGTTTCTGATCCATTGAATGTCTGCATGCTGCGCCTTGTCAAAAGGAGGGGCTGGCTGAAACACCTGGTGGCGGTTTTTTGATCCACTGATTATAGTAAATAGAAGAAAAGGGCATGGGCAAACCGAAAAGGGGTGCCCATGCCTTTTCTATTAACAGACGCCTTGGGGCATCAATTCGAGTGGGAATCTCCCCCACTTTGTGTCAGGTTACCCCTGTACCACCTTATACATGCCCCCGGCAATGTCCCGGCTCAACGCCCCAAGGGCTGTACTCTGGGCCTTTACATAGGCGGCCATGCCCGTCCCCTCGACAGGTACGGAGATGGTAAACCCCCGGGTCAGTATCTGTGTCTGGGTTTCCGTGGCAACGATCTGCCACACGGCATCCAGGGTGGTCCCCTTGCCTGGCTCACCTTCAAATTGGTGAACCGTCACATGCACCTGGTATTGGGGACGCAAGGCCCGTTCCCAGGGATAAATCGTCACCCGGGGCGTCTGGAGCAGTGCCGATAAATTCATCACAAGGGTTTCCGCAACCTGACGTTTCAGGGAATCCCCCCAGCGGTGGAATTCATTAATGGCAATACGGTGTTGCCCGGCACGGGTGACAATTTGCGGGCGGTCCAAATGACCGGGAATGCTCACCGGCCCAACACCAATGGCGATATTTTGTAACGGCGTTCTGTCCGGCACCATGGGGCTCGGCCCATTCAGCACATAATAGGAGGACGGTTGTGTGGCACAGCCATAGCCTGAAAACAGAATGAGCAGTCCCAGCAACAGCAATCTGCAGCGCCCGGCATGGGAATGTAGCCCCTTTTCCGTTGTCATCGGTACTCTGGTTTCCCTTCGCGTGCAAACATCTACAATGCCCATTTATTCTCCCCCTTTTCCTTTTAACAATGATTCCGGGTGACGCTCCAGGTACTCAGCCAGAAGACGGATGGCCCGTGCCGCCTCGCCCAGGTCGCCTAGGGCACGCTGGAACTCCACAACGGTGGAAGAATCCCTGGCGACCAGCGCATTCAGGCCTTCCATGGTCTGTCGCGCTTGTTTTACCGTTGGCGGCAATTGCGTTTCCAACCCATTTGCCAGTTTTTGAATATGCAGCAGTGTGGCATCCAGGTTCTTCATTGTATTGTGAACCTCCCTGGATGCTGCCAAGGCGCCAATGCCGTCACTGGTGGCCTGAACGCTTTGAAGGGTATCCAGAATACCGACACCGATTTTTTCCATGGGAATTTTTTGAATGCTTGCAAGCACTGCGGATAGGTTGCCCGCGATCTCTTCAATGGGCGTGGCAATGGTGGGAATTTCGGAAATGCCGTTATTGGCAGTCATCCTGGCCGGCTCGGCAGACGGGAAAAAGTCCAGGGCCACATACAGTTTGCCCGTGATCAAACTGGCGGTTTTGACCTGCCCCCGCATTCCCTGTTCAACCAAAATGTCCAGGACTGACGTTTTCTCCGGGAGGGGTGCCCCGGATGCGATGCGAAGCAGTCGCTCCTGGGCCACCTCAATGCCCACCGGCACAAGCACGTTTTTGTGTTCCCAGTCAAACTCAATGCCGATGTCCACGACCCGCCCCACTGGAAAACCCTTGAATTCCACAGGCGCTCCGATTTCAAGCCCCCGGACCGACTGGGAAAAGTTGAGCCGGTAGTATTCCTTTTCCGTAAATTGTTCCGCCATTGCCGCATCCCGGCTGGGGTACAGGGGGAAAACAGCCCCTCCACCGGCCAGCGGTCGGGTGTCCAGGTGGCCGGGATTGGCCAGCACAATTCCGCCGATGAGAAGGCTCATCAGGGATTGGGTGTTAATGCGAAGCCCGTCGGTACTCACATCCATGTCCAGGCCGGAGGCGGACCAAAACCGGGAAGATTCCGTGACAATGCGATCATGGGGGGCGTCAATGAACACCATGACATCCACCCCTTTTCCTTCCTTTTGAAGGGCATACCCGGTGACCTGGCCCACCTTGACCCCCCGGTAATGGACCGGGGAGCCATAGTCCAGGGAATCCAGTTTGTCGGCCTTCAGGGTAAACACCTTGCCCCGCAGATCACCGGTCACCATGGGCGGAATCTCAAGTCCCGTGAAATCAAATTGCGCCTTTCCCTGCCTGCCCGGCTCAACGGCAATGTATACCCCGGACAGGAGGGTCCCCAGGCCACTCACCGTGCTGCCGCTGAGGCGGGGCCGGACCACCCAGAACCGTGCATGCTCCGTCAGGTAGTCCTTGGTCTCTTTGGCAAGGTCCACCGTGACCCGTACGCCTTTCATGTCGTGGGTCAGCTCCACACTTTGGACCTGGCCGATCTCCACATCCTTAAATCTCACTTTCGTCTTTCCGGCCTCAAGACCTTCTGCCGACGCAAAGGTGATGGTCACGGTGGGGCCTTTTTCTGTAAATGTCGTATAGATTAGCCCTGCACCGATGAGCAGGGCCACAATGGGCACCACCCATATGAGAGAGAGTCCCTTTTGGGGGCTCACGGTTGCCTGGGGTAATTCTGTTGACGGGAATGTCGGTGGGGGCTGTTCCATCATAAATTAATCCTTTTTGTCCCAAATCAGTCGAGCATCAAAGCTTTCTGCCGCAAGCATGGTCATCACCACCACGGCAGCGAAATATATGGCGCCGGGGCCGGCCTCAATGGCGCCAAGGGGGCCTAACTGCACCAGCGCCACCAGCACTGTCACCACGTACACATCCACCATGGACCAGCGACCCACAGCTTCAGTGAAGCGGTATAGTCGGGTCCGGTCTTCCGGTTTCCATTGGGAGCGAAACTGTACCGAAAGCAGTAAGTAGATCAAACTCACCAGTTTTAGGATCGGAATAAGCACACTGGCGACAAAAATGACCAGGGCAATATGCCATGAACCGGAGAACATGAAGTAGATCACGCCGCTCATAATGGTATCGGCCTGTTCCCTGGCAACCGTGCGGGTGAAGGTGATGGGCATTAAATTGGCGGGTGCGTAAAAAACGATGGCCGTCAGCACCAGGGCCCATGTGCGCTGGATGCTGTTTGGCTTTCGGGCGTGTAACCGGGCGTTACACCGGGGACAACGGGCGTTACCCCAGGGTGAACGGGTCGGTACCTGGACCATGAGCGTGCAGCTGTGGCAGGTGGCCGCCCGGACCGGGCCATGGACCCCTTCATCCCTGGCCCTGGGGCTTAGGGGAATGCGCCGCCATATGTCGTCGGGGTTGAGGCCGGAAAAAGCGGCCAGAAGCACAACAATAAGCCCTGCAAACGCCCATAACGCCACCCCTGGTATGATGTCGGCCATCTTGGCCAGCTTGATCATGGAAACCAGAATGCCCAGCATAAACACTTCCATCATGCTCCAGGGCCGCAGGCGCTGGAGGGCCCTGAAAACGCCTGCACTGCGTCCGGCCAATCGTCCGATCACCATGGGAGAAAGGAGATACACAAGCCCCATGAGCTGCACAAGGGGAACCAGCACACTGGTTAGCAGCACCAGGCCGGAGAGCCCGGGCATGCCTTGGTGGTAGAGGCCTGCAATCCCCGTAATAAGAGTGGTTTCCCGAATTTGTCCTTCAAGTCTCATGGAAAGAAACGGATAGACATTGGCAATGGCAAAGAGAATCAGCCCGGTCACCGCAAGGGCTAATGTGCGCTGCACCGTATCCGGGGTTTTCCGGAACAGCACCGCCCTGCAACGACCGCACATGGCCTTGCTGCCCACGGGTAAGTCAGGGAGCTGCTGCACCCGGCCGCAATCATGGCATGCCGTTATTGGCGGTGGGGGCGTACGCATTTCAATGCTGGTTTTTGCCATGTTCTCTTTCTTTAAAGACGATTTTTTTAGATTTCGATCTGTTTCCAGCCCTGAATGTATGCCAAAGCTTTGCTGATGGCAAGTTTGTTATTGGAAGGTTTATTCAATTTGTGATCCTTATATTTCCCTGCCGCCCCAAGCTTGCCCTTGGCCTGGGGCGACACGGATACCCCTGTGGGTGTTACCCTTTGGGCCCTGGCGGAATGTTTCACGTGAAAAGAGAGCACTGTGGATGCCGGGCGCTTTTCCTTGGAAGTAATTCTTGACTATTTTTCTTGAGCTTATAAATTAGGGGGCTGAACCATTGGAATTCGTTTGTTGGAGCAGGATCGATGGATGTTTGCACTCGACGGGATGCCTGCTTTACCTGTTGTAATAAAAAAAGGGCTCTGTTCATAAGCGAAGAGCTATAACCACGACAGCATGACAGGATGACCACCATGAAATATGAGGGCCAGATATTCAGACCGTTCAGTGAGGCAAACAGTTATATTCTCCAGTGCACCATCGGCTGTTCCCACAACGGGTGTTCGTTTTGCGGCATGTACAAGGACAAGCGCTACAGGGTTCGATCCCTTGATGAGATCAGCCGGGATATCCGCATGGCAAAGGACCATTACGGGGATCTGGAAAAGGTGTTCCTTTGCGACGGGGACGCCATTGCCATGGAGAACGACCTGTTGCTGGAGATTCTACGTCAACTCTATGAAACATTCCCCTCCCTCCGCCATGTGGGATCCTATGTGGGCCCCCAAAGTACCCTGGGAAAGAGCATGACCGAACTTTGTGCCCTGCGGGCCGCCGGCCTCACCAAGGCGTATCTCGGGGTGGAGACCGGGGACGAAGAAATGTTGAAGCAGATCAACAAGGGGGTGACCGCAGATGAGATGCTGGCTGCCGGAACGCGCCTGGTGAATGCCGGTATCAACCTGTCTGCCATGGTGCTCCTGGGCCTTGCCGGCAATGACAAGGCGGTTCAGGAACGTATCGCTATTGCCACGGCCGAGATCTGCAACCGGATGAAGCCCCGGTACCTTGCCGCATTGACTGTGACCCCGGTGCCCGGTACACGGCTTTACACGGAGATGGAAAAGGGCCGTTTTGTGGTGCCCGATGCCTTTGCCACCCTGGAGGAGATGAAGACCCTGTTTGAACATATCCATGCCGACAACATGAAATTTGTCGGAGTCCACGCCTCCAACCACCTGCCCATCAACGGCACCCTCCAGAAGGACAAGGCACGCATGGTGGCGCTGATCGATTCTGTCCTGGAAAAAAGGGACCTGTCCCGCCTCAGGCCTGAGACCACGCGGTCGCTTTGATTGCGACCCGTTATGTATAACCAGGACAAGCCAGAACCCAATAACTTTCTGATGCTTTTGCCAAAATAACGCGAAAATCAGAGCTAAGAAGCTAACATATATAAGGAGATGAAAACATGATCTATAACCTGCTAATCTTGAGCGTGGCCATTTTTCTGGTGTCATACCTGTTACCGGGAATTCGCATCAAGGACGTCTGGACCGCGGTGATCGTGGCCCTGGTCTACTCGACCATCAATTTTTTCACCGGCTGGCTTTTGGCGCTGCTGACCTTTCCCCTCATGATCGTGACCTTCGGGCTGTTCAAGTTTGTGATCAACGCCTTTCTTCTGTGGATCACGGACAAGCTCATGGAGGACTTTGAGATTAACTCCATTGGAACCACCCTGGTGGCCGCCTGCCTGATCACCCTGGTGGATTCTTTGCTCCACTGGATCTTTTGATCTGTTGATCACCGGGACCAGTGATTGACGTTTTCTGACGCCGCCTGTTGGAGCCGTTTCAGGGTGGCAGGATCGTTGAACAGCTCACGGCACAGGTCGCACTTTCTGTAGCGGATAATCTGTCTTGACGTGAATCCCGCAAAAAGGGCCAGGCGGGTGATGCCTGCGGTGCGTATCAGGTGGAAAAGACGGTTGGTTTCGCTGGCCTTGAAGAGCCCATCAACGCTGTTGTCGGCAAGGTTGCCCAGGAAAAAGACCTGGGTGTCGGTGAAGTGACTGCCGGCATCGCAGCAGGCGTACATGTCAAGTTCCGGGGTGAGATAGGGGTTCATGGCACAGCAATTGGCCTGGAAATCCGTGCAAAGGGGGCCATGGTCAAAGCTGGCTGCCCGGCCCGAATAGATCAGGGGCTCGGGAAAGAAGCGAAGGGCGTTTGCCCTGAGGAACGCCTCGTGGGGATCATCCTGTTCGGAAAAATCGGTCACAAACGAGACAAAATAATCCACCCCGTATGTTTGACAGCTTTCGGCGGCATTGACTACGTTCCGGGGAGGCAACCCCTGTTGATGCCATCGGCTGTAGCTGAGCCGCAGCTGACAGAGTCCGTTCTTTTTCAGCGCCTTAACCACCGTGTCCGCCCTTTCCCGGGTGGGGGCCCAGAAACTGTTGGTAACGATTCTTGTGTAAATGCCAAGGTCGTGGCAGAGCCGGACAAGTTCGTTGATCTCGTTGAGAAAGATCAGGGGCTCGCCTGCGGTGAAGCTGATCCCCTTGACCTTGCTTGCTGCCATTTCATGGATAATTTCCCGTGCCCGGCCAAGGTCCATGGTGCTGGTGTCAGGGATCTCTCCCTTTGCCACACAGTGCCCGCACCTGAGGTTGCACTGGGTTGAATATCCAAACGCGATTGTTCTCATGGAATGGTTTCCTTCTGGTTGCTGTCTCTTTATCTCTTGCCAAGGGGGTTATACCGCTTTCTCCAGGCGAAATATAGGAAAAACCCGATGGGGACTCTTCTTTTACCCAAGGGAATGCCCCAAATAATAATATGTTAATGGGTTGATTTTTCTGCCGTCCCTCCCTATAAGAAGCAGAGCCTTTCGAGGGTATGTTTATCATCAAGGAGAAGAAAAGATCATGGGTAAGGATGCAACTGAATTGGAAGTTTTTGCCGGGATTTGCGGCTTCACGACAACCATACACGCCACGCCGGAGGAGGGATACAAGGCGCAGCTTTCCCTTTCAACCGATTGCCCCAATTACAAAAAAGTGGCCGAGGCCCTTGGCGCGGAACCGTTGAATGTGATGGACGAGCTGTTTAAAAAAGGGGAGTCCCGGGTGCTTGCGGCCTGTCAGAACCATGTCCCCCATGTGTCGTGCCCGGTGCCCGCGGCCATTCTCAAGGCCCTGGAGGTGAGCGTGGGCCTGGCACTGCCCAGCGATCCAAAGATCACTTTTCTCAGCTGATGGATTCTCCTTTAATCAGCGGTGCCATGAAGCCCAGGGGATGCAGCATCGTGTTTTTGAATCGCCGTAACCAGATCCTGCTCTTGCTACGGGATGAGAAACCGGGTCTTCCCTGTGCTGGCATGTGGGATCTCCCGGGCGGTCATGTGGAGGCTGATGAGACCCCGGAGCAGTGCATTGTTCGGGAGATGGACGAGGAGATGGGGCTTACGCTCTGCCCGCCTGCCCTGTTCCAAGTGGTTGCGTTTGATGACAGGACCGAGTATGTGTTCTGGCAACCCTCGGACCTTGATATCCATGCCATTGTATTGACCGAGGGCCAGTGTCTGAAGTGGTTTGACCGTGACGAGGCATGTGGGACAGTGCTTGCCTTTGGGTTTAACCAGTTAGTCGAAGCCTTTTTTGCCGCCATGGCGTGATGCCGTCACACTGTGTGTGATGTTTCCCCCCTTACCTCCCCCCACCTCTCATCTTATCGTGTCAATTCCATGGATCTGACCCCTCTATCTTATAAAACCGGCCATCCACATGGTAACAGGCGGGTAAAACGTGATGATCATGAGGTCCACCAGCAGAATGGCCAGAAAGGGCAGCACCCGGCGGCTCACGGCACCTATACTCTGTTTTGAGATGGCGCTGGACACGATGAGGCAGATGCCCATGGGTGGGGTGAGCATGCCAATGGCAAGGTTGGTCACCACGATCACGCCCAGTTGGATAATGTCGATGCCAAGGGCGGGCAGCATGGCGGTGATCATGGGGACCAGCAGGATCAGGGCGGCCGTGGTTTCCACAAAGGTGCCGGCGATGAGAAGAACGGCGTTGATGATCAACAGCAGCAGAATCCGGTTGTCCGTGATCCCGAGGATGCCCCCTGCCAGGGCGGAGGGGATATCCTCCACCGCCGCCACCCAGGAGAAAACAGAGGCCGTGGCAATGATGAACATTACGATGGACGAGGTGACGGACCCGTTGACGATGATGGTGTAGAGGTCTCTGGGTGTGATCTTCTTGTAGACCACCATGGACACGAACAGGGCATAGACCACGGCCACGGCTGCGGATTCCGTTGCTGTGAAGATGCCCAGCAGAATGCCGCCCAGGATGATGACAGGGGCCCCTAAAGCTAACCAGGCCCGGCGAAAGGTGGTCCACACCCGGGGGAGGGAAAACCGGGTCTCAGGGGCGTAGCCCCGGCGATGGGAGATGATGGAGCTGACGGCAATGAGGGAGACGCCGATGAGAAGACCCGGAATGATGCCTGCGGCAAAGAGCCGGCCGATGGAGGCGCCGGTGAGGAATCCGAAGATGATCATGGGGATGGACGGGGGGATGATCACCCCCAGGGAGCCGCCGGATGCCTGGACCGCGGCGGCAAAGTCGGGTTCGTACCCGGACCGCTTCATGGCCGGGATCAGCACGGCGCCCACGGCTGCTGCATCGGCCGCAGCAGAGCCTGATATTCCCGCAAAGAACATGGCCGAGACGATGGTGACGGCGGCAAGGCCCCCGGGAAGCCACCCGGCCAGGGCATTGGCAAGATCGATGAGCCGCTGGCTGATCCCCCCCTTTTCCATGATGATACCCACGTACATGAACAACGGCACTGCCATGAGGTGAAAGGAGTCGGTTCCGGAAAACATCCGCTGGACCACCATCATCAGGGAGAAATCCCCCTGGACCAGGATGGCGATCACCGAGGCTGCGCCAATGGCGATGGCGATGGGGGTGTTCAGGGCGAAAAGCACCATGAGCGATAGGATGAGCACGGTTGCGATCATTTCGCTCCCCCCTGGATCTCTTTAATGAGAAACCGGACGCCATGGACCATGAGTATGGCCCCGCTCAAGGGAATAATGCCCATGACGATCCACTTGGGGATGGCCAGGGCCGGGGTGATCTGGAGCCGTACAAAAACGGCAAACTTGACGCCATGGACCACCATGATTGAGAAGAGTCCCAGGGAGACAAGGTGGACCGTGACGGCCAGGAGCCGCTCCATTTTTGGGGTGAGTCTTGAAAACAGCAGGTTCACCCCGGGATGGACCCGGTCGTGGTAGGCGATGGAGGCACCCAAAAAGGAGATCCACACCAGGCAGTAACGGGCAAGCTCCTCGGACCAGAACAGGGAGTTGTTCAACACATACCGGGCAAACACCTGGAGCACCACGATGACGGCCATGGCAAGGCCAAGGCCAAACACCAGGCGCTCCACCCATTGGTTGAGGCGGTTGCTGAAGGTTTCCAGGCGATTTGCGTCAGTCATGTCTGGCCTATTGGGTGGCGTCGAGCATCTTTATTAACAGGGCGTGGACCCTGGGATCCTGGTAGAGATCCATCTCCTTGAGATCGGCCACCTTTGCCCGGAACGCGTTGATGTCCGGATCGGTTTCGATCTGCATGCCCTTGGCCTCAAGCAGTTGCAAGCGTTCTGCATTCTTATCCCGGTTGCTCGTCCGCTGGAACCGGGCGGCATCCTTCATGGCAGTTTGGATCATCTCCTGGTTTTCCTGGGAAAGCGTCTGCCACCATCCAAGACTTGCCACGTCCAGGTGGGGGGAGTAGACATGGCGGGTCAGGGTCATGTACTGCTGGATCTCGTAGAACTTGTACACCTCCATCACCCAGAGGGGGTTTTCCTGGCCGTCGATCACCCCCTGTTCCAGCTCCGTGTAGATGGGCCAGGGCATGGGGGTGGGGTTGGCCCCCAAGGCCTGCCAGATGGTCTTGTGAAGGGCTGAGGACATCACCCGAATCTTGAGGCCCTTGATATCCTCGGGGGTCTTGACCGGGCCCCGGCTGTTGGTCAGGTTCCGGAATCCGTTTTCTGAAAAACAGAGGCCCTTGAACTTTGAGGTTTCCAGGCTCTTGAAGATCTCCTGGCCCAGGGGGCCGTCCAGGACGGCGTCTGCCTGGGCATTGTCCTTGAACAAAAAGGGATAGTTGATCACCCGGACGATGGGGTCGAAGGTGTCAAAGGGGCCGCCGGTGATGATGCCCATCTCAATGGTGCCCATCTGGATCTGCTGGAGGATTTCGGTTTCGTTACCCAGGGAGGCCGAGTGGAACACCTTGACCCGGATCTTTTTGTTGCTCCGTTCCTCCACAAGGGCTTTGAATTTTTCCGCCACGATGTTCTGGGCGGAACCGGGCTTTGTGACCACCCCGAGTTTGATTTTCAGGGCCGCCGTTGACGGGGTTGAGAACGCGAGCAGCAGAACCGTGGACAAAAGCAATGATAATTTTTTCAAGACAATCCTCCGTTGAGATGATGGGCTACTTTGTCTGGGCCGTGTAGCCGAGGGTCGCTTCCCCCCGGGCCGGTACGCTGATCTGCCATTGGGCCCTGTTGCTTGCGGCCTTGGTGTGGGGATGGCTTTGCCGGGTGATTCGCCAATCCCCGGGCACGGGCTCGGATACGGTGACGGTCACAGGAATTGCTTTGGCGTTGGAGATCTTAATCTCATAGGCGGACTGATACCGAAAGGCGTCCTTGCTTGAGGTGGACAATTTTTTGAAATCGGTCTGCTTCTTTTCAGCGGTGATGTCAAAGGCGTTGCCAAGGGTAAGCTTTAACGCGCCCTTGTCAGGGGTGTGGTCCATGTGGTCTTCGCCTGCAAATTGAAGCATGCCCTGGCTGTCCTGTTTGTAGACCCGGATCACCCCTTTGGGAAGGGGCATGCCCAGGTTGTTTTTCTTTTCGTTCTCCAGGTGAAGCAATACCTGCACCTTGGGGTTTTCACCGTCAGGCCCCATGCTTCGGGAAAAGTAGTAGCCCTGGCCGTCAATGCGGTACGCCTTGGTGCAGGGAACGTTCTCTGCCTGGAGCAGGGCCACCTGCTTGGTTTGGTTGTTCTTTAAGGTGGTTTTGCGCTCCAGGGTGTAGAGGTGGTACTCGAACATCTCTTCCTGGGCGAACCCCCCGTCGGCCTCCACCGACGTCATCATCATGGGCATGGCCCGATTGCGTTGTTCCCTGGGGGCCAGGTGGATATCCCCTGCCACCAGCTGGAGGGTGGCATCAAGGTAGTCGGTCCGGCTGGTGTTGGTGAGGGTGACCCAGGCCTTGAGGTTCAAGCGGTCGTCATCCGGGTTGAGCTCGGCCACATAGTCGGCCCGCCAGGTGAGGCCCCGGGTGAGGTAGGACAGTTCCAGTTCCCGGCTTTGGGGGGCGCTGTTCAGGACCGTCATGGTCAAGGTGGGGCTGGTTCTCAGGTTGTCCGGAATATGGGGAAAGAGGAGCCTGCCCGGAATGCCGGTCTCAATGCCCGTGGGCGTTTCAAGGACGACCCCGTTCTGGGTGGCAAGGACCGTTGCCGTAAGCCGTGTCTCCCGGCCTGTTTCCGGGTGGGTCTTGATGAGTTCCACGGTTTTTCCGGTGAATTTTTCAAGCAGGGATTCCGGGGAGAGCAGGTCAAACTCGAAGTTCTGCTCCACCACCCTGAGTCCCTTGGATTTCAACAGGGCCGTTTCCGGGATGATCCTGCCGCTCACGTCCCTGAAGGCCAGGGTTGACTCCCCCCCGGGCAGGACCACTGCGCGTTTCTCCTTCACAAGGGCCATGTCCTGGTTATAAATGGTGACAAAGAGGCTGGTCTGATCCTTGGCCCCTGTGTCGATCTCCCCTGGCCTGGCGTGGCAGGGGGTGGTCATTAAGTGTACAAACATTACTAAACAAATAAATCGTTTCATGGCAGCCTCCTTTTTTATCGCAACAATATGCGGAATTGTTCTGGAAAGCAAGAATTTTAAGGGGGGCCCATCCCCCCTGTTTTTGATAATCTTTGACTTTTATTTTTCCTTTTAATATGGTCTTTCTTTTCAAGCCGTGACCGTCCTATCATGCCCGGCCAGCAAGCCTTGATATCTGATTTTGATATCAGGCGGAAGCGTTTGAAAAACGTTATAAAATTGTGATGTTAAGCTGTCGGATTCAATGTTTTTACTAGTAAACAAGAGGTACACTTAGATGAACTTTACACTTAAGAAAAAACTCGTCCTGGCCTTTCTCGCTTCTACCATCCTGCCCATCCTACTCATCTGCACCATTCTTGGGTATAACATCAAACGTGATTCCATGGACACCTTTTACCAATCCACGGGAAAAGAACTCACCCAAGTGGAAATGGCCATGTCCATCTTCATGGAGGAGATTCGGAACAACATTATCATGGCGGCCCAACATCCCGATGTGGTTGCCGCTGATGAGTCCCTCTCCTCGTTCATAGATATTCCGGAGCCAAAGAGCCCGCTGGATTTTGACTTGAGTCTTGTGGAGCAGCGGATGATCAACCTGTTCAAGAGCTTTAAGAGTTCCCACAAGCATTATCTCTACGCCTACATGGGAACTCCCTTTGGCGGTTACACCTACGGACTTGATACCTATAAGACAGACCCGGGTTACGATCCCAGGACACGGCCCTGGTATACCGATGCCCTTGCCAACCGGGGCAAACCTACCATCACCAAAGCCTACAACTCCACGGAAGGGGGGGCCATGATCAGCGTCTCCCACACGGTGCAGGGGGCCAACGGCGCCATCAAGGGAGTGATGGCCTTTGATGTTACCCTCCAGGCCCTCAGTGATTTCATTGACGGCATCAAGGTCGGGGAGTCCGGGTATGTGATGCTGGTCCAGGACGACGGTGTGATCCTGGCCGACCCGTCCGATGGCGAGCATCTGTTCAAGCAGCTTGATGCGGTTAACGATGGGGCATTCACCCCGATCAACAAGATCTCCTCCGGGGATCTGCTGGTGAATATCAAGGGGGTTGACTATGCTGTCAAGGTGATGACATCCAAGGATCTTGGATGGAAACTTGTTGGACTGATCAAAAAGAACGAGATCATGGGCAAGGTGCGCTCCATGCTCTCCATCATGGCCGTTGTCGGGGTGTTGCTTGCAGGGTTGTTCGGTGTGTGCGCTTATTTTCTGGCCGTGTCCCTGGCAAGGCCCATTGGCAATGCCACTGAGATGATCAAGGATATTGCCGAGGGCGAGGGGGATCTCACCCGGCGGCTTGAGGTGGAGACACGGGACGAGGTGGGAGAGCTTGCCCGCTGGTTCAACGTTTTTCTGGATAATCTCCAGGCCATCATCAAGGAGCTTGCCGTCAATGTTGGGGTGGTGGACACCTCTTCCGCAACCCTGCTGGATATATCAAACAAGATGGCCGAGGGCGCCCAGTCTACTTCGGCCCTGGCCAACGGGGTGGCCAGCGCCACAGAGGAGATGACCTCCACCATCAATGAGATCGCCATGAATTCGGAAAAAGCCCGTGGTATTTCGGAAAAGGCCGTGGTCCAGGTGGCCGGGGCCTCGGAAAAGATGAACCAGCTGGGCAAGGCCGCCCTGGCCATCGGCGCTGTCACCGAGACCATCACTGATATCTCCGAGCAGACCAACCTCCTTGCACTTAACGCCACCATCGAGGCGGCCCGGGCCGGTGAGGCCGGTAAGGGGTTTGCCGTGGTGGCCAACGAGATCAAGGAGCTGGCCCGCCAGACAGCGGACGCAACCGCCGATATCAAGGCCAAGATCGACGGGGTCCAGGACACCAGCAGGGAAACCGTTGTTGAGATCGACACGGTGGCCCGGGTGATCAACGACATCAACGAAATCATTGGCACCATTGCCACGGCCATTGAGGAGCAGTCCGCCGTTACAGGTGAGATCTCCTCCAATGTGGGACAGGTGTCCCAGGGGATCCAGGACGTGAACGAGAACGTGACCCAGAGTTCCGCTGCCATTGGCGAGATATCCAAGGATATTGCCATGGTGGATGCCTCCGCAAGTGAAATCTCCAGGAACAGCAATGGGATTGCCGAGAATGTCGGAGAGTTGAAACAGATGGCTGTGGAACTCAACGAGATTGTCGGCCGTTTCAAGTATTAGTTTTTTTCGGCGGCCATGACTGCTGAAAGTTGAGTGAACAATAAACCACAACAAGGTTGAATCTAATGGACTTGTTCCAGGGAATAAAAGGAATTCGATATCTGCTCACCGATATCGACGATACGATCACAAACAACGGCCGGATTCCGGCCTGCGCTTTTGCTGCCATGGAGCGGCTGCAACAGGCTGGCATCCGGGTGGTACCCATCACCGGCCGGCCCGGGGGCTGGTGCGACCACATCGCCCGGATGTGGCCCGTGGACGGGGTGGTGGGCGAGAACGGGGCCTTCTATTTCTATTATGATGAAGGGTCGAGACGGATGGTTCGTCGCTACTTCAGAACCGAGGCAGAAAGGGCTGGGGACAAAAAAAAGCTGGTGGCCATCGAAAAAGAGGTGTTGGTCCGGGTGCCGGGATGCCGGGTGTCGGCGGACCAGGCCTACCGGGAGGCGGATCTTGCCATCGATTTCTGTGAAGATGTGCCCCCCCTGGACAAAGGAGAAATCGATACCATCGTCGACATCTTCGAGGCCCACGGGGCCGTGGCAAAGATCAGTTCCATCCATGTCAACGGCTGGTTCGGAGACTATGACAAGCTTTCCATGACCTCCCTCTTTTTCAGGGAGGTGTTCCAGGTGGATCTTGAAACCATCAAGGAGCAGGTGATTTTTTCCGGGGATTCCCCCAATGACGAACCCATGTTTGAATTCTTTTCCAACTCCGTGGGGGTGGCCAACATTCTTGCTTTTGCGGATCAACTCCGGCACAAGCCCACCTGGGTCACCCAAGGGGAGGGGGGCCTGGGCTTTGCCCAGATGGCGGACCTTATTAATCGGGGTCAGGCCTAGCTTATTGTCGTTATTATGATAAAGGGACCGGGCCAGACTCGTGATAGCCGGGGTCAGACTTAGCTTATTGCGGAGCAATAAGCTAAGTCTGACCCCTTTTTTTTATTTGTTCAAGAGCGCCTTGGCGTTCTCAATGATGTTTTCCTTGGTAAATCCGTACTCGCTGAGCACCTTGTTGCCCGGTGCGGATGCGCCGAACCCATCAATGCCGATCACTTTTCCGGCGTCACCCACATAGCGCTCCCATCCCATGGAGATGCCCGCTTCAACGGCAAGCCGCGTCTTGACAGCCGGGGGAAGGATTCGCTCTTTGTAGTAGTCCGGGGCCTGCTCAAAGAGCTCCCAGGAGGGCATGCTGACCACCCTTGCCTGGATGTTCTCCGCTGCCAGGGCCTCTGCTGCTTCAACACAGAGATGAACCTCGGAGCCGGTGGCAATGAGGATGATCTCGGGCTCGCCCTCGGTATCCTTGAGGGTGTAGGCACCGTTGGCCAGTGCGCCGTCCGCCTTCGTGGTGTCGAGGATGGGCAGGTTCTGGCGGCTCAAAATCAGGGCCGTGGGGGCGTTCAGGGTTTTCAGGGCCTGTTTCCAGGCGTCTGCCGTTTCATTGGCATCTGCCGGACGGATCACGGTGAGACCGGGGATGGCCCGGAGGGAAGCCACATGCTCAACCGGCTGGTGGGTGGGGCCGTCTTCGCCTACAGCCACGCTGTCATGGGTGAGCACGTAGATCATGGGCAGTTTCATGAGGGAGGCCACCCGGATGGCCGGTCTCATGTAGTCGGCAAAGACCAGGAAGGTGCCGCCAAAGGGGCGGACACCGCTGTGGAGGTACATGCCACTCATGATGGCGGTCATGGCGTGTTCACGGACACCGAACCGGATGTTCCTTCCCTCCGGGGTCTCGGACTGGAACTCATCGAAACCGTTGAGAAAGGTGTTGTTTGAGGGGGCAAGGTCGGCCGATCCGCCCATGAGGGTGGGCAGGTTCTTTGCAATGGCGTTGAGCACCTTGCCCGAGGCCGCCCGTGTGGCCACTGGCTTGTCCTCGGTTGAAAAGACCGGAACCTCTTTGTCCCACCCGGCTGTCAAAAAGCCGGAGATGGCATCCACAAAGTTGTCGGCAAGTTCGGGATTCTCTGTTTTGTATGCATCAAAGATTGCCTGCCATGCCGTCTCGCTTTCCCGGCCCTTGTCAATGGCCTTTCTGCACTCGGTGAGAACCGCTTCAGGCACATAAAAGTCCTTGTCCACCGGTGCGCCGTAGAACGCTTTCACAAGTTTGATCTCATCCACGCCCAGGGGAGCGCCGTGGGCGCCTGGGGAGTCCTGCTTGTTGGGGCTGCCGTAGGCAATATGGGTCTTGAGTTTGATCATGGTGGGCCGGGCAGTCTCTTCCTTGGCAGCCGTGATGGCGGCCCGGATCTTCCCAAGGTCGTTGCCGTCATCCACCACCAGCACCTGCCAGTTCAAGGCCTCGAACCGTGCCTTGACATCCTCGGTAAAGGTGATGTCGGTCTTGCCCTCGATGGAGATGGAGTTGTCGTCGTAGATGCACACGAGTTTGCCCAGGCCAAGATGCCCTGCCAGGGATGCGGCCTCGTGGGAAACACCCTCCATGAGATCCCCGTCGCCGCAGATCACGTAGGTGTGGTGGTCGATGAGGGTCTTGCCGTTCCGGTTAAACCGTGCTGCCAGGTGGCGTTCTGCCATGGCCATGCCGACGGCGTTGGCAACGCCCTGTCCCAAGGGGCCGGTGGTGGTCTCAACCCCTGCTGTGTGTCCGTATTCCGGGTGTCCCGGGGTCTTGCTGCCCCACTGCCTGAAGCTTTTGAGGTCGTCCAGGGTGGTGCCGTATCCGTTCAGGTAGAGCAAGCTGTACAGGAGCATGGATGCATGGCCCCCGGAGAGAACAAACCTGTCCCTGTCGATCCATGCCGGGTTTTCGGGGTTGTGTTTCAGAAAATCCTTCCACAGAACAAAGGCTGCGGGCGCAAGCCCCATGGGTGCTCCGGGATGGCCGGAGTTTGCCTTCTGGATGGCATCCATGGAAAGGGTCCTGATGGTAGTGATACATTGTTGGTCAAGGTCTGTGTTGGCGCAAGCCATTGTGTTTCTCCTGTTTCTTGTGCTTTTTTTAATAGGGACGTTGCCCGGTGATTTCTTAATTGTTGATTATAAAGCTCTCATGGACTCGGGCTTGAGCCCGATTTTACCCTCCAGGGCCTTGGCAATATGGGCAAGGGTCTTTTCCTTGTCCCGGGGAAGCTCGGCCCTGATGGGAAGATAGTTGGATGCGTGGTTGGCATGGAACAGCCCCTGGGTGAGGTGGGTGGCCGAGATCATGGCCCCCAGTTCGATGAGCATCTCGTCCGGGTTGATCAGGTCAAACTTGCCTTGTTCGTACAGGTCGTGCATCTGGGTGCCCGGGATGAGCATGAGGCTCAAGGCGCCAACATACTCGGGATCAATGGCCGTGAGCACCCTGCCGGTCTCCCTGGCATGGATCAACGACCTTTCTCTGCCTGCAATGCCGGCAAGGACCGTGACGGAGAGTTTGAACCCGGCACTTCTGATCTTCTGGCCCATCTCGATCATCCGCTGGGCGTCGGCGCCCTTGACGATCTTCTCAAGGGTCACGTCATCTCCGGTTTCAAGGCCCATGTAAGCGATGGTGACCCCCAGTGCCCGGAGCTCTTCCAGTTCCTGTTTCGACTTCATCCGGATACTCTTGGTGTTGGCATAGAGGCCGATGCGCTCGATCCAGGGTAGTCGCTGGTTGATTCTTTCAAGGATCGGGACCAGGCGCCGTTGGGGGATGATCAGGGCATCGCCGTCGCAGAGAAAGAGCCGGTTCTGATTTCGGAAGTGTTTGGCCGCGAACTCGATATCCTCCATGATTATGGGATCTTTTTTGATGGTGAACCGTTCTCCCTTGTAAGCGCCGCAAAAGGTGCACTTGTTGTGGGAACACCCCACTGTTACCTGGAGGAGAATCGAGTTTGCCTCGCTGGGAGGCCGTATGATGTTGCCTTCATAGTGCATATTGTTTCTCCCATTCCTTTAAATGGCCATGACAATAAAATCCTTGCACCCATCAACCACCCGGGGGCCATGGCTCCGTGGTCGTGATGACGCACGATAGTTAACAGGTTTTGCCCTAAAAATCAATATAATCAATGGATTGATCTTTGATATTATGTTTTTTTGTCCTTGGACGGTTTTTTGGGGCCTTGGAAGCCTGTTTTCGGTAATCTTTTCCGGTCCCCGCCTTGACAATCGTGAATTTAAACCAATTATTTAGGACAAAAATAGATTTAATAATCGTTGTTTATGCAGGAAACAAATAGGAGAAGTTATGGGTATCAAAAAAGAGACGTGTGAGTTTAAAACTGAAGTTCAGCAGTTGCTGCACCTGATCATCAACTCCCTTTACTCCAACAAGGAGATATTTCTACGGGAGCTTGTCTCCAACGCATCCGACGCCATTGACAAGGCACGGTTTAAGGAGCAGACATCGCCTGAGCTGTTTGAAGGCAGCAACGATTTCAAGATCCGCATCACAACCGATCCGGAAAATAAAACCTTTGAGATCTCGGACAATGGTATCGGCATGACCTTTGATGAGGTCAACGAGAACATCGGTACCATCGCCCGGAGCGGCACCGCAGCGTTTGTGGAGGCCCTTGAAAAATCCAACGGCGAGAATACCATCTCCCCGGAACTGATCGGTCAGTTTGGCGTGGGGTTCTATTCCGCCTTCATCGCCGCCGACAAGGTTACCCTTGTCACAAAGGCCGCTGGATCCGATACTGCCGTTAAGTGGGAGTCGGACGGCAAAGGATCCTACACGGTTGAAGAGGCGGAAAAAGCGGAGCGTGGTACCACCATCACCCTTGAACTCAAGGATGTGGAAGAGGGAGACCAGGACTTTACCGAAGAGTACACCATCCGCCACATCATCAAGAAGCACTCTGATTTTGTCACCTATCCCGTGGTGATGAACGTTGAAAAGAGTGAGCCCATCCCTGAGGATGAGATCGTCAAGGATGCTGAGGGCAAGCCCATTGGAGAGCCCTATCGAAAGGTGCGCGCCGATGAGACCCTCAACTCCATGAAGGCGATCTGGACAAAGAGCAAGGAGGATGTCACTGAAGAGGAGTATGAGGAGTTTTACAAGCACATCAGCCATAACTGGGACAAACCCATGGAGATCCTTCACAAGCGGTTCGAAGGCATCACCGAGTATGACGCCCTGCTCTTCTTGCCCTCCAAGGCGCCCATGGACATGTTCCGCCCAGAACGCAAAAACGGGATGCAGCTTTACTGTAAGCGCGTCTTCATCATGGACGACTGCAAGGAGCTTCTGCCTGAATACCTCGGGTTTGTCCAGGGTGTGGTGGATGCCCCGGACCTTAACCTCAACGTCAGCCGGGAGATCCTCCAGGAGGACCGCCTGGTTCGAAATATCAAAAAGAACCTGGTCAAGAAGATTTTTGGCATGCTGGAGGAGATGGATACGGAGAAGTACGAATCCTTCTTTGACGAGTTTGGTCAGGCCCTGAAAGCAGGCCTGCCCACCGACTTTGGGAATAAGGAGCGGATCGCATCCCTTCTCCGGTACAAGACCACCAAGTCCGACGGAAAGTATGTCTCCCTTGATCAGTACATCGAGAACATGAAAGAGGACCAGAAGGAGATCTACTACATCACGGGCGAGAGCATGACCTCTCTGATCAACTCTCCCCTCCTCGAGGTTCTCAAGGCCCGGGATTACGAGGTCCTCCTCATGGTGGATCCCGTTGATGAGTGGGTGGCCCAGAGCCTTCCTGAGTACAAGGAGAAGACGCTCAAGAGCGCGGAAAAGGGCGATCTGGATCTTGACGAGACCGTGGATGACGAGAAAAAGGACGCTTACACCCCCCTGTTTGACTTCATCAAGGAGAAGCTGGACGGGAAGGTCAAGGATGTCCAGATTTCAAAACGGCTCACGGATTCCGTGGCATGCCTTTCCGGGGACGATGCCGGCATGAGCGCCTACATGGAGAAGATCCTCAAGGCGTCCGGCCAGGATGCGCCGGACCAGAAGCGCTCCCTTGAGCTCAACATCAACCATCCCGTGGTGGAAAAGATCAAGACCGTGTTTGAGACGGATACGACCAATCCGGTTCTCAAGGATTACTCGGATCTGCTCTTTGACCTTGCCGTGATCAGCGAGGGGGGTAAGATTGATAACCCCGCCCGATTCAGTATGCTCATGGGCGAGATCATGGCTAAATCTCTATGATGATTTTTCTCGAAAGCTTGGGGTGCTGCCGCAACCAGGTGGACAGCGAAGTCATGCTGGGCAGACTTGGGGCAGCGGGTCATGGCATTGTCCATGACCCTTCCCTGGCAGAGGTGATCATTGTGAACACCTGTGGATTCATATCAGCAGCCTCGTCAGAGGCTGTTGATATCATCCTTGCCATGGCCGAGTACAAAAAGGAAGGCAAGTGCAAACGCCTGGTGGTCACCGGATGCATGACCGAGCGGTTCAAGGAGGACGACCTTGTGTCCGAGCTGCCCGAGGTGGATGCCTTCCTGGGTACCGGGGCCTGTGATCGCATTGTGGATGTGGTTGAGGACGGTTCAGGTAAGACGCTTACTTTGTTTCCCGACACTTGTGCACGGGAGATGCAGGGGTTTCCCCTGCCCCGGATCACCACCCTTGACCATCTTGCCCATGTCAAGATTTCCGAGGGATGCAACCGCCACTGTACCTATTGCATCATTCCCCAGCTCAGGGGAATCCAGCGGAGCCGTACGGTTGCGGAAGTGGTGGCCGAGGCTGAAACCCTTGTTCGTCAGGGGGTCCGGGAGATCGTTCTGGTGGGGGAGAACACCTCGGATTACGGGGTGGATCTGGACACGGGGTGCGATCTTGCGCTCCTGATGACGACCCTGTCCAAACGGATTGCATCCGTTGCCCCGGAGGTGTGGATCCGGCTTCTGTATACCCATCCTTCTTCCTTGAGCAAGGAGATGATCCAAGCGGTTGCCACCCTTGACAATGTGTGCACCTATTTTGACGTGCCGATTCAGCACGCAAGCTCCAGGATGCTGCGGCTCATGGGCAGGAACTACAACCGGGAGGATCTCTACGATCTGTTTGCCTTTATCCGCAAGTGTGATCCCAATGCCGCCCTCAGGACCACCCTGATCACTGGGTTCCCCGGCGAGACAGAGGCGGATTTCCAGGAGCTGCTCGATTTTGTCAAGGAGATCCGCTTTGACCAGCTGGGGGTGTTTGCCTACTCCGACGCCGACGACCTGAAATCCCATTCCCTGAAGGACCATGTGCCCGAAGAGACCGGCGAGATCCGGCGGGACACCATCATGGCGGCCCAGGCCCTGATCTCGGAAGAGATCAACGAAAAGTACCTGGATCAGACCGTGACCGTGCTGATTGAGGAGAATCCCGATGAGGGCATCTATCTTAGCAGGGCCGAGTTCCAGGCGCCGGAAGTGGACGGGTTCACATTTGTTTACGGCTCAGGACTTGAAATCGGTACTTTTGTCAGGGTAAAGATCAACGACACCCATGAGTATGACCTTTCAGGAGAGATTGCAGAATGAAAAGTGCTCTAAAGAGCAGAATCGTATCAGCGGTTGAAGGGGATCTTGCCCGGATTGAGGTGGCCCTGTCTGACAACCTGACCCCAAACCTCAGCCTTGTGAAGGATATTGCAGGGCACCTGCTGTTCAGTGGCGGAAAACGGCTTCGTCCCCTGCTCTTTCTATTGAGTTCACGGCTTTGCAATTACCCGGACGACCTTGCCGTAAGGTTCTCCACCCTGTTTGAATACCTCCACGCCGCAACCCTTCTCCACGACGATGTGGTGGACCGGGCCGATATGCGGCGGGGGAAACAGACGGCCCATGCCACCTGGGGTGCCCCCCGGGTGGTGCTGACCGGGGATTTTCTCCTCGCCCGCTCCCTCACCCTTGCTTCTGAGACAAACCTTCCCAGAATTATCAAGGTGATCGCCAATATTACCGAAGAGATGTCCCAGGGCGAGATCGATCAGCTGGAGAAAAAGGGGAAGCTCGATCTCACCGAGGCCGAATACATGGCCGTTATCCAAGGGAAGACCGCCGTGCTCATCGAGGGTGCCTGTAAGAGCGGTGCCATCATCGCCCAGGCGTCCGAGGAAAAGGAGGCGGCGCTTTGTGATTACGGACACCATTTGGGGATTGCCTTTCAGATGGCCGACGACCTCTTGGACTATACGGCCGATGCCAAGACCCTGGGGAAAAACCCAGGCGCCGATATTCGGGAAGGAAAGTTGACCCTGCCCCTGATCCACGCCCTGGAACAGGCCGAGGAAGGGGACCGGCAATGGATGGAGAAGGTGATCTCGGACAAGGCGTTCAACGATGACGATTTCAACGGGATTGTTGAAAAACTCCGACTGTACGGGGGGATCGACTATACCGAGTCAAAGGCCCGGGACCATGTTGACCTGGCAAAGAAGAGCCTCGGGGTCTTTGACGACTGTGAAGCAAAAAATATCATGATGATGCTGGCCGATTACGCCATTGCAAGAAACGTATAGGAGAGTTTGATGATGAGACGAGTTTTTACGGGCCTGGCAGGTTTGACCTGCCTGGTTGTGTTGCTGGCCCTGGGTACGGAAAATTGTTTTGCCGATTCAGGGGAGGGCAATGCCGTTGCCCTTGGAAAACGACCCATCCTCAACGATAATCTGCCCCACGCAAAAAAAGAAGCTGTTGCCGACGCCCTTAAGGCATCGGTGGAACGGGCGGTGGTGGCCATGCTTTCCCGGTCGGACATTGCCGAGAACCTTGATTTTCTGTGGGAACAGGTGCTAACGGATCCCCGGAAGTACGTGGAGACCTACCGGGTGGTCGGCGAGCTTGAAAAGGAGAATCAATACATGGTGGCCGTGGCGGCCACGATCAATGCCCGGGCCCTGGAAGCGTTTTTTACCCAGGCAAAGATTCTCAACATTGCAAAGGAGACGCCCTCGGTTCTTTTTTTCATCAGCGAGCAATCCTTTAACGAACTCCTTCCCAGGTATTGGTGGGGCAACAACCCCCTGCCCTATAATTCGGTTGCCGAAGACGCCCTTACCACTCTCCTTGAAAAACAGGGATATACCATTGTGGGGAACGACACCCCCCGGCCCGACCCTGAAGCCGTTGGCATCTCCTTTGATTTTGTCCACGATGACACCGCCGCCCTCAAGCTTGGGGCAGCCCTCAAGGCCGACATGGTGGTCATGGGAAGGGCCCGGGCGGAAGAGCCGTCCAATCGCATGGGCGACGATCGCTCCTATGGGGCCGCCATTGCCCTGGACCTTTTCGACACGGCCACAGGGGAACGGATTGCAACCCTTGAACATTCTGCAGTGGTGAAGAGCCAGGCGGACGATGAAGGGACGAGGCATGCCCTTACCCAGGCTGGATCGCTTGCAGGGCAAGCTCTCCTGTCCAAGCTCCAGGCATACTGGGCCGCCCATCAGCGAACGGTCAGGGCCATCGAAACCCGGGTGGAGGGCGCTGACTATCTGTCCAGCTTTATCATGCTGAGAAAGGTGCTCAACGACATGCCCGGCATCGAGGATGTCCGGACAAAGGAGATCGGATCCGACCAGGCGGTGGTGGATATCCTGTTCAAGGGCAATGGGGGCAAGCTTGCCGATCTTCTCATGCTCAAGACCTTTGACTCCTTTGGCATTGAGATGTCCGAGGTGACCGAAGACGCCATGGTGATCCGCTTTGTCACCAAGGAGGATGTGGCACCGGTGGAGGCGTCTGAGATAAAAAAAGCATATATTTCAGAATAGGGTCTCTTATTTTCTTGACAACACCGTTGGAGGGTGATAAAAACCTTCCAACATAAAGGCGCGTAGCTCAGTTGGTAGAGCGCTACCTCGACACGGTAGAAGTCAACAGTTCAAGCCTGTTCGTGCCTACCATAAAAAATTAAGGGCTTACAGTTTTCCAACTGTAAGCCCTTTTGTTTTTTTGCGATCATTCTGTGACCAATCAAAATATAACACCCTCCAAACGACACGCCGCCGTCGCGGTTTTCTAATGCTTTTGCCAAAATAATACGAAACTCAAAGCTAAGAACCTAACGGACACCACTGGGAATTAATACAAATTTTCCGAAATGGTTCTTCTCTAAAAACGCTTGCTGGGCATGGGCAATTCTCTCCAGGAAGTTGAATCCTGATCGTCGCATTCACAGTCTATCCGTCTCTTGTTTATCAACACCGTTCCCTTTGGTTCGATATAGGATAGGACGTTACCCCTGTCCCTGGCGACGTCGAAGGAACCGATATGGGTACGCCTCTTGCATTATAGCTTTGAATTTTAGAAAGTGTCGTATACGGGTCGGAGAATATGACATGGGAAATGGTTGTGGATAGGAAAAACCTGGTCAGATATTTTTAACAACTGGAGATGGCAAAATGAACAACATGTTTCAACCCTGGAAAATGGGTACACTTGAAATTAAAAATCGTTTGGTCCGAAGCGCTACGGTGGAAGGCTTGTCAATGGATGACGGCGCACCCCGTCAAAGACTGATTGATATCACCCAGGAGATTGCCAGGGGTGGCGCAGGCCTTATCATCGCTGGAACGGCCTATATCAGCCATGAAGGCCGGGGGGACAAGAACACCACTGGAATGGACAATGATAAACTGATCGAACCTTTAAGTCGATTGTGTGGGGCGGTTCACACTGCCGGTGGCATCCTGGCGGCCCAGTTACTCCATTGTGGTTCCACCCTTAATCCTGAAATCCTACCGGAAAAAAAGGCGCTTTACGGCCCTTCTGCCATGATCGATCCCGTATGTGGTCATCCGGTGGTGGAATTGAGCAAAGATCATATTCTAAGGATTGTGGATGATTATGCAAATGCGGCACGGAGAGCCAAACAAGCCGGGTTTCGAGCGGTTCAGATCCACGCCGCCCACGGTTATCTCATCAACCAATTCTTAAGTGCATCCCGCAACCGGCGTAAAGACGCCTACGGCGGGTCCCTTGAACATCGTGCCCTGTTGCTGCACCAAGTTTATGAGGCGGTAAGGGGGACGGTGGGCAGGGATTTTCCAATATTCATCAAAATGAGCGGCTATGACGGATTCCCCGGTGGCGTTGAGCCGGACGAGGCTGCCCGGGTGGCCGCGTCACTTGATGCCATGGGGCTTGATGCCATTGAGGTGAGTGCAGGCACCCCCGAGGGAGCGAAAAAGGGGGGCTGGGACCATATCATTCCTTCGCCCTTTGATGAAGGATCCTTAGTGAAATATGCCTTGAAGATCAAGGCAAAAGTCCGTTGTCCGGTCATTTCAGTGGAGGGGTGGCGAACGCCCCTAAAAATTGCCAAAGCCCTGGAACAGATCGATGCGGTTTCCATGAGTCGTCCCTTTATCAGGGAACCGGGCCTGGCCAATCGCTGGTTGGGCGGAGACCTTACGCCTGCCCATTGCATCTCCTGCAATAAATGCCTTGATTTAATCATGGGATCAGGGTTGGGGTGTATCTTCAACAACCGTGGAGAAGATAAAGCAAATTCGCTTTCACGGCCTTAAATCAAGCCCCGGGCGCCCCATCCAAGTCTCTTTAATGTTAGATTATACACAATCGCATACCTCCATACGATTCTGTATGGATCGGTGGTTGGGGCACCCTGGGGCGTTAAACGGTTTTCCCATACAGTTTCGTATGGGAAACCATCGTCATCTGAAATCCTGAATCTCCAGACCTGTTGATTTACGCGCCCTAACCCCTGTTTTGCCCTATTGGCATATCTCTTGCTATCCCTGGTCTTGTGTCGGAATGAACAATAATCGTCGGCCTGTTTGTTCCGGCAATCCAACAATGAATTTATTTAGGAGGTTGCTCGTGTTTAAGCGCATGGAAGGTTTTAGTGAAAATGATATAGATAAAATCCACAATGCTGTTATGGAAGTGCTCCGGGATATCGGAGTGGCATTCCATGAGCCCGAAGCGTTGGAGATTTTTAAAAACCACGGATTCAAGGTTGAGGGTAGGACGGTTTATTTTAGTGAGAACCAGGTGATGAAGGCCTTGGATACGGTACCTTCTGAGTATACGATATTTGCCAGAAATCCGGAAAACGATGTCAAGGTGGGGGGGGATAATTTCGCGCTTCTTCCGGGTTGGGGGGCTCCGTTTATCATTGATAACGATGGCGAACAGAGAAATGCCGTCATGGAAGACTATGAAAACTTCTGCAAGCTTGTTCACACCTCAAAGTATCTGGACATGAACGGCTTCCTGATGGTGATGCCCTCGGATATTAATCCCCAAGAGTCCCATCTTGATATGATACTTGCCAATATACTCCTGACGGACAAGGCGTTCATGGGAAGCCCCCAGGACAGGAGCAAGGCCGTGGACAGTCTTGAAATGGTAAGCATTTTATGGGGGGGAAAGGATAAAATCCTCAACAAACCCGTTCTTCCGTCAAAGGTCAACCCGGTCTCTCCGCTGATCTATTCAGAGGAGATGGTCGGAACCCTCATTGAATATGCAACCCTTGGTCAGCCACTGGAATTTCCAGATCTGATTCTATCGGGAACAACGGCTCCCATTACCCTTGCCGGCACGGCCACAGTCATGATGGCCGAGGACCTGGCAGGCGTGGTCTTGGCCCAGCTCATTAATCCGGGAACCCCCTGTGTCATCGGCGGAAACACCTGTGCCACGGACATGCGTACGGGCGGCATGGCCCTGGGCGGACCCGAAGCAATTAAAATTATTCATATCATTGCACAGATGGGCAGGTTCTATGGGGTGCCCACCAAGTCCGGTGGGTCCCTCACCGACGCATTTTTTCCCGATATGCAGGCAGGGGTCGAGTCAGCCTTGAGCATGTTCACCTCCATTGCTGCCGGATCCCATTTCATGAATCAGTCCTGCGGTATTCTAGCAGGGTTTAATGCCATGAGTTTTGAGAAATTCCTCTTGGATGAGGAGATTTGTGGCATGGTTCGAAAAATCGTTACCCCGGTGGAGGTTACCGAAGAGAGCATCGGCATGGATCAGATCAAAAGAGCGGGTATTGGCGGGGCGTATATCACCTTTCCCGAAACATTTAAAAAATGCAGAACAGAGCTCTTTATGCCTGAGCATGCGACCCGGGGAAGCTATGAAACCTGGGCGGTCCAGGGTAAGAAAAAGGTCCATACAAAGGCCCATGAATCATTGATCAAGCGCCTTGATACCTATAAAAAACCGGATATCGATCCTTCCATTGAAAAGGAGCTTCGCGAATTTGTTGCGCAAAGGCGCGCTGCCATCAGCAAGTAACCTTTTGTTCAATGGTTGGGGGATATGCCCCCCAGTTGATTACCAATTACAGCAGGTACGTTGATCGTTAAATCTTAAGGAGAGACCCATGGAAGACCATACTCAAATAACCGAAACCCTTATCCAGGGTGATGATGAAAAGCTTATAATCCTTGTCCAGGAAGCCCTTGACAGTGGTGCCAATCCCGGCAAGCTCTTGAACCATGTGTTGATCCCGGCCATGGACGTGATTGGGGAAAGAATGGAATCAGGGGAGATGTTCATCCCCGAGGTCCTCATGGGCGCAAGAGCCATGGGCCTTGCCGTTGAAATGCTTAAACCCCTTCTTGGTGATGGAGAATCTTCCTCTGCCGGCAAGGTGATCATTGGAACGGTCAAGGGAGATCTCCACGACATCGGAAAAAACCTTGTTTCCATGATGATGGAGAGTGCAGGATTTGAGGTGACGGACCTGGGTGTGGACATTGCACCTGAAAATTTCATTGCGGCCATCAAGGATCAGAATGCCACCATTGTTGCCCTTTCAGCCCTCTTGACCACCACCATGCCCATGATGAAGGCGACTGTTGAGGCGATTTGCGAGAGCGGGCTTCGGGAGCAGGTAAAGATCATCGTGGGCGGCGCCCCGGTGAACCAGAGCTTTGCCGATGAGATCGGTGCGGACGGCTATGCCGCAGATGCAGGCTCTGCAAGCAAGCTTGCCAAATCGTACCTGAATTAGATCGTATGTTATTGCGGGCAGGGTGCAGATTCAATGGACTCTGCGTCCTGCCCTCCACCATGGATTTTCAGCAAAGAGCAGAGGTGTACCCCATGTTTGAAGTTATCGGAGAGAGGATCAACACAACATTTAAGAAAGTTAAGGCCGCCGTCATTGATCGGGATGGGGCATACATCCAGGACGATGTGCAAAAGCAGGAGGCCTCCGGCGCCACCTATATTGATGTGAATGCAGGCGCCAGGATCGGCCATGAAAAAGAGGACATGGAATGGCTTTTAAAGGTTGTTCAGGAAGCGACGACCCTTCCCCTGTGCCTTGACAGCCCCGACCCGGAAGTCCTGGAGATGGCTTATTCCATGGTGAACACGACCCCCATGGTCAACTCCATCAGCCTTGAAAAGGATCGGTTCGAGGCCATGATGCCGTTTCTTAAGGGAAAGGAGTGCAAAATCATAGCCCTTTGCATGGATGACTCGGGCATGCCAAAGACCGTCGATGATATTGTCAACCGTGCCAAATCCATCGTGGGTGAACTTGAGGCCATTGGGTTTAAACGACAGAACATCTATGTGGATCCCCTGATCCAGCCCATGAGCGTTGACGGCAATAATGGGATGATGGCCATGGATGCGGTTAAGGCGATCATGACAGAGCTTGAAGGGGTGCATACCACAGGGGGCCTGTCCAACATCTCCTATGGGCTTCCCCAGCGAAAGATCATCAACCGCATTTTCCTTGCAATGATGATGAAGCAGGGGTTTGATTCCGCCATCATGGACCCCCTTGATAATGAGATCATGGCGGTTGTGAAAACAGCAGATATGCTCAAGGGCAATGATAATTTCTGCATGAATTTTCTAAAGGGCGTCCGGGCGGGAACCATAAAAGCCTGATTTCCAGCTTTGCTTCTCGCATAAAACGATGGTTTAAAAAAGGAAACAAGTCATGTCAGAAACGGTAGAGAAGAAACAAATTGACCCGGTCACGTTTTTCGGGTCCATAGCGATTATCACCATTGTCTGCACCTATCTTATTGTGAATATTGAGCGCGGCACCGCAATGGTTAACAAGATTTTTGGGTTTCTCACGGGTCCCCTGGGCTGGTCCTATGAATGGTATGCCATGTTCATGGTAGGGGTGCTTGTCTATTTTATTCTGGGCAAATATGGTGATGTCCGCCTGGGTGAAGGCAAGCCCGAATTTAAAACCATGTCGTGGATCGGCATGCTGTTCACGGCCGGTGTGGGTTCCAGCATCACCTATTGGGGCACCATCGAGTTCTTCTATTACTATAAAAGTCCGCCCTTTGGCGCAGAACCTTTTTCCGTTGAAGCGGCACGGTGGGCATCGGCCTATGGCCTTTTTCACTGGACCGTGGGCAATGCCATGTATGCGGTGATGGGGGTTGTGTTTGCGTTTATGTTCTTTGTCCAGAAAAAGGATGTTCTCCGTCCCAGTATGGCCTGTAAGCCGATCATCGGCAAAGCGGCCGACGGCTTGGTTGGAAAAATGATCGACATCTTTTTTATCCTGGGGCTCATCGCCGGAATTGCCACTACCCTGGGCCTTGCGACCCCCCTTATCAGCGAAATTATCTCCCAGCTTTTTGGGTTTAAACGGTCATCGGGCATGGATATTTTCATTGTCATGTCCCTGACAGGTCTCATTGCGCTCACCGTCTACCTGGGGCTTCACAAAGGCATTCAGGTGGCCAGCGATTTCAGGGTCTACCTGACCCTGGGGCTTCTTTTGTTTGTTTTGCTGGCAGGGTCCACCGGGTACATGCTCAACACCTTTACCGAGGGCCTGGGGATCATGTTCCAGAACTTTTTTGAGATGAGTTTCTACACCGATGCCCAGGGCAAGAGTGGCTTTCCCCAAGGCTGGACCATTTTTTACTGGGCATGGTGGGTGGCATTTTCCATTCAAATGGGAATCTACATCGCCCGGATCTCAAAAGGGCGCACCATTCGTGAGGTGGCGGTGGGGTCCATGGTGTCCCTTTCCTGCGGTTGCTGGTGCTTTTTCCTCACCCTTGGCAACTACAGCATGGACGTATTCCAGAAGGGTATTGTTCCCCTGAAGGAACTCATGGCCAATGAGGGGGCTCCCGCTGCCATTGCCGCCCTCTGGGCTTCCCTTCCCATGGGTAAAGTCACCATGTTTCTTCTCATGTTTGTGACCTTTCTGGGGGCCGTAACCTCCTTGAGCAGCTCCGGTTTTACCCTGGCTGTGGTGACCACGAAAAAAATAACCGGTGAAGAGGAACCCGCCAGATGGACCCGTGTCTTCTGGAGCCTTGCTTTGGGTGTTGCAGCCATCACCCTGATGCTGCTGGGCGGGCTTCGACCCCTTCAGACCGCGTCCATTGTGGGGTCGTTTCCCATGATGTTTATCACGCTGATCATTATTGCCGGTTTTTTCAAGGAGCTCAGGAAGGTGTATGCGTCGCAAAAAGAGCCCTCCCGTGTTGAGCTGCCCCATGGGGAGCCCGGAATAGACATGTCCTAAAATTTTAAGACGCTAGTATATAATTCCAGCAACAGTTTTCATGCGTTTCGTGTGAAAACTGTTGTTGTATATCTTGTCCAAGATAATTATTATCTATTGTTTTAAAAAAAGAAGGTGAGATATGTCTGATCGCGTTGCATTAAAAAAAGCATCCCCGGTGGAATGGACAATCCTAATTCCATCTGCCACAATTGTATTTTTTTTAAGTGTTTTGTTGGTTGTCTTTCCTGCCCAATCATCCCAAACCCTTTCCTCGGTGAAGGAATATATGACCCATCAGCTTGGCTGGCTCTACATGGGTTTTGGTTTCTTTTGCGTCGTATTTCTTGTCTATATGGCTTTTACAAAATGGGGCAACATCAAACTTGGCGACACGGATGAAACGCCGGAGTTCAGGACAGGGTCCTGGATCGCAATGATCTTTTCAGCAGCCATGGGGGCCTCGGTCTTATATTGGGGGGCCATTGAGTGGGTCTATTACTATTCTTCGCCGCCCCTGCACCTTCAAATGAAAACAGCCCTGGCGGCCGAACTGGGTTCGGCCTATGGTTTGTTTCACTGGACCGTGACCCCCTGGGCCATTTACTGCGTTCCCGCCATTGCCATGTCCTACATGATGCATGTCCGCAAATCCTCGGTCATGCGCCTTTCTGATGCCTGCCGTCCCATCATCGGAAAACATGCGGATGGTACGCTGGGTAAAATCATGGACGTTATTTGCGTTTACGGCCTGGTTGCCGGCGCCGCCACCACCCTCGGGCTGAATACCCCCCTTGTTGAAAAATGGTTCCAGTACTTTTTCAACCTTCCCAGTGATCTTTTTGGCATCCAGGGTGGCCTTGTTGCGTTTATCATTTTGATCTGGACGGCCTTGATTGCTTTAAGTGTTTACTCGGGTCTTTATAAAGGCATTAAAATACTGTCAGACACCAATGTTTATATTGCCATTGTGCTTTTGGCTGTGATTGTCATCTTGGGCCCAACCGCCCATATTTTTAACAGCATTTGTCATTCTGTGGGGCTGCTTTTTCAAAATTTTATCGTGATGAGTTTGAATACCGACCCCATTACCAAGACCGGATTCCCCCAGGGATGGACGGCCTTCTACTGGGCATGGTGGTTGTGCTACGCACCGTTCATGGGCCTTTTTGCCGCGCGTATTTCCAAGGGCCGGACCATTCGTGAACTGATTGTTGCAGAAGTGTTTGCCGGCGCCCTTGGAAACGCAGTGTTTTTCTTTGTGATCGGCAACTCATTTATATGGATGCAATTTGCGCCGGTGGATTCAGGCCACTTCGTTGATATTATCGGTGTCATGGATAAAATGGGACCGCCGACCGCCATCGTTACCGGCATAAGTTCCCTTGCAGGGGGCGGTGTTATCCTTTTTATGTATGGTCTCCTGGCTATTTTCTTCCAGGTCACATCCTTTGACTCAACAGCCTATACCGCGGCAGCCGTATGTTCCAAAATCATAGACAACGACCACGAACCGGCCCGCTGGCATCGTCTTTTATGGGCGTTTGCCCTGGGGGCTGTTGCCCTGGCCTTGCTCATTGTCGGTGCGATTCAAAATAATCCCAAAGCACACCTGATCAATCTTCAATCCCTATCCGTTGTTCTGGCTGCGCCGTTGATTGTTTTCCTCTGCATCTTGATAGCCGGTTTTATCAAAATGGTTCGCCAGGATTATTCAAATGCACTGACCGGGAAGGTTCTGGTGGCCATGGATATGAATCCCGGGCGTTCTTATCGCCCTGCAAAGGGTGATGATTCTTTGTCTTCCCATTTGAATTGATGTCGGCTTGGGGCGTCACATTTTAACTGAGGCCGTATTTTCTCATCTTTCTGTTTATGGTGGGCTGGGTCACCCCAAGGGCCCGGGCCATTTTATCCTGACTGCCGTATTGTTCCCTGGCCTTTGCAAGGGCCGAACGTTCCACGCGTTCCATGAGCGTGGTAAGGGTTTCTCCCTGTTTCAGGCTGTTGGTTTCCGGGGGTGCACCGTTTGCATCGTTAACGGGGGTGAACGGCAGATCCCCCGGCATGATGTATTCCCGGTCCGTCATCACGACAATTCTTTCGCAGATATTGATGAGCTCCCGGATGTTTCCGGGATAATTATATGCGACAAGGGCTTTTATGGCCTTGGGCGACAGAATCCGTTTTGTCTTCATCTTGGCGGCAAAATGATTGATATAGTGCTTGATCAGGTATAAAATGCATTCGTTACGATCTCTTAAGGGCGGAACAGTTATGGATATGACGTTGAGGCGGTAGTAGAGATCGAGTCGGAATTTATCCTGCTCAACCTTGCCTTTAAGATCGCTGTTTGTCGCTGCAATGATACGAACATCCACCTTCTTTTTTTCGGTGCTGCCGATGCGAAGGATGGTGCCCTCATCCAGAAATTTCAAAAGCTTTGATTGGGAGGCCATTGACAGCTCCGCAATTTCATCCAGAATGAGCGTCCCTTTGTTTGCCATCTCGATGAGTCCAAGCTTTCCTTTGTCCTTTGCACCGGTAAAGGCGCCCTTGACATAGCCAAATAATTCAGACTCAATCAGAGATTCGGGAATGGCCGCACAATTAATTGCCAGCATCGGGTATTGCGAGCGGTTTGAATTTTTGTGAATCAGTTCGGCGATGACCGTTTTTCCGACACCGGATTCACCAAGGATGAGGACTGACGAGTCAACGCCACTGACTTTAACCACCTGGTTCAAGACGGTGAGCATGGGTTTGCTTTTGGCGATGATGGTGTCGGAAAGTTTGTTAAGGTCCTGGAGTTCTTCCAGGCGAAGTTGAAAACTTGCCTGGAGAGCCGCCTGTTCTTCAAGGTGCTGGTGGAGGGCTTCAAGCTTTGTAATATCGCGCTCGGTACCAATAACCATGACCAATTTTCCTGTGCTGTCAAAAATTGGTTTAGAGGTTGAGAGGACCTTGATACCGCATTTCTCAAGGTACACAAGCCGGGTGATTGTTTTTCTTTCTTTTATGGCTTCAATGGTGCCGCAATCTTTGAAAAGGCCCAGTTCCTCCAATTCATCCATTGTTTTGCCGATCACGTCGGAAGGATCAATGCCATTGAGTTTGGCCGATTGCGGATTGACCCGGAGAACCTTTCCTTTTCCATCACAGACCCAAATGCCTTCGGAGACGGCGTCGATGATGGCATCCCGCTCAATTATCAACGCTTTTGTTTCAGTCTTGAGGAAATTCTCTACAAACGAGGATGAATCCTTGAATAAAGAGCAGAAAACCGGACGGGTTCCATCGCCACCCTCCATGGGAGAAAAGCATACCAGGAGCTTGCTGGATTTCAGCCACCCGATGGTCTGGATCTTTTTTTGTAACGCCAGTTCAAGGGGCTTGGCAAGTTCCGGCATTGTCGCCTTGAGATCCATACCCTTGGTTATTTTAAGCTGTTCTGCAAAGGCCGGGTTACAATAGGTTATTGTGCCCATCTGATCTAAAGATGCCATGCCCATGGAAGCGGATGTAATATGATCCGGGTTCAGCCGTCCCAAATCGTTTCCATGGGATTTTTCAAAAGGATTCATGGACATTGTCTTCCTTATAAAAGGCGGTGAAACCGATGGCAGCGTTTAAACGGCCAGCTGGGTTAATTCGGTTTTTTATATTAAACAAAACCTCTGATCAAGGACCTCTCACATTCAACCCAAACACTGAAACAGAGGCGGTTTGCCCAGGAAAACTATCAGGGTCTTGATCAAAAGGCAATTGAAATATAAGCCCCTGCACGGGGGGGATATGGGACAGGAAGACCTGAAAAGAAGGCTTGTGCCTATCTTAAAAATCAAGGGTTTACCGTTTTCGGCTGTCAGTCCGTTCTGTTTTTTCGTCTCTTTCCCCCCGGCTGTTTGACACAACGGGCGGGTTGCTGGTACACATGACCTGTTCTCAAACAGTGACGAAAGGAATCCCAAGTGACAGTTCTTCATAAGCAATCGGCTCTTGTACGGTATTTTCCAGCGGTTTTAAGTGGTATCCTCCTGACCCTGGCATTTCCTGCCCCGGGACTTAGTTTTCTTGCCTGGGTGGCCCTGGTGCCCCTCATGGTCTCGGTCCATGGCCTGGAAAGCAAACAGGCGTTCCAGGCCGGGCTTGTGGCCGGCATGGTTCACTTTCTCTCCCTTTTGTACTGGATCGTCCCCACCATTCGGGTCTACGGCGGGGTGCCCCTGGTGCTGGCCCTGCCGGTGCTGGGGCTGCTTGCCCTCTACCTTGCCCTCTATGTGGCCCTGTTTTGCCGGGGCTTGAAGCTGTTTTCCCCCTGTTCCCCATGGATGCCCTTTGGCGCCGGGGCCCTGTGGGTGGCCGCCGAATATCTTCGCGCATCGCTCTTTACGGGGTTTCCCTGGGGGGGGCTGGGCTATTCCCTATACACGAACCTGACCATTATCCAGGTGGCGGACATGGCCGGGGTGTACGGGGTCTCCTTTGTTGTTGTTGTGGTCAACGCCTGTTTCGCCCTGGTGTGGGGAGCCTTTCGCCAGGGAACCCGGATGGGACGGATGTCCCTTTCTGTCCTTCCGGTGCTTTTGCTGGTGTTTCTGGTGGTCTGCTATGGCCGGGTGCGCCAGGAAACGGTCCATCAGGCCATGGATGCAGCCGACAAAATACGGGTCAGCGTGGTCCAGGGTAATATCAGCCAGGCCGTGAAATGGGACCAGGCCTATAAGGAGTCCACTGTGGACACCTATTGCCGGCTGTCCCAGCAGGCCGTGGCCGGGGCGCCGGACCTGATCGTGTGGCCGGAAACCGCCCTTCCCTTTTACTATGGCTGGGACAAGGACTTGTCGGACCGGGTGGATCGCTGCATCCGGGATTCCAAAACCTGGTTCCTGGTGGGAAGCCCTGCCCTTGGGGAGGAAAGTTCAGGCTATACCTATTATAACCGGGCCTACATGATCAATCGGTTGTCCCTTGTCACGGGCTGGTACGACAAGGTTCACCTGGTGCCCTTTGGGGAGTATGTGCCTTTGGGACGCTATCTTCCGTTTCTGGGGAAGATTACGGCCCAGGCCGGGGATTTCTCTTCGGGAAGCCCCGACGCAGGTCCCCTTGTGTTTGGTAAGGGGTCGGCCGGGGTGCTCACCTGCTTTGAGGTGATTTTTCCCTCCCTGGCCCGGAACATGGTGACCCGGGGGGCCAAGATCCTGGTGACCATCACCAATGATGCCTGGTTCGGCTATACCTCGGCCCCGGCCCAGCATTTTTCCATGGCCGTGTTCAGGGCGGTGGAGAACCGAAGGGCCGTGGCCCGGGCTGCAAACACCGGGATCAGCGGATTCATTGATCCCCTGGGCCGGATCCTTGACGCCACCGATCTTTACACCGAGGCGGTCCAAACCCGGTCCCTTCCCCAGGTTGAGATCAAAACCCTTTACTCGGCGGCCGGGGATTGGTTTGCCGTGATCTGTGTTATTGCAATTATACTGGTTTTTATGGTAAAAAGAAGGTTGGGGCGATAACTTATATCAGATAAAAAAAATCAGGAGATCGAGACATGTCCACAGAACTTAAACAGAGTATCGCAGGGTTTTACGAAAAAGCAGAACAGCTCAAGGAGTATCTTTGACCTCCCTGTCAAGAGAAACCGTTTAAGGGAACTGGAGAGCATGACCGGCCAGGAGGAATTCTGGAACGACCCGGACCGTGCCACAACCCTGTTAAAGGAAAGAACCCGGGTATCCGACCTCATCGACACCTGGGATGGCATCTTTGAAGAGATCGAGGATGCGGAAACCCTGCTGGAACTTGCCCATGAAGAGGGGGACAAGGAAACTGAGCAGGAGGTGGCTCGCCAGCTTGGGGAGCTTGAGGCCCGGGTCAAGACCTTTTCAGTGGCCATCATGCTGGACGGCGAAGACGATGATAAGAACGCCATCGTGTCCATCAATGCCGGCGCTGGCGGTACCGATTCCCAGGACTGGACCGAGATGCTTTATCGGATGTACTCCAGATGGGTGGATAAAAAAGGGTTTAAATTCCAGATGATCGATTTCCAGCCAGGGGACGAAGCCGGTGTCAAGGGCGTCACCTTCAGCGTGTCCGGGGAATACAGCTACGGTCTGCTCAAGGTGGAGTCCGGGGTGCATCGCCTGGTGCGCATCTCCCCCTTCAATGCCAATGGAAAGCGCCAGACCTCCTTTGCATCGGTCTTTGTCTATCCTGAGCTCAAGGACGAGATCCGGGTGGAGATCGATGATAAAGATCTGCGCATCGACGTGTTCCGGGCAAGCGGTGCCGGTGGCCAGCACGTGAACAAGACCAGCAGTGCTGTCCGCATCACCCATCTCCCCTCCGGGGTGGTGGCCCAGTGCCAGCAGGAGCCCTCCCAGCACCGGAACAAGGAGATCGCCATGAAGGTGCTCCAGTCCCGCCTCTACCAGATCGAAAAGGAGAAGCTGAACCGGAAGATGCAGGACCTCCACGACGGCAAGGACGATATTGCCTGGGGCAGCCAGATTCGCTCCTATGTGCTCCATCCCTACCGCATGGTCAAAGACCATCGCACCGATTTTGAGATGGGGGACGTGGACAAGGTCTTGGACGGCGGTATCGACCGGTTCATCGAAGAGACCCTGATCTCGGGAAAGGTCAAGTGAGCCCGGAAGAAATCATCCTTGAATACTATCCTTCGGGCTCCAGGGCCTGTGAGATCCTGATGCGCCATGGGGAGCAGGTGGCGGACAAAAGCCTTGAGATCGCAGGCCGCCTCTCCCATTTAAACCCGGATCTGGATTTTATCCGGGAGGCGGCCATGCTCCATGATATCGGGATCTTCATGACCAAGGCGCCCGGCATCGGGTGCTTTGGTAAACACGCTTACCTCTGCCACGGCTTTCTTGGCAGAGAGCTCCTGGACACCCTGGGCTTGCCCGGCCACGGCCTTGTGGCCGAGCGCCACACCGGTGCCGGCATCACCAAGGCCAACATCCTGGACCAGGGCCTCCCCCTGCCCTGCCGGGACATGGTGCCCGAGACCCTGGAGGAGACCATTATCTGCGTGGCGGATAAATTCTTTTCCAAGAGCCCGGAAAAAGACAAGGGGGAAAAGACCAGGGAAACCGTCATCAACGAGCTGGCACGCATGGATGCAACCCATGCCCAGCGCTTTTCCCAATGGGCGGACCAGCTCATCTCCTCCCCGTCATGGCCCCCTCCGGGGAACCGTTGCCGACACGCCTGAAAACCTGATCCTTCACTGGTAAAATTCGTTTACAATCCGGTAAAAATACTGACACCCCGGTTGCATCAACGCCGTGGCATCCCCTTCTCCCATGGGGCCATGGGGTGTTACCGTGTATGGCACGCCCTTTGCTCTCCTGGGGGTACGGGGAGGGTCTTTTTCGGCCCTTTGCAGTTGTTTGCGCCTGTTTGCGAAAATCTATAATCCCAAGGAGGAGCTATGATGGACTATTGTGAGGACGGAAGCCTGTTTTCCGGCGAGAGACATGGGCGGGTGGCGGTGGTGAAATTCAAGGAGGACCTTCTCAAGAACCTGACCCGTCTCGATGCAAAGGAGAGATTGTTCAGTTTTCTTGACCAGATCGAGGTGGACCAAAAGGTGCGGGTGGTCCTGATCTTTGGCGCTCCCAGGCGTATGGACCAGGAGGAGTGCCAACGCTTTTACAAAACGTTTGCCACGGGCCAGGCAACCCTTGGCGATCTCGAACGGTTGAACAATGCGGTGAACCAGTTTGTCCTGAAGATGGTCCAGTTCAGGAAGATGGTAATCCATGCCGGCAGTGGCCGGGTGGCCCCGGTGTTTTTCAACATGGGATTTGCCTGTGACTGGCGCATCGCCGGGGATGATACGGTTTTCCAAAATCCCTGTGTGGAGATGGGACTCTTGCCAAAGGGGGGCGGGATCTTTTTCTTTGAACGGCTCATGGGCAGGGGGGCCACGGCCACGCTCCTCTATTCCGGAAGGCAGATCTGCGCCACGGAAGCCCTGGCCCTGGGCCTGGTGAACCGGGTGGTTCCCTCTGTTCGGCTCGAAACCGAGGCGCTCAGGGTGGCAGAGGGGTTTTCCCAAAAGTCCGTGACCGCCATTCTGGGAATCAAGCGGTTGCTCAACTATCCTGTGCAGGCGCTCTCCGATTTCCTCGATCATGAGGACGAGGTGATCCGGAACTCTTTGCTTAAATCCTTTTCGGCCGGGAACAGGATCGCTTCCTGAGTCCCGGGCAACCATTTTTTTATTGACCTTTCAGGGGGATCTCTGACTATAACTGAAGCATGCAACTACGGGAATCTGATACCTACGACGGATATATCAAGGCGTTGACCGACATCAGTCGGGCCATCACCTCGGATCTTTACATCGAGGATCTGCTCAAGCTGATTGTCATGGTCACGGCCCGGGTAACTGGGGTGGAGATTTGCTCCCTCTGGCTGATCAACCTGGAGGAGGATCCGCCCAAGATTCGTCTCAAGGCAACCCAGTCCATCTCTCCCGAATATATCAAGGACCGTTCCCTGAGCCTGAACGAAGGGGTTGTCGGACATGTGGTCACCCACCGCCAGCCCTTGTTGCTCAAGGATGTCATGACTAGCCGAAGGTTCAAGGAAAAGGAGATGGCCAAGCGCCTGGGCCTGGTCTCCATGGCCGGGATCCCTCTACAGGCACGGGATGAAACCGTGATCGGGGTGCTGAACTGTTTCACGGCCGTTCCCCATGATTTCTCCGATACCGAGGTGAACCTTTTAACTGCCGTGGCCAATCAGTCCGCCGTTGCCATCCTCAACACCGAACTCATGGTCAAGACAAAGGTGATCCAGGAAGAACTTGAGGCCCGTAAAAAGATCGAGCAGGCCAAGGAGATCCTCATGCACCAGCGGAGCATGATCGGCAACGATGCCTATCGATGGCTCCAGAAGCGAAGTATGGACTCCCGTAAATCCATCCGTGAGGTGGCCGAGGCCGTGATCCTCTCCAACGAGATCTTCAACTCAAACCGTTGACCCCCCCCTGTGTTCTTTGGCGCCAGCCCTTTGGAACACAATTTCTGAATCCCGAAAAAATTAAATGAATGCTTTTTATTCTTTTAAAAATGGTTTATGCACTCCTGTGTACGATTGTGAGGCGTTCAAAGCCTATTGATATTGGGAGGTTGGTTGGAGATGGAGAAGTGCAACACAGGGCCTGAGAATTTTGTAACGGAACACAAGGGGTTGAAGCGGGAGATGAAGGGCCGCCACCTGCTGATGATATCCATCGGCGGCACCATCGGCACCGGGCTGTTCATGGGGGTGGGGTACACCATCAACACGGCAGGTCCCCTGGGCACGGTGCTTGCCTACATGGTGGGCGGGCTGATCATGTATCTTGTCCTGCTCTGTCTTGGGGAGCTTGCCACGGCCATGCCCGTGGCCGGCTCGTTCCAGACCTATGCCACCCGGTTTATTTCGCCTGCGGCGGGCTTTGCCACCGGCTGGCTCTACTGGCTGAGCTGGGCCCTGTGCATTGCCGCGGATTTCACGGCGTCCGGCATCATCATGAACACGTTCTTTCCATCGGTGCCCATCTACATATGGTGCGCCCTGTTTGCGGTGTTGTTGTCGTTTCTGAACCTGTTGTCCGTCAAGGCTTACGGGGAGAGTGAATTCTGGTTTGCCAGCATCAAGATTATCGCCATCGTGGTCTTTATCATCGCAGGGCTCGGGCTCATCCTGGGGTGGGGAGACATGGACCCCAGGGGGCTTTCCAACTTTGTAACGGACAAAGGCCTCTTTCCCAACGGTTTTGGGGCGGTGGTGATCACCATGGTGGCCGTTGTCTACTCCTTCCAGGGATCTGAGCTTGTGGGCATTGCCGCAGGCGAGTGCGAAAATCCCAGTGAGAACGTTCCTAAAGTGATCAAGGCTGTGGTGCTGCGCATTGTTATCTTTTTCTGGCTGGCTGTGTTTGTACTGGCCGCAACCATCCCCTTTGGCGCGTCCGGGGTGATGGAGAGCCCCTTTGCCCATGTGTTCACCCTCACCGGTATCCCCTATGCAAAGACCGTGATGACACTGGTGGTGCTCACGGCCGCCCTTTCAGCAGGCAACTCCGGCCTCTATGCCTCATCCCGGCTTCTTTGGTCCATGTCCAAGGATGGACAGGCCCCACGGTTCTTGGGTAAGCTCAATGCCCACGGGGTGCCCTACAATGCCATCATGCTCACCGTTGCCGTTGCCTGTGCCTCCCTGTTGACCAAGGCCATTGCCGCAGATACGGTTTACCTCTTTCTCATCTCCAGCACCGGGCTCACTGGTTGCCTCATCTGGATGGTGATCGCCGTCTGCCAGATCAACTTTCGGCGGGAGTTTATCGCCAAGGGGGGTAAGATCAAGGATCTTGTCTTCAGGACGCCCCTGTTTCCCTTTGTGCCGGTGGCCACCCTGCTGACCAACCTGGTGGCCATCCTCGGTCTCTATCTGGAACCGGATTACCGTTACATGCTTTTTGCCAGTGTTCCCGTGGTTCTGGTGGTCTATGGCATTGGGCTTTGGCATTGCAGGCCCAGGGGCGAAAAAAGAGACGGCCGGGGGCGAATTCAGGGGTGAGCGTTTCCCCATTTCGTCGAATTCGCGAAAAGACTTGACAATGCATCCGGTTTTTCGGTTTCCAATGTTATCAAGGAGACTGGATCAGGCTTAAATGATAATCGTCCTAAACTCACAAAGCTATTGACCGATATAGAAGTTACCCATATAATTGTGGAACATAGAGATCGCTTGACAAGATTCGGGTTTAATTACATCAAGAACTGGATGGCATCACGACAATGTAAAATTGTCATCATAAATAAAGTGGAGACAGATAAGGACGGTTTAATGCAGGATTTTGTCTCTTTGGTGACTTCCTTTGTAGCCCGTCTATATGGGTTACGCAGAAGCAAAAGAAAAACTGAACAATTGATCATAAACTTGTCAAATGAAGATAAAAATATCGAGTAAATGCAGCTTGAAGTTTTTGACTGAAGATAAAAAACGGCAACTTTTTGAAGTGATGGAAGAGTATTCAGGAGTCGTCAATTTTTTCATAGATATTTTCTGGTTGAATGATTTCACCAAAAAAGACCTGACAAAAGATGTATATAATTTGTCGCCTACATGGTTGTCTGCGCGAATGAAGCAGTGTTCGGCACGGGAAGCATTGGCCATGTGTCAGTCCAATAATCAGTACAGGAACAAAAGCAATTCGGAATTGGAAGTGGAGCGACTATTGGACGACAATACGGTGTTCAGTGAGAAGGTGAAGCCCCATCATCATGCCCGCAGGATGATACTCTCCTCCCAGATTGTGTCCATCGAACAGGGCAGAAACTCTTTTGATATCTGGGTAATCCTTTCTGCAATAGGAGAAAAAATAAAAATTTCAATACCTGTCAGGCAACATCGACATTTCAATCAGTTTAATTCCTGGAAACTATCGACATCCATTGTTATCACTCGAACATACATTCAATTTTCATTTGAAAAAGAAATCGAGCCCAAAAAACAATCTGGTGTTATTGTAGGAATGGACGTGGGTATCAATCATCTTATTGTCACTTCTGATAAAGAATTTTTGGGTAGTGAGATTAAGTCTTCGATTATCGATATAAAACGCAAAAGACAAGGATCAAAAGCATATATTAGAGCCAAAAAAACTTTGAAATATCGCATAAACCAAGTTGTTAAAGAATATTTCAACAATAAAAATTTGCGACTGGTTGTTGTTGAAAAGTTACATAATTTAAAAAAATCTGCCAACGGCAGATCAAAAGAGTTCAGAAAGACGTTGAGTAACTGGAATTACAGGGAGCTTCTGGAAATCATTCAGAAACACACTGAAATTAACCGTGTTAGTTTTAGAAGTGTAAACCCCTATAAAACAAGTCAAATGTGTCCGGTTTGTAATCACACTCAGCGGGAGAATCGAAATGGAGAGAATTTCAAATGTCTGGAATGTGGTTTTTCAGAACAGGCTGACTATGTTGGCTCATTGAATATTCGAGATCGATTTCTCACAGGACGATATGGTGCCTGTTTCAAAACCTAAGCAATACTATTGTTTAAGTAACTATTGAATTAAGAAGGTATCAACGCTGATACCTATCGGCACAATGGGGTGCTGACCCGATCAAATCTAAAATGGACAAAGGCGTCTCTTTCTTCGAAGGCAGGCGGCTTTTTGCGTTCTGCCGGTGACAACCTTTTAAACAGGAGAAACTGCCATGAGATTTGCAAAGTCAAACGATGTTCTTGGAACCACTAACCGTGGAAATCCCGCCGAATCCGGCCTCTGCACCCTTTGCCGCGCCGACTGCAAGGGCAAGTGCGAAACCTGGCTGTCAAGCATGGTGGGCCGTAAACTGCTCTATCCCAGGAGTTTCGGCCTGGTCACGGCAGGGGGAAACAACACCACCCATGTGGGGGTCTCCTATAATTCCTTGCGCATCCAGGGCTATGCCTACGGTTCCCAGGGTATTTCCGATGCCATGACCCACAGCCCGGACGACTGTATCTTTCCCAACGTCAACCTTGCCACGGAATTTGGCAAGCGAAAAAAGACCCGGATTCGCATGCCCTTGATGACAGGCGCCATGGGATCCACCTTTATCGCGGAAAAGTACTGGGACGCCTTTGCCATTGGCGGGGCCCTGGTGGGCATTCCCGTGGTGATCGGCGAAAACGTGGTGGGGGTGGACCGGGGGTCAAAGATCGCACCGGGGGAGAACAAGCAGGGGAAGATCGAGACGGCCCCGGAGCTGGACAGACGGATCGATACCTACCTGCGCTACTATGACGGATACGGGGCCATCATCGTCCAGCTCAATGTGGAAGACACCCGGAACGGCGTGGCTGAATATGTGGTGGACAAGTATGGGGACAAGTGCATCATCGAGCTCAAATGGGGCCAGGGTGCCAAGAACATCGGCGGGGAGATCCAGGTGAGAAGCCTGGATTACGCCATGTTCCTGAAAGATCGCGGCTATGTCGTGGATCCCGATCCCTCCATCCCCGAAGTGCAGAAGGGGTTTGAGCAGGGGGCCATCAAGAGCTTTGCCCGGCACAGCCGTTTGGGGGGGACCCATCTTGACTCCGTGGCCAAAGTGGAAGAGGATTTCATGAACAGCGTGGAGTACTTAAGGTCCATCGGGTTTGATCGGGTCACCCTCAAGACCGGCTCCTACGGCATGGAAGAGCTGGCCATGGCCATCCGGTTTGCCACCGACGCCAACCTGGATCTTTTGACCATAGATGGTTCGGGCGGGGGAACGGGCATGAGTCCCTGGAACATGATGCAGAGCTGGGGGGTGCCTTCCATCAACCTCCATGCCAAGGCCCACGAGTATGCGGCTATCCTGACGGCCAAGGGAAAGAGTGTGGTGGACATGAGCTTTGCTGGCGGGTTTGCCCTGGAGGATCACATCTTTAAGGCGTTGGCCCTGGGTGCCCCCTACACCAAGCTCATCTGCATGGGCCGGGCCGTCATGATCCCGGGCTTCCTGGGGGCCAATATCGAAGGCTCTATCTATCCGGAAAGAAGGGCTGAGGTGAACGGCAACTGGAACGAGCTGCCCAAGACCGTACTTGAGGTGGGAAAAACCGCCGGCGAGATCTTTGCCGGGTACCACGATCTGGAAAAGAAGCTGGGCCGGGACGAGATGAAGAAGATTCCCTATGGTGCCATCGCTTTCTGGACCCTGGCCGACAAGCTCGGCTGCGGGCTCCAGCAGCTCATGGCCGGTGCCAGGAAGTTCTCCCTGAACCAGATATCACGGAACGAGATCTTTTCCGGCAACCGGGAGACGGCCCGGGAGACCGGCATTCCCCACGTGTCGGAGGTCAATGACGAGAGCGCTAAAAAGATCCTCAACGCCTAGCCTAAACAAGCCGTAACCAAAGAGGATATCTGATTTTGTTGCCAAAATAGCATGAAAATCAGGGCTAAGAAGCGAGAAGATAACGTCAGTATTTCACGGCGGCTCCATGGGAGAGCGAGCCGCCGTGGGAGGGGCATTGTGTCCACCCGGATGGATGGGGTTAGTTGTTGATCTCCTGGTCCCTGAGCACCCGTCGAAGCACCTTGCCCACGTTGGAGACCGGGATCTCCTCCCTGAATTCGATGTTTCTGGGTTTCTTGTAGGGGGCCATGTTCTCCTTGCAGAAGGTCATCATCTCCTTTTCAGAGAGGGTCTCTCCGGGTTTGAGTTTGATAAAGGCTTTGACCGACTCGCCGCTGCGATCGTCCGGGATGCCCACCACGGCCACGAGTTCCACCTTGGGATGGGTGTAGATAATGTCCTCCACGTCCCTGGGATAGACGTTGAATCCGCCCACGATGATCATGTCCTTTTTACGGTCCGTGATCAGGACATAGCCGTTTTCGTCGATGTGGCCGATGTCACCGGTGAGGAAATAGCGCTGTCCGTCGAATTCTTTGAACACCTGGTCGTTGGCATCGGGCCGTTTCCAGTATCCCTTCATCACCTGGGGGCCGCACACGGCCACTTCCCCGTCCTCTCCCTTGGCCAGCTCGGTTTCCCCGGTCTCGATGTCCAGGATCTTTACGTCGGTGCTGGGCAGGGGAAAGCCGATGGAGCCGATCTGCCGGGTCTCCTTGAACGGAGGGTTGATGCAGACCGCAGGGGCTGTTTCCGTGAGCCCGTAGGCCTCGAAGATGATGGAACCGGTCTTCTCTTCAAACTGCCGGCATACCTCCGGGGGCAGGGGCGCCCCGCCTGACAGGCAGCCTAGAAGGGAGGAGATGTCGTACTTTTTTAAGTGGGCGTGGTTGGTAAAGGCCACAAAGATGGTGGGCACCGCCGTCATAAAGGTGGGTTTGTATTTTTCAACAGCCTTGAGCACATCGGTGAAGGGAGGCTTGCCCGCCCGGGGGTCGGGGATGCAGATGAGGCGGCTTGCCGACAGGGTGGCAAAGAGCATGGCGCTGGTGATGCCGAAGCTGTGGTACCAGGGCAGCACGCCAAGATAGGTGTGAAACCCGCCGTGGCGAATCTTCTCTGGTTTTCCCCCCTCTTCGTGGACCAGCCTGAAATACTCTTCACAGGCTTCAATGTTGTAGGTGAAGTTGGTGTGGGTGAGCTCGGCGCCCTTTGGCACCCCGGTGGTGCCGCCGGTGTAGAGCATCACGGCCGTGTCGTTCTCCGGATCGAACTCAATGGACGGGGGGGTGGGCCTGGCGCTTGCAACGATGTCGTCAAACATGAGGTGGCCGGGTTCATGGCTGTCGGCCTTGGGCAGCTTGCCCAAAAGAGCGCCCAGGAATCCCTTGAATTTCGGCAGATAGGACTTGATGTTGCAGATCACCACGGTTTTCACGTCCGTGCCCTTGATGGCCTGGACTGTGTTTTTGTAGAACTCGGGGTGGTCCATGCAGAACACCGCCTTTGACTCTGAATCGTTCAGCTGGTGGTTCAGTTCGGTGGGGGTGTACACGGGATTGCAGTTGACGCACACGGCGCCTGCCTTGAGGATGCCAAAGAAGATCTCCGGAAACTGGGGGATGTTGGGCAGGAAAATAGCGACCTTGTCTCCCTTTTTGATTCCTTTGCCGGCCAGGAAGTTGGCGACCCTGTCTGCCGTGTCCTTTACCTGGGCATAGGTCCGGGTCGCGCCGTTGAAAATGGTGAACACATTTCCAGGGTACTTTTGGGCTGAATTGTCAAGAACTTGGGGAAGGGGATAGTGGTAGTTTGAGATTTCGTGTGCTACGCCTTCAGGCCAGAACGGGGTTTCCCATTTCGATGTGTTCATCTTTTCTCCTTAAAGCAGGTTGTGGGAGCCTTGGGTCCCTGGACCCAAGGACTCCTTTTTTATACCATATAGTAAATGGCTGATCCTTTGGATCAGGCCGTAACCTCCTCATCCCTCAGGACGCGGCGCAACACCTTGCCCACGTTGGACACGGGTATTTCGTCCCTGAATTCGATGCTTCTGGGCTTCTTGTAGGGGGCCATGTTTTCCTTGCAGAAGATCATCATCTCCTCTTTTGTAACTGTCTGGCCGGGTTTGAGCTTGATGAACGCTTTGACGCTCTCGCCGCTGCGATCGTCCGGAATTCCCACCACGGCCACAAGCTCCACCTGGGGATGGGTGTAGAGAATGTCCTCAACATCCCTGGGGTAGACGTTGAACCCGCCCACGATGATCATGTCTTTTTTGCGGTCCGTGATGACGAGGTAACCGTCTTCGTCGATGTGGGCGATGTCCCCCGTCAGAAAATAGCGGTTGCCGTCAAGCGTCCTGAACACCTCGTCGTTGGCGTCGGGCCGTTTCCAGTACCCCTTCATCACCTGGGGGCCGCACACGGCAAGCTCTCCGTCCTCTCCCTTGGCAAGCTCGGTTTCGCCGGTCTCAAGGTCCAGGATCTTGACATGGGTGCCGGGCATGGGAAAGCCGATGGAGCCGATCTTTCTCATTGCGCTGTCCGTGGGGTTGGCTGTCACCACCGGTGAGGTCTCGGTGAGGCCGTAGCCTTCGAAGATGGTGGAACCGGTTTTTTCTTCAAACTGCCGGCACACCTCCGGCGGCAATGGGGCCCCGCCTGAAAAGCATCCCATGAGGGAGGAAAGATCGTACTTGTCTATCTCACTGTGGTTGGTAAAGGCCACAAAGATGGTGGGCACGGCCGGCATCAGGGTGGGTTTGTACTTTTCGACTGCCTTGAGCACCTCGGTAAACGGGGGTTTTCCGGCCCTGGGGTCGGGGATGCAGACCAGTTTGCTGCTTGAGCCTGCGGCAGCGAGCATGGCAACGGTGATGCCGAAGCTGTGGTACCAGGGAAGCACACCGAGATAGGTGTGGAACCCGCCCCGCCTGGGCGATTCCGCAGGCTTGCCCGGTTCGTGGACAAACCGGCCGTAGGTCTCCAGGGCCGCGACATCGTAGGTGAAGTTGGTGTGGGTCAGCTCCGCCCCCTTGGGTACACCAGTGGTGCCGCCGGTGTAGAGCATGACCGCTGTGTCGTTTTCAGGATCGATGGCGACCTGGGGCGGGGTCGGGCTAGAGGAGGCCACCATGTCGTCAAACATGAGATGGCCGGGTTCATGGCTGTCGGCTTTGGGAATCTTGCCCAGGATAGAGCCCAGGAACGCCTTGACCTTGGGCAGGTAGGACTTGATGTTGCAGACCACCACGGTTTCCACCCCCGTGCCTTTGATGGCCTGGACCGTGTTGCTGTAAAATTCGGGATGGTCCATGCAGAAGACCATTTTTGACTCGGAATCGTTCAGCTGGTGGTTCAACTCGGTGGGGGTGTAGACGGGATTGCAGTTGACACAGCAGGCGCCGGCCTTGAGGATACCGAAAAAGATCTCGGGAAACTGGGGAATGTTGGGTAGAAATATGGCCACCTTGTCTCCCCGCTTGATCCCTTTCCGGGCCAGGAAGTTGGCGATGCGGTCGCTGGTATCCTTTACCTGGGCAAAGGTCCGTGTGGCGCCGTTGAAAATGGTGAATACGTTGTCAGGGGTGCTTTTTGCTGAGTCGTCAAGAAGCTTGAAAAGAGGAAAGTGGTAATCAGGAACAGTGTTTGCTACGCCCTTGGGCCAGAAAGGGGTATCCCAGGTTGGTGCATCCATCATTTTTCTCCTTTGGTTTAGGTCCTTGGAAATATTGACTCCCCAGCACGGGTGCCGCGGCGGAGCTGTTTATTGCCGGAGCCTTGAGTTATAGAAGGATCTTCTCGTAGATCTTGAAGACCCGCTCTTTGAGTTCAAAAAAATGATCTGACAATGCTGTCTCTTCTTTTTCTTTTAAGTTGAGCCTGTGAATGGTCTTTCTCTGGAGCAGGTATGCCTGTTTGATCTCCTCTGCTTGGGTTGGGGTTAATAGGGTCTCCTTGGCTAATGTTTCAAGGAGGCGAACATTATCGGTCCATCGGGTGAGGGCCGGGTGATCATGGCTGTGTTTCAGCACCAGGTACTGGACCAGGAATTCGATGTCCACGATGCCGCCCCTGTCCTGTTTTAGGTCCAGGATAGCGGTTTTGAGATGGCTTTCCCGAAGCCGGTCCCGCATCTGGTTGACCTCTTTTTTAAGGCGGGCAGGATCCCGTTTGACCCTCAGCACTGCATCCCTGATGCGGATAAAGCGCTTTTGAAGTGCTGGGTCGCCGCTCACCGGTCGTGCCCGGACAATGGCCTGGTGTTCCCAGGTCCATGCATCCGTTGTGATGTACTCTTCAAAGGCTTCGATCTGGCTGACGATCATGCCGGACTGGCCCGAGGGCCTCAGCCGCAGGTCGGTTTCGTAGATGGTGCCGGCAGGGGTGTGGACGGTGAGGGCGTGGATGATTCGCTGGCCGAGCAGGGTGTAGAACCGAGTGTTTTCAATGTTTTTCTTACCGCCCTGGGTCATGCCCTCCCCGCCGGCATGGATAAAGACAAGGTCCAGATCGGACTTATAGCCAAGCTCAATGCCCCCAAGCTTTCCATAGGCCACGGCCGCAAACCCCGGGGAGACCGATCCGTCCCCTTTGATCCCGGAAGGGGTGCCGTATTTTTGGGCGGTGTGGTTCCATGACATTTCAATCACCTTGTCAAGCACGGTCTCCGCCACATGGGTGAGGCAGTCGCTCACCTTCATCAAGGGATAGTTGCCGCCCACGTCTGCCACGGCGATCCTGAGGGTGTTTATCAGCCGGAAGATGCAGAGCTCCTCAAGCTGGAATTCGGCGTCCGACGGGGGGATCTGGTCCATGCGCCGGGCAAGTTCGGCCTCAAGTTCCTTTTTGTCCGGGGGGGTGTTGCGGTCATTGGGGGCCAGGAGTTCGTCCAGCAGGGCCGGGTGCTTTGAGAGAAATTCCAGAATCCAGGGGCTCTTTGCCGCAAGTTCCCCAAGGTGGTTAAGGGTGTGGGGCTTTTCCAGGAGAAGGGAGATGTAGCAGGTGCGCCGTTCAATGGTGATGATTAGATCCACAAGCCTGGCCAGCACGGTTTCGCTGTCGGTCTGTTCCCCTGCTGTTTGTACGAGCTTGGGAACCAGCCGGTTCAAGCGCCGCCGTCCGTTGGGGGTGAGCCGTTTGGTGTTGGGATGCGCCTCCAGGGACTTGAGCAGGTTGATGACGGTGTCGGGCTGGTCAAATCCGTGGACACTGTGGGAAATCAGGTCCCCACACTGGGGGTCGTTGAGGTTTTGCCACAGATAGTTGAGCTGGTTGGTCTCCCCGTTTCCCGGCGTTTTCTCCTCCACCAGCAGGTGGTTGAAATGGGAATGAACCGTTGAACGGTGGTGGTCCAGGCGTTGGGCAAACAGCGACCAGGAGTCAAATCCCATGGACAGGGCAAGCCGGGTGCGGTCCGAGGTTTGTTTGGGCAGATCGTGGGTCTGGAGATCGCAATACGCCTGGAGCCGATGCTCCACCCGCCGCAGGAAAATATAGGCCTGGGTCAGCTCCTTCCTTGTCCGGTCGTCGATGCAGGATCGCAGGTGTAACAGCTCCAGGATCTTGAGGATCCGCCGCTCCTGGAACTCGGGCTCCACCCCTCCCCGGATGAGTTGGAACAGCTGGCCAAAGAACTCGATCTCCCGGATGCCGCCGGCGCCGATCTTGATGTTGTCCTTGAGTTTTTTGTCCTTGACCTGGAGGGAGATCCGCTTTTTCATCTCCCGGAACGATTCAAAGCTGCCGTAGTCGAAATAGCGTCGGTATATAAACGGATTGAGGGTGTTGAGCAAGCGGTTGCCGGCAGGGATGTCTCCGGCGATGGGGCGGGCCTTGATCAGGGCGTACCGTTCCCACTCCCGGCCCTGGGTCTGGTAGTAATCCTCCATGGTGGCAAAACTGGTCACCAGGGGGCCGCTTGACCCAAAGGGGCGTAGCCGTGTATCCACCCGAAATAGTGTTGTATCAGTCATGGTTGAATCAAACACCTTTAAAAAATTCCTGCACAATCGTGTGAAAAATTCTTCGTTGGTACAGCTTCTTCCACCACCATCGGTATCGCCAATAGAGGGATAGGCAAAGATAAGGTCTATGTCCGAGGAAAAGTTGAGCTCCCGGGCGCCGAGCTTGCCCATGCCAAGAACAACGATTCCCTGTTGCCCTCCCTGTTTATTTAAGGGCGTTCCGAAAGTTGAACGAAGTTTATCATAAAGAAGCAAGATCGTTTTGTCAACAAATGCCTCGGCAAGGGCGGACAAATCGCCCATGGTCCGGGTCAGGGTCGCGGTACCCGTCAAATCCTGCCAGGCGATGCGTACCATTTCACGCTGGCGGATCTGTGACAGGATGGCGACCAGCTCCTGGTCGGTGGTGACGTCGGCAAGGGCTGTTTTCAGCCGTTTATCGTATTCGCCGTGGCCATAGGCTCGGTTCAGATCCGTGGAGGTCACAAGGTCCATGACGGTTTCCGGGCTGCGAATGATGCTTGAAGCAATGAATTCGCTGAAGAGCAGGGCCGTGTCAAGGTGGTTCCTGAATATTTCGTTTCCCGGCAGGACCAGCTCCTTTTCCAGGAGGCTTGCATCCAGGTTTGCCTGCCTGTTCCTCAACTGTTTGGCGAGGGTCAAAGGGAGTTCCGTCATTTTCATATGACTCTCCTTGTTGAGTGAAAATCCATGGTTATGCATGGACTCCTAACAGAATCCTAACAACAAAACTATTGAAAAAGATGATAATATTGCCTATAGTATTCGATTTATATATTGCTCAAACCACTGTAAATAACAAGGAGAAAAAGAGAATGTGCCGTCTGTTTGCACTAACAAGCAAGGAACCGGTCTCTCCCATGGAAGCCATTAAGGCCCTCGATGTTATGAAAGAGGGCCACGATGGGTCCGGGGTGGGCATTATGCTCCGTGATCTTGGTGGTCCGTTTGAGGAGATGAAAGATGCACCTATCCTGAGTGGCATCTTCACCGAGGATGGGATCCGGCGTCTTGATCTGTTCATGATGGATCAGGGTTTCATGACCAAGTATAAGGTGAGCATCAAGGTCCCTAAGACAAATACTTCAGGAATTCCACGGCGCGGTCTCTATCTGATCAGGGCGTACGAGTATCCGGAAAGCTGGGATGGCCTTGACAAGGGTGAGGTTGAGCGCCGATTGATGATGACACGGCTCAAGATCCGGGAGATGGGGGAAGAGAAGCGGGACATGATCGTGTTCTCCTTTTGGCCGGACACCATCATGCTCAAGGAGCTGGGCGATCCCATGGACGTGGGCCACTACCTGGGGCTTGACCGAAAGGATCTAAAGGCCAGGGTGATCATGGCCCAGGGCAGGCAGAACACCAACTATGCCATTGACCTTTATGCCTGCCATCCCTTTTTCATCAAGGGCTTCACCACCATGACCAACGGCGAGAACACCGCCTTTATTCCCATCAGGGACTTTCTCTCGTCCCGGGACTACCCAGGCTATACAGGGTACCATTCCGATTCCGAGGTGTTTGCCCACATCCTTCACTACACCATGGAGGGGCTGGGCCTTGGGCTGGATACCTATAAGCACGTGATGACCCCCCTCCAGGACAAGACGCTGGAGAAGCATCCGGATGCTCCCTTTTTAAAGCATCTGAAGCAGTCCTGTCGCCAGCTGATCATCGACGGTCCCAACTGCGTGATCGGTACGCTCCCGGACAACACCTTGTTCATGGCCCAGGACCGGAAAAAGCTTCGGCCCGGGGTGGTCGGCGGAAGACCCGGCATGTTCGCTTTCTCCTCGGAGATCTGCGGCCTGGACGCCGTGATTCCGGACCGGGACAAATCCCGTGACATTCAGCCCATGCACCTTGACACTGCAATTGTTAGCCCTGACCGCCAGGAGGTAAAAATATGTCGGCAAACCGAACCATTAGCCCTTCCACTCTAAGCCTCAAGGACCTGCCCTGGCAGATCGATTGGAAAAAGGACCGATGCACCCTCTGCGGCCAGTGTACGGCTGTGTGCCCGGTTCAGGCCATTGAGCTTGGCGTGTTTCGAAAGAGAAATCTTGTCACCTCCATCCACCGGGTGGAGGATAACCAGACGAGTTTTGAGACCTTTTACGGCATTCGCCAGAAGACCACCATTCCGGAGGCTTGCATTGGATGCGCCATGTGCGCCATGGTCTGTCCCAACGATGCCATTGAGCCCACACCCAGTACTGGCACCCCACGGTTCAGGTTTCATCAGGACCAGGACGGGGAGCCCCGGAAACGGGGGGGACGGCGAAATACCACGGAATCGTTGCTGGACCAGATCAAGTTCATCCGGATCTCCATGCTCACCGATCCGGCCCTGGATGCCGGTCGCCACGAGTTTGAGATGAGAAGCCTGCTGGGTCGGGTGCTGCCCCCGGAGGAGAACATGCGTCGCCTCAGGACCCATGGGTGGATTCCCCCGGTCCGGGAGATATATCCGTTGATCATCGGCGGCATGAGTTTCGGCGCGCTGTCTCCCACCATGTGGGAGGGACTCCAGATGGGGGTTGCTTACCTCAACGAAGAGCTGGGCATGCCCGTCCGGATCTCCACAGGGGAGGGCGGGTGTCCGCCCCGGTTGTTGCGGTCGCGCTTCCTTAAATATGTGATTCTCCAGATCGCTTCTGGGTATTTCGGGTGGGACGAGATCATCCACGCCATTCCCCACATGAAGGAGGATCCCTGCGCCATTGAGATTAAGTATGGCCAGGGGGCCAAGCCAGGAGACGGCGGGTTGCTCATGTGGCACAAGGTCAATAAATTGATCGCGGCCATCCGGGGCGTTCCCCAGGGAATCAGCCTGCCCAGCCCCCCCACCCATCAGACCCAGTATTCCATTGAGGAGTCCGTGGCAAAGATGATCCAGTCTATGTCCATGGCCTGGGGATTCAGGGTGCCGGTATACCCGAAAATTTCCGCCTCTTCCACTTCTTTGGCGGTGCTCAACAACCTGACCCGGAACGACTTTGCCTCGGGCCTTGCCATCGACGGTGAGGACGGGGGAACGGGCGCTGCCTATTCCGTGTCCATGGATCACATGGGGCATCCCATTGCCTCCTGCATCCGGGACAACTACCTGAACCTGGTTAAGATCGGAAAGCAGAATGAAATTCCCATCTTTGCCGGGGGCGGCATCGGAAAAAACGGCAACATTGCAGCCAATGCAGCGGCCCTGATCATGCTCGGGGCAAGTGGCGTCCAGATCGGAAAATATGTGATGCAGGCCGCGGCCGGCTGTATCGGCACGGAGAAAGAACGCTGCAATGTCTGCAATCTGGGCATCTGCCCCAAGGGCATCACCTCCCAGGATCCCCGGCTCTACAGGCGGCTGGATCCCGAGGCCGTGGCCCAGCGGGTGGTGGATCTTTTTGTCAGCTTTGATATGGAGCTCAAAAAGATTGTGGCGCCCCTGGGGCGCTCCACATCCCTGCCCATCGGCATGTCCGACGCACTTGGCATCAACGATTATGCTGCGGCAGAGCGCCTCAAAATCAAGTACGTGGTTTAGGAGAAGCGGTTATGAAGGAAACAGAGTATTACAGGATTTCAGGCAAGAAAGAGGATCTGCGCCTCTCCTCCAGGATTCTTGAAGAGACCATTCAGCGGGAGGTTGCCCACGGACACAGGGTCATTGAGGTGGAAGCCTTTGGCCAGCACGGCATTGGCGGCCGCCTTTTCAAGGCAGAGGGCGAAGCGGTCAAGATACGGATTCTGGGTCATTCCGGCCAGCGGACCGGCTCTTTGGGATGTGCCAACACCCAGATAGAGATCATGGGGCCGGCCTCCGATGATATTGGCTGGCTCAATGCCGGGGCTGAGATCACGGTCCGGGGCAACGCCTCCAATGGCGCCATGAACGGCGCGGCCCAGGGAAAGGTCTTCATTGCCGGCAACATCGGCGCCCGGGGCATGACCATGACCAAGCAGAACCCGCGATTTGCGCCCCCGGAGCTGTGGGTGCTGGGATCGGCCGGGGACTACTTTGGCGAGTTCATGGCCGGCGGTATTGCCGTTGTCTGCGGCCATGAACCCCAGAACCCGGACAGTGTGCTCGGTTACCGACCGTTTGTGGGCATGGTCGGGGGCAAGGCATTTTTCAGGGGCAAGCCCAGCGGCTACTCCCAGGCCGATGCCGTCCTGGTTCCCATTAAGGACGCGGATTGGGATTGGCTGGTAACCAACATCCAGAATTTTCTGGCCAAGATAGGGCGCCCCTGGCTGTTCGACACCCTGTCCAAACGATCCGAGTGGCAGCTGCTCCGGGCAAAAAATCCCAGGGAGAAGATGTCAAAGAGCAAGCAACTCTCCATGGCCGCGTTTCGACAGGATGTCTGGGACCGGGAGCTTGGAAAAGGCGGGCTCATCGGTGACCTCCAGGAGGTGGAACCCGATGCCATTCCGTTGATCACCAAGGGGGAGCTCCGGCGGTACATTCCCCTATGGGAGCATGGAACATATAAGGCGCCCTGCCAGACTGCCTGCCCCACCGGGATTCCTGTCCAGGAGCGGTGGCATCTCATACGGAACGGCCTTGTGGAGGAGGCCCTGGAGCTGGGGCTCAAGTACACCCCGTTTCCGGCCACCGTGTGCGGTAACCTCTGCCCCAGCCCCTGCATGGCTTCCTGCACCAAGAACGACCAGTATATGACCCCGGTGAATGTGAGACTGATGGGCCTGGCCGGCCAGGATGCGGTTAGACCGGAACCCGCCCCTGCCAGCGGAAAGCAGGTGGCCGTGCTCGGGGCAGGACCCGGCGGTATCTCAGCCGCCTGGCATCTGGCCCTCAAGGGCCATGGCGTGGTGCTCATTGACGGTTCGGACAAGATCGGCGGCAAGATCGCATCGTTGATCCCGGAGTCCAGGATCGCCCAGGCGACCCTCCACGCGGAACTGGATCGGGTCAGGGAACTTATCCCCGACATCCGGCTGAACCAGGATATCACGACCCAGGAGTTCAAGCGTCTTAAAAACGAGTTTGATTTTGTGGTGGTGGCCACCGGTGCAAGCAAGCCCCGACTGTTGCCCGTGCCCGGCATTGAAAAGGCCGTGTCGGCCAATGCGTTCCTGGAAGCGGCCAAAGCCGAGGATGCTGTCTGCGGGAAGCGGGTGGTGATCATCGGGGCGGGAAATGTGGGGTGTGATGTTGCCACTGAGGCCAAGCGCCTTGGGGCGGAAAGCATCTCCATGATCGATGTCCAGAAGCCCGCCGCCTTTGGTAAGGAGCGGGAGGATGCCGAAGCGGTGGGCGCCACCTTTGCCTGGCCCTGCTTTACCCGGGAGATCACAGAGGGCGGCGTGGTGCTCCAGGATGACGATCTTATGGCAGCCGATACTGTGGTGGTCTCCATCGGGGATCTGCCGGACATCGATTTCCTCTCAGATACGGTTGATTCCCGGAACGGCTTCATTGTGGTGGATGGGTTCAACCGCACCTCGGACAACAGCGTCTTTGCCATTGGTGATTCCGTGGCGCCGGGACTTATCACCGATGCCATTGGCGCCGGAAAGCGGGCGGCCTATGCCATTGATGCCACCATCCAGGGCAAAGCCCCGGAAATGGATGACCCCCGTCCCCAAATTGATAAGGCACGGGTCTCCCTGGAATACTTTGACCCAACCATTAAAAGTTATGATACACTGGATCAATGCGGTGGAGAGTGCGCTTCCTGCGGACGATGCAGGGATTGTCACATCTGTGTCACGGTCTGCCCGGAAGCGGCCATCCAGCGGTTTGAAACGAGCAGCGGCGGGTATGAGTACAGGGCGGATCCTGCCCTGTGCATCGGATGCGGTTTCTGCGCAGGGGCCTGTCCCTGCGGTATCTGGGCCCTTGTCCCCAACACGCCCCTCTAGGTCGCGGGTGGGGAATTGATATGAATTTAGGCGGAAAAGAGAGAATATGAAAGCGTTATTAGCACTTGCGGACGGCAGGACATTCCCCTGCCTCAGTTTTACGGGGCCTGGGGAGGCTGCCGGCGAGGTGGTGTTCAACACCAGCATGACCGGCTACCAGGAGATTCTGACCGATCCATCCTATTTTGGACAGATGGTGACCCTTACCTGTCCCATGATCGGCAACTACGGTGTCTGCCCCGAGGATGTGGAGTCAGACAGGATCCAGGCACGGGCACTCATTGTCCGGGAGTATGTGGATTTTCCCAGCAACTGGCGCTCCACAGGCACCCTGGCCGACTATCTCAAAAAAGAGGGGGTGCTGGGCATTGAGGATCTTGATACCCGGGCGTTGACCCGCCATATCCGTAACAAGGGTGCCATGGGGGCGGTGATCTCCACCACGGACCTGGATCCTGCAAGCCTTGTGGAAAAGGCCAAGGCCGTTGCCCCCATGGAGGGGTGCGACTTTGTCAAGGAAGTGACCTGTGCGTTTCCCTATTTCTGGCGGGACAACCAGCCGGTCCATGTGGCCAAGAACGTTGTCCTCGACCCGGCTGTCTGGCGCCATGGCAAGGAGAAACACCGGGTGGTGGCCCTTGATTTCGGTATCAAGTACAACATCATCCGCTGCCTTGAGACGGCCGGCTGCGAAGTGCTGGTGGTGCCTGCTACCACGTCTGCGGAGACAGTCAAGGCCCTTGAGCCCGACGGTATCTTTCTCTCCAACGGCCCCGGGGATCCCGGGCCCGTGACCTACGCCATTGACACCATCCGGGCGCTGCTGGGATTCAAGCCCATGTTCGGCATCTGTTTGGGCATGCAGCTCATGGCCCTTGCCATGGGTGCCAAGACCCTTAAGATCAAGTTCGGCCACAGGGGCGGGAACCAGCCGGTGAAGAACCTTGCCACGGGCAAGGTGGAGATCACCGCCCAGAACCATGGGTTTGCCGTGGATCTCGACTCCCTGGGCGAAAAGGGAGGGCTCATGACCCACATCAATCTCAACGAGCGCTCCCTTGAGGGGATCAAGAATGAGGATCTCCAGGCCTTTGCCGTCCAGTACCACCCCGAAGCTTCCCCCGGCCCCCATGACGCCGCCTATCTCTTTAACCAGTTTGCAGCTATGATGGACAAGTAATATGCCTAAACGCACGGACATAAAAAAGATATTGATTATCGGAGCGGGCCCCATCATCATCAGCCAGGGCTGCGAGTTTGATTATTCCGGAACCCAGGCCTGCAAGGCCCTCAAGGAAGAAGGATATGAGGTGGTGCTGGTCAACTCCAATCCCGCCACCATCATGACCGATCCTGAAACCGCGGATCGCACCTATATTGAGCCGGTGACCCCGGAGAGTCTGGCCAAGATCATCGAAAAGGAGCGGCCCTGCGCCCTGCTGCCCACCCTGGGCGGCCAGACAGGGCTCAACACGGCGGTTGAAGCCGCCAAAATGGGGGTGCTTGAAAAGTACAATGTCGAGATGATCGGCGCCTCCATCGAGGCGATCAACAAGGCCGAGGACCGGGAGTTGTTCCGGGACGCCATGAACAAGATCGGGTTGCGGATTCCCAACTCCGGGTTTGCCAACAACATGCAGGAAGTGGATATCATCTCCAAGGAGATCGGGTTCCCTATCATCGTCCGGCCAAGCTTCACCCTGGGCGGCACCGGGGGCGGAGTGGCCTACAATCCCGAGGAGCTGGCCGTGCTGGCCAAGAGCGGGCTCGACGCCAGCTTCATCACCCAGGTGATGCTCGAGGAGTCGGTGCTGGGCTGGAAAGAGTACGAGCTGGAGGTGATGCGGGACCATGCGGGTAACGTGGTGATCATCTGTTCCATCGAGAACATTGACGCCATGGGGGTTCATACCGGAGACAGCATCACCGTGGCCCCGGCCCAGACCCTGTCGGACAAGGAATACCAGGTCCTGAGGGACGCATCCATCGCCATCATGCAGGAGATCGGTGTGGATACGGGCGGTTCCAACGTCCAGTTTGCCATCAACCCGGAAGATGGGGAGATGATCATCGTTGAGATGAACCCCAGGGTTTCCAGGAGTTCCGCCTTGGCCTCCAAGGCCACGGGCTTCCCCATTGCCAAGATTGCGGCCAAGCTGGCCGTGGGGTATACCCTGGATGAGATCACCAACGACATCACCGGTGAGACCCTGGCAAGTTTTGAGCCCTCCATCGACTATTGCGTGGTGAAGATTCCCCGGTGGACCTTTGAGAAGTTCCCCGAGACCGAGGATATCCTGACCACGGCCATGAAGAGTGTTGGGGAGACCATGAGCATCGGCCGGACCTTTAAGGAAGCCCTGCAAAAGGGATTGCGATCCCTGGAGATCGGGCGGTTCGGGTTCGGCGCCGACGGCAAGGATCCTGAGCCAGGCTCCCTATCCCGGAATGAGCTGGAGTACCGGCTGGCCACCCCCAACTCCCAGCGGATCTTCTTTATCAAGCATGCCATGACCAACGGTATGGGCGTGGAGGCGATCCACGATCTCACCCACATCGACCCCTGGTTTCTCTTTCAGATGAAGCAGTTGGTGGAGTTTGAAAAGACCATTGCCCTGGCAGGCAAAGACCTGCCCAAGGATATGCTGGTCAAGGCCAAGCGGTGGGGGTATTCTGACAAGCAGCTGGCCCATCTCACGGGCATTGGCGAGGAGAAGATCGAAACCCTTCGAAAGCGCATGGGCATTGTACCCGCATACAAGCTGGTTGACACCTGTGCCGCAGAGTTCAGGGCCGCCACCCCCTACTACTACTCCACCTATGAGAAGGAGTGTGAGGCCAGGGTGTCCGATCGCAAAAAGGTGATCATCCTGGGCGGCGGTCCCAACCGTATCGGCCAGGGCATCGAGTTTGACTACTGTTGCGTCCATGCCTCCTTTGCCCTTAAGGAAGAGGGTGTGGAGAGCATCATGGTCAATTCCAACCCTGAGACCGTGAGCACCGATTACGACACCTCGGACAAGCTCTATTTTGAGCCGCTGACAAGGGAGGATGTACTCCACATCGTTGAAAAGGAGAAGCCCTTTGGGGTGATCGTCCAGTTCGGCGGTCAGACCCCCCTCAACCTTGCCAGCGATCTTGAAAAGGCTGGCGTGCCCATCATCGGCACAAGCCCGGACAGCATTGACCGGGCCGAGGACAGGGACCGGTTCCAGGAGATGCTTGACAAGCTTGACATTGCCCAGCCAGCCAACGGCATTGCCACCGACATCGATGCTGCCCATGCCATTGCCCGGAAGATCGGCTATCCCGTGATGGTGCGGCCGTCCTTTGTCCTCGGGGGCCGGGCCATGAAGATCGTCTATGACGCATCCGAGCTTGAGGAGTTCTTCAACCTTGCGGTCAAGGCGTCTCCGGATCATCCGGTGCTCATCGACCAGTTCCTGGAGGATGCCTTTGAGCTGGATGTGGACGCCATCTCCGACGGCGAGAACACAGTGATCGGCGGCATGATGGAGCACATTGAAGAGGCGGGTATTCATTCGGGTGATTCGGCTTGCGTGCTGCCCCCCTACAGCATCGATCAGAAGCACATTGATGAGATGACCCGGGCGGCCAAAGCCCTTGCCAAGGAGCTCAATGTCAAGGGGTTGATGAACATCCAGTTCGGCATCATGGACGACAAGGTCTATGTGATCGAGGTCAATCCCCGGGCGTCCAGGACCATTCCCTTTGTGAGCAAGGCCACCGGGGTTCCCCTGGCAAAGCTTGCCACCAAGGTGATGCTGGGCAAGACCCTGGCAGAGCTGGGGCTCACTGAACAGGTGATCCCGGCCCACTATTCCGTGAAAGAGGCGGTGATGCCCTTTGACCGGTTTTCCAAGGTGGATCCTGTCCTCGGGCCTGAGATGAAGTCCACGGGCGAAGTCATGGGCATGGACATGGATCTGGGGGCTGCCGTTGCCAAGGCCCAGCTGGGGGCGGGCCAGAACCTGCCCGTTGAGGGCACCGTGTTCATCAGTGTCCAGGACAGCGATAAAAATGCGGCCCTGGAGGTGGTACAAGAGTTCTACCAGATGGGTTTCACCCTGTTGGCCACCCGGGGAACGGCCATGTTTCTCCAGGAGAACGGGATCCCGGCCAAGGTGGTTGAGAAGGTTTCCACGGGCCGACCCAATGTGGTGGACGCGGTCAAGAACAACGAGATCCAGCTCATCCTCAACACCGGGGCCAGCAGCCAGACCAAGGCGGACGGGTATGCCATCAGAAGGGCCGCCATTCGGTACAAGGTGCCCTATGCAACCACCACCGACGGCACCCGTGCCATCTGTAAAGCCATCCAGGCTTTAAAAAGGGAGAGCCTGACCGTCATGGCGATCCAGGATTACCACACCCAGGAAGGTGAATAACATGTGTGAAAACGACAGACCCAGGGATGAATGTGGGGTCTTTGGCCTCTACCGGCATCCGGAAGCCGCCAAGCTGACCTATTTCGGACTCTATGCCCTCCAGCACAGGGGCCAGGAGAGCGCCGGCATCAGTGTTACCAGGGGAAACAATAAGATTGATTCCCACAAGGGCATGGGACTTGTCCATGATGTCTTTAAAATGGAGGACCTGGAGCGCATCGAGGGCGGCAGTGCCATCGGCCATGTGCGGTATTCCACCACTGGGGATTCGGTGATCGCCAATGCCCAGCCCTTTGTGGTCAACCACCGGGGACGCTCCTATGCCGTGGCCCACAACGGGAACCTGGTGAACGCCCACAAGCTGAAACGGGAGCTTGAGGAGAACGGGTCCATCTTCCAGACCACCATGGACTCGGAGGTGTTTCTTCATCTCTTTGTGAAGAACTTAAAGGGCGGGGACGTGGTCACGGCGATTCAGAAGGCCGTGGCAAAGATCGAGGGGGCTTACTCCCTGGTTATCCTGACCTGCAAGGGTGAGGTGATCGGCGTTAAGGATCCCAATAGTTTCAGGCCCCTGGCATTGGGGAAGCTCAACGGCAGCTATGTGCTCTCGTCAGAGACCTGCGCCTTTGATCTTGTCCAGGCTGAATTTGTCCGGGAGCTGGATCCCGGTGAGATCGTCATCATCAACGAGGACGGGGTCACCAGTATCAAGCCTGATCCCGTGCCAAAGAAACACTCTTTGTGCATCTTTGAGTACATCTACTTCTCAAGGCCTGATTCCACCATCTTTGGTAAAAACGTTTACCAGATGCGGAAGGCCCATGGCCGGCGGCTGGCCCAGGAGGCGCCGGTGGATGCTGACTTTGTGATGCCCTTTCCCGATTCCGGCAACTATGCGGCCATCGGGTATGCCGAGGAGTCGGGTATTCCCTTTGAGATGGGCATGATTCGGAACCATTACGTGGGCAGAAGCTTTATCCAGCCCACCCAGAGCATGCGGGACTTTGCCGTCCGGGTGAAGCTCAACCCCGTGCGGGAACTGATCCGGAACAAGGAGATCATCATTATCGAGGATTCCATCATCCGGGGCACCACGGCCATGACAAGGGTCAAGGCGTTGCGGGATCTTGGGGCGAAAAAGGTTCACATGCGCATCTCTTGTCCCCCCCACCGGTTCCCTTGCTATTACGGCATCGATTTCTCCTCAAAGGGGGAGCTTGTGGCGGCCAGCAAAACCGAGGAGGAGCTGACAAAATACCTCGGGCTGGATACCCTGCACTACCTCTCCATCCCGGGGATGCTCGAGGCAAGTGGCGTGGAAAACCCGGAGGATCACTTTTGCAAGGCCTGTTTTGACGGATCCTACCCGGTTCCCTTTGATCCTGAATTCACCAAGGCGTGCATGGGGTAATGATGCGGAAACGAACAGTCGCTTTTTCCAAGGATTCTTCCAACCTGTTTTTTCATATCCTCACCAAGTGTAACTTGAGCTGTCGCCATTGTTACATCAACCGGGAGGAGCACGGGGAGACCACCCTGTCCATGGACACCATCCGGCAATGGCTTGGGCTGTTTGCCGATAGGTCCCGGGAGACCAACCTGATCTTGCTTGGGGGGGAGCCCACCCTTCATCCGGACTTGAGCCTTGCCGTGAAAGAGGCAAGGCAGCTTGGCTTTAAATCCATCACCATCGACACCAACGGGTATCTCTTCCACAACATACTGGACAGGATCACCCCGGAGGAGGTGGATTTTATCAGCTTCTCCCTGGACGGTGCCACCCCTTCCACCAACGACGCCATCCGGGGCAAGGGGTGTTATGACGCCTGTGTGGCAGGGGTGAAACAAGCCGTTGCCAAGGGGTTTTCCACCTCCATGATCTATACGGTGAGCGGGGAGAACATCCATGAGCTCCACCGGATGCCTGCCATGGTGAAGGACTTGGGCATCGACCGCTTCTTCATCCAGGTGGTGGGGATCCGGGGGGAATCGGCGGACGAGAACGACGGGCTCCAGGTCACCAGAACAAAATGGCTTGAGACCGTGCCCGGGGTGGCGGAAGAGGTGGCCCGGTCCGGCATCATTGTGACCTATCCAAAGGTGTTCCTGGATCCGGGGGAGGCGTTCCAGTGCGCAGGGCTTGTGGCGGACAACTACTTTGTCTTTCCCAACGGCAGGGTATACCGCTGTCCCGTTTGTGAAGACCATGCGGTCCACGGTCTTGCCATTGTGGAAGATCGCCTTGTGCCGACGACCCACCTGAACGAAACCGCCCTCTTCAACCTGGATATTCCTGAAGGGTGCGTCATGAACAAGCTGGTCCAGCCCGGCAACATCACCTACCGGGCCGACGGCACCCCCGAACACAGGATCGCCTGCTGCATGCTCAAGGAGGAGATTCTGCCGGGGTAGATTTTTTTTCAGTCTGGGTTTTTTTCTAGGCTTTTTACCGATCATCAGACCCAACTTCGCCGGGATCCCTGAATATAGGGATCCCGGCGTGGGGCTGATGAACGTCAGTTCGACTACCTGGGGTTCCCCCCGGACGTCAGGCGGGGTTCGTATTTCAATGGTACTCTGAACGTTGTTCATAAAATCGATACATGTCCGATCTCTTTGATACTAACTTTTAACGGTTATCAGTCAAATGCAAGGGGGTATGATGGATTTTCGAAAAAAAATGAGCACTTTATTGGGATTCACCTTTTTAACCCTGCTCATTTTAACAACATCAGCCAGTGGCAACGCTGACACACAGTTCATGTTGGGGGCGGCAGTTCACGACATAACCGGTCCACCGGCCGAGGTCATGTTTGCCGGATATTGTGACTTCGATCAAGTCGGCCGGGGAATTTTCATGCGGCAGCGGGCCCGCACCATTATCATTCAAGACATTCAAACCGATAAAAGAGTGGTTCTTGTCACCGCAGACATTCCGATGATGTCCGACGGGGTGTACGCAACGGTTATCAACAAGTTGAGAAATCGCTTCGGGAATCTGTACACAGAGGCCAACGTGGTGATCTCTGCCACCCACACCCACAGCGGCCCCGGCGGCTATTTCAAAACATATGCCTTGAATATTTTTGCGGGAATGACCTTCCATGAAGATAATTTTGACACCATTGTTCAGGGCATTTACGCCTCCATCGTCCAGGCCCATGGGAATCTCACCCCCGGAGAAATCCGCATCAATTCCGGCTTTTTTTCACCGGAAAAAGGAACCCGGATCAACCGTCAGAGATCCCCGGAAGCTTACGTTCTCAACCGGGATGCCCCGGATTATCTGCTTGCCAGTGGTGCCTTTGACGACACGAATCGAAAAATGACGCAATTGAAACTGGTGGCTGGGGATGGTACGCCCATGGGCATGTACAACTGGACCCCGGTTCATCCCAATGTATCCGGAAGTCACCTTTTTCTCATCAACGGGGATATCAACGGGTACGCATCCTACCTGTTTGAAAAATCCGGCACCCCCTTTACTTCGGCAAACAACGGTTTTATAGCCGCCTTTGCCCAGAACGACTGTGCAGACACTTCGGGTAATCTGCCTGAAGATGCCCTGTTGTTTACCGATATTCACAAAGATGGAGAGGAAGACTGGATTGCCGACGGCACACACGATTATGAACGCGTTGCCCTGCGGGCCAAAACCGTGGCCGGCCTTGCCGCCGAACTTTATGACGGGAACGGAACCGTACTCACGGGGAATATAGACTATCGGCAGATATTCGTCCCAATGAAGGATTTTCTGATTGATCCAGCCTACATTGATGCCGAGGACATCTATTATGCGGACAGACTTGGCGAGACCCAAGACAATTGCCGCCTGTGCGGGGGCTCAGCCGGGGTCGGTTTCTTTGCCGGATCCACCGAGGACGGCGACAGCGGCATGGTCAACGTCGGCGAGGGGAATACCCGGGATATCGATGATTATCGTATTGCCAGTTTGTCGGATCTGATACAAGATCCTATTCCGGCGGTCACGAACTTGCTGATGCAAATGATCGTCCCAGGGGAAGCGCTATACGCCGAAATGGACTGCCAGATGGAAAAGCAAATCGGTCTCAGTCTGGATGAATTGAACCGGATCATCCCCAATGGCAAGGCCTGGAATCTTAATGTACCGATTCAGATCATCCGGATTGGGGAACTTGCCATTCTAACCCTTCCGCTGGAGGTCTCGACCATGGCGGGAAGACGTCTGAAAGATGAGATCAAAAGTGTACTTCCAGACACTTCCTGGGTGGTCATCAACGCCACCGCCAACAGCGATGCGAGATACCTGACAACCCGGGAAGAATATGCGGCACAGCAATATGAAGGGGGTGCCACTCTTCTGGGCCCCTATTCTCTCAATGCGGTCAGACAAATCGTCCATGAGCTGGCCGAAACATTCACTCCCTCGGTTGATTATCCTGACTATGCAGTGGGGTTTGAGGCTTTTGAACGTGATCTTGAGACCCGGTCCATTTTCCAGATATCCGGAAATGTGATCTTTGACGACAAACCCCTGTTCAAACGGTTCGGGGATGTCATCGAGCAGCCACCCCCTTCCCGAATCATCGGTGACATGGTGACAGCCCGCTTCCAGGGGGCCCATCCAAACAACAATATGGCCGTCGCCACATCCGAAAGCTACCTTGCCGTTGAAAAAAAAATCGACGGCATCTGGAAACCCGTTCTCGATGACCATGATCCCTCTACCCGGTATCTCTGGCAAAGGGACGGCATTGCTAACTCAATTGTGACCATTGAATGGCATATTCCCATGGACACGGAACCGGGTACATACCGAATTCGTCATATGGGAAGATGGAAATCCGGATGGACCGGCCAAATCAAACGATACGAAGGCTTGACCCGTAGTTTTGAGGTCTATTGATTTCAACCGGTCCCGGGGCGGCCGAGGAGGTGGTCCATGAACGATCCTAGGCTGAAATCCCTGGTGATGTTGCTCCTGCTCCTGCTCGGGGCCGGGGGTGCCGGAGCGGGCCTGCTGCCCGAATCGGTCCGGGGCATCTATCTGCCGGCAAACCGGCTCAACACCCGGCGGCTCACCCAGGCGATCCATTACGCAAGGCTTGCCCATCTGAACGCCGTGGTGGTCCATGTCAAGGATCCCCGGGGGGGGGTGGTCTGGAATTCCCGTAACGCCATCGCCCTTTCCATTGGTGCCGTCAAGGGAAAGGGGGGTGTGGAACGGGCCCTTAAACAGCTCAAGGAGAACAAGATATGGGCCATTGCCAAGATAGATGTTTTCAGCGACGATCTTCTGGCCCGAAACTATCCCGGCGTGGGCATTGAGGATAAAACCCACGGGGGACTGTGGCAGGACAGGAACGGTCTTGGCTGGACCAATCCCTTTGACACAAGGGTGTGGGCCTACGTTCTGGATCTTTGCCGGGAGCTTGCGGCCATGGGGTTTGATGAACTCCAGTTCGACTATGTGCGGTTCCCTTCCGACGGCAGGCTCGCAAGTATCCGCTATCCCCTGGTCCAGGAGGGCGTGTCAAAAGCACGGTGCATCGGCAATTTCGTTAGCCGGGCCCGGGACGTGCTCAAGCCCTTGGGGGTGGTCATTTCCGTGGATCTCTTTGGGCTCACCGCCTGGAAGCGGGACGATTTCGGGGTCGGCCAGGTCCTTGAGGAGATAGCCCCCTTTGTTGACGTGATTTGTCCCATGTTCTATCCTTCCCACTTTCCGACCGGATTTTTGGGCTGGGAAGTCCCCGGTGACTATCCGGAAAAGATCATGGCCCTGAGCATGGCGGCGCTGAAAAAAAGAACGTCCAAGCGGATCCGGCCCTGGATCCAGGGGTTCTGGTACGATCCCGGCCAGATTCAGGCCCAGATGGATGGGGTGGCCTCCCAGGGAACCGCCAGTTGGGCCGTGTGGCACCCCTCCGGCAACTATTCGACCCTCTACCAGGCCCTTGCCCGGTCCATGGACACCACCTTTCCAGAGCCCGTACTCTACCCCCCCATTGAAACGCTTCGAAAAAAGGGGGTTGGCATTGTCCATGGGGCCATGGGTATCGTCAATCTCACCGACTACACGGGCGGGGATTCGGTCCTCTCCCTGGAGCGGCCGAAACCGGGGGTACCCCCGCGGTTTGCCACCGCTTCCGGGGTGGTGTCCACCATGGACGAGGCGATCCTCGACCGGATTTTATTCAAACGGAACATCGCCTATCCAAGGCTTGCCACCAAGACAAGGAAGGTGTTGCTCGTGGCCACACTCCTCTTCGAAGACACCGGAATCGATCCCAGGAAGATGGGGGAAGCCCCGGTCCATGTCAACTGGGATCAGGACTGCGTGTTCACCCGTCGCGTGCCGCCGCCATTGCTGAAACGCCATGGGGCACGCCATCTCCCTGCCGGCCCTGCTGAAGGGCCATGATGTCTGGTGCTGCATACCTATTCCGGGGAGGGGGCTTGGCGATCTCGTCATCCATGGGTAGAGAATCCGGAGACAAAGGTGCTATAGCGAAATACCGAAATGCTGCATCAGCTCCATGGCCCGGGGATCGTCAGCCAGGCGTTGTTTCATGGCCTGGTGGACTTCTTCACTCTTTTCTTTATTCTGCACAATTGACGTATAGTAATCGACAGGACCTCGTATTCCTGCATCTTTCAGCTCTTCTTGAAAATATTTTGTCAGTGTATCGCCATATTCGGAAATCATGTTCTTTTCCTTGGACGGCAGTGAATCATAGCGCGCTTGATTCGATCCCGCATAGGGTTGACCCACTTTGAGATCAAGGTTGGTATAATCCGTGAACAAATCCGCATACCACTGGGGAAGAGAAAAGGCTTCAAGGGGGAGGTCATTTGCCGATAATCCCATTGACGTATCCGGTTCTCCGGTGGCCATGGTTGTCTGGTCCTTTTGAGCCATTTCCTTGGCCTTCCCGGAAAAACTTACGGTGTCGGATTCCCGAGTCGTGGGGATAACGGGTGTTTGAGCAGGACGCCTTGTGTTTTTTTGTCCTAAATGGGGACTGTACACACCCTGGGCCGATGGAATGCCTGAAAGAGCCATAATCATACCTCCTGGATTTTTATTCCCTATTAAGTAATTTAATGTCTCATTCAGCAATTAGTATGCCACAGGCGATAAAACGGCGAACACCCCGGTCGACAGAGAGACGCGATCGGTCTGAACGGTTCTGTAAAGGGAAACCATGGGAAAAATTTGCCGTTTCCCACGTGAGTCTTGCCTCTGCCTTGTCATATCCGATTTTTTTAGGTGAGTTCGAATACAATGGTGATCTCCATGGCAAGGGGTGGTTTGAACAGGTTTGCCGGGGGCGGGGCAAAGGGGGCGGCGTCCTTCAGGGCCCGCAGGGCGGCCCGGTCAAGGCTTTTGTGCCGTGCGTGGGTTACGATGGCGGCAGACAAGACCTTGCCCTGGGCCGTGATCACAAAGGAGATCGTCACCTTTCCCTCCATGTGCCGTGCCCGGGCCGTGTCAGGATAGCGCTTGCAGGTCTCGATCTTCAGCCGCAGCATGTCAAAATAATCTTTCTTGGTAAAGAAATCAGACGGTTTGGAGAGCCCCCAGTCTGCAGTTGAAAATGGGGTGGGGCAGGGCGTTCCCGGAAGTTGCGGCACCCCGATCCCCACCAGGGGGGTGTCCGGCCGGCTGGCATCCACAGGATCGATCTTGACCGGGGGAAGCACCATCTTTTGAACCCGTGTTTCCTGGGCCGTGGCCACAGTCGGCGGGGTGTGCCTGGCCCTGGGCCTTGGTATCTCCCGCCCAACAGGCCTTGAATTCTCCTTGAGGCCCAGCTCGATATAGGTCCGGGCACCAAAACCGACACGTCCGGACAGATGGAGGAGGATGGCCAGGTGGATCGCCATGGAGACCAGCAACACGCCTTGGAAAATCGTAAAGCGAGGTTTTTTAAGGGTTGAATGGGCCATCGTGTCAAAATCCCTTTTCAGTTGCCAGGCACAGCCGCCCTGCACCCGCTGCCTTGGCAAGATCCATCACCTTGACCGCCTTGTTCAACACGACTCCCCGGTCGGCCTTGATGATCACCAGTTTGTCCCTGTCCGTGCCGATCAGTTCCTTGAGGTGCTTGAACAAGCGGTCCTGGCCGATCTTTGCCTCGTTGATATAGGCTTGCCCCGCCTTGTCCACATACACGGTGATCTCGGTGGCGACCTGGGGGGCCGCAGCACTGGCCTGGGGCAGCTTGATCTTGATCCCTTCGTCCACCATGAAGTTGGTGGTGAGCAGAAAGTAGATCAGTAGCATGAACACGATGTCGATGAGGGAGGTCAGCGGGGCCTGTATCTCATACCGGGGGCGCTTTGTCTTGTGTACAAGCATCTCACGCTCCCGGGGGGGTGGTGACGGCTTTGAGAAAGGTGACCGCCCCGTTCTGAAGTCTTGCCTCATAGGTGTCGATCCTGGCCACAAGGTAGGAATGGGCCACCATGCAGGGAAGCGCCACACCAATGCCCAGGGCCGTGGTGAGCATGGCCTCCCAGATGCCGCCGGCAAGCACGGACGCATTGACATTTCCCCCCAGCTGCTGGATCACCATAAAGGCCTTGATCATTCCCACCACCGTGCCCAGAAGCCCCAGGAGCGGAGCGATGTTGCCGATGGTGGCCAGGGTCTGGAGGTAGGCGGAAAGCGTTCTCACTTCGCCTTCGATGGCGTTGACGATCACCGTCTCCAGGGTCGCCCGCTCCCTGTCCTTCACCTCAATGGCCTGGGTCAGCATCCGGCCCATGGGAGAGTCGTTGTTGGCGGACAGCTCCCTTGCCTCGCCAGTCTTCTCTTTGGCAATCAGGGCTGAAACGGTTTCGGCAAGGTTGCCGCCCCTGGATCTCATCCTGGCAAAGCTGATGATTCTTTCGAAAAAAATGGCCAGGGCAATAACCGAACACAGGAGGATGGGCACCACGAGAAATCCTCCCTTTGATAAAATTTCAAACATAGATATCTCCTTTATCAGTGAATTAAACTCTTCTTGTTAAAATTGCCGGCAATTCAAGGCCGGGAGCAGTGGGCCATGGGTCGTTGCCCGTTACCCGGGAGCAGGAAGCTGTCACCCGGCCATCTGCTCTTCCTGGAAGTCGACGATATCGGGATGGCCGTCAAAGTCGAGGTCCCGTTCCTTTTTGACCATGACCTCGGATGCGTCGTAGCGCTCCCAGAGATCGGGTTTGCCGTCCCCATTGGTATCCTCCTCCACCGTGACCACATGGCCCTGGTCATAGAAGAACCAGGTGTCCGTCAGATCATCGCCGTTGGTGTCCTTTTCCGCCCGTATGGGATTTTCCTCCGGGTCATAGAACCACACCAGGGTCAATCGGCCGGCAATTCCTTCCTGTTCCTCGCTTTTCACCATCTTGCCCTTGGGGTCGTAGTGGACCCTGAAGTCTATTTTTGCGTCGCTGTCTTCATCCATCTCCTTGATCCTGAGCACCCCGTCCTTATAAAAGAATCGTGCGTCAACGCTCTTGTCGCAATACAGGTTCTGCTCGGTGATCCAGGACCAGCCAGGGGCGTCAAAGCGCTGGGCAATGTCAAAGCAGCCGTCTCCGTCGCTGTCCTTTTTCAGGTTGGCTTGCTTGCCGTTCTTGTACCGGATCTTGAGGTCCACCCGTCCGTCATGGTTTTCATCCTTTTCCATGCGGGTGATCTGATTGGCACTGTAATATTGCCAGGTGTCGATGCGGCCGTTGAGGTTGCCATCGCTTTCCACCCTTTTTCGCTCCTCGTTTTTGTCAAAGAAAATGGTTGTATCCGGTGTGCCGTCTTTGTTGTCATCCCGGGTCTGGCGGCTGAGCTTGCCGGCCGTGAAATAGGAGACGGTCTCCAGCAGGCTGTCTTCGTCGCTGTCATACTCGACCCGGATCGGCACCCCTTTTTCAAAGAACCTGAGCCGGTCGATCTTTCCCGAGTAGCGGGTGTCCTCCTTGATGTTTTTTACAAGTCCCTGGGGGTCGAAACAGGTGAACCGGTCCAGGGTGGTGTCGTGGTTGGTGTCCCTTTCCTGGGTGGCTGGGATGCCGTTTCTAAAGGTCGTAAAGGTGTCAAACCGAGCGTCAAGGTTGGTGTCCTTTTTCTGGTGTATGGGCGCCATGGACGCGAAGGTGGTGACCGAGTCCATGGTTCCATCGGTGTTGATGTCCTTTTCTTGGCGTGCGATCTCTCCTTTGACATAGGTGCGGAAGGTTTCCATGATGGTGTCCCTGTCAAGGTCATGGGAGCTGGTTTTGGGAAGCCCTTCGCCATCATAGTGCACCACTGAATCCAGATGACCGTCCTCGTCGTCATCCACCCGCTGCTCAACGGGCTTGCCCTTGGCAAAGGTTTGCCACACATTGACCGTGCCGTTGTCGTTGGTGTCCTTGGTGGAACGCTTTACCTGGCCCTGGTCAAAATAATAGACAAGGTCGAACTCCCCGGTGGCGGATGTGTCTTTTCTCATCTCCATAATGGCGCCAGTGCCATCAAACAGGGAGAGCTGAACCCGGCTGCCATCCGGTGCGTGCCGGGTCTGCCGGGTCCGCTTCTCATTTTCGAAATAGTCCTTGCAGTCCATGGCTCCGTCAAGGTCCGTGTCCCGTTCAATCCGGATCAGCTTTCCTTCCCCATAGTACTGGTGTCTGTCCATGGCACCGTCATGGTTGGTGTCTATTTCCATGCGGAGGATGGTGTCGTTGGCATCAAACACGGCGACCTGGTCTGTTCTGTTGTCGTCATTGGTGTCTTTTTCCACCCGTCGTTCCTGGCTGGCTGCCGTCGCCTGTTCCGCTTTTGCCTTCTGTGTCGCCCTAGGCTCTTGTTTCGCTATAGGCTCCCGTTTCGCTATAGGCTCCTGGGCCTGGGCAAGGGAGGTTGAAACGATCATCACCACGATCAAAAATAGCTTCTTCATATCTGTCACCTTTTCCCATAATAGCGACAGGGCGTTGCAGGCAAGCGTCCCCTGGCGCTGATATTGAGGCCGTAAAAAACAAAAAAAGCCACAAAGGTTTTTCTTTTCAAAGAAAAAGGCCTTCGTGGCTTTGGATCGTTCAATCGTTTTTTTACTAGTTCTGGGGACCGCCTTCTGGCGATCAATAATCAACTCTCATATGAAATTGATCAGATGGTGTCAACCCTTTTTATCGCCTTGAGCCGGTTAATGATCCTGGCTGCCGACCTTGCCCCTCAGTCTTTTCAGCCGGGATCTCTTTGTCTTGCCGTCCAGGCGGCGTCGCTTTGACCCGGCTGTGGGCCGGGTTTTGCGCCGTTTTTTCGGGATGACAATGCTCTGCTGAATCAGGGCCCCAAGCCGTGCAAGGGCCGCCTCCCGGTTCATCTCCTGCTTCCGGTGCTCCCGGGACTTGATGATGATTACCCCCTGGTCCGTGATCCGATGGTCCGAAAGCGCGAGCAACAGTTCTTTATAGCGGTCGGGCAGGGAGGAGGCCTTGATGTCGAACCGCAGATGGATGGCCGACGAGACCTTGTTGACGTTCTGGCCCCCTGCTCCCTGGGCGCGGATCGCCGTCATCTCTATCTCTGTACTTGGAATGGTGACGGTGTTTGAGATTTTCAGCATGGTTAATTAAATTCCAGCTCATCCACCAGGGCAATGGCTTTTCTGGCCCAGGGAAAGGTCACTGATCCTCCCCCGACCACGGCTATTTTGATCGCCTCCACCGCCTGGTTCCGGGTGCATCCTTCGGCTTTACAGTTCTGGAGATGATAGGCGATGCACTCATCGCACCTGGCAATGATGGAGATGGAGAGCCCTGTCAACTCCTTGTATTTTTTTGGAATTTCCCCGTCTGAATAGGCGTTGTCGTCAAGGGCGCCGAATTCAGAGAAGAAATTGTCAGTATCGGCAAGTCTCTGGTTCAGTTCAGTTCGTTTTTCGTTAAACGCGTTTAAATCCACTCGTCCTCCTGGGGTTGTTCCGCTGTGTTATGATCAGACCGGCAATAAACGATAGCGCCTCGCCCATGAACCGATCCCATTTCTTATTGCAATAGGTGATCAGGTCTCCCTTCGGGTGCAAACATCCATATACCTCAGTCCTCCCATATTGGACCGCTGGAAAGATCCGTGTCAAGGAGTATTTCCGTTGCTCCTTGGTTGCGGAATGGTGTATCGTGATGACAGCGTTGTAAATCATGGTCCTGCCCATTGTTGCCCTGGCAGTCGTGTGAATCCGTGGGCGAGTCCATATGAATGCGTTCTTATGAATGCGTTATCGTGCATGAACCTGTCCATGGAAATCTCTGACATGCATATGTCTCAAAACAGATCCCGACACAATCCGCCTGACCCCTCTGCCCTGGTCATCCGGGAGGGGGTGGATCCGGCGTTGTGGGACCGCTATGTCCGGACTGAGCCCTGTGCCGAATTTACCCACCTGTCCAGCTGGGGCCGGGTGATTGAAGCGGTGTATGGTCACAAACCGGTCTATTTGGCGGTAACGGAAACCAGGGGTGATTCCCAGGCGGTTTGCGGGATCCTGCCCCTGTTTCGATTTTGGTCCATGGCCGGGGGAGGGCGGCTGGTGTCGCTGCCCTTTTTTGACACGGCCGGGCTCCTTGGGTCTTCCCGGGTTGTGGAATCCATGCTCCTCAAAAGGGCTGTGGCCCTGGTGCAGGCCCACGGCTTTCCGGGCCTTGAGATCCGCCAGGATTTCCCCTTCATCTGCTCACCCCGGGTGCCCGGGCTCCGCCTCAAGGTGGCCACCTTGAAAATGGGGCTGAAATTGAGACTTGAATCCTCCCCCCGGAAGATGATGAACCGGTTCCGGTCCAAGGTGCGCAGCCAGATCAACAAGGGGGTGAAAAACGGGTTAAAGGCACGGATCGGCAAGGCGGAGTTGATCGACCCCTTTTATGAGGTGTTCAGCCGGAACATGCGGGACCTTGGCTCCCCTGTCCACTCCAGACGATTCTTTGGAACCATCATGGAAAACTTCCGGGAGCACGCTTTCATCTGTGTGGTGAGTTGGGGCCAGCAACCTGTTGCCGCAGGGTTCATGTTCCGGTTCAAGGATGAGATGAAGAACCCCTGGGCCTCCTCCCTCCGGGCGTTCAGGCCCCTTGCCCCCAACATGCTCCTCTACTGGGAGATGATCCGCTTTGCCTGCAACCTTAAACTTTCTTGGTTTGACATGGGGCGATCCACCCGGAACGCCCCCACCTTTCGATTCAAGCAGCAGTGGCAACCGGAAGCGAGGCAACTCTACTGGTTTCAATGGTCCCCTGGGCCGGACGGGCTCCTAGCGGAATCCCTTAGTTTCAAATGCTGGCCCAGGCTGCCCGTGGCCATGGCCAATCTACTCGGGCCCATGGTGCGACGGCACATCTCTTTGTGATGGGGGGCGTATGAAAACGAAACACCTGGTAACCATTCCCATGCCCCTTCAGGTGGTTGTGGACGATGTGGGGTGGTGGTCGGGACGGGACGGGTCCGCATACAACCAGCCCTTTCGTACCGCCATGGGCCGGGATCACCTACCCCAGGATTATGGGGCACTGGTGCGGCTGGGCAAGAAGCTCGCCATGAAGATCCTGGCCGGTTTTGTGCTCTGCGAGTGGGACCGGCAGGGCATCTTGAAACACCTTCCCTCGGCCACCTGGATGGGAAGGCAGTGGTCGGTTGACTGGGTAAACCAGGAGCACCTGGAAAGGGCCGGAGGGATTATTAAACAGGCCGCCCACCACCTGGAGATTGCCCTCCACGGCATCGGCCACGAGTTCTGGACGGGTTCTACCATGCATCGGGCCGAGTTCCATGACCAATGGGCAAGGATGCGCCACCCGGACGAGATCCGGCGTCACCTGGATTGTTTTTTCAGGATTATGGACCACCACGGCCTTTCCCCCCAGCCCACCACATTTATTCCCCCGGCCATGAAGCACAGCTTTGGCAATGGGGACAAGGGGATCCAGAAGCTGTTAAAAGAGGCCGGGATCCGCCAGGTGACCGCCTGTTTTCAAAAGGCAAGGCACCTGTCTTCCCCCCGCTATCCCACGGTCACCTGGGAGAGCGGGGTGGTGATCCTGGACCGGGGGGAGGCAAACATTCCCTGGAACGCCATCGCTGCCACGCCCAGGTTCGGCTTTGACAGGCCCCTGCTGGTGCTCCACTGGGCAAATATCCTCCATAAGAACCCGGACCGGAACCCCCTGGTCGTGGATGCCTGGGTCGACTTTATCCAAAAGGGGGCCCAAGAGCACGGCGTCCTGCTCTCCCCGAACACGGACGCCTGCTTTACCCAGTACCTTTACCGGGTGTGCTCTAAAATTCATAGGACGCCCAACGGGGTTTGCATCGATATTTCCCGGCGGCACACCCTTCCTTTTAATGCCCTTAACGGTCCGTTTGCGGTCCGGGTGAACCTGCCGGGTCCCTTGGTGTTCCGGGTGGTCGGGGCAAGGGTGGCAGCCCTAGGACTGGGGGGGGGCGGTTCTCCCACACTCCCAGGGAAATCTTTGGGTCAGGGGCAAAGCGCTTCCCTCATCTTCCTGGTTCCCCACGCCGATCACGTCCATCTGAAACTGGGCGTGTAGATTTGACATCTAAAATGGATTCTGTCTTGACAGGAGGCGCTAATTTCCTTGATTTTGGAGGGGGTATTGGGAATCCCTATGGATCCGTAAGAACCGATTCGGATAATCTCTTTGACTTGGGGGCTACCATCCATATAATTGAGTCTGATTTTTATGACACACTTATAAGGGAAGCTAAACCAAGACATGGATACGGAACACATCCTGGAAAAAGGGTCGGGCAGGATCAACGAAGACGCCCTTGTCATGGAGGAAAACATGTTCGGGGTCTTTGACGGGGCAACCAGCCTTGACAGGACCTTGTTTGACGGCTGTAAAACCGGGGGCATGCTTGCCTCGTCAACGGCTTGCTCCGTGTTTGCAAAGAACGGGTTTCCCCTGGCCAAGCTTGCCAGGATCGCCAACCGGGAAATTGGGGAGACCATGCGCTTCCATGGCGTGGACGGGTCTGCACGGGAGCGTCTCTGGAGCACCAGCGCCGCCGTGGCCAGGGTCGAGGATCAATCGCTTGAGTGGGTCCAGGCCGGGGATGCCGCCATTGTCCTTATCTATAAGGATCGCTCCCACAAGGTGCTTGTGGATCAACCGGACCACGACTATGAGACCCTCTCCATCTGGAAAAAGATGGCTTCAACCAGCCAGGTCACCATTGGTGAGGCCCTGGCCGAACAGATCAAAAAGACCCGGCAAGGGATGAACCGCTCCTATGGGGTGCTCAACGGTGAGCGCCGGGCCGAAGGGTTTATCCATTCCGGTGTTGAATCCCTGGACAAGGTTACGGACATCCTTCTTTTCACGGACGGTCTCCAATTGCCTTCGACAACCCCCACGCCCCGGAAGGGGTTTGACGATCTGGTCCGGCACTATCTAAGCCTTGGGCTTTCCGGCCTCAGGGACCGCATCCGACGGGTTGAAAAGAAAGATCCCCTGTGCCGGGAATATCCCCGGTTCAAGTGCCACGACGATATCGCCGCCATCTCCATCCGTCTGTAGTTTTTTGCCAGGAACCCCTTTTCCGGGCAATGCAAAAGCGGGGGATGAATGGGCGTATGGGCGTGAACCCATCCATGGCGGGCTGCCCTATCCGCCATCATTCCTGATTCCTGATTCCCGGGCCCCGGGCTTTTCGATACACCTCCTCTATCCTTTCAAACACCTGTTTCCATGTGCAGGCACCTGCCATGGACGCCGTTTCTCCCGGATCCGGAACCCCTTTGCTGACAATGGCCTCGATTTTTTTGGCCAGGGTGGTTGCCAGGGTTTTTTCCAGAAGGGGCATGTCTGCTTCATGGGGGGTGTCCACGGCGGCAAGTTCCGGCAAGCCTAGGAGGGATATCCGGTTGCAATCATGGTGACCCAGCACCTCCTTTGTGCCGGGTAGCGCCGTGGTGACCACGGAACACCCCGAAGCCAGGGCTTCCATGAGCACCAATGGCAATCCTTCGAAAAACGACGGCAGCACAAAGAGGTGGGCGCGTTTCATGAGGTCGGCAAGGTCGGGGTGACTCAAGGGCCCGTGGAGCACCACCTTTTCCCCCAGGTCTTTTGCCAGTCGGACACAGAGCGCTTTCTCTTCTCCGCTGCCCCCCCCGGCAAGATGTAGCCGCCAGGGCAGGGAACGGATGGATTTAAGGGATCGGAGCAGCCACGGCACCCCCTTGGACCGGCTCAGTTTTCCGGCATAGAGCAGCTCAACCGGTGGGGGCATGGGCTTTTTGCCCGGAGTGAAGAGGGTGTCGTCAAATCCTGCACCCACCACGTCCACCTTTTCCCTGGCAGCGGGGTAGGTTGTGAGGATCTCCTGTTTCTGGGCCTGGCTCAGGGCCATGATCCGGCCCACCCGTGTTGAGAGCAGGGTTGGCTTTTCTTTCAGGTGGGGACACAGGGCACGCTGCCTCAGGCAGGTGCCGTGGCAGGAGACCACCAAAGGAATTTGGGGGGCGATTTCGGCAGCAAAGCTTGAGACCAGCCAGAGGTGATGGCTGTGGATGATATCAGGCTGGAATTCATTGACCGCCCCTTTGATTGTTTCTTTAAACGCGATCTCGTATTTCGCCAGTTGTTCCGGCGTCAGGGTGGAGAACACGCTGCTCGGGTAGGGCATCACGTCGCTCATCCCGGGGATGGGAAAGTTCAGTCCCGGACCCTTGAATCTGACATAGCGGATTCTGTCCGGTTTGATGGAGGGGCTCTCCAGGAGGAAATCGTCCTGGATGGCAGCCACAAGGCCGTTCTCGTGGCCGTTTTCGGTGCAGTACCCCATTAGGGCCTGGAGATATTTTCCGCTGCCGGTCAGGTCCGGCATCTGGCTGATGATGTGTAGTATTTTCATGGGCAATACCCTATAACTGTTTCCACTGGAATTGATGCCTGCTTGACCGAATGTAATAAAAAATGAACTCTATTCCTATGGGAGAACCTATAACACGAATATGTTGATATTAGTAAATAATTCCATTGACATTTAGGTGCAGGCGTTTTATTCTTTGGCAAAATTTCAGGTGCTATTGTAGAAAAGAGGGAATCCTGTGAGAATCAGGAACGGACCCGCCGCTGTAACCGGGGATGAACGCTGCTTAATGTCACTGTCCAATGGGATGGGAAGATGCAGCAAGTAAAATGATCCGGGAGTCAGAAAACCTGCCTGAACAGAATGATCCTTTGTGCCTGCGCGGTTGGGCTGGATTGATATATTGTTTTGTGAGGATAAATACGGAATCCCCATATCGATTGAATGTCGATATGGGGTTTTTTTTTGCTCCAAAATCCGGAATTTTGAATTGCGGGACGAATAGACGACCGGCAGCAGGTGTGTTTCGGTAGAGGGCTACGGCATGTTAATGTTTCACATGAAACATTGGGCTGTTTTCCTGTAAACATGAATCACGCCGAGAACGATATACTGATTCAATAACAAAGGATTAGGGATGTGAATCCCAAGGGTGGCCTGAGGAATATGGCTCATAAATGAGTATACCGGTTAACGCCATATCAAGAAAGAGGACAGGGTTTCTGGTGCTCCTGTTCTCTTTTCTCCTTGTCGGGATGATTCTTGTTTCCGCATCCATGGGGTATATGCAGATTGGGCCCGCGGAGATCGTGGGCATCGTCATGGGTGAGTTGGGGGGTGGTGGCGTTTGTGTGGAAAGGCTGGATGCCACCTTGAGGACCATCGTGATGGAGGTCCGCCTGCCAAGGATTCTTACCTGTGCAGCCGTGGGAGGGGCGCTTTCGATTTCGGGCGTCCTCTTCCAGGGAATACTTCTTAATCCCCTTGCGGATCCGTACACCCTTGGGGTGTCGGCCGGTGCCGCCTTCGGTGCCTGTGTCGCCATTGTGTTGAGTCTTGGCTCAACCTTTGTTCCGGTTCCGTTGTTCGCTTTTGTCGGGGCCTGTTTGACCCTGTTGTTGGTTATGTTCCTCTCCTATACAGGTAACAACAGGACCTCGGCCTTTTCTTCCAATAATTTGATCCTTTCGGGCATCATTGTTGCCGCTATCCTGTCGGCGGGCATTAGTTTTCTGAAGTACGTTGCCGACGAGCAGGTCTCTGTCATCATCTTCTGGCTCATGGGCAGCTTTGCTTCAAAGACCTGGGGCGACGTGGTTCTGACCCTGGCTTTCCTCATCGGCGGGCTTGGGATATCCCTGTTTTTTGCCCGGGACCTCAATCTGGTCTCCCTTGGGGAGCGTTCCGCCGAAAGTCTTGGGGTAGACACCGGGCGGGTGACCCTGATTCTTCTCATCACAGGCTCCCTGCTGGCCGCGGTTTCGGTCTCGGTTTCCGGGATCATCGGGTTTGTGGGTCTCCTGGTGCCCCACATGGTGCGGTTGGTCTCAGGACCGGACAATCGCAAGCTCATTCCCTTGTCCATGCTCATGGGCGCCATTCTGCTTCTGGGAGCGGATACCATCACCCGGGCCGTTCTTCCCCATGAGATTCCCATTGGTGTGCTCACCGCCCTTATGGGTGGGCCGGTCTTCTGCTGGATCTTCAAGCGGAGCCAGCGCAACTAGGCGCAGCCATGGAAATGTCCATCCGAAACCTCAGCTTCTCCTATGACAAAGTCCCGGTGCTCCAGGGGGTTGACCTTGATTTCAAACGGGGACGATTCTATTCGATCCTCGGCCCCAACGGCTGCGGCAAGACCACCCTGCTCGATCTTCTCATCCGCCATAGAACGCCTGACACCGGCACCATCACCCTGGACACCAGGGCCTTGGGTCGCTTATCCAGAAAAGAGATTGCACAAACCATCTCCCTGGTTTCCCAGAACTACAACATTAATTTTCCCTTTACCGTGAAAGAGGTGGTGATGATGGGCCGTCATCCCTATATCTCTCGATTTTCCACCCCGGGCGCCGAGGATATCCGGATCGTGGACCAGGTGATGGAGCGAACGGGCATCAACGGTTTCAGGAACCGGCGGATCACTGAATTGAGCGGCGGGGAGCGGCAGCGCTGTGTGGTTGCCAGGGCCCTTTGCCAAGATACCCCCCTGCTTTTCCTGGATGAGGCTTTCTCCAGTATGGATATCAGTCACACCCTGCGCCTTTTGGCCATGGTGAAAAAGGAAGTGGCGCGATCCAACAAGATCGTTGTGTCGGTGTTCCATGATATCAATCTTGCTTCTGCCTGGTCTGACAGCCTCGTGTTCATGAAGGGGGGCAGGGTGGCCGCCGCCGGTGACACCCGTGAGGTACTGACCGAGGCGGTGCTGGGGGAGGTGTTTGAGGTGGCGTCCAAGGTGGCGTTCAACGAATATGCCGGAGCCAAACAAGCCTATTTCAAGGCAGAGGGCCATGGATAAAATAAGGAAAGAGGTGGCATCAATGTTTCCATTGAAAGCAAGGACCATTGTGGTTGGGATTGCCGGAGCGAGTCTTGTGGTGATGCTCTCTTTTTTATCCACGGCGGCTGCGGGCTTGTCCTTGGTTGACCAGGCCGGGAGGACGATCACGGTTGATAAACCCTTTTCCCGGATCATCTCCCTCTACGGGGCCCATACGGAGAATTTGCGCTTTTTGGGGCTGGACCGGGAGATCATCGGCGTGGCCCGGAGCGACTCCCACGACAAGCGGTTTTCATCAAAGCCCTGGTTCTCCTACCATGATGACCCGGAAAAATTCCTCGGGGCACGGCCAGACCTTGTGCTGGTCCGGCCCATGATCGAACTGGGGTACCCGGGGCTGATTAAACGGCTTGAGCGTTCGGGCATCACCGTGGCCTCGTTACAGCCTGCCACGGTGGAGGAAATGTACGATTACTGGATCGCCCTTGGCACGCTTTCAGGAAGGGAAACCCGGGCGGCCAAGATGGTGGCTGATTTTCAACGCCAGGTGGCTTTTTATCGCTCCCTCACCCAGGGGGTGACATCAAAGAAACGGGTTTATTTTGAGGCGATCCATTCCAGGATGAAGACCTTTACCCCGGGATCCATGGCCTTGTTTGCCCTGGAGGCCGCAGGGGGTATCAACGTTGCCGGGGATGCCTCCTCCTCCAGGGGGACAAACATCGGCAACTACGGTAAGGAGCGGATTCTCTCCCACGGCAAAGAGATCGATGTGTTCCTTGCCCAGCAGGGGGTGATGAACCAGGTCTCCCTTGGGATGATTAAAGACGAACCGGGTTTTGGCATTATCAAAGCGGTCCGTAACAACCAGGTCTATCTCATTGATGAGATGATCGTGTCACGGCCCGGATTCAGGCTGTTACAGGGAATTAGAACCATAGGGGAGATCCTCTATCCCGAACTGTTCGGCAACCTTGCCGAATGAGTCGGGATCTGGAGCTCAACCCACAACCAAGGAAACAAAATATAATGAAAACAGTTGGCACACTTTTCGGCATTGGCGTAGGTCCCGGGGACCCGGAACTTTTAACCCTCAAGGCCGTGCGCAAGATCAACCAGGCCGATGTGATCTTTACTGCGGCATCCACCAAAAACGCCTACAGCCTAGCCGTGGAGATCGCCCGTCCCCATATTGCAGAGCAGGCAACCATCCGTTCCCTCTCCTTTACCATGAGTAAAGACAAGGTCAAGGCCCGGGAGGCGTGGGACAGCAATGCCCGAACCATCGCAGAGGTCCTGGAGCAGGGAAAGAATGCGGCCTTCCTCACCCTGGGGGACCCCATGACCTATTCCACCTACGGCTATGTGCTCAAGAGTCTGACATCGGTGATGCCCCATGCCGTCATTGAAACCATTCCAGGGATCACCTCATTCCATGCGGCAGCAGCACGCATCAACCGAACCCTTGTTGAGGGGGAAGAGTCCTTGCTGATCTCCTCCGGCGCCTATGGCGGCGAGCCCTTGAGGAAGAGCATGGATGGGGTGGAAAATGTGGTATTGCTCAAGGCCTATAAAAACACCGTGGACATCAATACCGCTCTCAAGGGGGCAGGGCTCTTTGAAAACGGGGTCGCCATTTCCAAATGCGGCCGGGAAGGGGAAGAGATCATCGATAACCTGGGCGATCTTGAGACCAGGGATCCCAACTACTGGACCCTGATCCTGGCCGGAAAATGAAGAAACCCAGGCAGAAAAAGGGAGGGCTATGATGGGGGTTGATATCATCGGCATGGGATTGAGTGGGGAGGACCTCACCAACAGACATGAACAGATCATCCGCAGGGCCGATCTCCTGGTGGGGGGAATCCGCCATCTTGAGCAGTTCCAGGATCTTGCCATTGAGACCCTTCCCATATCAAAGGATATTGCCCTTGTGGTTGAAACCGTAAGGGAAAGAATGGGGTCTGCGCGCATCGTGGTGCTGGCATCCGGGGATCCGCTCTTTTTCGGCATCGGGTCCACACTGGTCCGGGCCCTTGGAAAAGAGGCGGTGACCTTCCACCCCAATGTCTCCTCCCTTGCGGCGGCCTTTAGCGCCATTAAGGAGCCCTGGCAGGACGCCCGGCTTATTAGTCTCCATGGGCGGGAGGTGCCGGATCTGGTGTCGATATTGAAGACCCATTCCAGGATCGGCATTCTCACGGACCACACACGGACGCCGGGTTGGATCGCACAGGTTCTCCTGGACAACCCCATACCCGGGGTCGGTATGTGGGTGCTGGAACGCCTCGGTACTAAAGAGCAGGCCATCACCTGGCATGATGACATGGCCAAGGTGGCTGCCATGGGGTTTGCCACGCCCAATGTGGTGGTGGTGAAACAGAGTTTTGCCACTAGGGAGGAGGACTCCCGGATGTCTGGAAGTACGGACTCCTTGGGTGAAACGTTGAACCAGGCACCGGTCACCGGGGAGAAGATGTCCCAAGTGCACGGAACCAGGGACCGCACCGCCCCGGCTCAGGGGGAGGATTCCTCTACCATATGGCCGGGAATGCCGGATGAGCGTTTTGTCCATGAAAAGGGGCTGATCACCAAGGCCGAGGTGAGGAGCATTTCCCTGTCAAAGCTCAAGCTTGTATCCCACCATTTCACGGTCTGGGATCTGGGTGCAGGGTCCGGGTCCGTGGGTATTGAGGTGTCTGCCTTTGTCCACAAGGGACGGGTGGTTGCCGTGGAGAAGAATGAAAACAGGCTCGCCGATATACGGGCAAATGTTGCCCGGTTCGGGGTTACCAACCTTGACGTGGTCCATGGAAACAGTCTTGGGGTGATGGATCAGTTGCCTGATCCGGACAGGATCTTCATTGGCGGCGGAGGCCAGGATCTTTTGGCGATCATCCAAGAAGCCGGAAAACGGCTTAAACCCAGCGGGGTGATGGTGGTCAACACGGTGCTTCTCCAGAATATGGAGCCGGTGCTGGCGCTTTTGAAGAAGATGGGATTCAGGTCCCAGTTGATCCAGGTCCAGGTATCAAAATCAACGTCCATGCCGGTTGGTGAACGCCTAGAAGCGTTGAATCCGGTGTGGGTGATCTCAGGTGAAAAACCCAAACGGACCAACGAACAGCCTCAAAAGCATAAAAGCGTTGAACCCGGTGGGGGTGATCCCAGGTGAAAAACCCAAACGGACCAACGATCAGCCTCAAAAGCATAAAAGCGTTGAACCCGGTGGGGGTGATCCCAGGTGAAAAACCCAAACGGACCAACGAACAGCCTCAAAAGCATAAAAGCGTTGAACCCGGTGGGGGTGATCCCAGGTGAAAAACCCAAACGGACCAACGATCAGCCTCAAAAGAATAAAAGCGTTGAACCCGGTGTGGGTGATCCCAGATGAAAAATTCTAAGGAAACGATATATGTCTATTGAAACCTATCCAGTTATATTTGCAGGTGCAGGACCCGGGGATCCGGATCTTATTACGGTCAAGGGTCAGAAGGCCCTTGCCACGGCCGATATTATCATCTATGCAGGCTCCCTTGTGCCGGAAGCCCTGCTCAAGTGGAAACAAGAGGCGGCAGAGGCGTTTAACAGTGCGTCCATGAATCTTGAAGAGATCATTGAAATGATCCGCAAGGCCCATGGCCAAGGCAAGCGGGTGGTGAGGCTCCACACCGGAGACCCGTCCCTCTACGGCGCCATCTTTGAGCAGATGCGGGAGCTTGAGAAATTTGATATCACCTACCAGGTGATTCCTGGGGTTACGGCAGCCTTTGCCGCAGCCGCAGCCATGGGCATGGAGTATACCCTGCCCGAGGTGACCCAGACCCTGATTCTCACCCGGATATCGGGCCGAACCCCGGTGCCGGAGCAGGAGGAACTGGAAAAACTGGCTTCCCACCAGTGCTCCATGGCCATCTATCTTTCCATTGCCCACGTGAAACGGGTGGAAGAGATCCTTGGTACCCATTATGGGCAAGACAGCGTCTGTGCCGTCGCCTACAAGGTCGGACACCCGGAAGAGCGGATCGTGTTCACCACCATTGCAAAACTCAGCCACACGGTGGAGACCGAGAAGCTTAACCGCCAGGCCCTGATCATCGTCGGCAAGGCGGTTGCCGCAGCCAGGGACAAGGGCGATGTGATCAAGTCGAAACTCTATGATGCGGGGTTTGCCCACGGTTTTAGGGACAAGAAGTGATCCAAGAACCGGAACGGATGAAAGACATTGCCATCTGGGCCATCACCCCGGGAGGGGTGGGGTTGGGCGTGCGACTGGCCAAAGGGGTTGACCGATCGGATCTGTTTGTGTCGGAGAAACTTGCCCTTTCCAGTGAGGTTCCTCCAGGGGCAAGTCGGTTCACCACCCTTTCAAAGGCCCTTGAAAAGGAGTTTCATACCTATTCGGCCCACATTTTTCTCTTTTCCACGGGCATTGCCGTTCGCATGATCGCGCCTTTGTTGAGATCCAAGCTCACAGACCCGGCCGTGGTGGTGGTGGATGACAGGGGGCTCCATGCCGTGAGTTTGGTTTCAGGGCACCTGGGGGGCGCAAATGAACTGGCCCTGGCGGTGGGAGACATTGTCGGGGCAAGGCCGGTGATCACCACGGCCACGGACGTGAACCAATTGCCCGCCATCGATCTGGTTGCAAAGGAAAACCAGCTTAAGATCGAGAATCCGGAAATGATCAAGACCATCAACATGGCCTTTTTACAGGGCCGGGCCCTAGAGGTTCAGGACCCTTTTGGTCTGGTCTCACCCCATCTTCCGGAACGGTTCATTATTCCAAGGGAGGAGGGGCCCACGGGGTCGAGGCCGGCGGTAATTTGTACGGACAGGACTTTTCCTGTTCCACGTGAAACTATTGTGCTTCGACCCGGGTCCCTGGCTGTGGGCATTGGGTGTAACCGGGGCACGGCCATGGAAGAGATTCAAGGTTTTTTGATCGCCGTGTTCCAGGATCAGGGTCTCAGCCTCGACAGCGTCGCCCTGTTGGCCACCACCGAGGTTAAGGCCGATGAAATTGGCCTGTTGGCCCTTGGCACAGCCCTTGGTCTTGATATTCGATTTTATGATAAACCGAGCCTCAACTCGGTAACCACGATTCAGAATCCATCCAGGGTGGTGGAGAAACATTTGGGAGTAAAAAGCGTATGCGAAGCAGCAGCGATTCTGGCAGCGAACAACGGGAAGCTCATTGTACCAAAGCAAAAGAAGGGGAATGTGACCCTGGCCGTGGCACGAAAACCGGTCGGCTCTTTGTCATCGGAACAGGACCTGGGGATGTAAGTTACATGGCGGGCAGGGCCCTTGCCCTCCTGGAACAGGCCGAGGCCATTGCAGGGTATACCACCTATATTGATCTGATCAAGCCGGTGATAGAGGGTAAGGAGATCATTGCCACGGGGATGAAAAAAGAGGTGGACCGGGTGGAAAAAGCCATCAGCGAAGCCTTGGGCGGCAAGGTGTGCGCCCTGGTGTCCGGCGGGGATGCCGGCATCTATGCCATGGCAGGGCTTGTGTTTGAGATGTGCGAGAAAAAGGGAATCCATCTGGTTCGCCACGGCAGTGACCGAAAGGAGACCGATGGTTCCCCGGTGCTTGAGATCGAGGTGGTCCCGGGTATCCCGGCCCTTGCCTCGGGTGCGTCCCTGGTGGGGGCTCCCCTGACCCATGATTTTTGCGCCATCAGCCTGAGCGACCTGCTCACCCCCTGGGAAACCATTGAAAAGCGCATCGAGGCGGCGGCTTCGGCCGACTTTGTCATTGCCATCTACAATCCCAAGAGCAAGAAACGGGATTGGCAGCTTAACCGGGCAAGGGAGATCATCCTTAAATACAGGAAGCCTTCCACCCCGGTGGGGGTGGTGACCGGTGCCATGCGGGAGAACCAGGCGGTGGAGGTGGTGTCTTTGGAGACGCTGGACCAGGCCGAGGTGGGCATGCAAACGGTTCTTTTTGTGGGCAACCAGGCATCCGTAGAATATCTTGACTTCATGTACACACCCAGGGGATACTCGGGCAAGTACACGCTATAGGCAAGGGGTTCTTTTCTTTTAATCATCATCGGAGGCAGGTAATGAAGGGGTATGTTCAGGTCTACACGGGAAACGGCAAGGGAAAAACAACGGCGTCCCTGGGACTCACGGTCCGGGCGGCCGGCGCTGGATTCAAGGTGTTTATCGTTCAGTTTCTGAAGCAGGGGGACTATTCCGAGATCAAGGCGTTGGAGCGTTTTTTCGATCAGATCACCATTGAGCAATACGGCCTGGGCCGCTTTGTTAAGGGAAAGCCTTCAGCTGAGGATATCGAGGCCGGTAAAAAGGGATATGAACGGGTGGCTGCAATCCTGAAACAGGGGGACCACGATCTGGTGGTGGTGGAAGAGGGCAATGTAGCTGTCAAGTTCGGCCTTTTCCCTGAACAGGGGCTTCTGGATCTTATGGATATGAAACCTGATCATGTGGAACTTGTGATAACGGGCAGGGGGGCCACCCCTGCTGTTATTGAAAGGGCGGATCTTGTGACTGAGATGCGGGAGATCAAGCATTATTATCAGGCGGGTGTGCCTGCAAGGGTTGGCATAGAAAAATGAAAAAAACAGACGCCATCGCCGTGTTCGGCACCGGTTCCGATGTGGGAAAGAGCATTGTCAACGCCGCCCTGTGCCGGTCCCTGGTGGACCGGGGCGTGGATGTGGCACCGTTCAAGTCCCAGAACATGTCCAACAACTCCGGTATCACCCCGGAGGGGCTTGAGATGGGCAGGGCCCAGATCGTCCAGGCCGAGGCCTCACGGATCGCCCCCCACGTGGACATGAACCCGGTGCTCCTGAAACCCACCGGCGAGATGGGCTCCCAGGTGGTGCTCAACGGAAGGGCCTATGCCGACCAGACCGCCGCCGATTACCACAGCAAAAAAGCGCTCTATTTCAAGGAGTCCTGCAAGGCCTATGACCGGCTCAAGGGGCGTTGTGATCTCGTGGTCATGGAGGGGGCCGGCTCCTGCGCCGAGGTGAACCTCATGCATTCGGACATCGTCAATTTTCCCATGGCCGCCTATGCCGGAGCCCCGGTGATCCTTGTGGCGGACATAGACAGGGGCGGCGTGTTCGGCCAGATTGTGGGTACGCTTTCCTGCCTTCCTCAAGAATTTCGGGACATGGTCAAGGGCTTTATCATCAACCGGTTCCGGGGGGATATCTCCCTGTTCAGGGACGGAGTGGACTGGATCGAAAAGAAGACCGGTAAGCCCGTGTTTGGGGTGCTTCCCTGGTACACCCATTTCAGGGTGGATGCCGAGGACTCCGTGGAGCTTGAAGCGTGGCCCCAGGTGGCTTCCCTGGACCGAAACAAGCCTGCCATCGGCGTGATCCGGCTGCCCCATATTGCCAATTTCACCGATTTTCACGCCCTGGCTGACATGGACGGAATCGAGGTTGCCTTTGTGGACAGGCCCCGGGATCTCTCCTTGTTCACGGCTGTGATCATTCCCGGGTCCAAGAACACCCGGGCAGACATGGCGTGGCTCAGGGACCAGGGTTGGGAATCTCCCATCCGGGAGCATGTGGCCAACAAGGGTCATCTATTTGGCATCTGTGGTGGGTACCAGATCCTGGGCCGGGTCATTGAAGATCCCGACGGCCTGGAAGGAACCCCGGGAACCATCCCGGGATTGGGTCTGCTGCCGGTGGAAACCGTATTAAAAGCCCCCAAGACCACCACCTTGAGTACCTTTGAATGGGAGGGCACCCCTGGGGAGGGGTATGAGATCCACATGGGCCAGACAGCCCGGCTGTCCGGCGCGCCCCTGTTCACAGTGACCGCCAGGAACCGTACCGACTGCAACGACGTGGACGGATGCGTCTCCGACAACGGGCTTGTTGCCGGAACCTACATGCACGGCCTGTTCGACACCCCGGCGCTTCTTGGGAAGTGGCTTGGGACCGTTGGCATCGACACCCCGGTCCAGTCCGAAATCTCCTCCAAGGAGAGGGACTACACCCTGTTGAAAGAGCATTTTGAACACCACATCGATATGGATCAGCTCATGGCTGTCACAGGCCTTTAGCTTTTTTTAGCTTCTCGCACATGGATTGATCCCCTTTCTTGTTTATAAGGTAAACCCGGTGTCAATTCGAATGCGAACGTTTATAACTTTGATTCCCGGGCTGTTTCGCCAGGGGAATCAAACTAATTATTTAGTTCTGGCTTGTCCAGGTTAAGCCAACGGCCTGGTCCGGTTTGATGGATGAAAGGCATAGAATGAACAACACGACAACATTGGTGATCGGCGGATGCCGGAGCGGAAAGAGCAGCCATGCCCTTGGTCTGGCAAACGCCCTTTTAGGAAAGAAGAAGATTTTCATTGCCACCTCAGTACCCACGGATACGGAGATGGAGGTAAGGGTAACCCGGCACCAGCAGGAGCGGGGGAGGGACTGGGACACGGCTGAGGTGCCCGTGGAGATCCCAGGGATCATTGACGAGGCCTCGGCAACGGCCGATGTGATACTGGTGGACTGCCTCACCCTCTGGACCTCGAATCTCATGTTTCAAGGCCTTGACCAACCGGGCATTGAACAACACCTCCAGGCCCTTGCCACAAGCCTTGAACACGCCCAATGCCCAGTGATCCTTGTCTCCAACGAGGTGGGCGCGGGCATTGTGCCTGAAAACGCCCTGGCCCGGCAGTTCCGGGACATGGCAGGGTTTGTGAACCAGAAGATCGCCTCGGTGGCTGACAGGGTTACTTGGATGGTGGCCGGGATACCGGTACAGATCAAACCGGCCCCTTAGCTTTTGAGGGCCTGGCGCTCTTCCTCATGGTCGGCATATTGGAGGGCGACCTCCCTGAAGTCCTTTTCAATGGCCAGGAAGGCTGTGGCAACATCCGGGTCAAAGTGGGCCCCTGCTTCCTGTTCGATGATGTCGACGGCCTTGGCATGGGGAAACGGGGGTTTGTAGACCCGTTTGCTGATCAGGGCGTCATAGACGTCTGCAATGGCCATGAGTCTTGCCGAAAAGGGAATCTCCTTTCCTTTGAGCCCCTGGGGATAGCCGGTCCCGTCCCATTTTTCATGGTGGCTGAGGGAGATCTCCCGGGCATAGTTGAGAAATGAATCCTCAATGTCCAGGCCCAGGATTTCGAGGGGACGGCTCAGGGCCTCGTACCCGCAAATCGTGTGTATCTTCATCTCCTTGAACTCTTCCGGCGTCAGCTTGCCCGGTTTCTGCAGGATGCTGTCCCTCACCCCCACCTTGCCGATATCGTGCAAGGGGGCTGATTTTTCCAAGAGATCCACGGTCTCCCTGTCCAGGCGGAGGCTGCCGTTTATGGACCGGTCACTCATATACCGACCCAGCAACCGGATGTAGTTCTTTGTTCTCATGATGTGGCCACCGGTTTCGTTGTCCCGGTATTCGGCCAGGGTCGCAAGGCCGAGGATCATGATGTCCTGGGTGAAGTAGATCTCTTTTGTGCGCCGGGCCACCTTGTTTTCAAGGGCTCGGTTCTGGTCGAACAGGGCCAGTTGGGTGGCCACCCTGGACTTGACAATGGGGGGGCTGACCGGTTTGGTGATATAATCGACGCATCCCCTCTCAAATCCCTTGTATTCATCTTCGATGGTTCCCTGGGTGGTGATGAAGATCACGGGTATCTTCCGGGTGGCTGGGTCGTCCTTAAGCCTGCGGCAAACCTCGTATCCGTCCAGATCCGGCATCATGACATCCAGGAGTATCAGGTCGGGCACGGGCCAGGATGTGGCAAGTCTCAATCCCTGTTCTCCGCTGGTCGTCGCCTTGATTCGGTAGCTTGGCTTCAACAGTGTGTTCAGGACGTCGATGTTTTCCGGGCTGTCGTCCACGATGAGGATCGTCTGTCGGGGATCGGTTTTTTCCATGGGATTCTCCCAAACTTTTATATCTCCTTGCATATGAATTGAGCCTATTTTTTACACCAATAGGTCAAGCAGGCATCCATTCCCATGCAAACATCTATCGCCTGTTGCTTAAACACCGGGGATGCCATTCAGCAGCTCCAGGGTCTGTTCAAAGTCATAGTTCTCAAGGGACTTGTCCAGCGCTTGGAGCCGCCGGGTCAGAACGGGTTCAATGACAATCGTCTGGAGCTGTTGCAGGATCTCCCCGGACTGGGTGTCTGACTCGGCAAGCAGTCGTTTGAGTTCATGGACAAGGGCCGCAATCTCTTCGGGCTGGGGCGCTTTGGCCGGAGCGACGGACGGGCCAGCCGCTTGGGCAGGAGGCAGGGAGGCGATGGTTGCAATGAGGCGTTCCATGGCCGAGGAGAGGGTTTTTACGGCATTCATCCACTTCTTCTTATCTTGTTTAATGGCTGTTTCAACGGCTTTTGCTGCCTGTCTGAGTCCCCTTGCGCCGAGGTTGCCGGAAACGCCTTTGAGGGCGTGGATATGGTCCAGGGCGTGCTGTTTTTTCCCTGAAACCAGGGCCGTTTCGATGGCGGAAACGGTGTCGGCCTGGTTGATGGCGAACTTCCGGAGAAGGCTGACAAAGCGTCGTGGGTTGTTATCGACCCGCATCAACCCCTCATTGATGTCGATTCCCGGTAGAACCGACGGTAGCAAGGGGGCGGGGGGGAGGGCGACCAAGCCATCAAAGGCTTCCGGACGCGTCCTGTCCTTGTCGATGGAGAGACTTCCCGGCTGTTTTTTCTTCCCTTCTCCCATGTTATCCTCTTTTCCTTCTTTCGCCTAGGCACACGGCAGTTCAATGGTGAAGCGAGCCCCCTGTCTTTGACGGTTCTCCGCCCAGATTCGTCCCTTGTGCTCTTCGATGATGTTTTTGCTGATGGATAGCCCAAGCCCTGTGCCCATGCCGTTGGGCTTTGTGGTGTAAAACGCCTTCCAGATAGCGTTCAGTATGGTGTCGGGGATGCCGGGGCCGTTATCCTCAACACGGATCATGACGCTGCCATAGGCGGCGTGTACCCTGATGTCGATGGTGCCCTTGAAATCCTCTCCAATGGCGTCACAGGCGTTTTTCAACAGATTGATCAGCACCTGTTCGATCTGCCGGGCGTTGGCGACAACCCGGGGTAGATCCGGTTCAATGGTCAGGCGTACCCGGTCCAGGTGTTTCAGGTGGAAGTGGCAGAGGGTAACGGCATTGTCCATGGATACGGCAAGGTCGATGGGTTCACGGCCATGGCTGTCCTGGCGTGAGAAGCGCTGCATGCCGTCGACAATGGCGTTGATCATGTTGGCGCCTTTGATGATCTCCTCCAATCGGTGGACGCTCTCCTTGATATTCGCTGCCACACCTTCCGAATCCAGGATGACGCCTTCCTGGGCCATGGCGTCGAACTGGAATTTTAGGATTTCAGCATTGCCCAATACATAGGTTAACGGGTTGTTGATCTCATGGGCGATCCCGGCTGAGAGTGTCCCGAGGCTTGCGAGGCGTTCCGAGTGTATTAACTGCTTTGCCCGCTCCTGGGCCAGGTGCTCAAGATTGTCCCTGTGGCGCTTGAGTTCCACATGGGCATGGATCCTTGCCTTTAGCACGGATGGGTTGATCGGTTTTCGTATATAATCGACGCCCCCTAGGGCAAATCCCCTGGCTTCATTGGTATCACCCCCCCTGGATGTGACAAAGATTACGGGAATCGACCGGGTTTTTTTAACGGATTTCAGGCGTTGGCACACCTCATAGCCGTCCATTGCCGGCATGCGGATGTCCAGGAGAATGAGGTCCGGCGGCGTTGGGGAAGTCGCAATCTTAAGGGCCTTTTCCCCGCTGTTGGCTGCCATCACACGGTAATCGTGGTTCAGGATCTCCAACAGGATATCGATGTTTTCGGTCACATCGTCCACGACCAGGATCGTCGGTCTTGGCGGTTTGATCGGCATTGTCCCATCCACTCGTTTTTAAACGGTTACAGGGGCACAACTGATATGGAATTTAAAATATTAGCTTCTTCGCTCTGGGTTGCGTGTTCTTTGGGCAAGAGAATCAGAAAACTTTTTTCTGGCTTGTCCTGATTAGGAAAGCACTCTGTCCCTACGAAATTATCCTTACTACACAAGGATGTCAAACAAAAAAAGGGATTCCCATTGCCGGAGGAGGCAAGGAATAGTGGCTTGAAAAGTATCAACCAGCAACAACCATGGGCTGTCGCTGGTTATTGGTCTTTGTATATCAATGGTCCGGCGGAATTTTAATACCTATCCTGCAATTTTTTCAGCAAACGTCACTGCCTGGTTTTTTACATCAAGATCCAGGGCGTCGGGGACGGTGCATTTTACATAGAGTTCCCCTGCGCTTTTTCCCTTGTAAAAGTTAACCAGGCGATTATAGGCTGTGAATGCGGGTTCTGCATTGTCGGTAAAGTCGCTTCCGCCCGTGACCAGAAGGGCCTGGCGTCGGCCTTCCACCAGGGAGGCGTGGTCGGGTTTATGGTAGTTGGTCACAAGGCTGTAGCTCCGGTCCATGATGGCCTTTGTCGGGGAGGTCAATCCCCAGAAGTAGAGGGGGGAGGCAAACAGGGTCAGGTCTGCCTGGGTCATTTTTTTCAGGATCTCTAAGCCGTCGTCATTCCTGATGCAGGCAACCTGTGTGGGGTCCTCTTTGCATTTGGCGCAGCCAAGACAGGGATTGATCTCTTTTGAGTGGAGATAGATGGATTTGACCTCATGTCCCATGGCCTGGAGGTGTTCCTCCACCCATCCTAGAATCGTGGCTGTATTCCCTTTTTTTTTGCTGCTTCCCATCAAGGTGATGATCTTCATAATCGCTCCTTTTATTGTTTGGTAAACATTAATGCAGATGCCGGGTGAAATCAACCCCCCACCATGGCAATCCCCAGGGGGTGCGCCCGGGCAGGGGCAGATGGCGGTACCCTGACTCGGGGTGAGGCGTTACCATGCCCGGCTTTTATTCACCATGGGGACGCCTCCTGATTTGGGGCGACTCTTTAATAGAAAAATGGTATGAAGATACCCATGGTATCGTCCCAGGGGAAGAGTCTGCGAATGGTTACGACAGCAAGGAGTCGCCACAGGAATGACGCAATTAAAAAAAACAGGATCCCGGAGATTGGAGCGGATCTCCTATTGGGACGGGGAAGAGGAGTTTCAGGGGCTTTTCTTAACCCCGGGCGGCGCCTGCCCTCCCCTTGTGGTGCTCTTCCATGAGTATCTGGGTCTGGAGCAGCACATCAAGGACAAGGCCATGGATCTTGTTGGTCAGGGGGTTGCGGTTTTTGTTGCAGACCTCTATGGCCGAAAAAATCGGCCCCGGAACCACCAGGAGGCCTATCCCCACTATCGGTATCTTAAGGCCAATCCCCTGGTGATGGAAAAACGGGCCCAGCTTGCGGTAGCCCAGGCCATGGGGTGCGGGAATTTCCAAACCCATGGCGGCATTGCGGTCCTGGGCTTCTCCATGGGGGGATGGGCCGCCCTTGGTGTGGCACGGTCCAACCCTGACATCCGGCTTGGAATTTCAGTCTACGGCTATCTCAACACCCTTACCCGGATGGACCGTGTCACCTGTGATCTCTTGATCCTCCACGGGCTCAAGGACAAAATTGTGCCCCGGTCGGATCTTGCGGCGTTCCTGGACCTTGCCGGGGCGCTCGAGGGGAACTGTGAGCTTGTCCTCTACAACCGGGTGGGCCATGGGTTTTGTAACCCTGCCCTTGAACCGGATTTGGCCCTGGGGAATTTCTATGATCACGGGTACCATGAAAAGGCGTGGCGCAGGATTGTTGATGCCGTAAAACAGATGTGACACCGTTAACACGTACAGCTTACTGCTCAAACAATAAGGATGGAACCATGGACAAAACCACCACAGCCTATGACAACAACGCCGAAAGGTATGCGGATAAATTCATGGCGTTTGCGCCCTATGCCGAAAAGATCCGCAGGTTCAGGGACAGGTATGTGACGGAAAATTCAACCCTGCTTGACCTGGGGTGCGGACCGGGCAACAATGCCGCCATTCTTTCAACGGTGGAGAACCTCAGGATCATCGGCATGGATCTGTCCCGGGAGATGGTGCGCTTAGCAAAGGCCAATGTCCCGGAAGGCGATTTTTCTGTGAAGGACTTGAGAGACCTTGATTTTAAAGAGCCCTGTGACGCTGTGGTGGCATCCTTCTGCATCGTCCACCTCACCCTGGAAGAGACAGCCATCCTGATCCGCAAGATCGCAAGGATCCTGAAGCCCGGCGGCCATCTTTATCTGAGCTTCATGGAAGGCCGGGGCCAGGGCTTTGAAACCACCAGCTTCTCTGGGGATGAGATCTTTTTTAACTACTATGGCAGGGACAAGATAGCGGCGCTCCTGGAACAAAACCAGCTGGCGGTGGTGGAGACCCTTGAGGGCGACTATGAGGAGCAGGACGGCTCCTTTACAACGGATATTTTCATGGTAGCACAGGGACGAACAGGTTGCTGAGCCAAGGGTTTTTTCCCGGCATCGCCATTGGTGTCAAGGCCCTTGATCGGGTCTGCTCCCTTGGCTCCTGGGATTTCTCACGGGACCAGCTCTGGGGGGTTGACGACCATGTGGGCCATCGTCTTCAACTCACCTACGTGGCCCGGGGCAAGGTTGATTTTTACCTGGACGGCAACGGGTTTGAGCTCAGGCCGGGGGACCTTGTGATCACACGGCCCTGGCAGTCCCAGAAGGTGGGGTCCCCCCACATCAATGCCTGCCAGCTTTATTGGTTTGCCCTGGACGTCAACTCCCTGACCCCGGCTTCAAATGCCTGGCAGTGGCCGGATTGGCTGGTTTTTTCCCGCCATGACCTGGACCAGATGACCCGGTTCCTGTGTACCGACACCCGGGCGGTATGGCAGGCAGGTCTTGAGATCGATACCTGCTTTAAGAAGATGCACAAGGATCTGCACATCAGGGGAATCGCCCCCCGGGAGACCCATCTTAAGCTTCATATCAACGAGCTGTTTGTGAGATGTTACGATATACAGCACCGCGACCTTCCTTCGGCCCGGGCATCCAGGTCCACGGCCCAGCAGGCCGTGGACCTCTTTCTGGCAGACCTTGGTAACCATCTTTCCGTGGATTGGGGACTTGATCTCATGGCGGAGCAATGCGGACTTAAAAAGAGCCAGTTCACCCAGTACTGCCGGAAGATGACCAACCGAACCCCCATGGAGCACCTGGCGGACCTACGGATAAGAAGGGCGGAGACCCTGCTTCGCACCCAGCGGAGCAAGGCCGTGGCCGAGATCGCCCTTGCCTGCGGATTTCACTCGGCCCAGTATTTTGCAACGATTTTTAAAAAGCGGGTGGGCATGAGCCCCTCCCAGTACCGGGAGGGGCATTGATTGTTTTGGGGCCCGGGCGGTGGGTGCTATTCGACGGTCTCAAGCCGCATCAAAGCGAGGGTTTTCAATCGTTCCAGCATGTTTTTTACATAGACCACCTGCTCGCAGGCATACCGCCGCTCCAGGCGAAGGTTCTCCTCCAGTGAGAGGTTCTCGTCCGGCTCGGTCTGGCTGGGTTCCCTTCTCGGAAGAAGGGGGTCCGGTCCCTCGCTGTCGTGGCGAATCCCCTTGGATCGGTAGCCCACCACCTGCTCCAGGGCAAACACCTTAACCTGGGGGTGGGTGCTGCCCAGCATGAGAAGATCAAACATAAGCTTTACCTGGGGCAGGTCGTCCTCCCCCTGGAGCACCCCCTGGTGGCCGAATCCGGTTTTGTCCTTGACCCGGCACACCCCCTTGATGTGGGCATGGCGGATGTGGGGCGCCATGGCGGCCAGGGCCTCCAGGGGATATTCATTGGCGTTGATCATGTTGCCGAAGTCAAAGAGAAGCTTGATCCTGGGGCTTGCCACGGTTTCAATGATCTTGACAAGCTCCCTTGCCTTGAGGGCTTCGTGGGATTCCAGCACAAAGGTAAGATCGTTGGCCTCTGCCACTTGTGCTACTTTTTTAAGATCCAGGATGCCCCGCTCCATGATGGCGCTGAGCCGTCCTCCGTGGACAATGTAGAGGCGGATCCGCCGGATGCCGAGCCGGGTGGCCAGCTGCACGGCCTGGTTGATCTCCCGGGGGGCGGTGTTGCTGATCTCAAGCACCAGCTCCAGGCCCAGTCGCCGGGCTTGCCTTTCAATATCTTCCAGTTCCATGATGGATTTATTCCGAAGTCCCTTGCCCTTGCCGTAGTCGATGTGGATCCCCACCCCGTTCAGGCCGTTTTCATAGGCAAAGTTCATTAGATCCTGGAGTTCGTAGCCGCTGTACTTGAAGTTCATGTTAAAGGAGTAGGTGTGGGCGTGGAGGTTGATGGCCTTGATGCGGTGGAGCAGCTTTTCGGCCGTGGCCCGGTCAAAGGCCGGTACGGGAATCCCCATGCGGGTATCGGCCTTTTCGGCCACAAGGCGGTTGAAATAGCGCTGAATCGTATCCATGGAGAGTGCCCCCTTAGCTTCTTGGATCTGATTTTCGTGTTGCTTTGGCAAGAGAATCAGAAAACTTTTTTGGTTCTGGCTTGTCCAGGTTAAGCGTTTGCAGTCGAATTGATACCTGTATTCCCTGGCAAAAGTCGTGATGGGTTTTATCGCCATCTGGGAGGAGCTATAGCCTGTTTTTTGGGAAAAATCAAAACAAAATAGGAGAATTGCCCCCTGTTTGGGGTGTTTTATGTTCAAAATCTTCCAGTGAGCAATTGTAAAATTGACAAAACAAATTCCTGATACTACTCCTGTGTCAATAGATATAGGGGCTGGGTCCACGCCTTTGGGGCTGAATCCAATCTTTTTTTTGAGTTTACCCAATCAATGGAACAGGAGAAAGGTATGAAAAAGCACTTTTTAGGTTCACTGAAACTGATGATGGTTGCCTCCCTCATGGCGGCCCTGCCGGCCTGGGCTGGCACCCTGGACGATGTTCGCACCGCCGGCTATGTCAAGTGCGGCGTCAACCCCAACAACCCCGGATTCTCAGCCCTGGACAGCAAGGGAGAGCGGATCGGGTTTGACATCGATTTCTGCCGGGCCCTGGCCGCAGCCGTCAATGTGGATGCCAAGTTTGTGCCCCTGACATCCAAGGAGCGTTTGCCGGCCCTCCAGTCCGGTGAGATCGATTTCCTCTCCCGGACTACCACCTGGACCATGAGTCGGGACACCCGCATGGGACTCGACTTTGCCGCCACGGTGCTCTACGACGGCCAGGGATTCATGGTCAGGAAAGATCTTGGGATCAAGAGCGCGAAAGAGCTTGACGGCGCTTCTGTCTGCCTGGCCACGGGTACCACCACCGAGCTCAACGTGGCCGATTATTTCCGGAAAAACAACATGACTTTCAAGCCCGTTGTGTTTGAAAAGCAGGAGGATGTTCGCAAGGCCTATGACGCGGGCCGTTGCGACTGCCACACCACGGATATCTCAGGCCTTGCGGCCCAGCGCACCCTGATGACCAAGCCGGAAGAGCACCTGATCCTTCCCGAGGTGATCTCCAAGGAGCCCCTGGCCCCCCTCACCCGCCATGGTGACGACCAGTGGAACGACATTGCAAGATGGGTGATCAACGCCACCATTGCTGCTGAGGAGAACAACATCACCCAGGCCAATGTGGAGACCGTTGCCAAGACCACCACCAACCCGGGGATCAAGCGGATGCTGGGCATCACCGGCACCCTATGGCAGGACATGGGCCTGGATAAGGATGCGCCCATCCGAATCATCAAGGCCGTTGGCAACTACGGCGAGATCTTTGAGCGGAGCCTGGGCAAGAACACGCCCCTTCGCATGGAGCGGGGCCTGAACCAGCTTTGGAGCAAGGGCGGCGTTCTTTATACGCCTCCTTTCCGTTAATAGCCCCCACCCTTATAGATGGTCGCACGGGAACGGATGCCGGGTTTTCCTGTTGTAATAGGAAATGGCCGCTGTTCCTCTGCGAGAAGCTATAATCCGGTTGCGGCCGCAAGGCCGTGACCGATCATCGAGTCGAGATTCTTTATGACAGACAGCGCTTCCATGCCGGCACCGGAAAAAATTCCGTTCTGGCGAAATCCAACCATCCGGGCCTACGGGTTCCAGGCCGTTATGCTCGTCGGCCTTGTTTTACTTGCCCTGGTCATCTACCGGAACACCCTGGCCAACCTCACCCTGAGGGGGATCAACACGGGTTTCGCCTTTCTCTCTAACGAAGCCGGGTTCGGCATCGGAGAGACCTCGGCCATCCCCATGATCAATCCCGGGTTCTTTTATTTTCTTTTCTCCACCCTGGGCGTTGCCCTGGGCCTCTTTTTGCTCTTCCGCTATCTTATCCAGGCGGAGGGCAACGGGAAAAACAGGTTCATGCTTGCCGCCGGCGGGGTCCTGTTCATCGGTTCCCTGGGGTGCTTCTACACCTCCATATCCCTGGTGGAGACCTACACCTACACCCATGCCGCCACCTATGTGACGGCCCTTGTCACGGGGTTGATCAACACCCTCAAGGTGGCGGTGCTGGGGTGTGTGTTGTCCACCATCCTGGGGCTGTTCATTGCGTTGGCCCGGCTATCGCCCAACTGGCTGTTGAAGAAGCTTGCCCACGCATACATTGAGATCAACCGTAACATCCCGGTGCTCATGCATCTCTTCTTCTGGTACTTCATCGTGTTCCAGCGGCTTCCCGGGGTGAGACAGAGCGCCTCGTTGTTTGACACCGTTTTTTTCAACAATCGGGGGGTCTATCTGCCACGGCCGGTTTTCCAGGAGAATTTTGCCCTTTTTTTCGTGGCTATTTTTCTTTCCCTCGTGATCGTTCTCTTTTTGTGGCTCCACGGCCGGAAACGCCAGGGGCTGACCGGTAAAAAAACGCCCCTGATGGTCCCCTGCCTCGGGGTTATGATCGGGCTTCCCGCCCTGGTCTACCTTTTTACCGGCACTCCCTTTCATTTTGATTATCCTGTGTTGAAAGGGTTCAATTTCAAGGGCGGCATGACCCTCACCCCGGAGTTCATGGCCCTTGTCACGGGTCTGACCGTGTATGTATCCGCCTTTAACGCGGAGATCATCCGAAGCGGCATCGAATCCGTATCCAAAGGTCAGACCGAGGCCGGCCGGGCGCTTTCCATGTCCGAAGGCCGGATCATGCGCAAGGTGGTCCTGCCCCAGGCCCTGCGGGTGATCATTCCCCCCATGACCAGCGAATACCTGGCCATAGCCAAGAACTCCTCCCTGGCTGTTGCCATCGGGTACCCGGATCTGGTGAGCATCGGGGGTACCATCCTCAACCAGACCGGTCAGTCCATCGAGGTCATTGGCATCTGGATGACCGTCTATCTTATCATCAGTCTTCTCATCTCCATTGGAATGAACTGGTACAACGCCAAAATCAGGTTAATACAGCGATGAAAACCACAGTACAGCCCTACCGCGGGGACCGCCCGCCCATTTTTAAGACCGGCGCCCTCAACTGGATGAAGAACAATCTTTTTTCGCCCTGGTACAATGCCGTGCTCACGGTGGTGACTGGGGCCCTTCTTTATATCCTCGTCACCCCCCTGTGGCGGTGGGGCGTGACCAATGCCTGCTTCGGCACCACCCCCGATGTCTGCAAAGACAACCACGGGGCCTGCTGGGCCTTTATCCAGGACATGTGGCCCGTGTTCATGGTGGGCACCTATCCCAGTGACCAGCGGTGGCGGGTGGCCCTTGCCGCAGGCCTGGTGGCGGTGCTCATTATCGCCACCCTGTTCCGGGCCCTTCGGAAACAGCGGGTACTCCACCTTTGCTGGGTCCTGTCCCCTATTGTGATCTTCATTCTGGTCCGGGGGGGCGAGGTCTTTCATCTGTCCCATGTGCCCTCCACCCAGTGGGGCGGCCTCATGCTCACCGTGTTTCTCTCCCTGGTCAGCATGATCTTTGCCTTTCCCTTGAGTGTGCTCCTGGCCCTGGGCCGCCAGAGCGACATGCCCGTGATCCGGTCGGTGAGCGTGGCCTATATCGAGCTTGTCCGGGGGGTGCCGTTGATATCCATCCTGTTCATGGCCTCGGTGGTGCTTCCCCTGTTTTTCCCGCCTGAGATGGAGTTCAGCAAGATCATGCGGGCCGTGGTGGGCATCACCCTCTTCTTTGCCGCCTACCTTGCCGAAAACATCCGAGGCGGGCTCCAGGGACTTTCCCAGGGCCAGTATGAGGCCGCCGATGCCCTGGGACTGGGGTACTGGAAAAAGACGGGGTTCATCATCCTGCCCCAGGCCCTGCGCATTGTGCTGCCCCCCATGGTCAACAACTTCATCGGCATTCTCAAGGACACTTCCCTTGTCGGCATCATCGGGCTCATCGATCTGCTCCAGGTGGCCTTTGCCGCCACCTCCAACCCCAAGTGGCTGGGAAAGATCGAAGAGGCCTATCTCTTTGTGGCACTGTTTTACTGGATCATGTGCTACAGCCTCTCCAAGTTCAGCCGGATTCTGGAAGAGCGTTACCAGCTATAGATGTTTGACCGGGATTGACATTTGCTTTACCTAATACTAATAGGAAAAGGGATTTATTCATATGCGGGGAGCGGTAAAGCGTTAACCGCATACACAACAGGAAAGATTGCATGGAACATAATATCGATAATAAACCCGTCATGATAGAGATGAACCAGGTCAACAAGTGGTACGATGATTACCACGCCCTGGACAACATCAACCTTAAGGTGAGAAAGGGCGAACGCATGGTGATCTGCGGTCCGTCCGGTTCGGGTAAGTCCACCCTCATCCGCACCATCAACCGCCTGGAGGAGCACCAGTACGGCCAGATTATCGTGGAAGGGGTGGAGATGACCCCGGACGTGAAAAAGATCCACGAGATCCGAAAGGAGGTGGGCATGGTGTTCCAGCAGTTCAACCTCTTTCCCCACCTGACCGTGTTGAACAACATCACCTTGAGTCCCGTGTGGGAGCGGAACATCCCGAAAAAAGAGGCGGAGCAGACCGCACTTGCGCTGTTGGAGCGGGTGGGCATCCTGGAACAGGCCAACAAGTACCCGGGCCAGCTTTCCGGGGGCCAGCAGCAGCGGGTGGCCATTGCAAGGGCCCTGGCCATGAAGCCCAAGATCATGCTCTTTGACGAGCCCACTTCGGCCCTGGACCCGGAGATGATCAAGGAGGTCCTGGACGTGATGCGGGAGCTTGCCATGAACGGCATGACCATGATGGTGGTGACCCATGAGATGGTCTTTGCCCGGGAGGTGGCCGACACCATGGTGTTCATGGATGCGGGCAGGATCGTTGAAAAATCGACCCCCAAAGAGTTCTTTTCCAACCCCAAAGAGGAGCGGACAAGACAGTTTCTCAACCAGATTTTGAACAATTAAGCAAAGGTGATCCAAGTGACAGAAGCAAATACCCCCAATGGGCGTCCCCTTCCCGGAACCGTGGTACACTATGATGAGATCGGCCGGATTATGGCCTGTGCAACCCCCAAGATCACCGGCAACCCCCATGCCTTTAATGCCCATGTGGGGGGGCAGTTTTTCTCAACCCCCCATGCCATGGCCCTTGGGGCCCAGCGTCACCAGGCGTTAAACTACACGGGGCTGCTTGGCTATCTGGCTGACCTTGCCCAGGAAAAGGGGGTCGCCCTGGTGGATTTTCTCAAGGAATTCTCCCCGGCAGAGGGCTTTTTTATTGATCTCACCGCTGCCTATGAAGATCTGTGGCAGCGTTCCGAACACCATCATCTCGATTTTGCCGGCTTCCTGGACCTCCGGAAACAGGAGAAGATCTTCCCCACGGGCTACCTTGACCACTGCCACGGCCAGATCGAAAGCCTGGTGCTCATGGCCCACTATTTTAAGGCCCGGCAAATTCCGGCAACCCCGGACCGGGTGGTGATGGGCACAGGCTTTAAGAACCTCTACAATGCCCTGGTAACCGTTCTTATGACCGGGGAGGTCCGGGTGGACCCCCAGGGAAGGGATGCAAGAGCGCCAAAGCCCGGCACCCTCCTGGTGCCACGGGGCCATTACCAGAGTCTTGTCAAGGCCCCCTCCTTCCACAACGGCCGTCTTAAGGTGATTGAGCGCATGGATGAAGCCCACCTCGAAGAGGCCCTTGAAAACCGGGGGGACATCAAGGCCGTCTACTTCAGCGTGGTGGCCAATCCTTCAGGAGACGTGATGCCGGAAGCGCAGATCCGGGGCATTGCCCGGGCGATCCTCCGGTACAACGCCCGTAATCCCAACGATCCCGTGTTTGTGGTGGCGGACCAGGTGTACAACGGCAGCCTCCTGAAAAAGGGGTTGGAAATTTTTTCCATTGCATCGGTCTCCGGGGCATCCCTTGGTGTGGATGATGACACTGTGAAATCCATGGCCATGTTCGACTACACCGTCACCATTGTCTCTCCGTCCAAGACCCTGGGGTATGCCTCGGCCCGGATCGGGTTTGCCGCCTCCAACGCCAAAATTCCCGGGGACCGGGACGATATCATCACCCGCATGGGCAATGTCCTTGGTCATGAGGGGTCGGACGGGGTGGAGGTGTCTGTGGAGACAGGGGCCCTGGGGGCCTATGCCTTTACCCCACAGTCCTGGATCGATACCAACTCCGAGTATGTGAAAGCCCAGCTTGACCGGGCCAGAAACCATGTGGCGACCATTAACCGTTCCCTTGGTAAAGCGTTCTTCACCATCAACGACCCCGATGCCGGCTGGTATATCCTCTCAAGCTTTCCCAGGAAGCATCTTCCCTTGGGTATCCGGGACAGCACCGACCTGATGGCCTGGTTCATGGGGTATGCCCGGTTCCAGAAAGAGACCGGCGTCATTGTCCGGCCCGGTTCCCAGTTTGGTCTCGAAGCCCCCAACCTTGATCCCCAGGATCACCTGATCCTGAGATCCACCCTTGCCATGAAACCGGAAGATCTGGACGCGTTCTTCCGCAGGCTCACCCAGGGTATCGTCAAGCTGGACAAGATGAAAGCGCTTGAGACCCTGACGGCAACACAACTTGGCGCCGCCATTGAGACGGCCCATGGCCTGGAACAGTTCATCCTGGGTACGGCCCAGGTGTTTTCCCTGGAGCGCCTCAGGGATTTCATCCAGAAGCCGGGACTCATGGACCTCTCCCTGGAAGAGGTGTGCATGCTGATCAAGGCCCTTGCCATGGACGAGGTAACCACCGTCCTTTCCTTTGCCGATTAATCCCCGCTGGGATCAGGCCTAGCTTATTCGCTTATATCTGTGGGGTCAGGCTTAGCTTATTGTCGTTTTTAACAAAACGACAATAAGCTAAGCCTGACCCCTTTTTTTTTCAATAAGCCAAGCCTGACCCCGTTCCTTTCCTTGACTTTTGTCCGTAACCGACTATCTTTATATCCGTTTTTCAACAAAAGGCTTGTAAACAGAAACGATCGGAGATATTTTCACGGTCGGGCAGTGTGCCCGCCATCCGTCCGCTAGGGCCGGCCTGTTATCAATCGCCCCTGGCAAATGAACGAGGAGCCAAACAAGACGTGACCAGCCAAACCAATTCCCTGGAGATCGCCCCCATCCAGACCGTACGCACCCGGGAAACCGATGTGACCCGCGTGGTGCATTCCGGGCTCATCATGCGACCCATCTATGAACTGGAAGGGCGCAGGTTTACCACAGACGGGGAGGAGGGCCAGGACCTGCGGGATCTTGTGGATCTCATGTGGGTGGCCTTTGCCGTCCTGGACGCTGTGTCCGAGCTGACCGAGTACCATGTGGGCGCCACCCGGCAAGAGGTGCTGGAAAAGGTGACCCCGGCCATTCGGAACCAGGTGCGGGTGGCTGGAGGCGATCTGTCCGAAGCGGCGCTTCTGGAGCTGTTACGAAAGGTGTTCGATCACCTGGTGAACAGGGAGAACCGTTATCTTCCCTTTGAATACCGATATTTTGACGGGGCGGCCAGCGCGTTCAAGCCCCGGCGGTTCTGGCTGATCAAGGCCGTGTACACGGGCAAGGGCCAGGAGACCCTGTTCTCCCTTACCGAAGAGGGGTATGCCGCCTATTTCGGCCTTTACGAAACCAGCGCCCTTGACTCCACGGCCATTGGAAATCTTCGCATCAAGCTCCTCATCGAGCGGGGGAACGTGGACGACGCCATTGCTGTGGCAGAGCAGAACAACAAGCAGTGCACCCGTAAGGCCCACGACATTCGCAACACCCGCCGGGCCATCCAGCGGAACATCCATTCCATCGATTTTGGCAGGATCAACGCCATGGCCGACGAGGGCACGGGCCAGGCCACCCAGATCCAGCGGGAGAGCAGTCGCCTCCACTACATGGTCCTGGACAACCTCCAGGTGACGGAGAATGGGGCCCAGGAGTTCAAGCTCCGGCAGCTGGCCCGGCACCTCAAGCGGTTGAATCTGCGGCAGATGGAACTGGTGGGGGAGCTCCAGCGGTTGCCCGACGACTATCACCAGAACAGCTACAAACTATTCAGAAAACGAAACCCGGGAATCCTGCCTGCCCTGGACGAGGTACTGCGCCGGGTGTGCCGCATGGAAGAGAATGATGCCGCGGCTGTTGGCCGGGAGTTCATTGCCATGTTCGACCCCCCGGCCCAGCCTCCTTTGTTTGATCCGGGATCCATGATCGATTCCATCTGCCAAGCCCTGGACCGTCGCGCCACGGCAGGGGACAGGGGACAGGCCCTCCAGGAGATTGACGGGGAGTCTGTTGAGCATTATGAGGCGGAACTCACCGAACCCCTGATGCGGCAGGCCCGGAGGATGATTCAAAACCGGGTGGCGAAATCCGAGGGCACAATGATGGAAGATCTTCTGAAAGAGGCGATCCTCGACCAGGAGGCCCCACTGTTGTCCACGGCCGTGGCCTTGACCGTGTTCCAGTCCATCATTGGCCATGCCAACGGCAGCCGGTACGGATTCCAGGTGCGGCGTGTCTCAAAGGCGGAACCGTTATCCCTTGAGCTGCCCGGGGGCAGACGCTACCGGGGAGACCATCTGGTGCTCACCCCCGTGGAATCGGATTTTCCGGTCCTGGGCAACTATAGCTCTGGCCAGACCAATTGATACCGCTACCTATTAATAATGGTGGGTTGGTATCACGTCATTTGACCGGCACTATGATTGGATTCATTCAAAGAAAAATATGGCCGGGCGTATAGCTGGTCGCAATCGAATTGATACCAGTTGATCTTCTCTCATTAAGATCCGGGCTCAATTCATATGCGAGGAGCGATACGTCCCTGGCACAAAATATAGAGACCTTACCATGGAAAATATTTATGAGATCAGCCGGCTCGTCTACCTGAGTCTGGCATACAGCAACGGCAATAAACGGATCGTGACCGAGCACCAGACCGAACTGGTCGAGCTGCTCCAGCGGTTCCAGGCGGAGGAGGCGTTCCACCAGGCGGTCCTGGAAAGCTTGCGGGGCATGGAGCTCCAGCTCTTGGAGGTGGAACCCCTGGCGTTGCGGCTCTCGGCCCGGAACTCCGCCAGCTTTTTTGCCGCCACCCTCACCGATTACGGCAAGATGCTGGCCCGCACCCCGCTGAAGGCGGCGGAACTCTTGTGTGTGCACTGTGCCGTGGCCACGGCCTTTTTTCCCACGGAAGCGGACTTGGACGCCCCGGTGGAGGATCTGGGGGTGATCGTGCCCGGTGATGTGATCGAGATCCTCCGGCTGTTTGCCAAGGGCGAGGAGACCGTGGATCCTGAAGACGAGATCCTGCATCCTGAGGTGAGGACTGCTGCCAAACGGCTCAGGGAACTTCCCGAGGAAAACCCGGACAGCAAGCGGGCCGTGGGCGGTAACAGCTGGCTTGAGCTGATCACCAGGGTCCTTGAGCACATGGTCGCAACCGGTTACCTGCTGGAGTTCAAAGAAGAGAGCGAGGAGGTGGAGTACCGACCCACCCCGGCCTACCAGTCCTCAATGCGGGTGGCCGCAGTGTACGCCTTCCACTCCTTCCGGGAGATCGTAGCGGAACGGAAAATGGCCATGACCCCCCCGGAACATTCAGGAGAGATGCCCCATGTATAGGCTCAGCGGATTTTTCATCAGCGATATCGTGGCCGGGGAGAACATCCTCAGGAACGGATATTTTCCCATCCACAAGGAGGGTGAACGGGCGGACCACGGCATCATCGTGGCGGCCAACGGCTCCTGCAAGACCACCCTGCTCTCGTTTTTGTTCAGCGTGTTCACCCCGGAACGCAGGCGGTTTGTGCAATACCTCCAGTCCAGCGGAGACAAGACCCTGGAGCAATATCTGGTGCCGGGCCGGCCGGCCGTGGTGTTGCTCAACCTCTCGGTGGCCTTGGACCCTACCCTGTTCGTGGCCCATCCCAAGGAGCACCTGGTGCTGGGCCAGATCCTCTACCGCCACAAGAGCGCCCCGGATAAAATCGACAGAAGCTATTTCATCGCCAACGAGCCGGAATTTTTCAATTCCTTCCGTTCGGCCTGGGACACGCTTTCCGGGGAGAGCCACCCCTACACGTCGGTCAAGGAGTTTATGAGCGGCAAGGTCCACCAGACCAGCACCCAGAAGGAGTGGGAGGACAAGCTGGAATCCATTGGCCTGGATCCCTGGCTCATGAACCGTCAGGTGGATTTCTCCCGGAGTGAGGGCGGAATTAAGGATGCGTTCAAGTTCAAGAGCGAGGAGGAGTTTTTGAGCTTCTTCCTCGGCTGCGTGGCGGACCTGGATGCCGCCATGAAACTCAGGGATAACACCGCCCAGACCATTGACAAGATGAGAAACCGGCCTGAAAAGAAAAAACAGCTGGATGCGGTACTCTCGATCAAAAAAAACATGGGTGAGTTCCATGACATGGGCAAAGAGTGGCGCAACGCCCGTACGGATGTTGAGCATTTCAGGTCTTTGCTGGGGGAGGGGGCCCATCTGCTCACGGCCGCGGAAAAGGACGCGGATATTGCCCTTGGGGAGTCTGAAGCTGCGGTGAGAACCAACACTGCCGGGCAGAAGCAAGCCAAGGACGCAAGCGAGACGGCCAAGGCCAACCAGGTCAAGGTGGAGGAAGCCAAGCATGCCCGGGAAACCCGGGAGTTGACACAGCAGATCCAGGATGCGGACAAGCGCCTTGCAGACGCCCAGGGCGAAGGGGTGGCCCTTAAGGCTGCCGAGTATATGGCAAGCCTCAGGCAGTTCCGGGCGGAAGCCGAATCCAAGGAGAAACTCCTTGCTGGCAAGGACTCCCAGCTGGAACCGGCCCGGAAGCAGGTGGCGCTCCGGGCGGGCCAATACCATGCCCGGTTGAGCAGCCAACGCATGGAGGCCCGGTCCGCCATCACCGCCATGGACAAGGAGAAAGAGGCGGCCTTGGAAAAGCAGAAGGCCCTGGAAACGACACTTGCCGAATTAAGGAAGGGGCTGCTGGCCCTGAACGGGGAGCTTGCCCGGCTCACCGCCCAGATAACGGCGGCCCGCACCGCCCGGTCAAACCTGGGGCTTGTTGCCGGGGAAGCGCCCTGGGACGCAAGGCCACGGCTTGAAAGGGAGGCCGTTGCCTGTAAGGAAGCTCTCACCCGGATCACCACCCGCCTGGCAGAAATTGAGGCTGAGCAAAAACAGACCCAGGTCCGGTGGCAGGAACTTCACAGGTCTCGGATCCAGGGGGAGGAAGTCGAGAAACAGGCCCGGGCACGGGGGGAAGAAGAAAAGGCCGAAAGGGCGGTCCTGCTGGCCGATGCCAACCTTAAAACCATTGCAGGTGCTGCCATGTTCGAACCCACCCGGGCGGATCTGGCCACAGGCCTTGAACAGTCCATGGCCCGGACCCGTACCCGGACGGAAGCGCTCCAGTTGAAGTTGCTGGAAACGGAAAACGAACTCAACCGCCTGGAAAACATGGACACCCTGGCGGTGGATCATCAGGTGGCGCGCCTCATCGACCATTACACGGCCCAGGGCCTTTCTCCGGCCGAGCTTAAACCCTTCCCGGACTACCTTGCCGGTATGTACCCTGAGGATCCCCAAACCATAGCCGAGGTGGTGGAGAAGGATCCGGGACGGTTCACCGGCATCATGGCGGTCACGGATGAGGTGATCGCCACGGTTGAGACCCTCCCTGTCCCGGAGTGGCTCCACAAGCCCGTGGTGATATCCACCCCCATGGACCTTGACCGGGCCCAGGGCATTGCGTTCCCGGTGATCGCCCCGGCAGATCCCATGGTGTATAGCAAAACCTATCTGGAAGAGCAGAAGGAAAGACTGGCCAAGGGCGTGGAAGCGCTCAAGGCGGAGGTGGCTGAACGGATCTCAAGGTTGCGTTCCCTGGAGGCCTCGGCAAGATTGCTCCAGGACTATCGAAAGAAATATCCCGATGCCACCGCAGTGGAGCGCTTGACAAGATCGGTTGCAACTGCCGGGGAGAACCTTTCCCGTATTCGGTCCGACATCCGGGACGTGGAAGCTGAGCAAGCAAAACAGGGGGCCAGGAAAGCGGAGCTGGAGCATGGGTTTAAGACCGAGACCGGCACCATGGCCCGGCTGGAGCAGGTGGTCAGGCAGGTGGAAAACTGGCTCTCCCAGTATGGGGAGATCAAGGCCTGGGAAACCGCTTTGGAGCAGGGGGATCTTCAGCGGGTGGAGATGACCCACACGGTGACCCAAACCCAGGGGGAAGAGAAAAAAACCAGGGAGACCCTTGCCGGGCTCCAGGGCACCATGGCCGGGAAACAGGCGGAGCTGAAAAACCTGGAAGACCGGGCCGACGACATCCCCGGCACAGAAGGGTTCACCCTTACGGACAAGGAGCAGCAGGAGGCGTTGTCCATGGATCTTTCCTCCCTGCGAAGGCAGCATGAAGAGGCCCAGAGCAACGCCATCCGTATTGCAAGCGACCTTGGCATCGCCGGCCTGAGAAAGGATTTGGAACGGGTGCAGGGGAAACTTCAGAAGACGGCCAACGACCTGGACCGGTACGCCCAGGCCAATGGGTTTGACGGGGAGATTGCTGAAAAATGGGCCAAGAAGAGCAGCCGGGACCGTGATGAACGCACCTCGGACATCTCCGCCCTTCTGGTGGCCCTGAAGGAGCAGCGGGCCAAGCACCAAGGTCAGCTGGAAGGCCGGGAGCGGGATCGGGGCCGGTGCGGCCAGGAACTGAAACGGTTGTCCGGCAAGGGGATTCATACCAACATCGACCCGGAAGCGCTTGAAAAGACCGACCCCGACGGCCTGATTCTTCACTACATGAAGGTGGCCCAAACCGAGGAGGAGAAGCTCAAGGAGCTGCGGCGGAACGGTGCCCGCCAGGCAACTGTCCTGGAGGGAAACCGTGGCTGGAAAAACGAAATCAAGCTGGCCCTGGCCACGGTGAGCGGCCAGGCCCCCTGCTGGGACAGCCTCTCCCCCCGTGGAGAGTGGCCGGATTTGGTCCGGGTGGAAAATCCGGCCCGGAACGCCGTCATCTTCAGGAAAAAGATCCAGGAGATCCTGAAAGCCAGGGCTAAAATGGAGAGCGTGATTGAGGCCGGCCGCAAGAACATGGGCCGGGCCTTTGACCGGCTCCAGGGGGAACTCAGGGACGAAAACCTGAAGCTGCAACTGCCGGCCATCGTGGACGAGCTCTCCCGCCACGACGCTGAAACCCTGGGGGCCCAGAGCGGGGAACTCATGGAAAAGTGCAGTTACATTGCCGCCAACATTGAAAGCGATCTTTCCCGGTCCGAGCAGTTCGTGGAAAGCCTGGTGGACCAGCTGCTCCAGCATGTGCGGGAGGCCTATCAGAAACTCCAGCACGCCGCAAAACAGCTCATGCCCGATAACGTGTACGTCTATGGGGGCCATGCCATTCTCAAGGCCGGCACCCGCCTGGACTTTACGAGGCACGGGGTGATCTACAAAAAATCCATCGATAATTGGCTGGACGAGCTGATCCAGGATAACCGCATGCCGGAAGTAAACCCCAAGGTCGGGGATACCCTGGGAACGGAGCTGCTCTACCGGCTGCTCAAGACCTCTTCCGCCAAGCAGGAGTTCGGCATCCGCCTGCTCAAGTGCGACGACACCGGCCGCAACTACGAGCCTGTGGGCAAGGACCTGGGGTCCGGGGGCGAGGCCCTTACAACGGCGGTGCTCCTCTATTCCCTGCTTACCTCCATGCGCCGGAAGCGGCGGAACAATAAGGATGACCGCATCCCGGCCTTTCTCATTGCCGACAATCCCCTGGGCGTGTGCAACCGTTCCGACTTTCTGGACGCCCAGCTTAAGGTGGCCCGGGCCATGGGTATCCAGTGCGTCTACTTCACCGGGATCAATGACCGGGAATCCCTGGGACTGTTCCAGCACCGGGTGGCCATCCGCCAGAGCGGCAAGCACCTCCAGGTCGCAGGCAAACCCTACAATCTCCTGGAGATCATCGAGCAGAACGTGGAGGACCGGGACTAGTGCCATGATCACTGTAAAGATCCGCAAAGCCCTGGAGGCGATGTTCTCCGGATCAAAAAACAAAAAAATAGACAAGGGTTTGCTTTTTGACACCGCCAGGGAACATGCCTTGAACCAGGACAGCGATATGGCCGTTCAAAAAATATTGCTTAAAATCCTGGAACAACTGGATGAAGAGGGAGAGATCAAGCTGCCCTCTAAAAAGGGCAAGGGGTGGGACCGCAACACCGGACTGCCCCACTATGTCACCCTGATCCATGGGGCGAAAGCGGCCCAAAAAAAGGCGAACAGGGAAGAGATCCAAGGGATCCGGAACACCACCTCCTGGGAACCAGAGACGATGTGGCCCATTGTCGAAAACCGATCCGGCCTGAAAACCGTGGCGGATTACAGAAAAGCTGCGGCCGTGAACGAATACCTGAAAAATAGACCGACAGATCCGTCAAGGGTGCCTGCCCGGGAACGGGCCCTCCGGATATTTAAGGATGAAAAAGCCCTGGACAAATGCGCGAAAAAGGGGCTTTTCGCAGGCCGCATCAGTCTGGAAGACCTGGACTGCTTTTACTGCCCCGAGCCCCTTCCATACCATCCCCTTTCCATGGATGTGGGAGAGACAATGGGCAAGCCGCTCCTGGTGGTGGAAAATTCCACCACCTACCGAAGCTGCTGGCAGGCCAACAAAAGCACTAAAACCTTTGCCGGGGTGATCTACGGCAAGGGCTTCAAGCAAACAAACCCGGTCCAGGCCGTGGAGGGGCTTCTGGAGATCGAAGACCAACTGGGCGCCCAAGGTATTTGGTATTTCGGGGACCTGGATCCCGCAGGGCTTGATATCCCCAAAAAGATCAACGTATCCCGGGAACAAGCAAACCTTAGCCTGCTGAAACCGGCCATTCCCCTCTACCGGGAGTTGATTCGCAAAGGGCAGGCCGTCCCCTATCAGAAATCCCAGCAACGCTACCACAACAGGGAATGGGCGCTTCAATGGCTTGGAGCGGCGCTTGCCCAGCCCTACCTTGACCAGGTGGCGTGTGTCAGGTGGCCCCAGGAAGGCCTGGGGGAGGTGGCTCTGGTTCCCATTTTCCGTGACCGCTTCCCATTGAAAAAGACGCTTTGATTTGACCGTAAGGAGAAGCAAGATGTTTATCTACACCACCACCCCTGGGGAGTGGAAGGAGATCCAGACCCGGAAAGCGTTCCACGATGCAAGGTTCCCCATGGAAGGATTCATCCATTGCAGCTACCCGGACCAGACACTTTGGGTCTTGAACAAGCATTATCAAAAAGAGAAAACCGTGATTTTACTTGTTATCGATCCTGGGAAACTTGCCTCGCCCTGGACGTCTGAGGATCTGAAAAACCGTGGGGAGGAATTTCCCCATGTCTACGGCCCCATTAACCTTTCTGCGGTGGTGGCATCCCATGATATCTCCAGGGAAGATGACGGGGTGTTCCATGAAAATCATATTTTAACCCGGATGATTAATGCCTAAGGTCCGACAGCAGACCCTTGTCCATGAAAATTGCGCCCACCTTTTCTGAATCAACAACCGTGAAGCAGATATCCGTGGATTGGGAGTTCAGGGTGACCTTGTAAATAGCAGTTCGTTTTGCACGGCCCGGGTCGCTGGGGAACCACGTTTTGAAATCCCCTGTGCCATGGAAACGGTATTTGCCGTTCCACAGGGTGGGCCTGTATTGTTCCATGCGCCCAATCTCGGAGAAAAAGAGCGCTTTCTGCCGGTAGGTTGGAAAATAATAATTATAGAGAATGAGCTTGTGTTCAAAGATGTGGACCAGGCGATCCTTGTAGAGGGATGCGCCCGCTTCCCCCATGGGATGCCTGGGGGATTTGTTCAGGTTTTGTGTTTCCGATCAATGGCAGGGTAAGATGAAGAACCGATGCCAGGCACGCAAGAATGATCCCGGCCCGGAGCAAGGCGCCTGATCCTGGGCCCATGCCGGCCAAAACCAGGGCAATGGCCATGGCGTCCAGTACAAAGATATATTTGAAATTTGTCAGCACAGGGTATCCCCTATTATTGTTGTGTCGGCACAAACCACATGCCGCTGATCTTTGACTCCCGGTTGAACACGAATTTGATATCAAGGGGGCCGTTGGCGAAATCGCAGGTGACAAAGATGATATCAAATTCACCCTGTTGACCGGACCGGGTTGCCTTGATCTTTTTAAAGGCACCTGTCTTGCTGATAAGGCCTTCCCAGACAGCTTTTAGCTTTTTCGGGGGCAGTGCCCGGGCCATGGTGGCATCATAGTAAGGGGTCACTTTCCCATACGCTTCCTGTACCAGGAGATTTACCAATGTCTTTGAAATCTGGGTTTGATCTGTCTGGGTTTTGGTGGCGGAGACCTGGGCACTTGTCAGGACCGTCATTCCCAACAGGAGATAACATGCGGTGACAACCAGGGTGTACCAGGGCGATCTTTTCTTGAATGCGGGGATCATTTCGATTCTCCTTTTAAGTGCTGATTTATGTTCCATGATTCCGGTGAGTCCTGTAAAGGAAAAGGGTTTTTTGCCGTTTTTGCCGTTTTTGCCGGAGGCAAGGTTCAAGAGAACCAGGCCATACGCCCTGTGTTCGGGCAACGTCAGGTGGGACAGGGTCATGGCGTCACAGGCAAACTCCCTGTCTTGCTTCATGGTATGGAATGCAATCCATACAAGGGGGTTGAACCAGTGCAGGGCAAGCAGAATGGCTGCCATCAGGCCGGTGAGGATATCGTGATGCTTCAGGTGCCTGAGTTCATGGAGGAACACAAGGCGCAGCGCGTTTTCATCCATGCTTTCAATCATGCCCCGGGGGAGAAGAATCCGTGGACGGATATAGCCGAACAGGGCCGGACTTTGCACCAGATCCGTTTCCATGAGCACCAGCACGGTTTTAATCCCCAGTTCCTTTTTGCACGATTCCAACAGGTTCAATGGGGTTTCCCAGGTCACCTGGCTGTGGTTTCTCACGGCCATGAGAAAGGTGAGGGAGCGAAGGAAAATATAGGCCACCATGGCACCGGCCACTGAAAACCAGATAACGGCAAGGATATTTGTCAACGGGGTCAGGTCTGGGACGGGATGGACGGGAGTCGATGGGCCTGGTGATACTCCCGTCATCTCCTGGGGGGCATCTGGGAAAAAACCAAACAGGTTGCCATCAACCCCCCATTGGGACGGTCCCGGAAAAAGGTTGTAGAGGCTCATACTGCTTTCCAGGGACCCGGGCAGGATGAGGCGGAGGATGAGCATGAACCACAATCCGTAATGCCATCCGGGTGACAGGCGGTTTCCCAGAACATGTTTTATGGTCATGATCAAAAGGATAATCACGCTTGCCTTGAACGACATATCCATGGTGTGTGAAAATATTTCGGATAGATTCCAGTTCATGATCTTTATGTCTCCTGCTCGGCCCACCTGGTTTATCTTTCTTTTACTTCCTTGGTGGCCTTGTTCAGCATCTCTTTTAACTCTTTGATCTCATTTTCGGATAGATCCCTGTTTTCAATCAGGCTCGCCAGCATGGGCGTTAACGTTCCCCCAAAGAACCGGTTGAGAAAACTGCGGCTTTCCTCCCTGACGATCTCTTGCTCTGCCACCAGGGGAAAATAAAGATGGCTTCTTCCCTGTTTTTCAAAACCGATGGCTTTTTTTTGAACCAGCCTGTTGATAAGGGTCTTCACCGTTTTGGGTTTCCAGGATACGGTTTTCTCAAGTTTTTTCACAATCTCGTTGGCGCTGGTGGGGTGATCGTTCCACAATTGCTTCATCACCTGCCATTCGGCGTCTGAAATTTTCGGATATTTTTCCATGGCCCTTGACTCACTTTTTAATGTGATTACATACGTAATATTTCAAGTATTACGTATGTAATCTATTGTCAAGAAAAAAGTTGCCCATGGCGCCCCCTCTTTTTTTTCACGGCGGATCCTTGCATCTGCAAGGGGGGCATTCGCCAGTCCATGGATTCGTAAAGGAAAGATTGTGGGAAAATAATTTGAAAATTATCCCAAAGGTTGTATCATCATGGGAATCATTCCAAGGAGCCGGATAAGAACCGGGTACACTCCTTTTCAAGTCCGCTATTTTTAGAAGTAAACCATAGACGTTCGTAGGTGACTTGATACCCGTTTGACCTATATTAGTAGGAGCTGGGATCGGTTCATTTGCGAAGAAAACTGATATGCTGGTGCAGGGTGGAAAAAGCCGATCAAATCTGAAAAAAAACGCGTTCCATGGATGGATGAGGGGTTAAATTGAAACGTCCTGAAAAGAAAAAAGAGCAGTCCAAGATAAATCGTTATATCCGTTTTGAGGTTGAGAATACAGCCATTTATGTCGATCCTTACCACCCAAACTGGATTGCGGTAAACCGTGCCGGGGACACTCTTTTGAAAAATATTGGGGATCAAGGGCCGGGCCGCCTGCCTTCTTTTGATCCCCAGGCAGGTGCGGGTGACATTTTATGGGAAATAAGCAAACAGAAATTTCTGAACCATCTGCCGGACACCTTGGATGAACCCTACAGGGGACGAGGGGAATATATACCCCTCTCCCATCTGGACGAGTGCTGGCTCCATGTTACGGACAACTGCAACCTTAAATGTACCCACTGTCTTTTTTCCTGTTCTCCTGAAGAGAAGACCGCACTTTCAATTGAGGATATCAAAAAAAGCGTTGATGAAACATATGCCCTTGGCGCGAGAATTTTTTATCTTACCGGGGGAGAGCCCTTTGTTCATAAGTCGATAGGAGAAATACTCAACCATATCCTGAACCATTATACGGATACATCCCTTGTGGTGATGACCAACGGCATCCTTCTTCCCCAATTTCGCGATCTCTTGAAAACACTTCCCAAAGGGCGCCTCTGTTTTCAGGTGAGCGCAGACGGTGTCGGAGAGATCCACGATAAAACAAGGGGCAGGGGCGGATTCGCAAAACTGGCCAAAGGCCTTGAATCGTTGGGGGAACTTGGCACCCGAAATACCCTTGCAATGGTTGTTCACCATGGAAACATATCCCAAATGACGGAGGTGATCGACCTGGCAAAGGAATACGACATGGATGCCGTCCATTTCATCTGGCTGATGGTCACAGGGAGTGCAACGCCTGGGCTTTTTGTTGCGCCTGAAACCCTATTTTTAAACCTGGTGAAGGCCTATCACTATGCAGAAAAGAAAGGGATCGAGATCGATAACATCCGAAACATGGAATCCCAGGTGTTCTCCCCTGCCGGAACAAAATATGATCTTGGCAATGCAGGATGGAGATCCCTGGCAATAGGCCCGGACAAGAATATCTATCCCACAGCCGCAATGGTGGGCCGGCAGGCGCTCAATTGCGGGAATCTGGATAGCGGTATTGAACATATCTGGCAGCATTCCGAGATCTTAAAGAAGATCAGGAAAACATCTGTCAGGGATTCAACGGCCTATGGAAATTCCCCGTTTAAATTCATCACAGGCGGCGGAGACATGGACCACAGTTATTTTCATGGGGGGACGTTTGAAGGGTGTGATCCCTATCTGCCCCTATATGAGAAAATGATCCCCTGGATCATCGCTGAAAACGCAAAAAAAACGCACCCTTCACCCTATCCCCGGATTTTGCTGAAAATGGGGGACAGGCTCCTGCAATGCCATTCAGAGGGCGAAGGCGTTTCCCTGACCCACTCAAATTGCGTATTGACCTTTTCAAATACCCGAAAGGTTGTTGGCGATTTTTATGCCCGGGCAGATGGTTCCGGAAACCAGGATATCGTCAATCCTGTGTCCTATCCTGAAACGGAGATTTCCCACATTCCCGATCATTCAAGAATCAAGTCCTATGGCTGCGGAAGCCCGGTTTTGGATGCGGATATAAAGGCGGGGGAAGTGATCGCCGACCTTGGATCAGGTGCCGGTGTTGAATGTTTTATCGCTTCCAAAAGAACAGGAAAGAACGGAAAAGTCTACGGCATAGACATGCTTGACCATATGCTTGACAAGGCAAACACCGCTCTTCCCCATGTGGCAGAAAACCTGGGGTATACCAATATCGAATTTAAAAAAGGGTTTCTTGAAGCGATTCCCTTAAAGGACGATGAAGCGGATCTCATCATCTCAAATTGCGTGATCAACCTTTCCGAAGATAAGAGAGAGACCTTAAAAGAGATCTTCCGGGTGCTCAAGCCCGGCGGTAGAATCGTCATTTCAGATGTTGTAACAGACACGATGGCGCCCCCTGCCATTCAAAATGATGAACAGCTTCGGGGGGAGTGCATTGCAGGGGCAATGGTTCAGCCCTATCTTATTTCAATGCTGGAAATCCTGGGGTTTACTAGCATTTCGATCATGAAACGGTTTTTCTACAGAAAGGTGAGGAACCACGCCTTTTTCTCAATTACCTATACGGCGTACAAGCCCCGGGCAAGGGAAACCGTGGCGGTCGTGTATCCGGGGCCCTATGCCGCCGTTGTTACGGACCATGGCGAAATCCTTGTCAGGGGAGAAAAATGCAGAATCGAAAAGCCGTTTCATCCTGAATCCCTGTCCCCGGATATCCTTGTCCTTGATGCCATGGGGAGTGCCGCAAACATCGATGCTGAAAATTCATGCAATTGCTCGTTTGATTCAGGTTCACAAGGGGACTGCTGTTCACTGTCTTTGGAAGAGATACAGAGTAACCCTGGGCTGACAGCGCTTAGCCCCGGTAAAAACAGGGACGGCTGCATGATCTGCGGCAACGCCCTTGAATATCTTAAAACCAATGAAGTAAAAAGCTGCTTTTACTGCTCAAAGAAATTTTCGGCAAATGCCGTTTGCAAAAAGGATCATTTTGTTTGTGATTCCTGCCACGGTATGGATGCCCTGGCGTTTGTGACGGAATTGCTGATACGCACAAAAGAGACGGATCTCATCGACCTGTTGAATAAAATCAGATCCCATCCCTCATTTAATCTCCATGGTCCTGAGCATCATTATGCCGTACCGGGTATCATCGCAGCGGTTTACAGAAATCTTGGCGGAGGGATTACAGACCAGGCGATCCTGACCGCCATAGAGAGGGGAAGTGCTATCCCAGGCGGATCATGCGCCTTCTGGGGGGGGTGCGGGGCACCCCTGGGTGCCGGCATCGGGTTTGGCGTCATTCTCGACGCCAATCCCCTAAAGCCCGGACCCCGGCAGATGGTCCAGAAAACCGTCTCTGAAATCACCGGTGAAACAGGGAAAATAAAAGCGGCAAGATGCTGCCAGAGGGAAAGCTGGGTAACCCTATTAAAGGTGTCTGAAATTTCCGAAAGAGCACTTGACATAAAACTGCCTGCAAACGGCCACCTGGTTTGCACACAAATGGATCAAAACAAGGAGTGCATAAAAGCCGGGTGCCCGTTCTACCCTAACCTGGACAAGCCAGAACCAAATCATTCTTTTGATTCTCTTGCCAAAATAACACGAAACTCAAAGCGAAAAACCTAAATAGCCGGATGGGTGAATCCTACATATATTTTTTCAGGATCGTATCATAGGTTCCGTCTTTTTTTATCCCATCCAGGGCTGCCTGCCATGCGGCAATCACGGTGTCAGGGGTTGATCTACTGAAGGCGATATAGAGCTGGGTATCTTTAACATCAAAGACTTTTTCTAATACTGAGGACTCGCCGACAGCCGTCCTGGCCTTGTGGAGCCCCTGGAGATGGCCGACGATCCATAGATCAACTCTACCGGCAAGCAGCTTTTTGACATTGACCGAATCGTCAATCACACTGTCAATGTTCGTGAACCCGTTTTCTTTTAAAAACAACTCGGCTGCATCATCTTTATAGGTGCCGATTTTTTTCATTTTCCTGGCATCATCCAGGGAATTGATTTTGATACGGCTGCCTTTTTTCGCAAAGAAAACCCATTTGTTGGTGGCGATGGGGCCGACCCATTTGAACAACGGCTCCCGCTGGTCCGTCCGTGTCATGGAAAAGAGGATGCGATTGTCCTTGGCCTGAATTAATTGATACGATCTTGACCAGGGCAGGACTTTAATGTTGTTGGGATGGCCGACACGCTTGAGTAATTCTACCATGACATCGTAAGAAAGACCGGTCAACTGACCGTTTTCAGAATAATTGAAAGGCGGGTATTCTTCGGTCATGATGGAAAAGGATCCGGCGGTTGCATTGACACCAAAGCCTAGCAAACAAAATAAAGTGATCAGGGTTAAATAAAAAGATTTCATAGGACGACTCCTTTACGAATCTAACCTGTTTGTTGATTTCCCGGGTTACCGGGAAGGGGATAATTTAGAAATAAGCGTATCAGAGATCGCGACCCGGGTCAAGAAACCCAGCCCAGGGGTGTGATGGCGCAGTTAAGGTCTTTTGTGAAGGCCGGGTTTCTCCTTTCTTTTTTATTTTTTTGACTTAGATCAATGAAATTACCATATTAAACAGTGTAATACTGTTCTTCAACACCGACAGTGGCTTTCATCTGTTTGAAAATCCCACGGTTGTTGTAATGGTACGGATGAATTTAAACCTAATTGGGGAGAATATATCATGGATAAAAAAGAGCTGATCAAAAACATTCCTTTTTCAGAAGCGGTTGATTTTGCAGGGCTTGTGGACTATGAAGAAGGGCGGGTGGTGAGCCGGACACTGGCCAGCCGGGACGCCATCGGCATCACCCTCTTTGCCTTTGACAAAGGCGAAGAGATCAGTGCCCATTCCGCACCCGGAGATGCCATGGTGCAAATTTTAGACGGAGAGGCCCGGATCAATGTGGGCGGCAAGGAGATCATGGCCACTGCCGGCCAGGTCGTGGTCATGCCGGCAGATGTCCCCCATTCCCTGTATGCCACCTCCCAGTTTAAAATGTTTCTGATCGTTGTAAAACGCCCTGTGGCTATGGGCAACCTGTAACAGTTTGGGACGTGAAATGGTCATGAAATGGACAGATGAAGCTGAGGCTGCGATTCAAAAGGTTCCGTTCTTTGTGAGGAAAAAGGTTCGCAAGCGTGTGGAAAAGGAGGCCGCAGGAGCTGGGAAAGCCCAGGTGACCCTGGCAGGGGTGAAAAGAACCCAGACACGGTTTCTCTCAAAGATGGGCTCGGAGGTCAAGGGGTATCAGGTGGAAACCTGCTTTGGCAGCGGGGGGTGTCCCAACCGGGTCCATTCCGGGGATGGGTTGCTTGCCAGAATCGAAACCCTTTTGAAAGAGGCGGATCTTCTCTCCTTGCTCAAGGAGCGGGTAAAGGGCGACCTGAAGTTTCACCATGAGTTCCGGGTGGCCATTGCCGAGTGCCCCAATGCCTGTTCCCAGCCCCAGATCAAGGGGGTGGGGATTATCGCGGCAGCCCTGCCCCGGGTGACGGAAGATCCCTGCACCGGTTGCGGTGCCTGTGTGACGGCCTGTAAGGAGAACGCCATTGCGCTTGCTGGCGAACCGGAACACCCTGAGATTTCATTTGATCGCTGTCTCATGTGCGGTCACTGCATAACGGCATGCCCCAGCGGCACCCTCCTGGAAGGATCCAAGGGGTACAGGGTGCAGCTGGGGGGACGATTGGGACGGCATCCAAGGCTTGCGATGGAACTTCCGGGAATTTATACGGAAGAGGAGGTGCTTGCCATTGTTGAAAAATGCGTCCGATTCTTTAAGGAGAAAAGCCTCCACGGGGAACGCTTTTCCCATCTTTTGACAGAAGCGGATTTTCAGAAAATGGTTCCTTGCTGGCAACCAAGGAATTCTGGCCCACATTGTCGTTGATCTCCCGGAGGTTCAGGGACGCCTAACCAGGACACCGGCTTGGGGTGCCAGGTTCCTGCATGGGCATCCCCCAGAAGGCCGTGGTTCTCCTTCAGCTGGGGTGCCCTATTTTGTATATTTCAACAATGTCACATTGTGATATCTCCTTGTCAATCCCCATGGCTCCGCCATATTCATCGCGTTTTCAAGGGTGCGGAGTTTCTGTAAGAAATGCTTGACCTGGCCGACGAAATAGGGGATATCTTATAGAGAACCACCTGATAACATTCTTCCTGCCGTTCTTTTCTCTGATGATCTGCCGACTTTTTCAAAGGTCCAGTTCTTCGGTCGAAGCTCTTTTTGAAGGTCGCGAAAATCCATAATTCTGTTTTAGTACCCTTTGAACCAAAGGAGACCCCCATGAAAAAGAGAGATCTGATTCTGGCATGTTGTCTGATCGCCATTACCGTTGCCTGCGGAAGGGAGAGTCCGCCGGACATGGAATCGGTCCTGTCCGAACCCAAGACCCATGTGGGGTCCAACACGTGCAAGATGTGCCACCTGGAACATTACGACTCCTGGAAGATGACCCAGCACAGCCGCATGATCCAGGATGCACGTAAGAACAGGGACGTTATCGTCACCGAGATCAGTGGGGAAAAAATCCGCAGGGATCTGGCCAAACTTGAGGACACGCTGAAAGTCCCCTCTGACCGGATCTATGTTCCCGGGATCGATGAGATCCTTTATACCATCGGCAGTCAGTGGAAGCAGCGCTATATTGTCCAAAAAGAGGGGACCCTATATATCTCGCCGATTCAGTACAACCTGGAGACCCACCGGTGGGTGAACTACCATGAACAGGACTGGGACAAGCGGCCCTGGTTACTGAAATGCGGCGGGTGCCATGTCACGGGGGTGAACCTGGAAACACAGACCTTTAACGAACCTGGGGTGGCGTGCGAAGCCTGCCACGGTAAAGGCTCCTGGCATGCGGCACTGCCCAAGACCGCTGTCTTTGAAAAACGGCAGACCATTGTCAATCCGGCCAAGCTGCCGGTGGGGGTTGCCCAGCAGATCTGCGGTTCCTGTCACAACCGGGGAAAATCCCTGAAAAAGAAGGGGGCCGGCTGGGCTGTGGGGTATGAACCAGGCAAGGCCCTGGAGGCCTATTACCAGTCCACCTCCTATGCCGGCGGGGACAAGAAGCACCTTTACTCCAACGAATTTTCCAAGGGCCACCACCAGCAGCAGATCGACTGGTCCCAGTCCCCCCATGCCCGGGAGGGGGTCACTTGCACCTCTTGTCATTATGTTCACCAGCTGGGCGTTCCGCCCACCCGGTCCCAGACCCAGGCTGCGGGATCCGCCCAATGCACCCAATGCCACGAGATGGTCAACCGGAACGGTGCCCACTCCATCCATTCCTTTGCCAACTGTGTGGGCTGCCACATGCCGCGCATCGCCAAGAGTGCGGAGATCGGCGACATCAGGAGTCATACCTTTGTCGCCCTGTTGCCCCGGGAAACCATTGCCGACAAAACCATACCCAATTCCTGCACAAGCTGCCACAAGCACAAGGATGTTGATCTCAACAAATTGCAGGCCGCCTATGACCTGCTGACCCAGCGTCCCAAACCCATGGGTAAAGCCATGGCCCCTGTGGACGTTGACTAGGCCGATGTCAGGGAGGAGATCATGGAAAGAAGTCGAAGAATTTGCAGGTGGATCGCCGGGATTGTGTTGGTCTCAGTTGTTTTGTGGGGGCAGGGCAGCCCGGCCCAGGAGGAGGTCACCGCCCCCCTGTACCGGTACAAGGCCTATGAAGCCAGCACCGGTTATTACGAAGCGTATGAAACCCGGCCCCGCCATCAACGGCCCCTCATCGGCATCCCCGGTATCCGGGAGGGCGCTTTCCCCTACAGCCCATCGGCGGCCACTGTCCGCAACCGAAGCCGCCTTGGGGATTCCCACAGGGCGGTTCCTTTCTACGCCAGGCGAACCTGCGAGAGCTGCCATACCGAGGCCCCGGACAACATCCACTCGGTGCGTGGTAACCTTACCTGCCGCCAGTGCCACGGGGGGGAGCCCATCGCCAGCATCCATCACTACTGGTCTCCCCTCAATCCCATCCGAAAACACGCCTATGTCTGCTCCAAATGCCACCAGGGGGCCAGCGCATCCTACGCCGGATACATCATCCACGAACCCAATCCGGCCCTGGCCTCGACCTTTCACACATTTCCGGTCCTGGCCTGGGTCTTCTGGATCATGGTCGGCATCGCCGTGGGAACCTTTGCCCTTTTCATCCCCCACACTGTTCTGTGGGCCATTCGGGAACTCTTTGCCGGGGATAAACCATCAAAACCCGGGAGAACACCATGAGTAAGCGACTCTATCGATTCACACCCATCCAGCGCCTTTTCCACGTTCTCCTGGTTCTCTCCTTTTTGATCCAGGCGGCATCAGGTCTGGGACGGATGTACATGGAGACCCCATGGGGCCAGGCGCTCTGCCTGATGTTCGGAGGGTATGGCCGGGCAGGGGAGGTGCATCGGGTCATCGGCCTGTTCATGCTTGTCCTCTTTGCCGTTCACCTTATCTACCTTATGTGTTGCATCCAATGGCGGCAATTTCCCGGGTGCCTCATGGGACCGGATTCCATGGTGCCCGCTCCCCGGGACCTGGGCCATTTTTTCCAACATGTGGGCTGGTTTTTCGGGCGTTGCCCTGAGCCCCCATTGGATCGGTGGGGGTATTGGGAAAAATTTGACTACTGGGCCGTGTTCTGGGGAATGGTGATCATGGGAAGCTCCGGCCTGATGGTGGCCTATCCCCTTTTTACTTCCCGTTTCATGCCCGGGTGGGGTCTCAATGTGGCCTTCTGGGTCCACCGCCTGGAAGCGCTCCTGGCCATGGGCCATGTGTTCATGATCCATTTTTTCATCGGTCATCTCCGGCCACGGCATTTTCCCATGGATCGATCCATCTTCCAGGGAAGTGCAAGACTTGACACCGTGGCCCGGGAGAGACCGGCCTGGCTTGCGCGGCTCAAGGCCGACGGCAAGTTCCGGGAACGTCTGACCGGGGATGTCCCCCGGACCCGCAAGGCCATCTATTTGGTCTTTGGATTCGCGGCCATGGCCGTTGGGATCTATCTGCTCCTGGGAGCCCTTTTCCATGCAACCCGCATCACCTGGTAGGGCCGGCCAGATAAAATCCGTGTTGATATTCACCAAAAATACCGTGTATTTTTAGCCACTAGGCTTGACGGAGCGGTCCTTTGTTGATACGTTGCCTGTTTTTGCTGTTCTGCGGCATTCGGCAATAATTTAACAACGTTAGTATCAAAAGAGGAAACCGTCCATTGAGTTCTGAAACACCCATCTCCAAACGCGCCCTGGCTCCTTTGGCCCTGTTTCTTGCCATTTTTGTGGGAAGCGGCGTCTATTTCCAGGCCACAGGAGCCGATTTTGCCTTTTACCAGGTTGCAACGCCGGTTGCAGCCCTTCCGGCCATTTTACTTGCCGTGATTCTTTCCCGAAAATCCCTGAACCAGACCGTGGAGAATTTTCTTGCCGGGGCAGGGCACTCCAACATCATGGCCATGTGCATGATCTATCTGCTTGCCGGGGCGTTTAGTTCCGTTGCCAAGGCCACGGGAGGTGTTGAATCGACGGTCAACCTTGCCATGGCTGTGATCCCTTCTGCCTTTCTGCTTCCAGGCCTCTTTGTGGTGGGCGCCCTCATCTCCACGGCCATGGGAACCTCCATGGGAACCATTGCAGCCCTTGCCCCCATTGCCCTTGGCATCGCACCCAAGGCCGGGCTTGGGTTGCCCTTGGTGGCCGGCGCCGTCATGGGGGGGGCCATGTTTGGTGACAATCTCTCCATCATTTCAGACACCACCATTGCCGCCACCCGGACCCAGGGGTGCAACATGAAGGACAAGTTCCGGGTCAACTTTTCCATTGCCGTTCCTGCGGCCCTTATCACCGTGGTGTTCCTGGCCTTCCAGGGCGGTGACGGCATTGTTGACGGTGACAAGCCCTGGAAGCTTCTTCAGGTTGTTCCCTATGCCACCATCCTTGTGATGGCCCTTGCCGGCCTCAATGTCTTTGCCGTGCTCTTTACCGGGGTGGTGCTGGCAGGGGTTGCAGGCTTCATCACCGTACCCGATTTCACCTTTCTCACCTATGCCAAGAATATCTATGGGGGGTTCACCGGAATGCAGGAGATCTTCATCCTTTCGATCTTCATCGGCGGCCTGGGTGCCCTGATGAAGGAGCAGGGGGGGCTGGCCTTTCTTGAGCGGAAGGTGGAGCTGTTCATCCAGCGCTTCTCCTCCGGGAAGAACAAGATCCTGTTTGCGGAGCTCGGTATCGGCCTGTTGGTCTTTCTGACCAACCTCTGCACGGCCAACAACACCGTTGCCATCCTGGTCACAGGGGACGTGGCCCGGAACATCGCAGAAAACAACGGGGTCGAGCCCAGACGTTCCGCAGGAATCCTTGACATCTTTTCCTGTATCTGCCAAGGCATCATTCCCTGGGGGGCCCAGATTCTCCTGGCTGCATCCATCTTTGTCATCTCACCGTTGACGGTGATCGCCAATGTTCAGTATTGCTGGCTGCTGTTCCTGTGCAGCATCCTGGCCATCGTGGGCCACGGCAAACAACGAAACAACGGCTGATCAACTCCAAAGGGCGGACGCTATTCCACAAAGGGGTCGCTTTTTTTCCAGTCCATTGCGGTCTGTTGGAAAGACTTCAGGAAGCAGCGTCCGGCTTTGCTTTGCACATCATTCCAGAGACGCCTCTCCCCCCTCCCCCTCTCTTTCATCGATTCTTCAGATCGAAATCCCTCGTGGATACCGGCGTCGTAACCTGGGATGTCGGCGGGTCTTAGATCAAAGGATTAAAAATCCTTGACACGATATGTCGTCTATGACCATTCTTATCGGAGACTTCTCTTAACAAAACATGATAAATCAATAGCATTCTGCAGGCGATGTCGGATCAAGACACGCTATCCTAGGGTAAGCTTCAGGGATTGACTTAACCATTCGGAGATACTGTTTGTCTTGCCGGCGGTGGTTTCAATAGGATGCTGTTTTCTCCCCAACTGCTTCATTAACCTGTTAAATCTGTATTATTATCACCTTTCAGGGGTGGAGATATGAGGATTATTGCTACCATGGGTAGAACTTGGATATTTCTTTTCGTCCCATTCTTTTTTTTCTTTGTATCGTCACCTTTGACAGCTGCGCCGAATTCAAATTACAGAAAACTATTTGAACTCTCCCTTGACGAACTCATGCGTGTTCGCAGTGACACCGGGACGCTTACCGGTATTGCTACGTCCAAGGTGCCGGTTGCAAGAACCGTAATCACCGCAGATGATATCGCTGTCACCCCGGCCCGGTCCATCATGGATCTTTTGGAAGTTTATGTCCCGGGGGCCACCTTTGTTTATCATCCCAATGGTTCCCGTTTTGGATTCAGGGGGATTTTGGGCGATCAGAATTTTCATTATTTGCTGTTGGTTAATGGCAAAAACATGAATTTGAAAGTGGAAGACGGCCCCTTTGCCGAAATCTTCAACAGAGACCTTAGCGATATACAAAAAATAGAGATCATCCGGGGGCCAGGTTCTGTCACCTATGGTCCAGGTGCTATTGGTGGGGTGCTCAACATTATTACCCATGACGCCACATCCAGTGATGGCTTTAAAATGGGTGGTGAACTGAATCAAAGGTACAGATATCAGAACGTCCATGCCTCATACGGAAAGACGCTGCCCTCTGGGTTGAATTGCTATTTTTCAGGAAGTTACAGCAATTCAGATGGAGAGGAAGATACGGGCTGGTATTATGTGGACAGAACACATGGGTTTGGCTATGGTTACATGTCTGAAGAGTGGGGATACCTGAACACGGGTACTCCTGTGTCACATTACTATGGGGATGCCTTGGATAAACCCCAGGTAAAACTCCATGCAGCATTGGCGTATGAAGAGTGGTCCGGCTGGATGCGATACACCAGCGGCAGTCAGTATAATATGCAAGAGATCAGCGTATATCAGGATGAAAATGATTTTCATAGCCAGGAATGGGATGTGTTTGCCATTGAGTTAAAACATGACCATGCCTTTGCCGAAAAATGGGCGCTTAAAACAAAGGCAGGGTTTGACTCTTTTTCATACAGGCAGATTTCATCATGGCAGGGAACAGATCAACCCCAGGAGAATATTCTGCAATATCGTAATAATTATTCAGAAAATGAGTATAATATCCAGTCCACCCTCTCCTATGCCCACAGCGACAGATTCAAGTATGCCGCAGGCGCTGCTTATTCCTATGAATCCTATGGGCCCCGATGGGGTGAAGCGGAGGATGAATTCCTGATGGATCTGAGACCGCCTGTCGGATTTGCCAGCCTTGAGGACTCCTCCGCTTTTTATCAAGAATATGGTCCGGGTGCTGTAACCGTCATTGACGCACCCCACCTGGCGACCTGTTCTTTTTTAATGGAAGCCAATCTCAAATTTCATAAATACGCCCAACTGATTCTATCGGGAAGGGCAGACAAACATGAATTGTCAACATGGGCCTATTCGCCCAGGATCGCACTTATTACCGAACTTACGAAGCATGACATCTTAAAAACAGTATGGCAACGTTCCGTTCGTACGCCTAACATGGGAGAACTCTATGTTGCGGATCATGAAAATACCGTTTCCCCAGAGCACGAAATATTGGAAAATTATGAACTAATATTCAGCCACACAAAGGAGAACTTCTCCTGGAATTCCTACCTATACCATAATATCCTTGATGAAGTTCAATGGGTCGTCACCAAGGATACATCTGATGTTGTCGGGCAATTAAAAATGTGGGGCTTTGAGACGGAGATTGAAGTCAAAAGAGATGACTGGAGAGTGGGTGCGAATTACTCCCACATCAAACAAGACAGCTGGGAATGGTTGGACGCAACGGTCATACCGACCCAGGATCTCTCCAATGATGTTGGCGGGAAACTGACCATCCCTGACTATGCCGGGAATCGGATAAATAATTTTCCAAGCAATGCCATCAAGGTCTTCTGGACTCAAAACTGGACAGAGGCCCTTTCAAGCCATCTCAATGGGCGATTTTATTGGGACCAGAATCAAAAAAAACTGTTAAATGAATATCTTGAAGCCCATGGCCGCGGCGGCACGGCTGAAACCAAGGCTGAGATGGGGGCTATTTATGATGAAATGACGGATCATGGCTATGGGGAACCCTCGTTTACCCTGAATGCCTCGGTCACATGGAAATTGCCGATCAAGACAGATATGACCTTGACGCTCTACGCCATGAATCTGATCAGTCATAATAATCTCAGATATAAAATTCAATTTTATGAAGATATTTTGCAGGAATATTCGCGGCAGAGTTCCTTCATAGATGAACCTGTTTTCGTTGGTATAAAGCTGGAGATCGTTTTCTAAAATGGATACTAAAATCCTACCCATGATCAAAATCATCCCCATGGCTGTCTTGCTTTTCGCCTTCCTCCCTTTGGGGGCGTTTTCCCTGGACCTCGGCTCTAAATCCAAGGAGTATTTGCTAAAAGCCATTTTTCTGGAACGGTTCACCCGGTTTGTCGAGTGGCCTTTGGAAGCAGGGCTTGACCGTGTAGAAACCCCCTTTGTCATCGGCATCATTAGCCCTGATCCCTTTAATACGCTTCTTGAGACGGTTTATGCCGATCAACCCATCAAGGGAAAACCGGTTGAAATTCGTTATCTTGAAACGGTTGAGGAAATTAACGGGTGTCACCTGCTTTTCATCGCAGAAACCGATGGGGCAAGCCTGGAGAAGATTCTTGATGCCATCCGGGATGTTCCTGTACTGACCATTGGCGATAGCACCGGATACGGTCTGAGGGGCGTACACATCAACATGTATATGGAGAAAAAGCAGGTTCGTTTTGAGATCAACCACAAGGCAGCCAGGCAATCGGGGCTTGCGATCAGTTATCTTCTTCTCAAGGTAGCCAAGCTGGTTGAATCGTCAAGCGGGGTATGATGATGACCGGTAAAAAGTATTCCATCCGTGTGAAACTCATCGGCATTATTATGTTTGTTGCCACACTCAGCATCTTGCTGGCATACGCCCTGAACGGTTGGTTGCAATACCATATGCTCAGAAAAGAGATGAAGCAAAATATGCAGGTCAATGCGCAGCTGGTGGCGGAATATTGTGTGCCGACCCTGACATTTCAGGATCGGGCCGGGGCTGAAGAGGCCCTGAAAAAACTTGAAGCGGTTGCCAGCATTGAGGCGGCCTACCTGTTCGAAAAAACGGGAACGCTCTTCAGTTCTTTCCGCAGGAATCCGGACACCGCCGTGTCAGAGAGGGCGCCGCCTTTAACCGAGGGAAAATTCCATCGGCAATTTCTCCATATTGTTCAGCCGGTTGTCTATCAAGATGAACAATACGGCATCATTTATATCTGCGCCAATACCATTGAACTGTGGAAAAAGACAAAGACGCTTTTTGTCAGCCTTCTTCCGGGCATGGCGATCCTGTTCTTTATTTCCGTGGTTCTGGCTGCCTGGCTGCAAAAACTGATATCCGCTCCCATCCTCCATCTTGCCGGCTTAACCCGGGCCATCACTGCGAATGAGGATTTTTCTGTGAGAGCGCCTGATGATGGTAATGATGAGATCGGTGTGCTCTGTTCAGCCTTTAACAGCATGCTCGAATACCTCTCCATAAGGGAGAAGGAAAGAGACCTGGCGTTACAGGATCTGGTAAAAAGCGAGGAGAAATATCGTCTGTTGGTTGACAATGCCAATGATGCCATATTCATTGCCCAGGACGGCGTCATAAAGTTCCCAAACCCAAAGACGGAAACGCTGACCGGATATTCCGCAAAAGAACTGGTTACAATGCACATTGACACGCTGATCCATCCGGAAGACAGGGCCCATGTCCTGGACAGGCACACCCGACGTCTCAAGGGAGAAAAGGTTGTCAATAATTACTCATTTAGAATCATCAACAAACCCGGCATAGAAAAAAATGTGCAGTTCAACACCATTTTAATTCAGTGGGAGGGAAGAGTTGCCGCACTTAATTTCCTCAGGGATATTACCGAACAAAAAAGACTCGAAGCCCAACTTCAGCAATCCCGGAAGATGGAATCCATCGGTACCCTGGCCGGAGGAATTGCCCATGATTTCAACAATATCCTCTCTCCCATTGTCGGCTATACCGAGATGTTGATAGAAGATGTTCCTGACGATTCTCCCTTGCGCAACAGCCTTAACGGGATTTATAGCGGTGCCCTGCGCGCCTGTGACCTGGTGAAACAAATTCTCACCTTCTCCCATCAAGACCATAATGAATTGAAATCCATAAGAATTCAGCCGGTTATCAAGGAAGCATTGAAACTCATCCGGTCCACGATTCCGACCTCCATTGAGATCAAACAGGATATCCGGAGCGATTGCGGAATCATCAAGGCGGATTCCACCCAGATTCATCAGATTATAATGAACCTGACCACCAATGCGTATCATGCCATGGCGGATACGGGCCAGCTGTCCGTGGTCCTGGAAGAGATCTGGCTGGCTGAACATGAGCTGATAACCCCGGAAATGAAGCCCGGTCTTTATGCGTGCCTTACCGTGGCGGATACGGGCCTTGGCATGGATAAAAATATGATAGAAAAAATATTCAACCCTTTTTTTACCACTAAAGAGAAAGGTAAAGGCACGGGAATGGGGTTGTCCGTTGTGCACGGTATTGTCAAAAGCATGGGGGGCGTCATTCAAGTTTGGAGTGAGCCGGGCAAAGGAACGGATTTCCATGTCTACTTGCCGGTGGAGAAGAAGCATTCCAAAGAGGAAGCGATACAAAGAAAAGAAACGATCCAGGGGGGTACCGAACGGATCATGCTCGTGGATGATGAAGATGCCATTGTTAAAATGGAGAAACAGATGCTGGAGCGCCTGGGCTATCAGGTCGTTTCCCAGGTTGACAGTCTTGCGACCCTGGAGACGTTCCGTGCATCTCCTGACCAATTTGACATGGTGATCACCGATATGGCCATGCCGAACATGTCCGGAGACAAACTGGCTGCCGAGCTGATAAAGATACGACCCGATATTCCCATATTGCTCTGTACCGGTTACAGTGAAAAAATACCTGAAAAAATGGCTGCATCCATGGGTATTCAAAACGTTCTCATGAAACCGATTGCGAAAAAAGACCTGGCCAATAAGATCCGTGAAATGCTTGATGAATCAAAGGGGACCACCTAGCTTCTTAGCTCTGATTTCCGCGTTATTTTGGCAAGAAAATCAGAGAACTTCTCTGGTTCTGGCTTGTCCAGGTTAAGGCTTGCCCTTTCCGGACCCCGTCCCCCTGGCGGGGTCTGGAAAGGGGGACGGGTCTCCTATTCAGCGCCGTAGGCCTCTGAATAACGGTTCAGTTTTTCAAGCATTGCATCGTCAATGACAATGGTTCCATTGATGGGTCTGTTGTGGAGAAAGGTTTTGATCTCGCTGATGGTAACGATGGAAAAAACGGGAATGCCAAGCCCCTCCTCCACCTCTTTGAGGGCATTCTTCTCTGTCTTGCCCTTTTCCTGGCGGTTGACACTGATCACAATCCCCTTGACCCTGGGGTTTTTGTTCTCTTTTAATACCTCGATGGATTCGCGGATCGCCTTGCCTGAGGTGATGACATCGTCCACCAGGATCAGCTCCGTTGAAGGGGTCAGGTCCATGCCCACAAGGGTGCTTTTATCGGCATAGGTCTTTGCCTCTTTTCGGTTGAACACATACCCCTTGTCGATGCCCTCCATGCTCAACCCCACGGCCGTGGCAACGCACAAGGGGATCCCCTTGTATGCCGGCCCGTAGATGGCGTCGAAGTCGTCCTTGAAATGCTCTGTTACGGCCTTGGCATAGTAGGTGCCCAGCTCTTTTATTTTGTTTCCGGTATCAAACATGCCTGTATTGATGAAATACGGGGCGGTTCGGCCGCTTTTTAAAGTAAATTCGCCAAATTTGATGGCATCGCACTTTACAAGAAATTCAATAAATCGTTCTTTATACCCCATTATAGGTCTCCAAAGTCAATGTGATTAAGTTCTTATCCCTGACGTTCGTGTTATTTTGGCAAGAAAATCAGAAAATACGTTGGTCCTGGCTTGTTCAGGTTCGGATTTAAACAGATCGCCAGGAAAAATAGTCGGTAAGCGAGACCTCTTTCCCGGACTTCAGCAGGGCTTTCTTATTAAAATCGTCCAGGGTCCTGAGCCGTTGGGATTCAAAAACAGGCCCGTCAACACAAACCCGTTCTTTCCCGCACACACAGGCACCGCACACTCCAAAGCCGCATCGCATATAGCGTTCCAGGGAGACCTGGCACCTGACAGAATTGGCTTCGCACAGGTCAAACACCTTTTTCATCATCACTTCCGGGCCGCAGGCGTAGACCATGTCAAACATGTTTTTTGCCATGGCGTCTGCCAAGGCGTCCGTCACAAACCCTTTTTGGCCGAAACTGCCGTCATCCGTACTATAGAGAACGTCAGCCGTTTTGAATCTGTCTTTGAAAAGCAGATAGTCATCGCTCCGTGCCCCCTGGATGATGGTTTTGCTGCAGGGCACGGATTCGATCATGGGCGCTAAAGGAGCCATCCCGCACCCGCCTGCCACAAAACAGACACTGGCGTGGGCTTCAAAGGAGAAGCCGTTACCAAAGGGGCCCCGGACCCCCACAAGGTCGCCTGGCTTCAATGCCACGGCCCGTTGGGAAAATTTGCCCTTGGCCTCAATCGTGATCCCAAACCGTTCTTTTGAATGAAAGGAAACCGTATAGGGCTTTTCATCGATTTCAGGCAGCCACACCATGATAAATTGACCTGGGCGGAACGCTATCCCATGGTTGAAAAAGAGGGTGGCATAGTTTTCGTTATGGTGCTGAACCTGGTCGATTTTCAGCATTACGGGTTTTTTTTCCATTGTTATGATTCCTTCCTGTTGCGGCATGCAAGCGCCCAGGTTACCCATGGGCCGCACCCCTTATCTCTTCAAGTGTTGCGCCGTGGTCGTCAAGCCATTGGGCAAGCTCCCGGGTGATGGTTGAAAATACATCGATTCCCCTGGATTTAACGGCGCTGCCAACGCCCACCAGGGTGGCGCCTGCCATGATCATTTCAACGGCATCCCTGCCCGTGGTGACGCCGCCAAGGCCGATGACGGGAAGGGTGGTCTGTTGGCAGATCTCATAGACACAGCGCACGGCAATGGGGCGTATCATGGGGCCGGAGAGCCCCCCCTTCTTATACGCAAGGATGGGTTTTCGACTTTCAATGTCAATGAGCATGCCCGGCCCTGCCGTATTGATCGCACAGAGTGCATCGGCCCCGGCATCTTCGCACGCTTTTGCAATTTCACCAATGGACAGGGCCTGGGGGGTTAGCTTTGGAATCACTGGGATCGATCCTGTCACCCGTTTAACCGCGCTGACAACATCAAAGCTCGATGTCGGGTTGGTGCCAAAGAGCATCCCGTGCTTTTCGGAATTTGGACATGAGATATTGAGCTCGATAAAATCAGGGTTTTTCTCTGCCACAAACTTTGCCACCTCAACAAACTCGGAAACAGAGCCGCCATAGATGCTGGCATTCAAGGGAAATGCCCTTTTTTCGAGGGCCTTCCACTCTTCATCCATATCACGATACCCGGGGGTGGGAAGCCCCACGGCATTGATCAGGCCGTGGCCGAGATCGATCACCGTGGGGTTGTTATGGCCGTCACGGGGGGCGGGCCCGATGGATTTCATGGTGACGATTCCACATCCAGCCCCATGGACCCGTTCTAAAATGTCAAAGCTGTTGCCAAGTATGCCGGAGGCCAGAACCGTCGGGCTTTTTAGTTGTTTTCCTAGGAAATTTACGTTCATAAAACCTATTACCCCATGTTAATCATGTTGTCATTGCCTTGTATGTTGGGGGCAATCATACAACAAAACGTGCCATCAATCCATTAAACAAACCAATATCAACATCAATCTTTGCCTTTGCCCTGGGCTGTGGCGATCCTGTTCGACTGGAGGGGGATTCAAGGGGTTTGCTTGGTTTTAGAAAAAAACGTTGAAGAATCTCTGATAATGCTGGATATTACAGGGATAAACCCTTAAACCCAGTAACTCATATTCGGGGATACCAGGATTGGCGATTCCATCCTGCCCCTGTAAAAAGGTTTTTTATGAGCAAAACCCAGGCCATCACGACCATTGACAGGGAGAACCGCAGCCTTGTCGACTTGGCGGTGCGCTGTAAGTTGGTCACCCCTGAACAGGAGCAGGCGATCCTGACGGAACTGATCCGGGAGCTCCAGATCGATCCTGGCTTTTCCGTGTTGAACATCTTCAGGCGCCACGACTACCTCTCCCACAGTGATATCGATTTCCTGTTTGCTGTTCAGGATCACCTGGAGGTCAAGCTTTTGGACAAGCGGTTCGGCAAGCTTGCCATTGCCAACCGGTTCACCGATTTCGAGACCGTGGAAAAGGCCCTGGACTTTCAGGCAATGCACTTCAGAAAGACCCGGGAGAACAAGCTGATCGGCGATATCCTCCTGGCCAACCAGGAGATTACCCTGGCGGATCGCACCGCCGTGCTCCTGACCCAGGACCGCATCAAGGATGAGTTCCTGGCCGAGGCCATGAACCAACTGGCCGGATCCGAGCTCGAGCGCATCGACATCAACAAGCGATTCGGTGTCATTGCCGTCAAGAAGGGCTATGTCACCATCCAGGAGATCAACCAGGCCCTGAAACAGCAGAAGGCAGAGGCAGGGGAGGGCAAGGCCCGGCGTTACCTGGGGGAGATCCTCAAGGAGGCGTTCGGCCTCAGCGACCAGAACGTCATTTCCATCCTCCACGAACAGAAGGCCTATGAGAAGCAGCGGCTTGACCTGGAGAGGTCCCTGCACCTCTATAATTCGGAAATCAAGATGAACCAGCGCCTGGGACAGCTGTTTGACTACCGTATCCCACGGACAAAGCTTGAGGCCTTTGTTGTCAAGAGATCGGAGCTGCTCGAAGAGATCTCCGTGCACAATCTTCAAAACTGGATCAAGCTTGCCGGCATCCGATTCGGGATCGTCAAGGACAAAGAGATCGAAACCTTTCTTTCTGACGGGGAACCTGGAGAGGCGTTCCTGATCGCCCAGGGCTATCCGCCGGAGCCGGGCGGGGACGGTTCCCTGGAATTTTTATTCAACACCGATTACTCTTCCCAGGAGGGCGATGTTGATTCGGCCCAGGTTCCCTTTGTTAAAAAGGGGGCGCTGATTGCCAGAAGAACGCCCCACCTGGAGGGTAAGCCGGGCAGGGATGTGTTTGGGAATGCCATCTACCCGGAGAAGGTGAATCCCTGTTACCTGGGTAAGGGAACCGGTGTGGAGAGCGTTGACGACCTTTCCTATGTTGCGACCATTGACGGAAATCCGGCCCTCTACCGGGAGCGGACCCTGTTTGTCACCCCCTCGGTGATGGATCCTCCCCTCAGGAGAATCGAGGGGGATGTGCTGGAGCACACCTTTGACGACCACAAGTTCTATAACCTTGTGATCACGGGGACGGTCTGCCACGGTGCCTCTGTTCTCTGCAACCGGCTGATGGTGGGGCAGGATGTTTTGGGACGGGTGGTTGCCTCGGGAAGCGTGGAGATCAAGGGCGGCGTGGGAGAGGGCATCACCCGGATGAATGTGGCAAGGGAGCTGGCCGAGATCGATGCCCAGGGCAGCGTGGTGGTGAGCCGGAACATCGAAAACGCAAAGATCGTCACCACGGGTAGCTTCCAGGCGATCGGGGCGGATGTGATTTCGTCGGTGATCCTTGCCCAGCGGGGGATTGTTCTTAAAAATGTCTATTCCAGCGGCAAGGGTTCCTCCATCCTGAGGATCGGCCGCCACGAAACCGACAGGCTGGTGGAACTCACCCAGCTCCTTGAGCACAAGGAACAAAGCCTTCGGACCCTTAGGCACGAAGAGGAGCTCGAAGGGATGGTGGCCCGGCTCCAGCACCAGGTCAAGGTGCAGGAGGAGTACGAAGAGCGCCAGAGCGCCCTTGGCTTTTTGCGATCCATGCTGGAGAGCGCCGACATCGAAACCCCGGCTGTCCTGGACGATTTGCTGATCAATTTCAAGGGGGGTCTCGGTTTCTCCCGGGGGGGCCAAGTCCACCAGTTTCTTATCGGGATCGTGGAACGGTTCCACAGGGTCCCCCTGGAGCAGAAACAGAAGGGTGTTCAATCCCTTATTGACAAGAATTCAGGGATGTACCGGGCTGCGGTGAACGCCTCCGGGCGGATGGAAGCCGACTACCAGGCGAGTCTGGGCGTCATCGAGCAGCGCATGGCCACCTACGGCAAGGAGATCGAGATCCTTGAAAAGGAGATCGCGGATCTGTCCATTGAAAAGGACTTTTTCCTCATGGACCAGGAAAAGGGTTTTTTGCCCTTTAGCCCGGAGATCAAGGTTAAAAATAAGATCGAGCAGGGAACCATTGTTAAGGGAGAGCGCTCCTCCCTTGTGATAGAGCGGACCATGTACGGGGTCAAGTTGCAGGAGATAAAGGTTCCCGATTCAGAGGAGACAACCTTCGTCATTCAAGGGTACTTTGAATGAATCCGTGTGTGGGCTCACCGGTAGTTGGCTGGAACCCTTGAACATACCGTTTCCCCTGGTAGTGAAAAACCAGGGCTTTCGATTGTTCCATCCAGGAGGCGCTCCAGGGGGTTCAGGGAGAGTCCCGTTACAATGAGGTTGACAACGGCCTCCTGGAGCTGGCGGCAGCACGCCTTGGCAAAAACAGGCTTTGGGTTGTTCGTTTCGTCATATCCAAGTCGCTTGAGTAGTGTCCTTACCTTTTCTCCCCTGGAAAGCTGTACCCCGGCAAACCGTCCCTGTCTCCACACCATCCGCCCCTCTATGGGCTCCTGGTGGCCGGTTAGATGAAAGAGGATAGAGACCTTTTTCAACCCCTCTTTTAATGTCCTGGGCAGACCCGTAAGGCGGACGCCCTCCAGGCTGATGTTTACCGAGTGACAGGGTATGGGGGCATGGCCGGCAAGGCGCAGGGTGCAACTCTGTATGCATTCATGGACATTGCTACGTCTTCTGTTGCCTGAATTGAGGGCAACCGCTCCGTGGCCTTTGTCCCCAAGGATCGCGTCCACAAGGGAGGTGACGATATTTTTCGGTCCGAATTCGATGAACCGGGATCCGCCTGCCGTGTAAATGTTTTCTATCTGCTCTTTAAATCGAATAGGCCTCACAATTTGCTCGATCAACATCTCTTTGACGGCATGGGGGTCCTCGGGATATGGGGCTGCGGTGACATTGGAATAGACCGGTATCTTCGGGGGGGTAAACGGTGTGTCGTGAACATGTTCTGCAAAAATCCGCCGGGCATTCTCCATAAACGGCGAGTGGAACGCGCCTGAAACCGAAAGCATATAGGCGGCCCACCCCCTGTCCTGGAATATGTACTGCAGTTCTTGAAGCCGCTTCTTAAGGCCTGCCAGGACAACCTGATTCTTGGAATTCCATGCCTCCACAAACACATTCTCCACGGTTTCGACCTTTGCCGTTATTGCATCCACATCTCCGGTGACGGCCATCATGGCTTCGGCTTCCTCCGAGACCCCATTGGCTTGGGACATGGCACGGCCCCGGCATCTGACCAAGTCAAAGAAGTGTTCATCAGACAGGGCTCCTGCCCCCCACAGGGCGGGAAGTTCTCCGCAACTCATGCCCGCCGTCATCTGTGTTTCAAGCCCCAGGCGCTCCAAGATCCGGTAGAGCGCCGGGTTGAAGACGCCAATGGCCGGTTGGGTATATTCGGTTCGCTTCAGGGTGTTTTCAGACAGGATCACCTCCTCTTTGCTCAGGCGATGGTTCGGAAACAGGATGGTTGAAATGGGCGTTAGTCCGATTTCTTCAAGAAGGCTGTCCATGTGGTAATACCCCTGTTTGATGAACGGGAAAAGGGTTTGAAGTGAGCTCCCCATCTCTGTGTACTGGCCTCCCTGGCCCGAGAACAGGGCCACGGTTTTTCCCGTCGGGTCCAATCCTGTTTGCCGGTAAAAGATCCCCCTGGGATGCGTCCAACTTTTTGTTGTCGGGTCAAGGGTCAGAAAATCGGCGATACGCTGTAGTGACTCAATGGCATCTTCCCGGGTCTCGGCGACAAAACCGGCTCTGGCAGAGCCCCATGGGATCGGTGGATCTGCTTTGCCGGTTTTTAACCGAGAGTATACAGCCTGGCCGGTTTCCGATGTCAATTCAGATTTCAGGGTGTGGCAACGGAATAGCAGATGGGAGGGAGATACCGCAGATAGCAGCACGCTTGTTCCCATGTAGGACTCCTTTGCGATGGATCTCATTTAACCGCCTCCTTATGATTTTTATGGTTTGCTGGGGACGTTCTGTTTGTAACGGGTTTTTTAATATAAGGACGATGGCATCATCCACTGTCATATGCTGTGCAGTATGGCGGATGGCTTGAAATTGAAATTGATAAGGGTAAAGGCTTTAATATTGACTTAATCCGACATTGAGCATATCATAGATAATCATTCAAAAAAAGGTCTGGACATTTATCGGTATGGATGCTGCGACTTTGTCCCAGGTTTTTTAGATTACACCGACTCCCATTTCGTCCTGCTGATCTTTTCGCAAAAGCAAAACGTGTTTTGTGTGGAATACCCTGTCTACGATATCCTTAACAGGATCTTAAGAAAAATCTGTATCCCATAGTTACGATGGTTGCCTTCGGTTTGGGATGGGGGGAACCATGTTCGTTTAATGCAAATCACCAGGAGGGTAAGATGATGAAATCAAGGCGTTTTTTGTTGTTGATCGTACTCGTGATGTGCTGTTTCGTGTCAACGGCCAATGCCGTTGAAATAGGTCTTGTCTGGGCAGGGAAATCGGGTATGGCAACCCGGGTAGTGGCAGGGTTTGAAGCAGGAATGAACACGCTTGCACCCCAGGTAAGGGTTGAGTACAGAAAGGCGCTTTCTTCCATTGACGCGCTTGCACAGGTGGTAAAAGAATGGGAGGGACAAAAGAGCGGGATCGTCGTGCTGCGCTCCAATGGGGCAAAATGGCTGGCAGGTAACCCCCTTGCCGTTCCAACGTTTATCGGTGGCTGTAACAATCCAAAACAGCTTGGGGTTGTTCAGAATCTCGAATCCCCGGAAAAAAACATCACCGGCGTCACCTATTTTCTGCCGGTGGAAACCCAGTTTGATATCTTTCAGTCCATGCTGCCTGATATGACGTCGGTTCTTTTGCTCCTGGGCAGTGGAAATCCGTCTGCCGAAGTTGACCGGGAGGGGACGAAAACGGTCTGCCGTAACCTTGCTCTCTCCTACCGGGAGGTGGAGTGCCTTGGCGTCAATGACGCCTTAAAGGCGGTCAGGGCCGTTGACAGCAACCAAACAACCGTGGTCATCGGAAATCAAAGCCTTCTTTTTGACAGGGCCGATGAAATCGTTGCCGCGGCAGGAAATATCCCGGTGGTTTCCTATTCGGACAGGGCTGTGAAACTGGGGGCCCTGGGCGGATTTGTTGCCGATGATAACAAGCTTGGGCACATGCTTGCGGAATCTGTTGTGGATGTCCTTGTCAATGGGAAATCCATCAGGGGCACCCCCATAAAGTTTGATCAGGACCCCAGGTTTTTCGTCAATCTGAAAACAGCTGAAAAATTGGGCATTGATCTGCCCTATTCTGTCCTGTCGGCCGCAACCATTATCGAATAAGTGGAGTCAGCCATGAAAACAATGAATTTCAGGAAAAAACTTTTATTGACGATTATTCCCGTGGTTTTTTTCTGTGTTGGAATACTGGTTTTCATCTCCTCTCACATGGCTTCGAAATCCATTCAGGAACACCAGGTAACCAACATGGAAAACACGGTTTCCCGGGTCATTTTTGAGCTCGACTACTGGATCCAGGAGAGGAAACGCGAAGCTGTTCTTCTTGCAGGAAATGGATTGTTTCAATTTGCCGCCAAGGGAAAACTCCTGAAACAGGCTGGAAAACATCTGCGGCTCTATCAGGAACAGTCCCTTTTGTTTGAAGATGTTTTTATCATGAACCCTGAAGGACGGATCATGGTCGGTGCTCTTCCGGAGAGCACCGGCAAACAGGCCACGGAGGTCAATGCGTTTAATGAGAATATCGCCAAGGCAACCAATGGCGAGGTCTGGATCAGCCCGGTGGTCATATCGTCGACAACCCAAATGCCGGTCATCCTGGTCACCGCCCCCATAACAAAGGGAGAAAAAATCATCGGCAGTCTTGGGATGACAGCAAGGCTTGAGGTGTTCAACAAGGCATTTATAAGACCGATTAAGATTGGGAAAAGCGGGTATGCCATTCTTGTGGAAAAGACGGGACGGGTGCTTTCTCACCCTGACAAGGGGCAGCTTTTTTCCAGTATGACCCAGTATGATTTTGGAAGGCAAATGCTTGCCCAGGGTAGCGGCAGCCTTGTCTATTCCTACAATGGCACGGAGAAGATCAGTCTCATGGAAAGTTACGACCCCATGGGCTGGATGCTGGTCGCCTCTGTTCCCATGGAGGAATATACTGAAGCCATTGACGCCATGGTTCGGATTATCATGGGGCTGGGGGCGCTTTCCATTTTAATGATCTCGGCAATTATCTGGGGGATAACAACCCGTGTCTACAGGACCATCAGCCGATCCGTGGTTGAACTGATAGGGACCAGCGGGTTTGTCGCCTCTGCATCCGAGATGGTTGCCTCGGCAAGCAAATCGGTTGCCGAAGGCGCGTCCACCCAGGCCGCGTCTGTGGAAGAGACGGCAGCGTCCCTTGAAGAGATGGCGGCCATGGTCAAGAATAATTCCCAGGGGGCGTTGGAGGCGAAAAACGTCATGGAAAATGACGCTATCCCAAATTTCAGGATTATGGGTGAGCGAACGGAGAAGATGAAGCAGGTGATCGCCGAAACGGTTCAGTCCAGTGAGGAGACCCAGAAAATAATCAAGACCATCGATGAAATCGCGTTTCAGACCAACCTGCTTGCCCTTAACGCGGCCGTGGAAGCCGCCAGAGCCGGGGAAGCGGGCGCAGGGTTTGCCGTGGTGGCCGATGAGGTGAGAAACCTTGCCATCCGTGCCGCAGATTCTGCAAAGCTCACGGCCACGCTGATCGAAACAGCCAATGGCAAAATCGTGGAAGCCGATCACTTGAACCGCCAGCTTGTGGAGGCCCTGACCACGAACAATGAGGTGTTCTCAAGCGTGGGGGATGTCATCAACACAATTGCCACGGCTTCTGAAGAGCAGTCCCAGGGGATCGAGCAGATCAGCACTGCGACCTGCGAAATGGATAAACTGATCCAGCAGAATGCTGCCAATGCCCAGGAAAATGCAGCTGCGGCAGAGGAGATGAAGGTGCAGTCCAGGCAGATTCGTTTTGTTGTTGATACCCTTTCCACCGTCGTTGGTTTGAGTGGACAAGGGGACGGCGGCAAGGAAACAATAATGCAAAACACCGGTTTAACCCGGGACGTATCGCCGGAGATGGAGCTGTTGCCGCCGCCTGGGGACGGGGATCAACATTTTTGAGCGGTTATGGATACTCATCCCCTGCCCCCCTCCCCAGGGGGCTAGGTTATTGTCTTGCAAGGCGTATATTGGGAAACCTTTTTTCATTTGTGGAGCGCTGGGGGTTGATATCCAGGCCGCCCCGCCGGGTAAATCTGGCATTTACGGAGAGTCTGTCCGGTTGGCATCGGTTTACGATATCCATGAATATGCGTTCAACGCAATTTTCGTGGAACCCGGTATGTTGGCGAAAAGAGACGATGTAGCGAAGCAGGCCTGCATGATCGATTGCGTTGCCTGAATAGTCGATCATCACCGTTGCCCAGTCCGGCTGGCCGGTCACCGGGCAGTTGGTTCTCAACAGACGGGAGTAGAGCTGTTCTTCGGCCTTGACGGATCGGGTGGTCAAATACCCGGGTTCCCGGGTGTAGGTGTCCATCCCAAGGTCCAGGCCGTCCAGGCAGTCTCCCTGGGGGGAGCAGATCTGCATTTTGGCAAATTCTTCGGGCATCAGGAGGGTTACCGCCGCCTGGGCACCGGCGGCAACGCTTAAATCCTTTTGGATGGTCCGGGCAACGGTTTCAGGGGCGTCGAAACAGGTTTGGTTCAAGGAATTCAGGTAGAGTTTCAAGGATTTTGATTCGACAATGTGTTTGCTGGTGCAGGGGAATGAAAATTCCCCCATGGCAACACAGGGCTTTCCCTTTGGTGTAAGCCAGGAGAGTTCATAGGCATTCCAGATGTCGACCCCATGGAAGGGCAGGGCAGATACAAGGCCCAGGGCTTTTCGCGACTCTTTTCGCGGTACGGGAAAGAGATGGGAGGGGGCGTAGGTTTCACTGTGACCCACGCTTTTGCCCAGGGGGATATTTTTGTTTAAGGTTTGGTTCATGGGGCTTCCTTCTAGGCCAGGTAAGTTGTAACATCGCGTCCCTGGTCATATCGCAGGGCATATTTTCTCTCATCACAGGCCCCGCAGGTGCCGCAGTGATGGGTTTCGCCCTTGTAGCAGGTCCATGTTTTGCTGAAATCCAATCCAAGTGTCCTGCCCAGGTCGCCGATATCCCTTTTATCCATATTGGAAAAGGGAAACCGGATTTTCACCTGTCCGTCCGTTCCAAGATCAACGGCCTCGGCAAAGGCCCGGTTGAATTCGGGTCTGCAGTCGGGGTAAATATGATGATCCCCTGAATGGGAGCCCAACAGCACCTCTGGGGATTCAATGGATTCGGCATATCCGGCTGCAATGGAAAGCATGATGCCGTTTCTAAAGGGAACCACCGTGCTTTTCATGTTGGCTTCCCTGTAGGAACCGTCGGGAATCGCTTCCCCGCTTGAGAGCAGGCTGGAGGAAAAGAGGTCGTTGATAAACGGCAGCCGGATGATCTGATGGCTTATGCCGAATGTTTTACACAGCCCGGCCGCCATGGGAAGTTCTCGAACATTGTGTTTTGAACCGTAATCAAAGCTGATGGCCTCAACGGTTTTTCCCTGGGTAAGGACATGGGCCAGCAGCACGGCTGAGTCCATGCCGCCGGACAATACGATGACAGAATCGATCATGCTAAACTCCTTGTTTGTTGTTAAAGAAAAGGGTGTGAAGCCGGGGGGAGAAATTAAAGCGCTTTTTTACGCAAAACGCCCAGATGTCGGGTGACAGCGCCAGTTGATCCTCCCCATGGTCCCCCAGGGGCATGATCCACACACGGTTTGCACCAAGGCCCTGGTCTTTCACAAATCCTTCCACACCCTTGAAATCATCCTTGACAACAAATTTAAAATAGTCTGCACGGTTGCTGTTTTTTTGAATGTAATGCCAGCGGCCATCCAGGTGTTTGGGGGAGCAGACCTTGACCCCTTTGACCTCCGCCGGTATCAAGACCTTTCCACTGGTTTCATACTGAACCGTGAGTCCTTTTTTCAGGAGTTGATCTTCCAGATGATTCAAGCCCGACGCCCACTGGAGAAAAGGTTCTCCGCCGGTGATCACCACCAGGTCGTTCCCAAGGTTCCGGACCGTGTCCGCCACCTGGTTCACGGGGATGGCGTCTCCCGGGCCCCAGGCATGCTTGGTGTCACACCAGGGGCAAAGGGGTTCTACACAGCCACTGAGCCTCACAAAAGAGGCGGGTCGGCCCATGAAGGGGCCTTCCCCCTGGATGGATGCAAAGATCTCCGTGACATCAAGGGTTCTATCCCGCGGGCTATCTTGGTGTTTCTCACGCATCGGGGGTCACCTCTGCCCAGGAATCCGGGGTCTCATAAAGTCGAATCCGGGTTAAGGTGATGTCCTCGCTTTCCAGGCAAGGGGCAAGTACATTAAAAATATGGAGGGCCATATTTTCGGCAGTGGTGGGCAGGTTTCTGTATTCAACAAGTTCGTTGAGGCAGGCGTGGTCGTATCTTGAAATGACCCTGTCCACAACAAGTTGCTTTAGATCGGTAAAGTTGATGATCATGCCGTTTGGCTGAATCTTGCCGGAAACCGTGACCTTCAGGCGGTAGGTGTGTCCGTGGAAACAACTGCACTTGCCGTAGATTTCACGGTTCTCTTCTTCTGTGAGGTCTTTCAGATACAGCCGGTGGGCTGCATCAAATCTAAACGCTTTGGTAATTGTAAGCATAGCCACCTTTTTGCATGCTGTCCCACAAGCACAGCATGCTCTTGTTAATATAGTGAGGGAGAATTTATAGGGCGGGATTCCACTCGTCCGCCAAAAAAACACGAACCGGAAGTATACACAATTTTCTGCCGGGATCAACCCCAAGCGTCCATAAAACCGTCGAAAGTTAGATAAAGCTGTGGATCCGCGTCCCCCCAGAATGTTTTTTTTGTGGCTGCTGCAACCCCCGAAGGCATTAAAATAGGCACTCCCACGCCGGGGGGCCATTTCCTTGAAAACCTGCTTAAGGCCTGAACAATCACCGTCCAGGCGGTTTTCACGTATTGTATGGCGCTCGTGTCGGTGTGACCATAAAAAAAGCATCCCCAGGGCAAGATGGCCCTGGGGATGCCGGAAGGAGGAATGACGATCAGTTTGTTTTTATATAAGCCCGTTGGCTTTTAACCAGGTCAGGGCAACCGTAGATACTTTTTCATGATCCACATCCACGGCCTTGTTGAGTTTCTGCATCTCTTCGGTTGTCAGTTTTTCTGCCAGGGGCTTTAAGATGTCACGGATCTCAGGATATTGATCCAACACCACTTTTCGGATCACAGGGGCCGGATTGTACGCCGGAAAGAATTTTTTGTTGTCCGTAAGGTTGCAAAAACCGTAGGCGGAGATACGGCCATCGGTGGACAGGCCCATGGCAACATCAACATCTCCGTTTTTGAGGGCTATATAGGTCAACCCAGTATCCATCTTCTTGATCTGGGAGATGGGTACACGGAAACCGTAGATTTTCATCAGCTTTTTGATGCCGTCCGGCCTTTCCCAGAATTCGGAATTGACCGCAAGCACAAGCTTTTTGGGATCCTTGTTGACCGCAGCGCCAAAATCGCCGATGGTTTTGATCCCGGCCTGGTCCGCCTGATCTTTTTTCATCATCAGGGTATAGGTGTCGTTCAAGGCCACCATGTCCAGCCAGACCAGTCCCTTGGCCCCATCGTTCTCCTTCATCCAGTCGTACACCTTCTGGGGATCTGTCATCACTGCGGCATCTTTTCCCTTGTAAAACACGGTATAGGCTGTGCCGGTGTATTCAAAATAGAAATCCACCTGGCCGGTTTCAAGGGATTTTCGGGCGATGGCGGTACCGACGCCGGTTTTCAGGGTGACTTTAAATCCGTTCTTTTCCAGCAGATGCTTGGCAAGCTCCGGAAGGATGTACTGCTCTGTGAAGTTTTTTCCGCCGATGGTGATGGCCTTTTCTGCCATGACGCCGGGAGCCGTAATCAAGGTGAGGCAAACCAGGCCGATCAATCCGATCAACCCTTTTTTCAAATACGCATGCATGTTTTTCTCCTTATTATTTAATCGTTAAATAGCTTCTTCGCTTTGCTTTCCGCGTTACTTTGGCAAGAGACTCAGAACGTCTTTTTGGTTCTGGCTTGTCCAAGTTATGTGTTCTGTAATCGTAGACCCTTTGGAATCAGCACCAGACCGAGAAGTTCACAAAGATAATCCCCTGTCAGTGCCAGCAGGGTAGTGGGGATGGCACCGGCCAAAAGTTTTGTCGGCTCCATCATGTCGATGCCGGTGAAAATCAGATCCCCCAGGCCGCCTGCGCCCACGAGAAATCCCAGGGGGGCGGTACCCACATTGATCACCAGGGCGATCCGGAAACCGGTGAGTATCACCGAGGCCGCATTGGGCAGCTCGGCCGAGACCAATATCTGGAGGGGGGTGAGCCCCATTCCCCGGGCCGCATCGATGATCCCGGGGGCGACGGCGTTGATGCCGGCCATGGTATTCCGGGCAATGGGCAGGACCGAATAGAGCAGGAGCGCGAAAATGGCCGGCCGGGTGCCGATGCCCAGGGCACTCATGGCCAGTGCGATCACCGCAAGGGAGGGGATGGTCTGGCCCAGGCTGATGACGTACATCACCGTGGATGAGAACTTTCTGAAGCTGTTCCGGGTCAGGAGAATGCCGGCGGCAAGTCCGATGACCGTTGCAAAAAACATGCTCCATCCCACCAGATACAGGTGCTGTTTCACAAGCTCCAGCACATACTCCTGTTCATAAGGGTCGGAAAGGTAGTCCACAAGTCCAACCTGCTGGGCCTTTACTCCGCAGATAAAAAGAACGACCAGCAAAAAAAATCTGTATAGTTTGATCATGTAGTTATGCATCATTGCCTCCCTTGAATTTTCAGGCCCTGGGAGGTGAGCGCCCGTTCCAGAAGGGCCATCAGGGAATCCACCAGGATCGCCAGCAGGGAAACCCCCAGTGCCCCGGTAATGATCATGGCCTCATAGGACCTGGCAATGCCCTGCTGGATGAACACCCCGAGCCCGCCGGCCCCGATATAGGCGGCAATGGCTCCGATACCGATGTTCATCACTGCGGCGGTTCTGAGACCTGCCAGGATCACCGGGATGGCCAGGGGGATTTCCACTTCCTTCAGCAGGTTCCACCGGGTCAGTCCCAGCCCCCTGCCGGCATCCACAAGGGCCGGGTCCACATTCTTGATGGCAATGTAGGTGTTGCGAATGATGGGCAGTTCGCTGTAAAGCACCAGGGCAATGACCGCCGGCACCTTGCCCAATCCCCAGCCCATGGGCGCCAGGAACGGCAGCATGATACCGAACATGGCAATGGAGGGAACGGTCATGAGGATGTTGGCTGTGTTTAAAACTTTTTTGGCCAGGGCCTCATTCCGGGTGATGGCAATGCCCGTGGGAATGCCTGTGATCATGGCAATGAACAGAGACAGAAACACGATCCAGATGTGCTCCCAGGTCAGGAAGAGGGCCTGGTCAAAATTCTCCCTTATAAAGTCAAGGATTTCCATAGTTTTGTCTCCTCCTAATCCGTATCGTCTTCATAGAGTTCAAGAATCTTTTTCTGAATGTTCTGGTAGGTGATGGAACCTTTGAACGTGCCGTTCTCATCCACCACGCAATAGGTGGTCATGCTGTCCATGAGCATGGATGAGAGTACGTCCCTGAGGGGTTCGTCATCCTCCACAAACACCTGGTAGGGTTCGACCACGTCCGAGACAGGCCCTTCCTCAAATTTGACAAGTCTGGGGGTGACATACCCCATGGGCTTGTCGTCCTTGATCACAATGGCAGAGGTGCGGCTCTTTTCCGAAAAGAACTTCATGGCTTCAGGGCAGGGGGTGTCGGCCCTGAGGATGTTTTTGGGATTTTTGTTCATGGCATCCCGGGCTCGGATCAGGTTCAGCACCTTCAGGGCCCGGTCCGCCCCCACAAAATCGGAGACAAACTTGTTCTTGGGCTGGGTGAGGATCACTTCGGGCGTGTCATACTGGACCAGCTGTCCTCCCCTGAAGATGGCGATTTTGTCCGCCATTTTGATCGCTTCGTGGATGTCGTGGGACACAAAGGCGATGGTTTTTTTCAGCCGGGCCTGGAGGCGCATGAATTCATCCTGGATCTGGTCCCGGTTGATGGGGTCGATGGCCCCAAAGGGCTCGTCCATGAGAAGGATATCGGGATCCGCCGCCAGGGCCCTTGCCACGCCGATCCGTTGCTGCTGACCACCGGAAAGCTCCACCGGGTATCGGCTGCTGTAGATCTCTGGATCCAGCTTGACCAGCTCCATCAATGTCTGGACCCGGTCGTTGATTTTTTCCCGATCCCATTTCAGAACCCGGGGCACCATGGCGATGTTGTCAAAGATCGTTTTGTTGGGAAACAAGCCGATCTGCTGGATCACATACCCCATGCTTCGCCGAAGCCGGACTGGATCGATCTCGCGGATGTTGCGGCCGCCAACCGATATGGCGCCGCTGGTGACGGATTCAAGCTTGTTGGTCATCCGCAACAGGGTGGTTTTGCCGCAACCCGAAGGACCCAGGAAAACAACCACCTCGCCCTGGACGATCTTGAAGCTGACATCATTGACCGCTGTTACGGCAGTTTCACCCTCGCCATAAACCTTTTTAACATTTTTATATTCTATCATATGTATTTGCTCAATATATTATACCGTTGCAGCATTGTGACGGCGTTTGAAATTAGTTAATACCTAACCTGGAAAAACCAGAACCAAAGCATTTTTATGATTCTCTTGCCAAAATAATACGAAAATCAGAGATAAGAACCTAACCTGGACAAGCCAGAACCAAAAAAAAATCTGGTCCGCTTGCCATGGCAACGCGAAAAGCAGAGCGAAGACGCTAAACCTAGCTGATTTGGTTATGTGCTAGTCGAGGGACAGGTGACGCCCAGGGCTGTCAAGGGGGCGAATGCAGGCAGGTCGGGGGGGCGGTGGCAGCGCTGACAGGTGTATCAGCCAGCCGTTGAGATCGGAAAAAAAAAGTTTGGTGCAATCCATGTCTTTGAGGTGACTGTCTAAGTCGTCCATGGTCTCCTATTTAAGTGGGTTAGTCAAATGGGCCGTAACAATCATTACTGCACCCGCTGTCGAACCGAAACGTAATGAACCTAACATAAAATTGCATTTAACTCAATGTAATTTTATGAACTAAAAATAGGTAAGTACCTATTGTATATGGTCGGGGATTGTTTTTTTGTGAATGGAATGCTTGGAGCTCCATGGATATATGGGCAGGGCGCGGATTCTTATGTGGGTCACAAAAGGTGAAAATGACGACCGCTTGTATCGCTGGGTGGCAAGGAAAAGGGGTGCGGGAAACCCCTCTTGGTTTTTTTGTCGACCGATGGTCGGTGTGGGAATGTTTGTTCTTGACAATTTAATTCGTATACGTAATATTCGAATCAATACTATGTACCATGGGAGGATTTCATGATGTTTCAATCGTTAAAGAACTGCCCCTATTACCTTGTTTCCAGGGTCTACCTGGCCGTGACCTCGGCCCTGAAAAAGGGCATGGCGTCATCCGGGGTAAATAATGTCAAGCCAGCCTACATTGGTGCGCTTTTCACCCTGTGGAGCGAAAAGAGCCTGCGGCCCAGTGAGCTCGGCAGGAAGGCGGGCCTCGAACCCTCCTCCATGACAGGGCTGCTGGATCGCATGGAGCGGGACAACCTTGTGAAAAGGACCCCGGATCCCCAGGACAGGCGGGCCAGCCGGATTGAGCTGACCACCGACGGCCTATCTGCCAAAGGACCGGTACGGGAGGCGGTCACCCAGACCCTTGATACCCTCTTTGCCGGTATTCCGGACACGGATCTCGAAACCACCAAACGGGTGCTTCGCACCGTTCTTATAAACTGCAGCAAGGAGGGGATGAAATGAAAGATAAGATCCTCGGGTTCACCTGTGCCTATGCACCGGTTCCCATCATCGAGGCGGCAGGATTCCAGGCGTTCAGGGTCCTGCCCCAGGGAGAATGCCCGGACCAGGCAGGCCAGCTTCTCCACGATAATCTCTGCCCCCATGTGAAACGGGTGCTTGACAGGGCCCTTGATAACGACCTTCCCGAAGTGTCGGCCATGGTGTTTGTCAACTCCTGCGATTCCATGCGCAGGGTTGCGGATGCCTGGCAGGTGGCACGGCCCAAGGACCAGGTCATGGTCCTTGACCTGCCGTCCACAAACACACCCTCCAGTATCGATTTTTTAGCCACCGAGTATGACCGCATGGCCAGGACCCTTTTCACGTGGAACAATCAAGCCTTCTCCCGGGAGAAGGTAAGGGCGCGGATCAAGGTGTGGAACGACCTTAGCCACACCCTTGGCCGTCTTGAGACAAAAATGGGAGAGGCGTTTTATCCGGGGCTTGCAGCGGCGGTTCAGATCGTTGTGAACACGGCTGCCACGGACTCGGTGGATGCTGCCCTTGCCATGGCAAAAGCAGCCGTTGCCAAAGCGTGGGCACCTGCCCGGGGCCATGCGCCGGTGTTCCTGTTCGGCAATCTATTGTTTGACCCCAAGGTGTTTGACCTGTTTGAAAACTGGAACATGCATGTGACACGCCTGGATTTCTGCACAGGGTCCCGCTTTGTTTCGACCGTGGATCTTTCCCTGGCCGACGATCCCTTTGTTGCCCTGGCCCGATCGTATATGACGGGGCCGCCCTGTGCCCGGACCATGGACATCACCCGGCCGGGCAACCTTGCCCAAGAGATCGTTGAACGGGCCGGGGCGAGCAATGCCCGGGCCGTGATGGGATTTACCCTCAAATTCTGCGATCCCTATCTTGCCAGGATCCCCGGGATCCGGCAGGCCCTCCAAGATGCTGGGATACCCTTTCTCATGCTGGAGGGGGACTGCACCATGGGAGACATTGGACAGCAGCAGACACGAATCGAAGCCTTTACCGAAATGCTGGGGGTGTAAGATGATGTACGATTATTTCAGTTCCATCGTCACCGGGATCACGGCCAAGCTTGAACAGGATCCCCAGGGCATCCATGCACGGAAGCGCTATGCCCTGGCCGTTGCAACCCTTGGCCGGCGGCTCTATTCCGGGGACGCCCGTATTGCCTGGTGCGGGGTGACCGCTCCCTTTGATCTGCTTAATTCCATGGGGGTCACCTCCTGCTTTGTCGAGTTTGTCGGGGCCATGCTGGCATCCACGGAAACGGCAGAACTTTTTATGCAGGGGGCCGAGGATGCGGGCTATGCCGCAGACTCCTGTGCCTACCACCGGGCCGTCACCGGCGCCATGCTCAAATCCGCCATGCCGGTTCCGGATTTCATCATCGGCACCAGCAGCCCCTGCACGGCAGGACTTGCGGTGATGGAAAACATGGCAAAACAGTACAACCGGGATCTGTTCGTGGTCAACGTTCCCCAAAGTGAGTCCCCGGATGCGGTCCGGTTCCTTGCCCGCCAGATCGAGGAGATGGCAGGGTTTGTGGGGGATCACACAGGGCAAGCGCTGTCAAGAAATCGCCTGGGCGAGGCCCTGGAGCTGACCAACGAGGCCACCGTGCTCATCAAAGAGATCTATGGGCTTGCCAAGCAGAAGCCCTCGCCGGTGGATTCCCGGTTCCTGAATAATTTTGGTGTGGTCATCACCCTGTTCATGGGCACCCGGGAAGGGGTTGATATCTGTCGGGGCTTCAGGGACGAGCTCCGCCACAGGGTCGCCACAAACGCCATGGACGCCTCCCAGGAGCGGATTCGGCTCATGTGGGTCCAGAATCGAATCCAGTTTCCGTTCCCCCTGGAATCCATGTTGGCAGAGTACGGGGCCAAGATCGTGGTGGACGAACTCAATGATGTCACCTGGGAGCCCATGGACCCGGACAACCCCTTTGAGAGCATTGCCCGGCGGATCCTCTCCATTCCCTTTAGCAGGAACGCGGATGCCCGGGTGACCCATCTTCAGACCCTTGCCCGGGAGTACCAGATCGACGGGGCCATCAACCCTTGCCACTGGGGATGCCGCCAGGGCACCGGGCTACGGGGGATTATCTCAAACGGGCTCAAGGAAATCGGGGTGCCGGTGCTGAACCTGGAGATCGATTGCGTGGATTCCCGGAATCTTGCCGAGGGCCAGATCCACACCCGGTTCGAGGCGTTCACGGAGATGATACAAGGTTAAGGGGCCATGGCCCAGGGAAACAATGACTGTTTTTTAATGAAATAGGGAGATGAAACGAGTGTACTTTCTTGGAATAGATATCGGAAGCCTGTCCTGCGACGCAGTTCTCATTGATGAAGCAAAAAACGTGGTGTCATCGTCGGTGGTGCCCACCGGGGTTAGAAATTTGGAAGCCATTGCCCGGGTAACGAAGGATGTACTGGAGCAATCCGGAATATCGGAGGGAGATATCGCCGCCATCATCTCCACGGGCTACGGCCGGACCCGGGTGGAAAACCGGGACGGGGCGGTCACCGAGATCACCTGCCACGCCAAGGGGATCCAGGAGGTGATTCCCGGCACCCGGGTCCTCATTGACATCGGCGGCCAGGACTCCAAGGCGATCCATATCGGTGAAAACGGCAATGTCTTGGATTTTGCCATGAACGACAAGTGCGCGGCCGGCACGGGCCGGTTCCTGGAGGCCATGGCCAGGGCTTTGGAAGTGGATATTTTGGACCTGGGGGACCTTGACCGGGGCGCTGAAAGCGATCTTGTCCTGAGCAGCATGTGCACGGTGTTTGCAGAGAGCGAGGTGGTGAGCCTCATTGCCAACGGCACCGAGCAGCGGGAGATCGCAAGGGGAATGAACCGCGCCATCGCCTCCCGGACCTTTTCCCTGGTGAAAAGAGTGGCCCGGGAGATTGACGGCCTGACCATCTCCATGTCCGGCGGGGTGGCACTGAACAGCGGGGTGGTTCGGGCCCTCCGGGAAAGCCTCAAGACCGACACCATCCACATCCCGGAAAAACCCGACACCATCGGCGCCCTTGGGGCAGCCCTCATCGCCCGGGAGAGGAAAGCGTGAAACCCGCTGCCTTCAGGCTTATCATGAACCTCTATCCCCCCTACTGGGGCACCGGCATATCCGTGAGGACCGTGTCCCATGATTATCGGTACATGCGGGTTGAGATGAAAAAACGGTGGTACAACGGGAACTACATGCACACCCATTTTGGCGGTTCCCTTTTCGCCATGGTGGATCCCTTTTACATGCTCATGTTCATTCCTATCCTGGGAAGCGACTATCTGGTGTGGGACCGGTCTGCGTCCATCGATTTCATCAAGCCCGGCCGGGGAACCATGTCAGCCGATTTCGTTATCACCGATGCCATGGTTGACGATATCATGGAGAAAACGGCCCAGGGTGAGAAATACCTGCCGGAATACCCGGTGGAGATCCTGGATGAAGGAGGGGAACCGGTTGCCAGGGTGAAAAAACAGCTCTACATCCGGAAAAAGACCTGAATGTAGTAAAAATCAAAAGAATAAAGGCCCATGAATTGCCCTTGGAATGATTGGAGCCCCGCCCTCAATGGTATGGCCGCAGACCGGACAAATATGAATACTGGCCTGGGCCAGGTCTCCCCTGCAATGGCGTCCTGTAACTTCTCCAAAGTGGAATTAATTCCTCCCATGACCCGGAGATGGGAATGGGCATGAATGGTTTTTGCCTTGTCCAGGTCAGGTTAGCAAAAATAGGTGTTGATTCTCTAAGGGTATTTGGCGTAGGGTTTATTGTGCCCCTTTCTTTGGGGGAATTCCGATGGATCTAAGGGTGCAGAAGGGGGCCTCTATGATTGTGCTGGATGAAACGTCTGCAACGTCTCTATATATGCAGATCTACGGACAGGTGAAAGGGCAGATCCTTTCCGGCAGGATCAAGGAAGGGAGTCGCCTTCCCTCCATCCGGTCCCTGTCGGTTTCCCTGGGGGTCAGCAAAAATACAGTCAAGGTTGCCTACCACCAGCTTTGTTCCGAGGGGTACTTGGTGAACAGGGCCCGGAGAGGGTTTTTCTCCCAGAGAATTGATCAGGAATTGTTTCTGAACCTGAACGAAAAGAATGCGGGCAAGGCGGCAGAGGCCCGACCATTGGGGGAGGGAACCAGGTCGTCGAAGCAGGTGATCCGTTACGATTTTCAGTACGGTAATTTGAATCCCCGTGATTTTCCCATGGGAATTTGGCGAAAGATTGCCAACCAGGTTCTTTCTCCTATCAATAGTCGCTCCATGGCATCCTACCCGGAGCGGCAGGGGGAGTGTGGGCTTCGCACGGAGATTATGAAATACCTGCATATGTCCCGGGGGGTCTCCTGCCGGGCGAACCAGATCATTGTCTGTTCCGGGACCCGGTTTTCCCTCGGTCTGATCTGCCAGATGCTGAAGGAAGAGTTCGGGGGCGTTGCCATGGAGGAACCTGGGTATGACGGCGCCCGGGATGTGTTTGTGAACTGTGGGCTTGAGGTGGCCCCTGTGGGGCATTGGGAGGAAGGCCTGGACCTGGGCGAACTCACCCAAAGCAAGGCACGGCTTCTTTATCTCACCCCTTCCCACCAGTTTCCAACCGGGTCGGTGATGTCGATCCGAAAAAGGCTGGAGCTCCTGGACTGGGCAGAGCGGAACGCTGCCATTATCATTGAAGATGATTACGACAGCGAACTGAGATATGGGGGAAGACCGATTCCGTCCATCCAGAGCATCGACGGAAGGGGCCGGGTGATCTACCTGGGAACCTTTTCCAAATCCCTTTCTCCGGCCCTGCGGCTCAGCTATATGGTGCTGCCCCATCCCCTGCTTGAACGGTTTTATGAAAAATTCAGGAAATATGTCACTGGGGCTCCCTGGCTTGAGCAGAAAATCCTGACGTCTTTTATGGCCGACGGTCACTGGGAAAGGCATTTGAGAAAGGTTTGCCTTGCCAACAGGAAAAGACATGATGTTTTGATCCGGTCCGTTGAACGTGTCATGGCAGGTCGGGTGAGGCTCCACGGTAAAAATGCAGGGCTCCATGTGCTGCTGGAATTCAAGGACGGATCTTTCGAAGGGGAGCGATTGAGACAGGCCGGGGCGCAGGGGGTCCGGGTCTATCCCGCCGCCCATTACTGGATTCATCGGGAGCGGTATCCGGGTAACATGGTGCTGATGGGGTTTGGCAGCTTGGCGGAAAAAGAGATTGAAGAGGGGGTCTGTCTTTTGGGGGATGCCTGGTTTGGCAGGTGACGTTTTCGGGGGAACTTCCAAGCCGGAAGACCCCCTAAACTACAGTCGCCCTAAGCTAAACCGGGGGGATCAATCCCCGGCTTTACCCGTCATATGCTCAATTTTGATTCCATAGACCTTGGTTTTTTTTCCGTCGTTGGCCATGTATTTTTTTCCCGCGGTCATATGGGCCTTGCAAAATCGGGTGAGCAGCGCCATAAACCCTGTCTCCTTTTCTTCGTCAAAGACCTCTTTTGCGGTTCCGAACACAATGACGCTGTGGAAACAGGTGCTGAATTTTTGGGGGACGACTTTTGCATCCCCCACCACACAAAAGGAGACCTTTGGGTGGGTCGTGATATTGTCCACCTTGTGGCCGGCCGTGGCACAATGGAAATAGATTGTGCCGTCGTGGTAGGCGTAGTTGAGGGGGACGGCATAGGGCTGGCCGTCCGGTCCCAGGGTGGCCAGGACACCATGATCTCCCTTTTGCAGAATTGCAAGGGTTTCTTCCATGGAAAGCTGCTTTTCCTTTCGTCTCATTTTTCTAAACATACTTTGTCCTTCCTTTTTGGTGTGGTTATATCTTGTTTATAGGGACTGTACACCACTGCTGGCTCCTTTAAAAGGGTCAGATTATGTAAAAAACAAGGGTACAGATGGGAGGGCCGAGGGCGAGGTGGTGAGGCCCATTGCCAACGGCACCGAGCAGCGGGAGATCGCAAGGGGGATGAACCGGGCCATTGCCTCCCGGACCTTCTCCCTGGTGAAAAGGGTGGCCCGGGAGATTGACGGCCTGACCATCTCCATGTCAGCCGATTTCGTCATCACCGATGTTATGGTCGACGATATCATGGAGAAAACGGCCCAGGGTGAGAAATACCTGCCGGAATATCAGGTGGAGATCCTGGATGAAGGAGGGGAGCTGGTTGCCAGGGTGACAAAACAGCTCTATATCCGGAAAAAAAAATTGAAAAGCAGCCCCGGGCGGTTTTTTTCTACAGGCCGCCCGGAGTCTGGGGGGGCTACATCAGGTCGTACTTGAGGGTCAGGTAAAACGCCCTGGGGTTACTGCCGGCATACTGGTTTTCCCCGGACCAGAAACTGACATATTCAGAATAGGTTTCGTCGGTAAGGTTTTTCACATCCAGCGCCAGGGTCCATTTGTCGCTGATATGCTGGATCACCTTGAAATCAACGGTTCTGTACCCCTCGTAGGCGTGCTGGTTGGACCCATCCGTATACCAGGCATCGGCATCCGTATACCAGATGCGAAGTTCTGTTGTTTTCCAGGGCAGGGTGTATTCCATTCCCAGCTTCCAGATATAGCCGGGGATGCAGCGGAGCTCATTGCCGGCGTTGGGACCTTTTGTATATTCCGTGTCATGGTAAGTGTACGAGGTAAACAGCTCCAGGTGCTCCAGGGGAAAGAGGTTTAGCTCCACTTCATGGATCTTGCGGATGCCATCGCCTTCATCGACCCAGACGCCTTGAATTTCCCTGAAGATCTCCTCCTCCTGCTCGGAATAGGCGTAACGGAAAGAGATCCAGTCAACCGGGTCCGCCTTGAAGCCCAGTTCCCAGTAGAAGAAATCCCGTTCATTTCCGGCATTCTCCACATATTTTGCGGTGCCGTTGGGGAGCTGAAATGTTGTAGCCGCATTGGCATAAAAACTGTAACGCTCCAACGGGGTGATGGTGATGCCGCCCTTGTAGGTGGTCACATCATAATCCTTCATGTCCCTCGCGCTACCCCCCATATTGTCCTGGCCGTCACCATTGAACCTGTCATGGCGAATCCCGGCGAAAAGCCGGACAGAAGAGAGGGGATCATAATTTACCTTGAGATATGCCCCGTAATTCTCAAAGGTGTAATCGGTGTCCGATGTCTTGGAGTTACGGGCCCGGGCGCTGGTGTTCCATTTTTCACCATGGCTTTCAAACCTGCGCCAGTCAAGCCCCATATCGATCCTCAACCGGCTTTCCCGGGCCAGGGAAAAATCCCGGCCAAGGTTGGTCAGAAAACCATAGGTTTTGTTTTCCCAATAACTTTCCGTTTGACCGCTTCCCCAGTCGGCGTACCGGGCATAGTCGTCATCAATGATCCAGGCCTTGGTTTCCAGGGGCATATTCCCGTTTATATCCCAGTCCAGGTGGATGGATGCCTCGGTCAGATCCTTGTAGCCACCGTCATCCTCGGATGTGGGGCTGCTCTGGCGGGGGTCCTGTTCCCAGAGGGTTTCTCCTAAATAGCCCCCTGTGTCCCAGTCACTCTTGTAGGCGTGGGTCAAGAGGCCCAGCTGGGTGTTTTCGGTTGGCCGGTAAAACCACTTGCCATAGGCATTTTGCCGGGTTCGCTCGGTGTTATCCCGCCACCCTTCCGTTGTATAGTACTCACAGGAGTAGATCTGGTTGAACCTGCCGTCAGCGTGCTCACTTCCCAGGGATACGTAGGCTTTCTGGGAATCCCAGCTGCCAAGGGCGATTTTTGTCTTTTGGAAATCGCCCCGGGTGGGGGTGTGGTAATGGATCACGCCGGCCCGGCTCCAGTTGCCGTAGCGGGCATCGATGGGGCCCTTGATCACATCCACCCGCTGGATCTCCTCGGGTGTCAGCTGGTTGAGATCCGGTGCGCCGTCCGCACTTCCAAGGTGGGAATTGATGGGGATGCCGTCAATGGTGATGACCGTATGGCTGCCATGGCTGTTCATGTCGTGGCCCCGGAAGGTGAATCCGTTGGGAACACCTCCGTTCCCGTAATCACCGATGGTGATGCCCGGGACCTTGCGAAGGATCTCAAGGGCGTTATCCAGGTTCTCATACTGGATTTTTTCATACCCCAGCACATCCACGGATCCGGGTAGGTCAATGTTTTTGGTATCATCCGATTCTTCCCGGACCACCACCTCTCCGAGATTCATGAATATCTTGCCCGGTCCGGGCGCAAGTATCCGGTTTTCACTCTTTTTTTCCGTATCATCTGAAAACGTTTGGGGCACAATGGCGAAAAAGGCCATAAGTGTAATCAGCAGCACACGTAATTTGTGATTCATAAACGAGTTTCCTTTCAGTTTCAGGATTTCAGGGGCTTTTTGAAGCCCCAAGGGTCCAGTCCATGCATTGACAGGACAAAAGCCCCCTGGCTGTGGCTTGGTCGATGCCGTAGAGGTTCCGGTAAAACGCCAGGAGCCAGGATGGCAGGTTAATATCCCTGAACAGTTCCGGGTAGGCGGCCTTGGCCATGACCATCACATCGATGGGATACTCCAGCCGTTTTTCGCAATTGCAGGGGGTGAAGGGCAGGGCGGATACGTTGCGGTTCCGGATGGCTCGCATCTCCTTCAAACTTTGATAATAGGGTGCATCATAGAGTTCTCCCGGGGGATGGTATCCCCCGGAGGTGGCAAGCACGATCACGTCGGGATCCAGGGCCAGCAGGTGCTCAATGTTCAGCAGGCGCCAGGCGCCTGGTCGCCCAAAGGCGTTTTCTGCATGTACAAACCGGGTCATAAGGTGGGTCTGGAGGGTGTGGGTGCCCCTGACATACCCCGCCCCACCCTTGATCCTGGACCGGGGAGAGAGTCCGAGCAGCAGGATGCTCTTCCTGTTGCCCGGCGGGATTTTTCGGGTGCGTCGTTCAATTCCGTCAAGGGTTTCTTCCAGAAAGGAGACCAGGTCCTCGGCCTTTTTTTCCTCCTGGAAGATCTGGCCGAGGAGTCGAATCTCCCGGCCCAGGGTAGAAATCCGGGGGGCGTCATGGGTGTTGGGCCCCCGGAGGACCACCAGGGGGATGTCCAGGGATTCCAGGAGGGCAAGGCGGGCCCGGTTTTTCCCTTCATCTTCGTAGAGGGAGGAACTCCCGGTGCGGATGATGATCAGATCCGGGTTGAGACCGGCAAGCTGCTCGTACTGGATGCCGGTTCCATACCGGGCCACCACAGGGAGTTTCATGAACCGGGGATTGAGATAGGTCACGGTGTTCATGGCGCCGTGAATTTCCCGGGTTTCCCCGTCCAGGGTCGGGTAGGAGAAATCCATGGTAAGTGGAATGGCTTTGGACCCAATGGCGATTATCTTTTCTGTGACCCCGAACCGGGTCATGACCCCTTCGATCATGCCGTCACTGACCGTGACCACCCGGTTGGCGCACCTTGGCACCTTGACCCGGACGCCTCTGTCATCCTCCACCAGGATGAAGTCAGATGCGTCTGCCGTTGAAAAAAGGGTGATAACCATAAGCCCCCCCAGGAGGCACCCCCTCCCTAAGTGGCAAAGCCTCCCCAGGCGTTTGGCCCATGCCAGGGCCGGGAAATGTTGTTTCATTTTGTTCTCCTGTTTTTCCTGCAAAGCGTGTCTGTTGAGCCGTTTTTCAGGGAACCGCAGTTCCCCGGGCATCGTCCCCGGCAGTTTCCTGATTTGGATGGGCGTATCCCAAGACAATCCATGTGAAAAGGCCGATACAGGCAAACAGGGGAGACGAGATCAGGAACAGATGATTAATTCCCACGGTGGTAAGGAGGGTCCTGTTGATCATCGTACCCAGGGCGCCGCCGGATAGCATGGATAAGGACATCAGGGCCATGACCGACCCCCTGATACCGGGGATGAGGTTCTGGGCCACGGTCACGTAAGAGGTATGCAGGGAGACAAAGGAGAATCCCCATACCAGCAGCAAAAAGCAGATGAGGGGCACGGACGATACACGGGAGAGAAGGCCCATGGCCAGGGCGCCCCCCAGGCCGGTCCAGAGGCATAGCCGGGACAGGGCGATCTCCTTGATGACTCCGGCACACCGTGAACTGAGCACGCCGCCCAGGCCGAAAAAGGAGAGAATCCCGCCCACGGCAAAGAGATTCATTCCTGTGGCCTTACGCACCAGCTCCCCTGTGTAGGAAAAGGAACCAAACACCACAAACCCGGACAGGGCCACCAGAAAGAGACACCCCAGCACCCTGCCGTTTTTAAAGGCCGCTTTGTATATCCCGCCAAACCCCAGCCGGGCCAGGGTTCCCGGCCTGTTCTCAAGGGTGACCGCCAGCAGGCATGAGATGGCGAGTTCGGCAAGGCCATAGGCCAAATACACGGTTTTCCAGGAGAACCAATGGGCAAGCGCCCCGCCCAGGGCCGTGGCCGTGGCTCCCCCGAGGAGCATGACACCCACGAGGGTCGAGATATTCTTCTGGCGCTGGGATTCGGGACAGGCATCCCCGATGATGGCAACGGCCATGGGCATGATGCCGGCGGCAAATGCGCCGTTCAACGCCCGGCAGGCGATCAGCTGGGGCAGGGTGTCCACAAGGGCGCAGGCGCAGCTGAACAGGGCAGTGCCAAAGGAGGAAACCATGATTATCCTGGACCGTCCGAATCGATCCCCCAGGGGCCCCAGGACGATGTTGAAAAGCCCGAAGGCGATCATGTAAGCGGTGATCGACAAGGCGGCATTGCTGATGCTGACATGCAGGTCCGTTGCAATGGAGATCAGAAGGGGGGCACCGGAATAGATGTCCCCGTTTGTTAAAAACCCCATGGCGCAAAGGGCGAACAGCCATGGGGCGGACGCGGTGGTTTTCATAGGGTGGGACTCCCCGGAGCGTTATTGTTCAAGGATGCACCGTCGGGAATCGTCTGTTTTTGGGATAATTGGTTCTGCATGTCCATCAGGGCCCCACAGGTGGACCGGTCGAACCCGGGAATCCGCTTTTCCCAGCCCGTGACGTCGTCGAACCGGCAGACCCATTTGTCCTGTTCCCGGATTACGTTTCCGATTTTAAACCGGGGATCGGCCATCATCACGCAGGGATAGATTTCGAGCTCATGGGAAACGTAGAGGTGATCCATATGCTTCCAGCTTCCTGCAAGGCAATAATGACCATGGCGGGCCGCCCGTTTAAAGGGGTTGTCACCAATGGGATTGGGTCCGAAGTTTCCCTGGACGTTGATGGTTACGGGGGTGGCTGCATAGGCTTCACCGATTTCGTGATAGACCTGCCAGAAATGGTCGATCTCCTCCGGGGTAAGGATGGCATGGCGAAATGCCTTTGCCCGGCCAGTATAGATGAAGTTCTGGAAAAACACCTCGTCCACCCCCAGCTGGTCGGCTTCCGCCACCACCTCTTCCATGTGGGGAAAGGTGTCCCTGGATACCAGGAAATTGGCCACCACTTTAAATCCGTTCTTCTTGAGAAGGCGTATGGCATCCAGGGAGATCTCCCGGCTCCGGTTCGTATAAAATGAATGGTACTTCTCCGGGAACAGGGTGACCCGGACATCTTCGATGCGGTTTTCCTTCAGGAGCGGGAAAAAATTTTTGTGCTGTTGGGCCACGACGATGCCGTTTGTGGAAATTTGCCGGATTCCGCACAACTTGAGCAGCGCCAGGTAATTCCAATACTCCGGCAGCCATTCGTTCACGATGGGGTGGACGTAATACCCTTGGTCACGGAACAGGTCGATGATGCCCAGGGCATGGTCATAGGGGATCCCCCCGCCCTTGTCGCTGCCGCTCTGGTAGCAGTACTTGCAGGTTGAGTTGCATTGGTTGGTCAACCAGATAAAGACGTCCTTTTCGTGGAAATCCTTGAATCGTTCCGGGTCGCCCAGGATGTCATAGACCGTATCCCTGAGGTTGTTCATTTTTCCGTCAAAATTATCGTAACTGAGCCGCCGGGTGTCCTGAATGGCTTCTCTCGTGATCTCTGTGGTCATGTTGCTCTCCTTGTGGTTGCTGGGTTTAACGGTATGGGTTGAGACACTGGTTCACCTTCTTTGCAAGCACGGTGACGTTGGGCGGTTTCATCACCGTGAAATGATCCCCTGGAATGTGATGGATTTGGGGACGTTGGGTGACGACCCTGTCCCAGCCCAGGCAGGTGTCGGTGTCGAACCGGCCGGCCAGGCCGCCCAGGTCCCCGGCCTTTTCCCGGTAGGGGGTTTGCTTTAGGGACCCGGTGAAGCCTTGACTGGCCTTGAATACCGCCACTTGGCCGTCATAGGGCCCGGGGGAGTAGTCGGCAAGGCCGTTGACACAGCCCTGGTAGACCTTGAGGAGCCGGTCCATCTGGGCGGTATTGACAGGATGAAGCCCGGCATCCCGGGCGGCCTGGTAAAAAAGGGAGATGACGGTGTCATGGGAGAGGCCTTTTATATCTTCCCTCACCCCATCCAGGCCATCTCCCGGGTCGAGCCCCCTGAGGCTGCCATACCGCTCCATCAGTTCCCATCCCCCGCCAAAATCCCTGAGAAAGGAGAGATAAAGGTCGGTGTCGTCGCGGAATTTTCCATAGGCCTCGGGATTCAGGGATTCCATCAAAAGGAGCAGATCGGTCTCCTGGCCCTGCTGTTTCAACTGGCCGGCGATCTCGTAGGCGATACTGCCGCCGGCACAAAATCCGCCCAGAAGATAGGGGCCAAGGGGCTGGATGCCGTGGATTTCAACTGCATACCTTGCGGCCATCTCCTTGAGGCTCGTGCAGGGCATGGCGTGGCCGTGGATGCCGTAGGCCCGGATGCCGTAAATCGGTCGGCCCTTGTCCATACGCCGGGCAAGTTCAATAAAGCAGGTGATATCGCCGTCACCGGGATGGATGAGAAACAGGGGCCGCAGGCGCCGGCCCGGGGTGAGCCGGACCAACCGGGAGGCAGGGCCCTTGCCCCGTTGTTGGTGAATGGTGGCGGCCAGTTGATGGATGGTGGGCGCCTTGAACAGGTCGGCAACGGAAAGGGAGCACTGAAAGGTCGTGTTCACAAGGGAGATGAGCTTGACCGCCAGCAGGGAATGCCCGCCAATGTCGAAAAAACTGTCGAAAATGTCGAATTCCCGGTCCTGGCCGAACACCTGGTTGAACAGGGCCGCCACCTTTTTTTCCATATCGGTCCGGGGCAGATCCCGGGTGGCGCCGTCCGGCGGGAGAGGGGCAGGAAGCGCTTTCCGGTCCAGCTTTCCGTTTGCGGTGACCGGCATCTTGTCCAGGCGGATGAAAAACGAGGGAATCATGTAGTTGGGAAGGAAGCGGCCCAGGAACGCCCCAAGTTCTGTCCGGTCGATCTCGTTCCGGGACAGGTAGTAGGCACAGAGGCATGCCCCGGCATTGCCAAGACGTATTGGCGTGACAACGCTCCCCCTGATTCCGGGCATCCGCTCCAGGGCGGCTTCGATCTCCCCCGGCTCCACCCGGAATCCCCGGATCTTGACCTGGAAATCGGACCGGCCAAGGAACGCCAGGTTGCCGTCCCGCTGCCACCTGGCCCTGTCACCGGTTTTGTAGATCGTTTCTCCCGGAATATGGGGGTTTGCCAGGAACACCTTTGCGGTCTGCTCCCGATTGTTCACATATCCTGCGGAGAGACAGCCGCCCCCGATGTAGAGATCCCCCGGCACCCCGATGGGGACGGGATTAAGATCTTGATTCAGCACGTAGTACCGGGCGTTTTGGATGGGTTTGCCATAGGGAATCGTGTGCCAGTTCGGGTTCACCTTTTGTATGGGGTAGACATTGGACCAGACCGTGGCTTCGGTGGCACCCCCCAGGCTGATCACCCGGGCATCCTTGAACCGGCTTCGGATCTGATCGGGCAGGGCCACGGGGATATAATCTCCGCTCAAAAAGACCAGTCTCAGGCGGGATGTTGCCAGCGGGCCTCCCATCTGCTCCATATGGGGAACCAGTAGTTGCAGGGCGGCGGGTGCCGAATCCCAGAAGGTGATCTGCTCCGTCAGGATGTGATCCAGCAGCATCTGGGGATTTCGGGAATCCGCCGAGGTGAGCATGCATAGTCTTCCCCCGGCGGCCAGGATGCCCAGGATATCGTAAACAGACAGGTCAAATCCAACGGAGGTGATGAAGAGCAACCGGTCTGACGGACCGACCTCAAACGTGGTGTTGACCCACTGGATGAGGTTGACCACCGGCCGGTGCTTTACCATGACGCCCTTGGGGGTGCCGGTTGAGCCGGAGGTGAAGATGATATAGGCCAGGTCGTCGGCATGGTTGATCCGTTCCGGATTTTCCTTGGAACAGGTTGCGATTTTTCGGGCCTGAACATGGGTCACCCCCTCTTTTTCCCATTCCCGGTCATCGCTGCCGGGGGAATCCAGGGTAAATATGAACTCCAGGTCGGCCAGGTTGTCCGCCATCTGGCCCACGGTTTTGAGGCCCGGGGTGTCTGTCAGGATAAAGCGGATGGAGAGGGACCGGAGAATCCCGGTTATCCGTTCCCGGGGAAGGAAGGGTTCCAGGGGCACGTAGGCGCCCCCGGCTTTGAGGATGCCGAGCAGGCCCTGGATCGTCCCGACGGACCGGCCGAGAATCAGGGCCACCCGTTCTCCCCGTTTCATCCCATGATTCCTCAACCCATGGGCAAGGGCGTTGGCCTGGCTGTTCAGGTCCCGGTAGGAAATCTGTTGACCGTAAAAGGAGATGGCCGTGTGCAATGGGCGGGCCGCTGACTGTTCTTCAAACAATTCGTGTACCAGTGCCTGGTCCCGGAAGGGGGTGTCGGTTTTGTTCCACCGGTAAAGGATGCGTTTGCGTTCTTTGTCAGAGAGGATCTCAAGGGCGCCAAGGGGCCGTTCCACATGGGAAACCAGGCCTCCAAGGAGGGTCATGTAGTGGGACAGCAGCTGTTGGGCGGTGCCTTTATAGTAAAGATCCTGGTCGTATTTCAGGTTTACCAGGAGGCCCTCCGGTAGATCCAGAACTTCCAGGACCAGATCTGCCTCCCCCGTCTGCCTGACCGTGTAATCCGGTGTGAACTTCAGGCCGGTGCCGGGGGGATCGGCAATCTGCCGTTCCGCCCGCTTGAAATAGTTATGAAAGGCAAACAGGGTGTTGAAGACCGCCTTGTCGCCGGAGCGCTTCAACTCTTTGATGATTTCGGAAAATGGGTAGTCAGAATGGGATACAGCCTCCTCCAGGGTCTGTTGCACCCGGGCGACGAAGGATCCCGAAGGCCACGCCGGGTCCACCGCCTGTCTCAATGGTACCAGGTTCACAAAGTGGCCTGGCATCTTTGAAAAAAGGGGGTTGGAACGACCGGATACGGGCATGCCGACCAGTAGATCCTTTTGATCTGAATAGATGGACAGCAGCAGCAGATAGGCGGAAAGGAGCATCGCCGATCTCTTGAATCCGTGGGTACGGCCCGCTTCCAGGATTTTTTCTTCAAGCAGGGCCGGCATTCTCCGGGTGATCACCCGGCAGTTGGGGGGCTTGGGGCTTTGCCCGTTGGGTTTTTGGGTGTCAGCCGGGAAGCCCGCCGACGGCAGCTCCCCGGAAAGCCTGGAGCACCAGAAGGATCGGAGTGCGGGGCCGTTTTGGTTCAACATCCTCTCTTTCTGCCATTGCACAAAAGCCCCATAGGCGTGTTGGCCCAAGGCCAGAGTTTGCCCCATGCCCCCTTGTTCCAGCACCCTGTAGAGAACCGTCAGATCAAGGAACAGCCGGTGGATGGATATGCCGTCCATAAGGATGTGGGGGACCACCATCAGAAGATAGTGACCCTCCTTGGATCGCCTGAAGAGATAACAACGGATCAGGGGATCCGTTTCCAGGTCAAAGGGCTGTTTCACCCTGTGGGCGACCGCCTTCCTGAAGGCGTTCCCATCGGTTTCTTCAGCATCGCAGTCCCGGAAGAAAAACCGGGGGAAAGGATGGATGTACTGGACCGGTTCGCCTGCTTCAACCCGGAACCGGATTCTTAGGTTGTTGTCCCGGGCCATGAGGATGCTCAGGGCGCTTTTCAGGGCGGAGCGGCTCACGGGGCCTGTCAGGCGCGCGGCGTAGGGGACATTGTAGGATGGAGATGTGGGTGCCAGCCGGTGTAAAAACCACAGCCCCTCCTGACCGGCTGACAGGGGAAAGGCCGGGGGCCGGGGGGCCTGGAAGGATACGGTTGTCTTTTTGTCGGGGATCATGGGATACCTCCTTTTTTAGCAGGTTCGTTAAAAGCGAAGGGACAGGCTTGCACCCACGGTGCGGTCCGTTGCGGGAAAACCGTCACTGGTGACATAGGACGTGTCAAACAGGTTCTTCACGTACAGTTTCAAAGCGGCCTTGCAATGGGGGAACCAGGAAGGGGGTAACTCCTGGACCAGGCCAGCGTCCATCACGTGGTAGTCATCGATGGCCACCTGGGTGAACGAATATTCATCTGGTCCGATCATCTCCGATTTTTCGGTGACCTGCTTGTCCTGGTACCGGTAATCCAATAGAAGGGACGTGCGTTCAAACAGGGAATAATTAAACCCTGCCGAGACCCGGTGTTTGGCCCGCTGGTCACAGGCGGTCTGTCCGGCCGGTTCTGAGCCCTTGCTGTCAAAATCCAGGAAGGCGTAGCCCAAATAGACGCTCAGCCTGTCGTGGAGGTGCCCCTCCACCTGGAATTCCACGGTCTGCTGGACCACCTTTTCCAGGTTGATCATCCAATCAGAGTATTCCAGCCCCTGGAAATCGTAGTCTCCCTTGGGCGGTGTGAACGAGGCAAAACTGCTGTTCGAGGCCATGAAGTCCTTGATTTCATAGTAGGCATAATTGATCTTCAGGTTGAGGTCGCCTGCGATCCTGCGGGAGACCACCAGGTCATACCCCATGCCGTGCTCCGGGTCTATCCAGGCCCCGGCGGGCCTGGATGCCGGCTGGTAATACCCGTGGTAGTCGGGGGCATGCCACACCTTGCTGACGCCCAGGGAAACCGAGGTGTCCCGCAGCCCGTCGGCCAGGCTGTCCAGATCCCAGGTGAGAAAGGATTTGGGGAGCAGCTGGTTCCATTTTCGCTCCATCCACCGCTCCCTGCCGGTGATAAAGGTCTGGTTTAAAAGCGAAAAGTTGGAGACCCATATATTCACATCCTCATACCTCAGTCCCATGAGGAGATTCAGGCCCGGTGCAATGGTCCATTTGTCCTGGATAAATCCGGACAGGGCTTCGAAGCGCTTGTGGTCTTCCAGGGGATAGTTCCACCGGGCGGTCTTGCCGAAATGGTCATGGAATTGCTCAAAATCCACGCCGATTGTGGTGAGGTGGGAGGAGAAAAGAGAGAACTCGTTTTGAACCTTTCCACCCTTCTGATCCCAGTACATATCCCACCAGGAGGTGGATTTTCCGGCAGCGGGATTTTTGGGGTTGTTCCAGTCCATGTAGTCCCGGACCAGCTTTTCTTCCGAGGTGTAGGCGTCCACGGACCAGGTGCCAAAGGGGCTGGGCTGCCGGATGCTGAGCCGGTAGGAGGTGGTCTCTTTGTCCCACACGGGCGCCATCCAGTCCAGGTATCGGGTGTCGACCTTTGGATAGTCATCATCATAGGTGGCGCCCGGGGTGTTGGGCAGGTTTTTAACGGGGGTTTCCCTTTCCGAATCGGAGCGGGAGGCGCCCACGGTGATGTAGCCCTCCGAGGGCAGGAGATATCCGAGTCTGGCGTGGGCGGTCTTGGCCTCTGTATTGGTATGCCGGAGATAACCGTCGGTGCGATAGTACTGATACCCGAAATCGTAGATGAACTTGCCGACCCCTCCTTTTATATAGGCGGAATCGTTGTGGGTGCCGTAGGAGCCATAGTCGAGGTTCACCGTCACCTCTGGCTTTAACGAATCGTATTGCCGGGGGACCCGGGAAATCAGGTTCAGGACACCCCCGATGCTCTTGCCGGGATAGTCGGCAAAATGGGGACCGGGCTTTACTTCGATGGTCTCGAACAGCCAGGGGGGCAGCTCACCGTAATCAACGATGTTGGTGGACTGATGGCCCCCGGTCTTTCGCAGGGGCATTCCGTCTATGGCGGTGGAGAACCGGCCGCTGGAGAACCCCCGCATGTAGATGGAGTCGTCACTGGGCACAAGGTCGGACGATCCCCTGCCGTCAAAGATCGGCAACCGGGTGACGATCTGGGAGATGTTCTGCATGGGCCCCGGGGTTTCAATTTTATCGATGTCGATCAGGGTTTCCGTGGGGGTGAAGGAGAACTCTTCGTGGGCCGAGTCGGCAGAGACATTGATCGTTCCGATGTGAAAGACCTTTTTCCAGTCATCGGTTTGTTTTTCCGGGGTTGCCGTGTCATCGGCCCAAGCGGTTCCAGGCGGATACAAAAGCATGAGCGTTCCCAGGAGGAGTATCCCGTTTCCTAACGATCGCCAAAGGTTTAATCGACATTGTATTTCTTTTCTTCTGTGTAACATGGCACGAGTCCTTTCGGTGAAGGCGGTTTCCAGAATCTCTTTCCTCCGGCAGGGCGTACCTGTCCCGGGGAAAGAGAATTCTTTCCATCGCAGTTCTTACATGATTGACGAAAGGGACGGGTCCTGGTAGGATGGAACCGCTCCTGATTGGGGCCGGGAAAACAGATATTGCACTTTTCGACGGGTTCGATATCTGTTTTCCCACCTATATTATCCGTTGTTTAATTTTTCCTCCATTCCTCTTTTCTCCCTGGGGTGTCAACATCAGGATGCCGTTAAAAATAAAAAAAGCCATCAAGGTCGATAGACGTAAAATCTATGGCCTTCATGGCTTCGCTTGGTTCGGTTTTACTAATTGTATATCGCTTATCGACATCTTCCAGATATCGCTTTGATGAAAATCTATAATATGTGAATGTTAGGATGTCAATACAATAATGACTTTTTTCTCATCAGGTGATAATGGGATGAATCTCAGGCCTCCATCACTTCATGGTATCTGAAACAGGAGAGCAGGTGGTCGTTGACCATGCCCGTGGCCTGCATATAGGCATAGATGATGGTGGAGCGGTGAATTTGAATCTGTGTCCCTATTCTGAATGCCATGTTAAAGAATCGCTGGTTGAATCATGTAAAAAAGCGAGATATCCCCTTAAAGAAAATCAAAATAGAAACAATCGAACAAGCCCAATCAGCTCCCACTCCTGGCACTATCTTTAGCTTATTCCTTGACGGAAAGTTTGTTACGACCGATATCAGCGTTTGTATGGACAGTCGATTTGATAAGAAGACCTTGACCTAACCCGGACAAGCCAGAACTAAAACGTTTTTTGATTTCCTTGCCAAAATATCCTGGGGTAACTCCAGATACGTTCGGTTGGCCACCCGTTCCCCTTGGTTTAAACGACCAGGTCAATCTGTTGGATGGTTTTTATCTCCCCCTTCTCTGTGATGGCGATGCCTGTGCTGACAACCTGCCCCAGGGTCTCATTGGCGGTGTTTTTCAATGAAAAACCGGAGTCCACAGAGCCGAGGTGAATGGCTCCGATCCCTGCTTCCGAAAGTTTTTTCAAGACATCATTCCCGGAGCTGTCCTTGATCCAGACCTCCAGTTTCTTATAAATTTCATCATTTTCGTCTATCCAGCGATTGTTGTCGTCATCAAACAGGGTAAGCTCCTGGAATCCATCCCCCGTTGATGGCCCGAAGAGCTCTCCGCCATGGTTGATAATACCGTCCCCATTGAGGTCCAGGGCCAGAAAACCGCTGCCGGACTGTAACTGTGCTATCTCTTCAGCAATGCCGTCGTTATTGAGGTCGAAGGATCTTTTTTCATCACTCAATTGGGCTGCCGTTCCGGAAAAATTTATGACCAGAGGATCTATGTAGCGGAATGTTTCCACCGTTTTGCTCTGGGACTCCCGGTGCATGTCGATATCCAGGGAAAACCCAATTTCCCGGCCATCAGTGGTCTGGATGAGACCGGAAGTTTTAACAATGGTTCTTTCTGTCTCAAGCTGCGTGGTACTTATTTTTTGATTGGCGTTTTCCTCCGGATTTACCGGGTGTAATGCATCGGCCTTGGCCCGGAACTCGGCGGCCATGGTCCGAAGGAATTCAAAACGCTTTTTTCCGGGATTATTATTCCTGACAGTAAGAGAGGCCGTCCCCTTGGAAAGAAAGGAGGCGGTGGGATTCCCACTTGTTCTCTCCGACCTTTGGGCCCCATGTTCTTGCAGGCTGGATTCCTTTTCCTCGAGGGCTGCCACAAACTTGTCCATGGTGTCTGCGACCCAGGACAATACGGAGCTGAGATACATGTTTCTTTCAAAATTATCATTGAGGTTTGGGGATGAATTCGGGCTTTCCTCTGTATGGAGAACGGTTTCGCCCTTTGCTTCCTCCCGGATTTCAACGGTGTAATCCGCCCCGGTATGGGAAGATGTGCTGGCGGTACCATGGCGCTGTTCTGTGCTATTGCGCTGACTCCTGTGACGGATGTTCTTGTTTTCGTCAAGGGTGAATTGTTTTTTTTCTGTTGTTCGACTGAATTGTGTGCGGGAAGATAACAGTATGTCCGATGATTGAATTTTCATTATGCTAACCTCTCTTTAAAAAATTAGACAATAAAATATGGGTATTCTAGTCTCTTTTGAGATGGTTCATGTTATCAGGCGGTTATGAAGTGTTTGGTTCGTAGCCATTAAATGATACGGAGGGCAAATACATTGTTTTAGATGAGGCTTGCGATTTATATCTAAGGCGAGTTGCTTGGATTCCAAAATACATACTGGTTATATCGGGTGAACTGTTTAAATCTTTAAAAAAAATGAGTCTATTGTAAAAAAGGGTTTGACCGATGCCGGGCTTGGTCAAAAAATTGCTGAAATGAAAAACAGGCACCAGACTGACAGAGTCTAAATAATTATGATTTTTTAAAAATATTGAGATTCAACTGATTTAAGGCGGTTTTTCCCCATCGCTGCCGTCATTCGTCGGCATATCATCCGGAAAAAAGCCTGACATGGGGCACCGGGCGTTCCAAAGGTGTTCGCTGCATGGACCAGGCCTCCGCCCTTGGTATCGGTGTGGGAGAGGCGGCCGCCACCCTCCGGTGGCTACCCGGTTCCGGGACGGCAGTGACTACTATGACATCCGGGTGCGTGTCCCTGGCCCAGCGCTGACCAGCCGGGCACCTCTTTTTTCCAAGCGCGTTCCGGGCGCGAATCGGTGGTGTGGGACCAAAGCCTGTGAAAACTTAGACCGGGTAAAGCTTAGGGTGCCATCACCTCATGGTATCGGAAACAGGATACCAGGTGGTCGTTGACCATGCCCGTGGCCTGCATATAGGCATAGATGATGGTGGAACCGGTGAATTTGAATCCCCGCTGTTTCATATCTTTTGAAAAGGCATCCGACTCTTTGGTTGTGGCGGGAACCTGGTCCATATGGGTAAAGGCGTTTACCTTCTGGCATCCATCTACAAAGTTCCAGGCATAGTGATCAAAGGAGCCGAATTCCTCCTGGATCTTTAGGAACGCCCGGGCATTGGTGACGGCTGAATTGACTTTCAGCTTGTTCCTGATAATGCCGGGGTCCTTGAGTATTGCTTCAATTTTTTCGGGCGTAAATTCGGCCACTTTTCCAGGGTCAAAATTGGCAAATGCGTTTTTATATCCCTCTCTTCTTTTTAAGATGGTGATCCAGGAAAGACCTGCCTGGGCGCCTTCAAGGATGAGGAATTCAAAAAGCTTCCCATCGTCATGGACCGGGACTCCCCATTCGGTATCATGGTATTTCATATAATCCGGGTCATTGGTTGACCAACTGCATCTTTCCAATTTTTTCTCCTTACCTGGTGGTTGCAGATTAAATGGGTCATACCATACAATATTCAACCCGGTTATACAAACATCAGGGTTCCTGGCTGACCACTTCAAAAAGAGCCCGGGTGAGGACGCTCAGATCTTCGGGGGAGATAATGTAGGGCGGCATGATATAGACGAGTTTGCCAAAGGGTCTCACCCACACCCCTTTTTTGACGAATCGTTTCTGGATCTCTCCCATGTTCACCGGTTTTTTCATCTCCACTACGCCGATGGCCCCCAGCACCCGTACCGCTTTTACCTGGGGAAGGTCCCGGCAGGGGGCAAGCTCTTTTTTCATCTGGGTTTCCATCCGGGCCACGGTCTCCTGCCAGGGGCTCTCCAGGAGGAGGCGGATGCTGGCCAGGGCAACGGCGCAGGCCAGGGGGTTGCCCATGAAGGTGGGGCCGTGCATGAACACGGACTTTCCCTTGTTCGAGATGGTGTGGCTGATTTTGCGGGTGGTGAGGGTGGCCCCAAGGGTCATGTACCCCCCGGTGATGGCCTTGCCCAGACAGAGGATGTCCGGGGTGATTCCTGCATGGTCGCAGGCAAAAAGCGTTCCTGTTCTGCCAAATCCCGTGGCGATCTCGTCGCAGATCAGGAGCACGTCGTACTGGTCGCAAAGTTCTCTCACCCGCTTCAGATACTCCGGGGAGTAAAACCGCATGCCCCCGGCTCCCTGGACAATGGGTTCCAGGATCACGGCGGCGATCTCGTGGTGGTGGTCTGCCAGGAGGGTTTTCATGCTTTGGATATCCTCTTCCCGGAAGGTCTCGCCAAAGGGTATGGCGGGGGCGTCGGCAAACAGCTGCTTCGGCAGGATGCCGGTGAAGATGCCGTGCATGCCCGTGACCGGGTCGCACACGGACATGGCTCCGGTGGTGTCCCCGTGGTAGCCTTGGCGGATGGTCAGCATCCGGTTTTTTTCAGGACGGCCTAGGGCAAACCAGTACTGGATCGCCATCTTGATGGCCACCTCCACGGATACGGAGCCTGAGTCGGCCAGGAACACTTGCTTTAAGCCCCTGGGGGTGATCTCCACCAGGAGTCGGCCAAGTTCTGCTGCGGGCCGGTGGGTGATGCCGCCGAACATGACATGGGAGAAGGCGTCGATCTGCTGGTGGGCCGCCTGGTTCAAGACCGGGTGGTTGTACCCGTGGATGGCCGCCCACCAGGATGACATGCCGTCGATGAGCTGGCGGCCGTCCTTAAGCTCAAGCCGCACACCGGATGCCCCCACAACCTCGTAGACCGGCAGGGGATTGATCATGGAGGTGTAGGGGTGCCAGAGAAGATCCCGGTCTGTTTGTAATATCTTGTTTTCGGTCATGATTTTTTGCCTGCCAATCCTAATGTTTCATTTTCCTTCATGGGTGTGTGCCTGTCAATGGCATGAGATCCCCGGACAGGATGCGGTGGCGCACGCCGTTTTCGTCCTCGAGAACGAGAAAGCCGTTGGGGTCCATATCCCGGATGGTGCCGGTGAGGCTTTTGCCGATCATCTCCACGCACACCCGTTGGCCAATGGTGTCGGAGAGGGCTTTCCACCTGTCAAGGAGATCGGGGAAACCGTCGGATAGCAGGTCGTTATAATGGCGTTCAAACCGTTCCAGAAAGCGTTGGGTGATTTTGCAGCGGGAGTGGGAGATTCCCGATTCCGCAAGAATGGACGAGGCTTTCCCTTTGAGCTCCTCTGGGAACGATTCCTTGGGGGTGTTGACGTTGAGCCCCAGGCCGATGATCACATGGTTGACCGCATCCATCTCCATGGTGAGTTCCGTGAGAATCCCGGCAAGTTTTTTTCCCTTGCACAAAATATCGTTGGGCCATTTGATGCGGATATCAAGCCCGGTTGAATCGATCAGGGCTTCGGCCAGGGCCACGGCCGTGAGAAGCGTCAGCCGGGAGGCGTCCATGGGGGAGATGGGGGGTCTCAGGATCATGGACATGAAAATTCCCTCTCCCTTTGGGGTGAACCAGGTGCGGCCTTTTCTGCCCCGGCCCCGGGTTTGGCTTTCCGCAAGGATGAGGGCGCCCTCCCCGGCCCCGTCATCGGCCAGCAGCCGGGCCTGGAGGCTTGTGGAATCGGTTTCCGTGAAACAGCGGATCTCCTGCTTGCCGAAAACCGAAGTTCCAAGGCCGTCCCGGATCTCTTCCGGGATGATACGATCCTCGATGCCCTGGAGGAGATACCCCTTTCGGGGGGCGGATTGGATCTCATAGCCGGTTGCCCTGAGGGCGCGAATGTGTTTGGACACGGCGTTCCGGCTGATGCCCAGGTGTTGGCGCAGCACCTCACCGGAGATCCAGTTCTGTGGATCGGCTTTCAGCAGATGAAGCAGTGTTTCTCTATTTCCCATGGTTTCTCTCTTTCCCACGATCGATTCCGGTTTGCATTGTCAACCTTGTTTAAAATTAGGGTTGACAATATAAAGCATATTTGATCCCATACAGCAAACAAAAAAAGGAAATTCAAGGGGGAGCCATGTTTAATACTGCTATTTCCGTGCTTGCGGAAAAAATCCTGGCCAACGGCCAAATCACCCGGGAGGAGGCCTTGACCCTTACCCGGGTCTCCGGGGCGGATCTTTTTGACATGATCGCCTGTGCCGGAAAGATCCGGGAGAAAAAAACCGAGGACCGGATCTTCTCCTGCGCCATCATCAATGCCAAGTCCGGGCGCTGTTCCGAGGATTGCGCCTATTGCGCCCAGTCCTCCTTTCACAATACCGGCGTTGCCACCTATCCCATGCGGGGGGTGGATGAGATCCTGGAAAGTGCTGTGGGCATGGCCAGCCAGGGCGCCACCCATTTCTCCATGGTTTCCAGCGGATTCATGGCCAAGGGCCGGGATCTGGATGTCATCTGCCGGGCCGCTGAAGGGATCCGGCAGGCCACGCCACTGACGGTGTGCGCCTCCCTGGGAGCCCTGACCCTGCCCGTGGCAAAGCGCCTCAGGGACGCGGGGATTACCAATTATCACCACAACCTGGAGACAGCGGAAAGCCATTTCCATAAGATCTGCACCACCCATGAATACCGGGAGGATGTGGAGACCGTGGAACTGGCCAAACAGGCCGGGTTTACCGTGTGCAGCGGCGGTATTCTGGGGCTGGGCGAAACCTGGGAGCAGCGGGTGGAGCTTGCCTTTACCCTGGGATCCCTTGATGTGGACACCGTGCCCCTCAATTTTCTAAATCCTGTTCCCGGCACTCCCATGCAGTCAAGGCCCCTGGTGCCCCCCTTGGATGCCTTAAAGAGCATTGCCCTGTTCCGGTTTATCAATCCTGGTAAAAACATCACCATCTGCGGGGGCCGGGAAAAGACGTTGAAGGAGTTCCAGTCCTGGATATTTGCGGCCGGGGCCAACGCCTTCATGGGCGGGGATTACCTCACCACCCAGGGCCGGAGCATCCAGACCGATATGGAGATGGTCAAAGACCTGGGCCTTAGGGTGGTGTCCTAGCATGGCCGCCGCGTTTCTTCATGAAGGGGTGTTTTTGTTTGATCCCGGTGACAGGATCTACGGGGATCATTTTCCGGGTAACCCTGTGGTGCCGGGAAGCGTGATCATCCATGCCTTTCTCCGGGCCCATGCACGGGCCGGTCATGCAAGACCGGTGGGCGTTTCCAACTTCAGGTTCAAGCGGTTTGTCTCCCCAGGAGAATACCGGTATGCCATGGAAGGTGATGGTCACGGGATCCGGTGCACCCTGTTTAACGAGAACCGGGCCGTGGTGACGGGGGCGCTGGTCCTATGAAACTTTCATTTTCGGGAAAGACTGTGCTTGTCACCGGCGGAAACTGCGGCATCGCCCTTGCCCTTGCTCCCCTGTTGATTGGGGAGGGGCTTTTTCCCATCCTCTGCCATAGGCACGGGACCGGGGCGGCGAAAATAGATGAACACCTCTCCCCATGGGCAGGGCAATATGCCACCGCCTTTTTTGACCTGGCCTGTCCTGAACAGATGGGAGCGCTCTTTGCGGATCACCCGGGTATCGACTACCTGGTGGATATGGCCCAGGGGGATTACGAAACCCTGGTGGCCTCGGCTGATCCGGGTCGCCTGGCGCGATATATGGCCGAGAATATCGGGGCCCGGGCAGAGCTGGTGCGCCTGGCAGCAAGGGCCATGGTCGGGCATCGCTTTGGGCGGATGATTTTTGTCTCTTCGGCTGCGGCGGGCATGCCCGGAAAGGGACAGGGCCTCTATTCGGCGTCCAAGCTTGGGGCAGAGGGAATATACAGGAGTGCGGGGCTTGAGCTTGCGTCAAGGGGCGTCACTGCCATGGGGCTGAGGCCGGGCTATGTGGCGTCGGGCCGGGGAGACCGATTCATTGAACAACAGGGCCAGGGCCTGGTCAAAAAGATGCCCGGGGGCTGTTTTATTTCAGCGGCCGAGGTGGCAAGGGCCCTGGTTTTCTTTTTATCAGACACGGCCCGTCATTTTAACGGGGTGGCGATCACCATGGACGGCGGCTTTTCTGCCGGAAAATAAGGAGTATTGATAGGATGGACCATTTTAATCGGGTGAGAAATATCCTTACGGAGATTCTGGATCTGGATGAACAAGAAATTTCCCAAGACAGTTACCTTGTGCGGGACTTGGATGTGGAATCCATCGATTTGCTGGAGGTGGCATTGGCGCTTTCCACGGAGTTCGCCATTGAGGTCCGGGACGATGAGATCTTTCTTCGGCACCTTCGCACCCTGATCGCGGATGCCAAGGCGGAAGGGGTGGACCCTGTGGCCAGGATCGTTGAAACCCTTCCCCACATCCCGGAGAAACGGGCAAAAGAGATGGTGGCGGATCTTGGGGACGGACCGGTCTTAAAAGTCCGGGACCTGGTTGACTATGTGGGGCATTGTTGCAGATGAACAGCTCCCTTGACACCCTGGCCACGGCCCGGAGAAGCATTCGGAAATATGTGGACAAAGAGGTGCCTGAATCCGCTATTCGGGAGATGATTGCATTGGCTGCCACGGCCCCTTCCCCCTCCAACCAACAGCCGGTGAGGTATGTTCGCATGGTTTCCCAGGATGTCCGGCACCGGGTGTTTACGGACATGGAAACAGGATATGAAAGCAGGGTGAGCCAGGCAAAAAAACTGGAAAAACCCAGAAAAGCCATTAATATCCTGAACCATTACCGGCGGTACTCACGGTTCATGTGCCATGCCCCGGCCCTGTTTGCCGTGGGTGTGGAAAAGGGCGGGGCGAGCTTTTCCAAAAGAATGAACCGGGCCGGCATCCCCATGGGGGAGGCGCTTGGGGTGATGGGGAAAGATATCTCCCTGGGGCTGTCCCTTCAGTTGTTCATGCTAGGGGCGGTGGAGCAGGGGCTTGGCACCTGTATCCTGACCGCTCCCCTTCATTTCCTGGACAGTGATAATCCGATTGTGGGGCTTGAAAACCTGCGGGTGGGCTGCTTTGTCACCCTGGGATTCCCGGACGAAACCCCTGTGGATCCCGGGCGAAAACCACTTGCTGAAATCTATTGGGAGGCATGATGGACCGTCGTGTGGTGATCACAGGATCTGCGTTTTTTTCTCCCCTGGGCAACCGTGGTAGGTCGGTGATCGCTGCCATGGAGGGAAATCGGACCGCGTTTACCCGGCCTGGTTTTGATCCTGATGTGGTGGTGGCGCCTGTGCCTGATTTTAATTTAAAGACCTATACCGGGCGATACAAGAATGCCCGGTACCTCAACCGGGGCGCCGCCTTTGGGGTAGCCGCCGCCCTACGGGCAATCAAAGGGGCCGGCCTTTGTCCCAAGATGCTGGAAAACGCCGGTCTGTTTGTTGGTGCCGGCCCCAACCTGGACCTTGGCCATGGGGTGAATCCGGGCCTATCCGCCCTTTGGATTTTAAAGTTTCTTCCCAATACCCCCGCTTCCGCCATTGCCGATCTTGCCGGGATCCACGGGGAGAGCACGACCCTGAGCACGGCCTGTGCCACCACGGTGCAGGTGGTGGGGGAGGCGTTTCAAAAGGTGAGGCAGGGGGGGCTGGATATTGCCCTGGCCGGGGGAGGGGACAGCCGTATCAACCCGGGGGCCGCCCTTGCCTACAAGATGGCCGGGGCCCTGTGCACCCAACCCGGGGATCCCAGCCAAGTCCATCGTCCGTTTGACCAGGCCCGCAGTGGCTTTGTCATGGGGGAAGGGGGCGGATTTGTGGTCCTGGAAGCCCTGGATCATGCTCTAAAACGGGGTGCTTCAATCCTTGGAGAGGTGGCAGGGTTTGGCGCGTCCATGGACGGGGGAACCATGACCGCCCCGGATCCGTCCGGGCAATGGATGGAAAAGGCGGTGAGAAAAGCCCTCACCCAGGCAGGGATAGTGCCGGGAGATATTGACGTGGTGTCTGCCCACGGCACAGGTACCCCGCTCAACGATCAGATGGAAGCCACCCTTTTGGGGCGACTGTTTCCGGACCGGTCCCCCCAGATTATGGCCCTCAAGTCCTGGATCGGGCATCTGTCCACGGCCTGCGGGGTGGTGGAGCTTGGTCTCTGCCTTTCCCTCATGGCCAACGGTTTTGTTCCAGGGGTTCGAAACCTGGAAACGCCCTGCCATCCGGGGCTGGATTTTGTCCGAGAGCACCGAAATAGCGCCTTTAACACCCTGCTTCTTCAGAATTTTGGGTTTGGCGGCCAGAACGGTGCCCTTGTGGTGAAAAAATGGACAGAATAACGATCCATACGGGGATGGCAGGGTTTCACCTCCTCACCGCTGTTTCATTTATGGATGGGGAGTGCATCCGGGGACGGGCAGTGCTTGATGACCCGTCTTCCTTTGTCGCCATGGAGTGCCTGGCCCAGTTGGGCGCCCTCCATGTGCGCAGCCTGTGCGACTTCTCAAAGCATGCCTTTCTGCTCAAGGTGGAGCGCTTCTCCCTAACCGGGCAAGGGCGTATCCCCGGCAAACTGGCTCTTTCCGGAAACCTGGTGGCCCGGAGCCAGGCCGCCTTTTCCTACGATCTTTGGGCACAAGGGGAGGGACAGGAGGTCTGTTCCGGCAGGCTGTCTGATCCCAGAGTGAAATCAGCCGTTCAGCGGGTACAAGGAGAAGGAAAGGAGGTTTGCTTTGGCAGGTTTGTTTTTTCCGTAAAAGACTATGATGACAGGTTTCGTAAGGCTATTCTCAGGAAGAGATACAAGGAGATATTTGCATGTTTGACAAACGGTTCAGGGATCGGGTAACGCAGCAAAAACAGGAGGGGCTCCACCGGAATCCCCCGGTGATCGAAAAACGAGAGGGCAGGTTTGTCACCATTAACGGCAGAAGGGTCTTAAGCTTTGCCTCCAATGACTACCTGGGGCTGGGGGCGTCAACGGCGCTGGCCGCCCGTGTGGGAAAGCACTTTAACGCCTCTGGCGCTGCATCCGCCTCCTCCTCCCGGCTGGTGGCAGGGAATTACGACACCATCTGCCAGGCGGAAAAAATCTTTGCCGATTATTTCGGGTATGATGATGCCCTCTTCTTTTCCAGCGGCTACCAGGCCAACCTGGCGCTTCTTTCCACCCTGTTCGAGAATGGGGACGCCCTTATCTTTGACAAGCATGTCCATGCAAGCTCGGTCAAGGGCATGGCCCTGAGCAATGCCACCCTCAAGGGATACCGCCATAATTGCCTTGCCCACCTGGAAAAAAGGCTGAAGCCCGCACCCCTGGGGAAAAGGGCCGTGGTGACCGAGTCGTTGTTCAGCATGGACGGGGATATTTTGCCCGTGGAAGCGTTGGGGCGGTTGAAGGAAAAATACGGATTTTATGGCGTGGTGGATGAGGCCCATGGCTTTGGCGTGCTGGGGGACAAGGGCCGGGGGATTGCTAAAGGCGTGGCAGATGTCGCCCTGGGCACCTTTGGCAAGGCCCTTGGACTCTTTGGAGCCTTTGTGTTGCTGCCCCATGGGGTGAAAGAATATCTCATGAATTTCGCATCCCCCTTTATCTACACCACCGCCCTTCCCCCGGCCCATGCCCTGGCGGCCGTGGATGCCCTGGAACTTGTGGAGCAGGGGGAGGATGCCAGGAAAACTCTGAATCATGTCAGTATCGCCATGCACGACACACTGACCCGGCAAGGATTCCAGGTGTTTGGGGACGCCCATATTCTTTCCATCCTCATGGGGGATGAGGAACGGGCGGTCCGGGTCTCCCAGGCGCTGTTGTCCCGGGGCATTTTTACGCTGCCTGCCCGGTACCCCACCGTGCCCCTGGGAAAAGCGATCCTGAGGCTGGGCATGACTGCGCTCCACCGGGAATCGGATATTCATACCCTTGTGAACGCGTTAAAGGAGGTGGTCTAGATGACAGTGTGCAAAAAAATCGCAGTGATCGGCACGGATACGGATGTGGGAAAAACCGTCCTTTCACTCTTGATCATGCAGGCGTTGATGGGAAAAGGAAAAACCCCCTTTTACATCAAGCCCTTTCAGACCGGTTGCCTCTCCCCCTCAGATCCCAGGGGGGATGCGTCCTTTGTGTATCGCCATACCCCGGGGCTTGAACACCACGACCCTTCCCCTTCTGTTCTCAATTGCCACGAAAATCCTAAGGCGCCCTGGTTTGCCGCCCGGGACATGGGAGAGACCATTGATATTGACACGACCCTGGCAAGGATCCGGGAAAAAGAGGCCAACCACTCCCACCTGGTAATTGAGGCGGCCGGCGGCCTCCTGGTGCCGGTGACAGGGGAGGTGACCATGGTGGATTTCCTAAAAGAGAGCCGGGCCCGGCCCGTGATTGCCGCCCGGCCCGGTCTTGGCACCATCAACCACACCCTGATGACGGTGGAGTGCCTAAAAGCCCGGGGAATAACCCCGGCCGGCATTGTTTTCATGGATGCCCATGGGGATGATGATCCGCTGATTCAAGAGAACATGGCGGCGGTGGCGCGGTTTTCAGGGGTGCCCGTGGCCGGTGTAGTGGGGGAGATCATGGATTTTAATCGACCCCACCCGGGTGCGGTGAAAGTGGTGGAGCAGCTGGTAAAGCCTTTTTTGTAACTTCTTTGTGGATTTCATTTTTTTTTAAAGTGTTTTTGACACGCCATACAATATGACGTATGAGATATTCTCTGAACGGTAAGTGAAAAAATGATCGTTGTTAACAAATTAGGGTCCAAGAAGCGTGGCGAAAGGGGGGGGAGGCGGCCTGGTAAAGCCGTAGTTGTCGGATGTTTTTGATCTTCCGGCGTTATAAAAATTGGTTAAGCAAAACCTTGAAAAAGGGTTTGCACTTTCTGTGGCGTTTTACGTAAGTCCTGGTCGTTTGTTTGTAATCATATTTTTATGCGGACGGTTTTTTTTAAGACAGTCGTAGTACCGGCAGTGTTGTTTTTTTGTATGTGGCAAGGAAAAACTGGTTCAATTGGATTCAATTGAGATCTAGGCACCCTGCTTTATTGCTTGCCTGGATTTTTTTGTTTTATAACCGGCATGGACGGCGCATGGTATTTGTGTTTCGGCCACACCGAAAAATGGGTCGAAGCCGGGGAGCCAACGTCACTGATTACATCGCTTTAACCGGCGTTTCATATCAATAATTACAAGGGTATTTAAAGGGAAATATGAACAGTTTTTTGAACACCATCTGGTCTTCCATCGGTAAAAAATGGGTGATGGCCATTACAGGCCTCAGTTTTTGCGGGTTTCTGGTTTTCCATCTGCTTGGCAATCTGACGGTTTACGGCGGGCCTGAGCTGTTTAACTGGTATGTGGAGCACCTCCACTCCCTGGGGGTTTTGATTAAAATTGCGGAGTGGGTCCTGCTATTTCTGTTTCTGGTGCATGTGATCACAGGCCTTTTCCTCGCCTTTGAGAACTACCGGGCAAGACCGGTTCGGTATGCCGTGAGCAAAACCGCCGGCGGTAGAACCCTGGGATCAAGAAGCATGGCCGTCACAGGGATTTTCATCCTGGCTTTCGTGGTTTTTCATCTGTTGACCTTTCGTTCTGCCAGCCAAAACGAGGTGGGTGATCTCACGATTTTGACCAACTGGTTCCACCGGCCGGAAATGGTTGCCGCCTATATCATGGCCATGGGTATTGCAGCCCTCCATGTGAGCCACGGGTTCTGGAGCGCGTTCCAGACATTGGGGCTTGGCACTGCAGGTCGCAAGTCAAAGTTTAAAGCAGCCGGCATTGTATTGAGCCTGGTTGTGGCATTTGGATTTGGTTGTATCCCTGTTTTTATTTCAATGGTTTCATAAAGGAAGTTTGTTGTTATGCTAGATTCAAAGATCCCTGAAGGCCCTTTAGAGAAGAAATGGGACAATTATCGTTTTAATGTAAAGCTTGTGAACCCCGCCAACAAAAGAAAGTTCAACGTTATCGTGGTGGGCACTGGGCTTGCGGGCGCTTCAGCATCGGCTTCAATGGCAGAGCTTGGCTATAATGTTAAGACCTTCTGCATCCAGGACTCTCCCAGGAGGGCCCACTCCATTGCAGCCCAGGGCGGTATCAATGCCGCTAAAAATTACCAGAATGACGGGGACAGCGTCAAGCGTTTGTTCTACGATACCATCAAGGGCGGCGATTTCAGGGCCAGGGAAGCCAATGTCTACCGTCTGGCCCAGGTGAGCAACAACATCATCGACCAGTGCGTGGCCCAGGGAGTTCCCTTTGCCAGGGAGTATGGCGGGCTTTTGGCCAACCGTAGTTTTGGCGGGGCCCAGGTCTCCCGAACCTTTTATGCCAGGGGCCAGACCGGTCAGCAGCTGCTCCTCGGCGCCTATGGTGCCATGTCACGGCAGATCGAGATGGGCAAGGTCAAACTCTACACCAGACGTGAGATGCGGGATCTGGTGGTGGTGGACGGCAAGGCCCGGGGCATTGTGGTGCGTAACCTTGTGACCGGTGAGATTGAAAAGTATGCCGCAGATGCCGTGGTCCTGGCCACGGGGGGGTATGGCAATGCCTTTTTCCTCTCCACCAACGCCATGGCCTGCAATGTGTCTGCTGCCCATAAGGCTTACAAAAAAGGGGCGTTCTTTTCAAATCCCTGTTATACCCAGATCCATCCCACCTGTATTCCAGTCCATGGGGACTACCAGTCCAAACTGACCCTGATGAGCGAGTCCCTGAGAAACGACGGCAGGGTATGGGTGCCCAAAGAGGCAGGGGACAAGCGAAAACCCGAAGATATTCCGGAAGGAGAAAGGGATTACTTCCTGGAACGAAAATACCCAAGCTTCGGTAACCTCGTGCCCAGGGATGTTGCATCGCGGAACGCCAAAGAGCAGTGCGATGCGGGTAAGGGCGTGGGCGAGACAGGATTTGCCGTTTACCTGGACTTTAGGGATGCCATTGCAAGGGACGGCCGGGATACCATTGAGAAAAAATACGGTAACCTCTTCCAGATGTATGAGAGAATCACGGCCGAGGATCCCTATCAAACCCCCATGATGATCTATCCTGCTTCCCATTACACCATGGGCGGCCTCTGGGTAGATTATTCCCTACAGAGCACCCTGAAGGGACTGTTTGTCATTGGTGAGGCCAACTTTTCCGATCACGGGGCTAACCGCCTGGGGGCCAGCGCCCTGATGCAGGGCCTGGCGGACGGATATTTTATCCTGCCCTACACCATTGGCGGCTACCTTGCCGATGCCAAGCCCGGTGAGGTGGACGAAAATCATCCTGAATTTTCAAAGTCTGCCCAGGACGTTGCAGACCTTTACGCAAAACTTATCTCCATTGATGGCGACAGGACCTGTGATGACATCCATAAGGAGCTTGGTAAAATCCTGTGGGATTATTGCGGCATGGCCCGGAACGAAGCGGGCTTGTTAAAGGCGAAAGAGATGATTGCGGACCTGAGAAAAGAGTTCTGGACCAACCTGAAGGTGGCGGGCACCCTGGACGGGCTCAACCAAAACCTGGAAAATGCCGCCCGGGTGGCAGACTTCCTGGAGTTTGGCGAACTCATGGTGACCGATGCATTGTTCCGCAA
>JAEINR010000198.1 GCA_016342325.1 Desulfobacterium sp.
GATGTATCCTCTCAACAAAAAATTTAGGGTGTTGTTGAAAAAATAAATTCTGAATGACTAAGCCGAATATTTACTAATATTGTATGTGGGTTTCATATAACCATACGCAAGGGAGCATTATTGCCATGAGAACCATAATTAACGTGTCCAATCGACTTCCCGTAACCTTCAAAAACGGCGCTTTTACCAAGTCTTCCGGCGGACTAATCAGCGCCATGGACGGGCTTGGTTCCCGTGTCAATCTTCAATGGATCGGATGGCCGGGCGGACGAATCGAGTCCGCTTCCCGGCAAAAAAGCATCGCAACGGAATTGCGGGACACCTACCATTACATCCCGGTATTTCTGGACGAAACAGAAATTGAGAATTATTACGACGGGTTTTCCAACTCCAGTCTCTGGCCGCTGCTTCACTATCTCCTTCCTTACTCCCGCAATGAAGAGCGCTGGTATCGCTCTTACCATCTTGTAAATCAAAAATTCTCCCGGCTGGTTCTGGAAGCGATTGAAAAATCCCCGGACCACCCTCTGGTCTGGATCCATGACTACCACCTGATGCTGCTTCCAGCCATGCTGAGGGAGAAGATCCCCGATCTCAGGATCGGTTTTTTTCTGCACACCCCCTTTCCTAATTTTGAGATTTTCAGATGCCATCCGAACAGGCAAACGCTTCTGGAAGGACTGCTTGGGGCAGATCAAATAGGATTTCATACCTTTGGATACCTTAACCATTTTCGCCACACCCTGCTGGGAATACTGGGAAAGGCATCGGAGATGGACCGGATCGACAACAAAAGCCACTCCACCGCCCTGGGGGTCTACCCCATAGGAATCAACATCGATTCCTTTAAAAGGGAGATGCAAACCGGCAGCTACCGCCGTTACCTGAATCAATACCAGATAGCCTATCAAGGCAAAAAGGTGGTTTTGAGCGTGGAGCGCCTTGACTACACCAAGGGAATTCTCAGACGGCTGGACGCCATTGAACTCTATTTAAAAGAGACTCCTGAACCTAAAAATACCATTTTTATTTTTATCTGTGTGCCTTCCCGTAAAAGTGTCTGGGAATACCAGACCCTGATTCACAAGGTCGAGGTCAAGATCAGCCAGATAAACGGAAAATATTCCACCATCATGGATATTCCGATTCTGTTCATGAATCAATCGGTGTCCTTCAGCGAGCTTTGCGCCCTGTATTCATTCGCCGACGTAGCACTGGTGACCCCCCTCCATGACGGCATGAATCTTGTTGCCAAAGAATATCTGGCCTGCCAGACGCAAAAATCAGGGGTGTTGATCTTGAGTGAACTGGCAGGCGCCGCACAGGAGCTTTCCCATGCCATCATCGTCAACCCCTATGATATCCATGGGGTGGCCCGGTCGATTCGCGAGGCCCTTTCTCTCGCCGGTACCGAAAGGAAGCGGATGCTTGCGCCCATGCGAACCCGGGTCATTAAATACAATGCTGTCTACTGGGCGGAATCCTTTCTTTCACAGCTGGCCGAGAAGAAAGATTCCGATGCGTTGAAGAAGATGAACACCCGGATCTCCTCGGTTATGGAGCGCCTGGTTTCGGCCCCTGGAAAACAGGCATGGTTTCTGGATTATGACGGGACCATCTCCGATCTGAAACAATATCCGTCCGATGCAGCCCCTGACGAGGAAATCACCACGCTGTTCCATTCCTTAAGCAGCCTGGCGCACCTGGATATTTATCTCATCAGCGGCAGGAAGAAAGAGGATATGGAGCAGTGGTTCTCACCGTTCAGGTTTCATCTCATCGCCGAACACGGATATTTCATCAAAAAATACAACAACGCCGACTGGGAACAGATGGGGACGGAAGGGGAGATGGGCTGGAAGCAGTCAGTGATGGATATTTTCAACCCGTATGCCCTGACAACCCCCGGCAGTTCGGTGGAGGAAAAGACCACATCGGTGGTCTGGCATTACAGGCGCACCGATTCCGAATTCGGCACCTGGAAGGCACACCAGCTGCTGAATGAACTCTACAGCACCCTTTCCAACCTGCCGGTGGAGATTCGCCATGGCCATAAAATCGTGGAGGTCAGTTCGGTCCTAATCAACAAAGGACTTGCAATGCAAAGGTTCCTGGCCGATAATGAATACCAATATGTTTTGTGTGCAGGTGATGATGAAACCGACGAGAACATGTTCAAGGTGGCCGCAGACAACATCCAAAGCTTTAAAATCGGCAAAGGCCAAACATCTGCAAGGAATCAGATAGCAAGCCCTAAAGCGTTTCGGCATTTTTTGACCGAAACAGCGAAAAAGATGCAGGAAAAATGAAGAATTTAAACTACGGCATCATCGGCAACTGCACAAGCGCAGCGTTGGTGTCTTGGGACGGCTCCATTGACTGGTGCTGTCTTCCGGCCTTTGATTCGGCGTCTGTTTTTGCCCGTCTTCTGGATAAAGATATCGGTGGCGAGTTCAGGATGGACGTCTCTCCCGATTACACGACTTTTCAGCAGTATCTCCAGAGGACCAATGTTCTGGTCACAACCTTTTCCAACGGTCCTGACCAGTTTGAGCTCATCGACTTCATGCCCAGGTACCGAAACAGTTCCGGACAGCTCCACTGCCCTCCCGAGATCATCCGCTATATCCGCCACATCTCGGGAACGCCTGTACTCCGTGTTCTTTTCAATCCCAGACCCAGTTACGGCAAGTACAGCGTGAAGACCGAGCTTGAGACAGAGTTTATCAAGAAACGATCTTCCACACGTTTTCATGAATCGGTTTATCTATATTCCGATCTTGATCTCTCTCTTATCGAAAACAAGCAAGAGATCCCCATCACAGCGGATCATTATCTGCTGTTGAGTTATCATCAGAAACTGACCGATATGAGTTTGGATTCCATTCATCTGAAACTCGAGAAGACAAAGGTCTACTGGCTTGACTGGTCTTCCCAATCCAACCGCTTTTCCCAATACAACGAGGAGATCCTGAGAAGTGCCCTGGTATTGAAACTGTTGACCTTTCAAAAAACCGGGGCGATCATTGCGGCTGTAACCACCTCCCTGCCGGAAGAACTGGGGGGCACCCGAAACTGGGATTACCGGTATTGCTGGCTCCGGGATGCAGGCATGATCATCGCGGTCATGACCAAGCTAAACCATTACAAAGAGGCCAGGCGGTTTCTGGATTTTATTCTGGGCATCATTCCTTATAACTCACATTTCGCTTATTTGAATTATAATTAAAATATTTAGTATATGGCAGAAAAACGGATTAAACTTAAAT
>JAEINR010000050.1 GCA_016342325.1 Desulfobacterium sp.
TATCTGGAAGGGTCAGTACACCCTTGGACTCCAAAAGTTCCAGAAAATCGGTGCATTCCTTAACTTTCAGTCGGTTATTGGGCCGTTTCCATTCCAGCAGTTCGCATACGGTGTGTGCCAACTCTCGTCGGCTGATGCCACCACAGGAGCCGATTATTTCCTGAATCAATGAGATATCTTCGTCGGTAAACGTTCGACCACAAAATGTCTCTTGCTTTATTGTATGCATGTCTTCTACCTCCGCTATTCTTCTATAACGGAAATAGGACTTGCTGTCCAGTTAAAAAATAATACTACCGAATGCACCTCATCATGCAGCCTTGTGATGAGTATTAATTTCATGCTTAAGCTGAGATACCCCTTGGCAACTGGACTATCTTACCTGGAAGCAGATTAAAACCAGTGCCGACAATGCTGAGTTCCTCTATTGACAACTGTTTTACCTTGTTCAATAAGAGCCGCACCCTATTAATAAGGGTAAGGCTGGCATCATGTCGTTTGACCAGCACTATAGGAGGGGAGTGCAGGAAGGCTGAACTAAAAAAAGGGGCACAGGATGATTTATCCTGCGCCCCTTTATTTTTTAATGACTAGGCAAAGGCTTTTTCAAGGTTGGGAACAACCTGTTTTTTACGGCTCATAACGCCGTCAAGCCATGCCTTGCTGTCCTTGGGAGCCACACCAAAGGCTTTTTCGATGACAGCCTCATCGTCAGAGGCGATGAGCATCTCGGAACCTTCCTTGATGATGTCCGTGAGGAGAAGGAATACGCTGTGGCGTGCGCCTTCTTCCTTGAGGGCTATGATGTCTTTCTCAAGATCAGCCTTGACCTTGTCAAGGATGGAGAGGTCAACAACCTCAAGCTGGCCGATGCCGACTTTCTTACCGTTCATCTCAAAATCCTTGTAGTCACGGAGAACCAGTTCGCGAACCGGTGTTCCGTCAACTGCGGATTTTACCTTGAACATATCCATGCCCAGCTCCTGGGTGTCTGTGATGCCGGCGATGGCAGCAAGACCCTCACATGCCTTTTTGTCGGCATCGGTGCAGGTGGCTGACTTGAAGATGACCGTGTCGCTCAAGATTGCGCAGAGCATGATGCCGGCGATATCTTTTGGGATGTCGATGTTGTTAAAGTCGTACATGGACTTGATAACGGTACAGGTACAGCCCACAGGCCAGATCCAGCACTCAAGGGGCTGGGATGTTGTAACATCACCCATCTTGTGGTGATCGACAATACCGAGAATGTTGGCCTCGGCCAGGTCGTCGGGGCTCTGGGAAAGATCCGAGTGATCCACCAGATAGACATCCTTGCCTGCATAGGAAGTTACAACGGCAGGAGCTGCAACGCCGAACTTCTCAAGTACGAATTTTGACTCAGGTGTCAGGTCTCCCTGCATGGCAGGGGCGATGTCCTCACCGAGTTTTTTCTTAAGATCAGCCAGGGAAATGGCAGCACAGACAGAATCTGTATCCGGATTTTTGTGACCAAATACTAAAATTGACATAAAACCTCCTAATTTATATATGCATGGTTTGCATTAATTTGACGACCAATTTAACCATTGACCATCGGTATCGTATTTGTGTGTTATTGTCTGCCGTTAGACAGACCACGTTTCTTATAAAATGGATTTGCGAGATACACAAGGAAAATTTTATTTATTGAGCCGGGGTCTGGCCGTCCGGTTTTGAAGATCCTATTCCAAGGTCATATCCCTTGCTTCCTTCCAATATAGTAAAACCCGTTTGAACGGTGTTGGTGCATGGTGACAAAGACGGTCTTTTTAAACACCCGTTCTTCAAAATCGGTTGTCAGCTGAACCAGGTGTTCCCGGCTGTGGTGGCGCAGTACAGCGCCGTCATCGAGTTCAAAGACACCGTAGGGCTCCCTGTTGCACCGGGTGTAGCGCTCCTGGTTGCGGGGATCTGTGTTGATCATGAAGTCGGTGATGTAGACGACGCCGTTTTCCTTGAGCACCCGGGTGATTTCCTTCATGAGTTGTTTTTGGTGGCTGCCATCCGGAATGCAGGTCAGCACCGCCATGAGGACCACTGCATCAAAGCTGTTGTTTCTAAAGGGGAGGGCAAGGCTTGCCTGGGCAAAATCGAGGCCGGGAAAGGAGGCTTTTCCAAGTTTAAGCATCTGCCGGGAAAAATCGACACCAACGATGTTGGTGAACCCCTGGCGGTAAAGTTGGTCCATGATGCGACCGTGTCCACACCCTATATCCAGGATGGTCGCCTGTTGCGATACATGGGATTTAAACCTGTCAAGGTCAAGGGGGGTGGAAAATGTCGTGTCCGTGGCCTTCCGGTCCCAATAATGTTGCTGGTCTTCAGGGCTTTCCATGGCGTTACTCCTTTATAATACCCGGGGTCAGGCTTTCCTTTTTGCTCTTTTTGTCCGTCTGATTATCAAATTTCGGTTAAAAGTACAATAATATAAGATGCCTCCGTCTATCCCTGGGATCGCCTGGTGAATAGTCAAGACCTTTGTTTACCCTAGGCAGATCAAGGGGTAAAATTATAACAGGTTGCATATACAGGGTGGTTTGTGCTATTTGTTTTAAGTTATGAAACAGTATCTAATTGACGGGCTTAGACCCCAAGACCACGAACGATTAAAGCAATATCTTGATGAAAACTACGGACCCTGCGATCTTGGAGCGATCTACTGGGTGGAACTGGATCGCGATCTGCTGACGCCGTTGCAGCAAGCGCACAGTAAATGCGGTCCCCACCTGTTTGCCCTGGAGCTTGGCAAGTCAACCCTTGCCTGTGAACTGCTCGTGAGGATACGAACAAACATCAAATGCGACTGCATGGGCTATGCAACCCCGGGGCAGCGGGAATGGCTCATCAGTTCCGTCGATGCCGTGTTGGAAAAACTTGAAATCGTTATTTGATCCCTGGAGATCTTTAGGATGTTAAAAATAATTCCCCTTGGGGGCTTTGGTGAAATTGGCCTTAACATGATGGTGGTCGAGTATGACGACACTATTTTTGTCATAGACGCCGGCCTCATGTTTCCCGAAGATTACATGCTTGGCGTCGATATCGTCATTCCTGAGATGGAGTATCTGAGGGCGAACCGGGACAGGTTCAAGGCGGTTGTACTCACCCATGCCCATGAGGACCATGTGGGCGCCATTGCCTATCTCCTGAAGGAATTTTCAGTTCCCGTTTACGGCACGCCCTTTACGGTAAGCATCGTAAAAAACAAGCTCAAAGAGTTTGACCTCCACAACGTGGCTGATCTGAAACAGGTGACACCGTCGGACAGGATCAATATCGGTCCATTTGAGATCGAGTTCATCCGGGTGAGCCACAGCACCGTGGACGTGGTGGGGCTTGCCATCCGCACACCCGAGGGCCTGGTGGTCCACACCGGAGATTTTCGCATCAACCACTGCTTTGACATGTCAAACTGTACGGACATTTCACGGTTTTCCCAGTGCGGCGACGAGGGGGTGCTTGCCCTTCTTTCCGACTCCACCAACGTGGAGAAGGAGGGGTATACCGAGTCGGACCAGAAGGTGAAGGAAAACCTGGCGAAGATCGTGGCCAGGAGCGAAGGCCGCGTGATCATCGCCCTGTTTGCCTCCAATGTGTTCCGGATCGGACAGATCATCGATATTGCCCTGAAGAACAACCGTAAGATCGTGTTCAACGGCAGGAGCATCGAACAGACCGTGGCCGTTGCCAAGGAGCTTGGTTACCTGGACTGGCCCGCGAACATGTGCCTGGATGTCCGGAAGGTTAAATCCTGCCCGAACAACCGGCTCCTGGTGATCACCACCGGTAGCCAAGGGGAACCCATGTCCGCCCTTTCCCGTATGGCCACAGGGTTTCACAAGCATTTGAACATTAAGAAGGGCGACTGCGTCATCCTTTCGTCCAAATCCATTCCCGGCAACGGCAAGGCGATTTCAAATATCATCAACAACCTCTACCGCAGGGGTGCCGAGGTGATCTACGACAAGGTCGCTAAGGTACATGTCTCAGGCCATGCCTGCCAGGAAGAGCTCAAGCTCATGATGAACCTGACAAAGCCCAAGTACTTCATCCCCATCCACGGGGAGTACCGCCATCTTATCATCCATGCAAGGCTTGCCGAAAAGCAGGGGATCCCACGGGAAAATGTCCTGGCTGCGGAAAACGGCAATGTGATTTGCTTTGACGACATGGGGGGCAGGATCGACGGCCAGGTAGATACCGGCCGGGTGCTCATCGACGGCAAGGGGGTCGGTGATGTGGGACGAAGTGTCCTCAAGGAGCGGCGCAACCTTTCCGAGGACGGCCTCGTGGTGGTCACCATGATCATCGACGAGGAGACGGGTATCGTGCTCTACGGTCCGGAGCTCGTCTCCAAGGGGTTTGTGTTCGGGGCCGAGACCGGCTACCTTGTGGACGACGCCCAGTGCGTCATCCTTGAGATCGTGGAAGAGGTGGAGGTGGGCAGTAAGTCCAGGGTAGATGTGATTCGTTCCAAGCTCCAGAAAGCCTTGAAACAGTATTTCTTTTTCACCATCAGACGTAGGCCCCTGGTTCTGCCAATTATTATCGAAGTATGAAAAAAGAGATAACCGGCATTCTGTTTGCTTTCCTCGTTGTCTTAACAACGATAAGTCTTGTTTCCTACAGTCCGGTGGATCCTTCGGTGAACACGCGCATGTTTGCGGCCCACAATCATATCCAGAATAGTTTTGGCCTGGTGGGTGCCCATCTGTCAGGGCTGTTGGTCGCCCTGTTCGGCCTAGGATCCTTCTGGGTGCCTGTCCTGATGCTGCTTTGTTCTGCCTGGTACTTTCGCGGGCGATCCAACCGGATCATCGGGATGACCCTGGGTGGGGGGATTCTCCTGGTGATTTCCACGGGTAGCATGCTGACGCTTTTCCAGGAGAGCTATTCTTTGTGGGGCCGGGACTACTCGTCCGGAGGCCTCCTGGGAATTCCCTTTGCCTCGTTTTTGCTGGAATACGCCAACCCCATCGGCTGTATCATCATTCTTCTGGTCCTCTTTGTCATCGGGTTTGTCCTCACAACCGGCATTTCCATGGTGACGGTGTTGCGCTTTGTTAAAGGCGGTTTTCTTCGCTTTGGCCGGTTCGTGGCAAAACAGGTAACAACCCTTGCAGGCCAGGGCAAACAAATGGTTGGTCTGTGGAAAGAACACCGAAAAAAACGGGCCAGGACCATTGAGATCAAACCCCTTGAACCGGAAAAACAGAAGAAGCGCTTCAAAAAGCGAACCTCTCCTAAAAAGATGCTTGATATAGCGATCCAGGCCGAACCGGTCATCACCCAGATCGAGCCCCCTGCCCCGGCGCGGAACGCACCGGGCCAGGCCAGGGACCTGAGGGAACGATCCGGATTTCAGCTGCCCCCGGTCTCGTTGCTCAACGATAAAAAAGTGTCAAAACAGAGCGTCAACATTGAGCTATTGCGGAAAAAAGGGGAGATCCTTGAGCGGAAGTTGACCGATTTCGGCGTCTCCGGGGAGGTGGTGGAGATCCTGCCCGGCCCGGTTATCACCACCTTTGAGTACCGGCCGGCCAAGGGGGTAAAGATCAGCAAGATCGTCAACCTCACCGATGATCTGGCCCTTGCCCTGAGTGCCTTGAGTATCCGGATCATCGCCCCCATTCCCGGAAAGGATGTGGTGGGGGTGGAGATTCCCAATGAAAAGCGGGAGTTTGTCTCCCTCCGGGATATCCTGGTCTCCACATCATTTGTGGACTCGCCCTCAAAGCTGACAATGGCCCTTGGCAAGGATATCGTGGGCATTCCCATTGCAGCGGCCATGGACCGCATGCCCCATCTGCTCATCGCAGGGGCCACGGGCACGGGAAAGAGTGTCGGGCTCAACGCCATGATCATCAGCCTTCTCTACAAGGCCACGCCTGAAGAGGTCAAGTTCATCATGGTGGATCCCAAACGTATCGAACTGTCGGTATATGACGGCATTCCCCATCTTATCTCACCCGTGGTCACGGACATGAAAAAGGCCACCAACGCTTTGTTCTGGGCGGTGCGGGAAATGGAAAGGCGCTATGAACTTCTGGCAAAGAATGGTGTCAGAAACCTTCTCCAGTACAACGAACTTGCGGACAAGGGCGGGACAAAGGACACGGAAGAGGGCGAGGCCGAGAAACTGCCCTATATCGTTGTGATCGTGGATGAGTTTGCTGACCTTATGATGGTGGCTTCCAAGGATGTGGAGTCGGCCCTCATCCGCCTTGCCCAGATGGCACGGGCCGCCGGCATTCATCTGATCCTTGCGACCCAGCGGCCGTCGGTGGATGTGCTCACCGGCATTATCAAGGCAAACTTTCCAACGCGAATATCTTTCCAGGTTTCCTCCAAGATCGATTCCCGGACCATTCTGGACGCCAACGGCTCGGAGCGGTTGCTGGGAAACGGTGATATGCTCTTTCTGCCGCCGGGAACCGGGCGGCTCCAGCGCATCCAGGGGGCCTATATCTCAGAGGCCGAGATCGCAAGGATCACAGGATATCTCAAGGAGCAGCAGGCACCCCAATATGTGGAGGATGTGACCGAACGGGCGGCGGATGCCGAAGGCGAAAATGAAGAGACCGAGTACGATGAAAAATACGACGAGGCCGTGGCCCTTGTCACAAAGAACCGACAAGCTTCCATATCAAGTGTTCAGCGCCATTTGAGGATCGGTTATAACCGAGCGGCACGGATCATCGAGGTCATGGAAAAAGAAGGCATCATCGGCCCCCAGGAGGGGGCAAAACAGAGGGAGGTACTTGTAAAAGACCATGGGAATTGATTTTGAATTTGCAAAGACTATTAAGGGGTTCATGGCGGATGACGAAGCTGAAAAACTCTATGAGACAGCGCTGGCAGCAGCAACAGCCGGTCCTTGTCTGGAGATCGGCTCCTACTGCGGGAAATCGGCCTATTTCATCGGTAAGGCCTGTATGGAGCGGGGCGGCATCCTTTTTTCCGTGGACCACCACAGGGGGTCGGAAGAGCAGCAGCCGGGTGAGGAGTATTTTGATCCTGATCTTTTTGACACGGCCCTGGGCCGGGTCAACACCCTGAATTTGTTTCAAGATACCCTGGAACGGGCAGGGCTTTCCCAGGCCGTGGTACCCATGGTGGCTGACTCCTCTGTTGCAGGGAAGCTGTGGTCCACCCCCCTTTCCCTTCTTTTCATCGACGGTGGCCACAGTTTTGAGGCAGCTGTCAATGATTTTGCCCTCTGGTCTCCCCACATCATGGAGCAGGGCTTGCTGGTGATCCACGACATCTTTTTCGATCCGGCAGAGGGAGGGCAGGCGCCCCGGCAGATCTATGAGACGGCCTTGGCATCCGGGGCGTTTGAACCGGTATCCGTCACCCGGACCCTGGGGGTCTTAAAGCGTATTTGACCTGTTGATCCAGAAAATCCTTGACCAATGACGTTAAATGAATGTATGAGTAGGTATTCATATGAATAAACGAGCAAGTGGGGAGATAGGTGGAGACGATGTCTGTAAAACAGTTTGTGTTCACAGGTCTGCTGTTGACGCCGTAAAAGAGTGTATGGTCGGTGATGGTACCCTTCGGGAACTGGCCGAGCTGTTCAAGGTGCTTTCAGACCATACACGGATACGAATCCTCCACGCGCTTTTGCACGCAGAACTGTGCGTGTGCGATCTTGTGGATGTTCTCGACATGAACCAGTCGGCCGTGTCCCACCAGTTGCGGGTACTTCGGACGGCAAAGGTCGTTAAGTACAGGAAAGAGGGCAGGAATGTCTTTTACAGCCTGGATGACGACCATATCTTCTCGCTGTTACGGGATGGGATGGATCATGTGAGGGAGTAAGTTCCCCTGTTGGGGGGATGGATTGGCCCAGGGGATGTGGAAAAGCTCTCTATTGCCGGGCGGTGTTGATCATGTAATGGGTAAGAATGGGGTGGTCCGGGAATGACCCGGGCCCGGAAGAGCAGTCGTCTGCTCTTTTTTTTAACAAAAATATATGAACGAGTACGCATGTTTTCATATGTTTGAATTGAGTTTAAAGGTGTGTGGCAAGATGATAGAGACTGTAATTATAAAGATAGCGGTTGCATGCTGGGGGATTCTGGTGGAGTCTTCCGGGTTCATTCTTTTTGGATTTGTGGTGGCAGGCCTCCTTAAGGCCTTTGTTCCCGAGGATATCGTTGCCCGGCACCTGGGAAATGGTGATGCAGCAAGCGTGTTAAAGGCTTCGGCCTTTGGCGTCCCTCTTCCCCTTTGCAGTTGCGGCGTGTTGCCGGCCGCTGCCGGATTAAGGGAGCAGGGGGCGAGCAAGGGGGCAACATCCGCCTTTCTCATCTCCACCCCCGAGACCGGGGTCGACTCCGTTGCCGTGACCTGGGCCCTGCTGGATCCGGTCATGACGGTACTGAGGCCCGTGTCTGCATTTTTCACGGCAACCCTGACAGGGCTTGTTGTCAACCTGCTGGACAGTAAGGAACCAAGCCTTTCGACAGAACCGCTGTTGATTGATCCGCCCTCCTGAGGGGGAGGATGCGCCTGCGGTGCAGGCGAAACAATTGTTGCTCCAACTTTTTTTCAGAAGCTGGGCCTTGGCATGCGGTTTGCCTTTGGCGATCTTTTCCAGGATATCGGCCGCTGGTTCCTTGCCGGGATCGTGATTGCGGGGATCATCACGGCGTTCCTCTCCCCCCAGTTGATCGAGCACTACCTCGGGGATGGTATCTTTTCCATGGTTGCCATGCTGGCCATTGCCATTCCCCTTTACGTGTGCGCCACAGCATCCACTCCCATTGCCGCCGCCCTTGCCCTGAAGGGGCTTTCCCCCGGCGCCGCCCTGGTGTTTCTCCTGGCAGGGCCCGCAACCAATGCCGCCTCCCTTACGGTGGTATCCAAGATCCTTGGCAAAAAGGCAACCGGGGTCTATCTTGGCTCCATTATTGTCTGTTCCCTTGGCATGGGAATGGTGGCCAACACCGTCTATGGTTGGCTGGGAATCGACATCACCTCATGGGTGCAGCACGATTCCCTGGACGAGCACGGTATTGTTTCCATTGCCCTGGCAGTGATCCTGGTTGTCCTGATTCTTAAAACCTTTATTCCCCGGCAAAAAAAGAGCTGACGTCAGGTTAATGCTACATTTTCAGGCATGGCAGGAAATGACGCCAGGTGAATGCTACGGGGGGCGATTCTTCGCCCCCTGTTTTGTTTGCCCAGGTCGTGTCTTCTACTCCATAGGTTTCCGGCCATTTTATGGGGTAACCGCCAGAACTCCTTAAAAAAATAACACGCTGTTGGTAAAAATATATTGACAAAAAAGGGCTACCAAAATAGTTCTGTATAGAACTCTATACTTGTTATGTGTGAAATGAACCTTTTATCAGCAAATGGTGATGTCTGGCATGCGCGGCCACGCCATTGTGTAACACGCGTATCATGCAGTTATTTTTTATATATCATTATTAAAGGAGAAGAGTATGAGCAGTAAGCGGACGCGTTTGATTATTGCGAATGTGATGGTGAGTTTTTTCATGGTTCTCATGGGGTCGGTTGTCTTTGCGGCAAGCGCCCCCAAGTATGTTTTTTATTTCATTGGTGACGGCATGGGCCCCTCCCAGCGACAGGCTGCCCAGTATTTCTACAAGCTGGAGACTAAAAATCCCGATGCAAAGCTTTTGATGAACAGCTTTCCAAATTCGGCTCTGGTCACCACCCATTCAGCCAACACCCTGATTACGGATAGTGGTGCCGGCGGAACCGCCCTTGCCACCGGTTTTAAGACCACCAACGGGGTGATCGCAATGCTTCCCGACGGTACCCATGTAAAGACCATTGCCGAAGCTGCACGTGACAGGGGGTTTGCCGTAGGCATTGCAACCACCACCCGGATCACCCATGCAACGCCGGCAGCTTTTTCTGCCCACAACATGAGCCGATCCAATGAGAACGAGATCGCCATTGATCAGCTCAACTCCGGGTTTGATTATTTTGCAGGGGGCGGTTTTCGCCATTTTGTAAAAAAGGGCAACGACCAGGGACTTAAGTCCAAACGTAAGGATACCAGGGATCTTATCTCAGAGTTCCAGGACAAGGGATACAACACCTTTGTGGGCGAAAAACAGCGGGACGCCTTCCGGGCATTTACGCCGAAAAAAGGGGACAAGGTCATCGCGCCCCTTGCCTACTCAACCATCGCCTATGAGATCGATCGCAGGAACAGCACCCAGGTTGAAAATGCCATGCCCTCCCTGGCCGAGATGACCGCTAAGGGGATCGAGGTTCTAACAGCCCAGGAAAAGCCTTTTTTCATGATGATTGAGGGGGGTAAGATCGATTATGCCGCCCATTGCCATGACGCTGCTGCAACCATCTGGGATACCCTGGCCCTGGATGCAGCCATTGCTGAGGCCTATGAATTTTACAAAGCCCATGCGGACGAGACCCTGATCGTTGTAGCTGCAGATCATGAGACCGGCGGCATGGCCATGGGGATCAGCCTGGACTCCAAGGGTTATTTTCTCAAGCTTGATGAGCTCGCCAAGGTCAAGGCGTCCACCGAAGATACCCTCTGGTACCTCTATCCCGGCATCTACAAGACGCACGCGGATGTTGAGCAGCGTCACCAGGCCTATCTTGCCCATGTTGCAGAACAGTTCGGCCTCACTGACCTCACCGAGGGTGAAATGCTGAAACTCACCCAGGCCATGGTCGTCGAAGACCGGAATCAGACCCTTCCCTATGAAGAGCAGACCAATTACGGTTACGAGTATACGCCTACCATGATCGCCGTTGCCCAGGTGGTTTCCTATCGGGCTCGGCTTAACTGGACCTCCTATGTGCATACGGCAAGCGTGATCCCCCTCTCTAGTGTGGGTGTTGGTGCCGATCTCTTTAACGGGTTCATTGACAACACCGAGATCCCCCGGAATATAGCAAAGGCCATGGGACTTAGGCTGACCCCGTCAGCCGGACCTGATTCAAAGGCCCTGTTGGGTGAAACTGTGGGTCCCCAGAAAACCTATTCAGAGAAATCCTATCTCTAAATGACTGTTCGGGGCAGGCAACGGCCTGCCCCGACGGGTAAAAAAAACATGAAAAAAAGTTATTTTTCTATCCTTGTCCTTGTTTTTATTCTTTTTTCTGCCGGCCCCGGACCGGGTGAGGGCTGGGCAGGGCAAGGCAGCGGGAATGTGTTTGAAATGCCGGGTGTGGTCCTGTCCGTGGACAACACCCAGCTGATCCAGGCAGGTATCGCAAACATCGGGGTTCAGCTGACCCGGGTGATGCTCACCGCTGGAGAGCACAAGGGCAAGATTGTCATGGCCGACAACCACATGATGGGGCAGCTGGACCTGGATGAGATATATCGTCCGGGGGACACCCTTCTTTTGGCTGTCCAGATCATTGACCATGAAATCACCAATGCCAAGGCCATTAATAAGTTTCGCCAGAACTGGGAGCTTATTTTGTTTGCTGTGTTTGCCGTGGTGCTGGTCATCTATTCCAAAACCGTGGGAATCAAGGCGCTGCTCTCGTTTGTGGCGTCCCTCCTGATTCTCTGGTATGTCTACCTGCCCAATCTTCTTGCCGGGAAAGAGCCTCTGCTCTTGAGTATCGTGGTTCTTATCCTGCTGTCCATGGTCATCATTTTTTCCGTGGCAGGGTTTACCAGAAAAGGACTGGCTGCCTTTATCGGAACCATTTCAGGGCTGATGGTCACCCTGGGATTGACCCTCTTTTTCGGATCAAAGCTTCGGCTCATGGGGATGACCACGCCGTTTTCAACCACCCTGATCATGAACGGTCACTTTGATCTGAACATGCAGCATATCTTCTATTCGGCCGTGCTTCTCGGCGCCTCCGGGGCTGCCATGGACATTGCCATGGATGTGAGCGCCTCCATGAACGAAATCAAGGTCAAGCGCCCCGACATCTCCACAAGGGAGCTGATCCAGTCCGGTCATACCATCGGGCGCACGGTCATCGGAACCATGGCCACCACGTTATTGCTGGCCTATTCCGGGGGGTACCTGACCATGCTCATGGTGTTCGTCTCCCAGGAGACCAGCGCCACAAGGATTGTGAACATGAAGATCGTGGCGGCCGAGATATTCAGGGTGCTCATCGGCAGCATCGGGCTCCTCATGGTGGCACCGGTCACTGCCGTGGTGGCAGGCCTGCTCTTTGGTCTTTCCGTGGACAGGTTATCGTGGAAAAGGCTTTTGCCCAGGCCAGGGGGAGATGGCAAAGTTCCTCCGACTACTTTGTAAGGGAACTGTAGATGCCAAGCAGCCTGTCCGGGAGTTCCTTGAGATCGGAGATGACGTTGTGGCGGAACTCCCCATAGAGATCGTTGAGTCCGGAAAGGGTTGAGATGTTCACTGTGATGGCCTTGAGGACGATGTTTTTTGCCTGGGCCTCGGAGATGGCCTTTCGGGTGTCTTCCACGGCATAGGCATGTTTGTAGTCCACATCGTTGGGAAATCCGTCCCCCAGCAGTAGGATCAGCTTGATCTTTGCCGGCACGGGATCAAGCTTGCTTACGGCATGGCGGATCCCGGCACCGGTTCGGGTGCTTCCCTGGGCCGTGATGAGATCGATCCTGTTTTTCACCCCTTGGTCAAGGGCGTCGTCAAAGCCCTTGATGGTCTGGTATCTGACCCCGTGTCTGCCCGATCCGCAATAGCCTGCAACGCTGAAGTTATCCCCCACCACCTCCAGGGCTTCGCAAAAGAGAACAACGGCCTCCTTTTCCATATCCAGCACGGTTTTTTCGCTGCCCAGCACCTGGTTGGCCGTGGATCTTGACTGGTCGATGAGGAGGGTCACGGCAACGTTTCTCTCCTGCTTGAGCCGCTTGATATAAATATTTTCCTTAGGCGTCAGGCGGGCCCGTTTGTCCACGGCGAAATCCACCAGGGCCCGGTAGTCGAACTCCTCCCCTTCGAGGCTCTGGCGAATGATCTTGACGGTTTCAGGCTTTAACAGCTCAAAGGTGTGCCGGATTCGTTTGACAAGGCCTGGGTGGGCATTCAGGGTATGTTGGTAAAAGTCGTTGTTGCACTCTGGAAACCCTGTTTCATGGACCCATACGTGGTCGTTGCGAAAGTCATTGGCTGTGCAGTCCCATTCCTTGTATACGGAAACGTTTTCACCGAATACCGGTGAAGACGCAAGGGCGTTTTTATTTTGTGGAAGGATCTCGGACAATCCCGGGATGGCGGTGACAGCACCCATATCCATCTCTTGGTTTTCCGGGTGTTCCTGGAGAAGCGCCTGGATGTCGTCCATGGAAATGGTGTCGCTGTTTTCCATCAGTTTCTGCTGGATATCCGAGGTGTAGATCTTGGCGTTGCCATTGTTCAGGAGCTTCTTGATCTCTTTTGCCCGGGCATGGGTGCTTCCGTTGATCTTGAAATAGGGGCGTTCATCAATGTTCCTGTGAAAGGGGGCTGTAAAATTGAGGAACGGGAGCGGGTTTTGTTCCACCAGGGGATAGGCCTCAACAACAAAGGCGCCGCTTGCCTCAACCCCTGATTTATGGTTTACAATGTCTGTGGCCAGGGTCTCAAGGCGGTTGAGGAGCCCATCATCATTGAAATCCTTTCCAAGGGTTGCAGCAAAATCCCGGTCCATGGCAATTCTTGTGTAGAGGATCAGTGCTAGGGAAGGGGCGTCTGTGACGCTTGTCATCTGCCTTGCTTCCTCGGAAAGAAAGGGAAGCACCTGCTTCACCATGCCCGGATAGAAGTGTCTGATCCGGTGCATGAGCCGGGCATGCTCGGCAATGGTGAACAGGCACCTGGCCAAAGCCGGGTCGGTGAAACAGTCGAAAAACCGGGTCATGTCGTTGGTGGTGTTGGTGGCGGAATTTTTTTTTGCCGTCGATAGGAACCGCGCCTGGGCCTTTGAAGCGGCAGGGGAAGGCATATGGCGATCAACCAGTTTTTCCATGTCAAACAGAAAGGTACCCCACTCATAGCAACAGGCCTCAAGCCTGACCAGGCAGGTGGCAAGCGCTTTGTTTGACGGCTTATCAGAATACCGGTCAAATTCGTTTGGCAGAAACAGCTCCCTGCCGTTGGCGCTGACACAGATCTTTCCCGTATTGTCCTGAACCGGCCGGATGGTGAAATGAATCCCGGTTCTAAGGGTCATGTAGCGTTGGAGCTTTGCCTGGATCTCATCCAGCACCACCACCACCTTGATCTCGTTGAACCAGTCGGTGGCCACCCGGGATTCAAGGGCAAGGAACCGTTCTCCCCTGGTCCGATCCTTTGCAATTGTTTTGCGGGCCTTAGCGAGAAAGAGGTCAAACCCCTGTTCGGTTAAAAAGCAGAGTCCGTTCCTGAGGCCGTTGATGAGGTGCCCAAAGGACAATGGATCGCTGGAGACCATGTCCATGAGCCCTTTGATCAGCCAGGGGCGTTTCTGGGGAGACAAGGGGGCGAAGGCCCGTGGAAGCGCCTGGAAAAGGGTCTGGTGAAGGGCAAACGGCATGGCAGCAGAAAACGTTTCATGGAGAAGTGCAAGGAAGAGTGCGGCGGTCTGGATGTCGTTTTCCCCAAGGAACCGGGTGACCAGGGAGAAGCATTCATGGGTTGAATGGAATGCCCCCCGCTGTTTCATGGTTCCAAGGGCAAGATCGAATCGTTCCTCCATGTCGGTTCGCCTAGCCAGCAAGATACTGCCGAAAAAGAGGGCAATGACCTCGGCCTCCCCGGAGGTGCTGGCTGCGCTGGGTCTCAGTTTCTTGGAAAACCGGGTCAGAAGATCCAGGCCGGCGTTGTGTTGCACAAGATTCAGGTGGCCTTCAACAACCGCCCTGGCAAGCCCGTTGGTGTGGGTCAGCCCAAAGATGGTGTCGTCGACCACTAGGGCGAGGGCCGCCCCTGTCAGGGGAGAGGAAAGGGTTTCAAGCTTTGCTGCCACAAAGGCTGCCGTGTCAGGGTCCGCAATTTTTAGCCTATGGAGTTCTCTCTCCATGGGGGTCAAAACAGATCGTCAATCAGATCGTTCATTGTTTCCTGGAGCCGGTCGTCATCGGTAAGGGGGAGGGTGATGGCTGTCCGGGCGGCCGTTTGGGGGGAAACTCCCTGGCGCAACAGTGCTGCGGCATAGATGAGCAGCCGTGTGCTTGCGCCTTCAACAAGGCCGTGTTCCTTGAGCCCTCGGATTTTGACAGCCAGGCTGACCAGCTTCTGGGCGGTCTGCCTGGCGATGCCGCCCTCGTTTTCAACGATGGTGGCCTCGTCTTCGGGATCGGGGTAGTCAAACGCCATGGCGACAAAGCGCTGGCGGGTGCTCTGTTTCAGGTCCTTTAACACGGATTGGTAGCCGGGATTGTAGGAAATAACCAGTAGAAAATCCGGGTGGGCTTTGATGATCTCTCCGGTTTTATCGATGGGGAGGATCCGGCGGTTGTCGGTCAGGGGGTGGATCACCACGGTGGTGTCCTTCCTTGCCTCGACAACTTCATCCAGGTAGCAGATGCCGCCCATGCGCACGGCCCGGGTGAGGGGGCCGTCCGACCAGACCGTTTCATCGTTTTTCAGGAGAAATCTGCCCACAAGGTCCGAGGCAAAGAGATCTTCATGGCAGGAGATGGTGATCAGGGGAAGGTCGAGGTCAAAGGCCATGCGTTCTACAAACCGGGATTTTCCGCACCCGGTGGGTCCTTTGAGCATCACGGGCAGCCGTGCGTCGTAGGCTGACCGGAATAGAGCGCCCCTGTTCTCCCTGTCCAGGAAATAGGGTTGTTCGCTGATTCTGAAATCCTGGTCACTGGTATCAAAAAAATGAGTCATGGATCACCCGGGGTTGATTAAAGGGTTGTATGGGGCGGCTGTTTTCCTCTCTAATCCGGCTTTTTCACAAAGTACAGGGCCAGGCTCTTGCCCAGGATCGGGTTGAGCAGCCTTTCTAAAAAAGTGGTCAAAAATGGCTTTTTCATGAGGTCCCACACCAGGAAACGGTGGTAGAGATTGACGCTGGAGGAGTCGGTCCGGGTGGGACCCTTCAGGCATTTGAGCCACCAATAGGGAGCGTGGAGGCTATGGGCGTGGTGGGCGCCTGTGAAGGTTACGCCCTGGGCCAGGATTTTGGAGACAAGCTCCTTTTTTCGGTAGATTCGGATGTGACCCTGGTTGGCGTTGTAGTACTCATCGGACAGGCGCCAGCAGATAACCTCGGGCCAAAATCTCGGAACGCTCACCCCCAGGGTTCCCCCGGGCTTCAGCACCCGTACAATTTCTGCGAGGGCCTTTTCCTCATCGGGGATGTGCTCCATCACCTCGGAGCAGATCACCGTGTCAAAGCTGGCATCGGCAAAGGGAAGCCGTGTGATGTCGGCTGCGGACAGGGACCAGGTCGACCCTTTGGCCGTTGAAAGCTTTTCGTGGAGCTCAAGTTTTGTTTTAGACGTCAACAGATCATCGGGGTTTCTGTCGGCTCCCAGGCAGAAGGTTCCGCCCTGTTCATAGGCTTGTGCGGTGTGCCTTCCTTCACCGCATCCGATGTCGAGAATTTTGTGTCCGGGTCTGATGTTGAGGCGCTTATAGTCCAGTGTGATCATCGATGATTTTCCTGTAGGCTTGGGCGGTTTTTACGGCGGTTTTTTCCCAGGTAAAGTTCTCCATGACGCGTTGGTAGCCGGCCTCGGCAAGGCGTTCACGCTCCGCGGGATCGTCGAACAGTGCTTCAATGGCCGTCTCAAGGGCCGTGGCATCCTTTGGCGGTACCAGCAGGGCTGCATCGCCTGCGACTTCCGGCAGCGCGCCGCCGGTGGTGGATATCACAGGAATCCGGCAGGCCATGGCTTCTCCCACGGGAAGGCCGAACCCCTCGTAAAGGGAGGGGACAACGGCAATGCTGGCCCTTGCGTATTCCTGGATAAATTGCTGGTTGTCGATCCTGCCTGTGAACTCCACATGGTCGGCAAGGTCCAGCTGTTTCACCAGCCGTTCGATGCCGCCGTTCTTTTTCGGAGCGCCGATGACGGTGAGCTTGACCGGTCGTCGTTGGGAGAGATTTTTTACTGCATGGAGAAGGTAGTAGAGGCCCTTCAGCGGTGTGTCGGCACTGTTGGTGACGATGAGCCGCCAGGGATCCTTTTTTACCTTTTCCAGGGGATAGAACAGACTGGTGTCGATGCCGATGGGAATGGTGGTGAACCGATCGGCCGGGATGGAGAACTCCTTTGCGATGTCATGCTTGGAGTAGTCGGACACGGTGATGAGGCTCTTGAGTCGTCTTGCAACAAACTTCTGCATCCCGATGAACGAGTACCACCTCAGGTGTTTAACCTTCTTGATGAAGGATCGCGTACTTTTAACGGCGATTCTTCTGTCAACCGAAATGGGGTGGTGAATGGTTGCCGTGACCGGAATCTTTTTTGCCAGGGAGAGCATGCTGTAGCTCAGGCTCTGGTTGTCGTGGATGATGTCGAATCGGTCCAGCTTGTCTTTGAGGTACTTATTTGCCCTCATGCCAAAGGCCAGGGGTTCGGAATACCCCATGGTAGAAATACCGAGCCATTCGATCATATTGATGGGATCTTTCAGTTCCTCAAGGGAGGGGGTCCTGAACAGATCATCCGGATTGTAGAGATCCAATGTCTTGAGCATGGTAAGGGTGGCGTCACCGTTGAGCTGGGGATCGGGTGGTCCTGCGATCACTTCGACCCTGTGCCCAAGATCGGTCAGGGCACGGCTCAGGTTTCTGACATACACCCCTTGGCCGCCGCAGTGGGGGTTGCTTCGGTAGCTGATGATTCCTATATTGAGTGGATTTGTCATGATGGGGGATGTATGGTGCGCCCGGCTGGAATCGAACCAGCGATCTACAGCTTCGGAGGCTGTCGCCTTATCCACTGGGCTACGGGCGCAAACAAGAATGCATACTACTCCTTAAAGGGTTCTAATGTCAAGGGCGAATGTCCTCAGTAAGCTTTTTCCTGGCCTCGCCGGCAACATAGAGGGATCCTGCAATGCATACCGCATCCGTGGCGGATGAGGTTTTTACGGCATGATCCACCGCCTCGGCAACGGTTTCGATGACAGTGATCTCCTTTGAGAATAAGGATTTTGCTGTCTGTTCGAGGATGGCAGGATCAATGCTCCGCTTGTTGTCCGCCCGGGTGAAGATGACCCTATCCGCCCAAGGCAGGAGAAGGTTAAGCATGGGTTCAAAATCCTTGTCATCCAGGATTCCCAGGACCAGGGTCAGGCGCCTGTCTGAAAACTCCTCTTCAAAGAAGCGTGCCAGATTGGTTGCCGCAGCCAGGTTGTGGGCGCCGTCTATCACCACCAACGGTTCTGCCATGATCTTTTCCAGGCGTCCGGCCCACTGGGTCTCTGCCATGCCTTTTCTAATGATCGCATCTGAAATAGCAGGATCCTGGTTTGCCTGGGCGGGAAACAGCAGCTCCACGGCGGCCAGGGCCAGGGCTGAGTTGTCCAGCTGGTGACGGCCGGGTAAACGGGTGGTTATCCCGGTGATCTCTCGGTTGATGCCGCTGTAGGTAAAGCCTGTTTGATCCCCATCCCGGCGGGTGTGAAAATCTCTACCAAGGAGATGGAGAGGGGCCTGTCGGTCTGCTGCAATATCGGTGAGTACACCAAGGGCCTGCTCCTGGGTTGCGCCTGTGATAACAGGAACCCCGGGCTTGATGATGCCCCCTTTTTCCATTGCAATGGCCTCGATGGTGTCCCCAAGGTATTCCGTGTGCTCAATGGAGAGGTTGGAGATGACAGACAGTTCCGGGGAGAGGACGTTGGTGGCGTCGAGCCTGCCGCCCATGCCGGTTTCGATGATTGCCCACTCCACGCCATCCCTGTCGAACAGGTAAAAGGCCATGGCCGTTGCAAGCTCAAAAAAGGTTGCCTGTCGTTCCCCTGTGTCCGCCTGTTTCACTGCCTGGTAGGCCTCCACCACGTCATCATCGGATACCTGGTCTCCGTCGATGACAAAGCGTTCATTAAATTTGATCAGATGGGGGGAGGTGTAAAGGCCGGTCTTGAATCCGGCGTTCCTGAGGATGGAAGCAATGTAGGAAGCGATGGAGCCTTTACCGTTGGTGCCGGCAATGTGAATACTCTTGAATTTTTTTTCCGGAGAGCCGAGGTTGGTCAATATCTGGGACGTTGTGTCAAGTCCCAGTTTGATGCCAAACCGTCCAAGTCCGTACATATTCTCAAGACACTCATCATAGGAGATCTGTTTCATTGTAAACGATGCTCTATCGGGTTAATAGGATAAAAACCCGGCAGATATGATGGAGCTATATCTGCCGGGTTCTTGTTAACCATTGAGGTTAAATTTTCAACGGATTGTGCCTAATGTCTTCTGGAGCTGGCAATGCGCTGTCTTCTCATCGCCTCTCTCATCTTACGTCGTCTGAACTGACTTGGTTTTTCAAAATGTTTTTTCATTTTGAGACGTTTAAATAGCCCGTCATTCTGAATTTTCTTTTTCAGAATTTTCATGGCTCTTTCAACGTCGTTATCAATGACCTTGACTGTAATATCCTTCAAATGTATCGCCCCTTTCTTGCCCATCGATAAACGACGGTTTATTTTTTTATGATATTAAACAATGGTAATATCAGAGTCGATAACAATGGGCAAGAAAAAAATAATCTTGTTGTCTCAACTCTTTGCTTCAACTCTACAATTTTGAGATCAGCTCTGCGGTAACATCGGGCAGGGCATTTTTGCCTTCAAGGGTGAAGTAGTTGATAGTGGTGTCATTTGCTGCAATGTCACGGAAGACATAGGCAGAAGCCAGGGTGCCGGTCTCTGCGTCGTAGTAGATGGAATGACGCTTGTCGATGGCGCCCTCGTCCTGATCGTCCGCCCTTGAGCTCAAAGCGCCGCCGCATACCCGGCACACGTCTCCGTTGGGCTTGATGGCATCGATGAAGATGTTGTTGGGGTGGTTGTTGTCTTTCTCACAGAGGCGGCGGCCCATGATCCGGTCCTTTGCAATCTGGCGGTCCAGGAGTATCTCAATGACGATGTCGAGCTTCATTTTCTCTTCTTTGAGGGATGCATCGAGTTTTTCAGCCTGAACCTTGTTTCTCGGGAATCCGTCTAGGAGCCAGCCCTTGGCGCAGTCATCCTGTTTGAGTCTGTCGAGGATCATGGGGATGGTGATATCGTCGGGTACAAGGTCGCCCTTGTCGATAAACGCTTTGGCTTTCTTGCCAAGCTCAGTTCCACCCTTTATATTGTCGCGGAAGATTGCGCCGGACTCGATGTGGGCGATGTTGTACTTGTCCTTGAGAATTGCGCCCTGGGTTCCTTTACCACTGCCGTTGGGTCCGAAAAAAATGATGTTCATGTAAATCTCCTTTTTAGTTTAAATGATATTTTTTTTCTTATCTCAAAAGAGGTTCTCACCTCTTGTATGTTTGTGCGAACGTATGTAACACATGGTGCAGGTCTTTAACTATAAAAGTGGTTGATGATTGTCAAGCTTTGCTGTATTGAAAAAAGAGATTATGAAAAATTATCCACTGAAAATCGGGGTTACCGGCTGCGCCGGATCGGGTAAGAGCCTTGTTTGTAAACGGTTTTCCCAGTTGGGCCTCAGGGTTGTCTCCTGTGATGAAATTGCGCGACAGGTGGTTGAGCCGGGGGCAAAGGCCCATGGACAGCTTGTGGCGTTGTTTGGAAAAGGGATGGTCGGCGATGACGGGAATCTTGACCGGGAAAAGCTGCGGGATCTTATAATAGGGTCGCCTGTTGACCGGGAACGGTTGGAGGGTGTTGTTCAGCCTGCCATCGTGGCAGAGATGTTGCGCCAGCTCGAGGGGGCAGGGGATCTCCTGGTTGTTGCCGAGGTTCCCCTTCTGTTTGAGCTTGGGCTTGACCCCTATTTTGATGTGACTGTCACCGTGGCTGCCCCGAGGGGGATGCTTGTTGAGAGAATCTCCGCCCGGGACGGAGTCGATTCCAGGTCGGCCCGATCTCTCCTTGATATGCAGATGTCCCAGCAGGATAAGGTCGACGGGGCAGACCATGTTATCTGGAACAGCACCGGAGTTGATTCCCTTTATAGAGCAGTCGATAAACTTTATTCTACAATAAAAAACTCTTTGCTTGACATGGGGTAAATAATAGTTTAGCACTTGTAGTGTATATCCCATGTGTCTGCGTAAATCTGCTGATTTACAACAAGCTGCCGCAACAAAATTTCACGCGTATATTTCAATCCATAGAAGAAGGTGCTCTTCGTATTTTAAATCCAATGAACGACAGTCTGAAAAACAATTATTTTTACGGAGTCTATTCCCATGAATCTTGAAGAACTACAAAAGATGAAGATCAGTGAGCTGACCGAGCTTGCAAAGAAATACAAAATCAAGGGGGTCGGCGGTGTCAAAAAACAGGAACTGATCTTAACCTTGCTCCAGGCTGCCATTGAGGAGAGCGGGCAGATATATGGTGAGGGAACCCTGGAGATTCTTCCTGATGGATTTGGGTTTTTAAGGGCGCCCGACTATAATTACCTTCCCGGACCGGATGATATTTATGTTTCTCCTTCCCAGATTCGAAGGTTTAATTTAAGAACCGGGGATACCCTGTCCGGCCAGGTGCGGCAGCCAAAGGACAGTGAACGCTACTTTGCCCTGTTAAAAGTGGAGTCTGTTAACTATCAAAATCCCGAACTTGCGGCGGAGACGATTCTGTTTGATAATCTGACGCCCCTTTATCCCGAGCGCAAGGTGACCCTTGAGGGGGATCCGGACAACTACTCCATGCGCGTTATTGACATGATGGCTCCCATCGGGTTTGGCCAGCGCGGACTTATCGTTTCTCCTCCCAGGACCGGTAAGACCATGCTCTTGAAAAACATTGCCAACTCAATGATCGCCGCCCACGATAATATCGTTCCCATGATTTTGCTCATCGACGAGCGGCCTGAGGAGGTCACGGATATGGCTCGTTCGGTCAAGGCTGAGGTGATCAGTTCGACCTTTGATGAGCCTGCCGAGCGCCATGTTCAGGTGGCTGAAATGGTGATTGAAAAGGCAAAGCGGATGGTGGAACAGGGCCATGACGTGGTGATCCTCCTGGATAGTATTACCCGGCTTGCCAGGGCTTATAATGCGGTTATGCCGCCTTCCGGAAAGATCCTCTCGGGTGGTGTTGATTCCAACGCCCTGGATCGGCCTAAGCGTTTCTTTGGTGCTGCCAGGAACATCGAAGAGGGTGGTAGTCTTACCATCATTGCGACTGCACTCATCGATACGGGCAGTCGGATGGATGAGGTTATCTTTGAGGAGTTCAAGGGTACGGGTAATATGGAACTCGTTCTGGATCGAAAGCTTGCCGATAGAAGAATTTTTCCTGCCATTGATATGAATAAATCCGGGACCCGAAAAGAGGAACTGCTCATGGAATCCCAGACGTTGAACCGGGTCTGGATACTCAGAAAATTGCTTTCAAGTCTAAATCCTGTCGACTCCATGTCTTTTTTACTTGAAAAAATGCAAGGAACAGAGGATAATAAAGAATTTCTTGATTTGATGAATTCATGATAATTGTGAAAAAAAGATATATTATAAGGAGTTAAGGGTATGAGAAAAGAAATCCATCCGGATTACACACGAACAATGGCATCCTGCGCATGCGGGAATACACTGGAGGTCGGCTCCACAAAAGAAAATATCAAGGTGGAAATTTGTGCAAAGTGCCATCCTTTCTTCACCGGAAAGCAGAAGCTTGTGGATACTGCCGGACGAATCGACCGTTTTAAGAAAAAATATGCGGGATTCAGTGCTGCTTCAGCTGCAGAAAAAAAGTAGATAAACTTTTTAACATTGAAGGGAACCGGGGGATGTCTATTCCTGGGTTCCCTTTTTGAGTTTACGGATCATGATAAATAAATTACAGGGTATAAAAGAGCGATTTGTCAAGCTTGAGCATCTGTTGAGTGATCCGGCCGTCATTGCCGACCAGGTCAAGTACCAGAAATACCTCAAGGAACATGGCGAGCTGAATAAGGTCGTTTCCGTGTTTATTGTTTATGAAGGGGTTGTCGGGGAACTGGCCGAGGCAAAGGAACTTCTGAAAGATACGGATTCCGATATCAGGGATATGGCCAAGGACGAGATCTCCTCCCTTGGCAAAAGGCTGGAAGAACTCGAATCTGAGTTGAAACTGCAGCTCATGCCAAAGGATCCCCGGGATGACAAGAATGTTATTCTTGAAATTCGGGCCGGTACCGGAGGAGAGGAAGCGGGTCTCTTTGCCGGAGATCTGTTCAGGATGTACTCCAGGTATGCCGAGGGTAAGCGCTGGGTTGTGGAGGTGATCGATAGCAGTCACTCAAGTGCCGGCGGCTTTAAGGAGGTTATTGCCATGATTCGGGGCGCGGGCGCTTTCAGCTCTTTCAAGTATGAGAGCGGCACCCACCGGGTGCAGCGGGTGCCGGAGACCGAGACCCAGGGTCGGGTTCACACCTCTGCCGTGACCGTTGCCGTGTTGCCTGAAGCCGAGGATGTTGAGCTGGTCATTGATCCGACCGAGCTGAAGGTTGACGTGTTCAGGGCGTCCGGGCCTGGCGGTCAGTCCGTTAATACCACGGATTCCGCCGTTCGGATCACCCATCTTCCCACGGGCATTGTTGCCACCTGTCAGGACGAGAAGTCCCAGATCAAGAACAAGCTCCAGGCCATGAAGGTGTTGAAAGCCCGGGTTCTTGACAAGATGGTGAGGGAAGTGGAAGAAAAACGGGCTGCCCAGCGAAAAGGGCAGGTGGGCACCGGCGATCGAAGTGGAAGAATTCGGACCTACAATTTTCCCCAGGGCAGGATGACCGATCATAGGGTCGGACTTACCCTCTATAAATTGGACAGTATTATGGAAGGCGATATCCAGGTGATTGTTGACGAGCTTAAGACCCACAGCCAGGCCGAGGCTCTTAGGGAAGCCCAATAAATCATGGTCAGTGATCAAGGCCCATGGACGATCAAAAAGATTCTCGTCTGGACGGATACCTATTTTACGTCCAACGGGATCGATAGCCCAAGACTTGCCGCCGAAATTCTGCTCAGTCACTGCCTCGATATCAGGCGGCTTGACCTCTATCTCCAGCATGACCGTCCCCTGAATAAGGATGAGTTGGTCTCTTTTCGGGAGTTGGTCAAGCGGCGGATCAATCGGGAACCTGTTGCCTACATTACCGGAACAAAAGGATTCTGGGAGTCGGATTTCAAGGTGGCGCCCGGGGTGCTGATCCCAAGACCGGATACCGAGGTGTTGGTAGAGGCTGCGCTCAAGGTTCTCGGCCAGGTTGGAGATGCTCCCCGCCGGGTGCTGGAGCTGGGCGTCGGTTCAGGGGCTGTGATCGTGAGTCTGGCAAGGAGTCATCCGGAGTGTCGTTGTGTTGCAGGAGATCTTTCTTTGACCGCTCTGGGGGTGGCCGCTTCCAACGCAGCCATGGAACCCCAATGTTCAAACCTTGACTTTGTTGCTGGTTCCTGGTTTTCGCCGTTCAGGCAGGAGGCTCAATTTGACCTTGTTGTTTCCAATCCACCCTACATTCCGACCCGGGATATCGAAGCTCTGCAGCCTGAGATTAATCGCTTCGAGCCGCGCCTGGCACTTGACGGAGGCGTTGACGGGCTGGACTGTATTCGGACCATTATGGCTGAGGCGTGTGATTACCTTGTTCCGGGCGGAATTTTGCTAATGGAAACCGGCTCGGATCAGCGGGAGGGCGTCGACCGGATTTTTAAAAATTGTCAGGGGTATGCATCCATCGAATTTTTTAATGATTATGCCGGGCTCCACCGGGTAGTCAAGCTTGAAAAAAAGATTGCCAACAGCAAACCTCTTTGATATATAAAGCAGGATTTGTTTAAAGTTAGTTCGTTACTACACACACTCCCTGATCTGATTTCGGGTGCTTTTCTACGTTATGTGAAAAGTCGGAGTCGGAAAGGATAGGAGTGGCGGAAAAAAACCATTTAAGAAATAACGGAGAAAAGTATGGCTTACGTTACAATGAGAGAACTTCTTGAGGCAGGTGTTCATTTCGGTCACCAGACACGACGTTGGAATCCGAAGATGAAAAAATATATTTTTGGTGCAAGGAACGGCATTTACATCGTCGATCTTCAGCAGACCGTCAAGATGTTCAGGACTGCCTACGATTTCATTGCAGACACCGCAGCTGAGGGAAAGAGCATCCTCTTTGTCGGTACCAAGAAACAGGCAAGGGAATCTATCTACGAAGAGGCCAACCGCGCTGAAACATATTACGTTCAGAATCGTTGGCTCGGTGGTATGTTGACAAACTTCCAGACCATCAAGAAAACCATCGGTCGGTATGAGTTCCTCAATACCATCGAAAACGACGGAACCATCGAAGACTATCCCAAGAAAGAGCGGGTCAAGATGGGCAAGGAAAAGGAAAAGCTGGAGGCGTGCATCGGTGGTATCTCCAAGATGAAGAACCTTCCCGGCGCCATCTTTGTGATTGATCCTAAAAACGAGTCCATTGCCGTTAAAGAAGGAAAACGACTCGGTATTCCCATCGTTGCAGTGGTTGACACCAACTGTGATCCCGATGATATCGATTACGTCATCCCCGGAAATGACGATGCCATCCGTTCCATCCGGTTGTTCGCCTCCAAGATTGCCGATGCCACACTTGAGGGCAAACAGCGTTATATGGAGAAGCAGCAGGCCGGATCCGATAAGGAAGGCATGGACGAGGTGTTCCAGGGCGCAATCGCAGCTGAAGAGAAGGCTGTTGAGTCCGACGGAACAGACGGACCCGTTGTCGAAAAGATTAAAAGGAAAATTGCACCGGCTGAGTAACGGCTGGGTAACGATAAGGAGTGTTAGAAAATGGCTGAAATAACAGCAGCAATGGTAAAAGAGCTTCGTGATCAAACCGGATCCGGGATGATGGATTGCAAGCGCGCCCTGGCCGAGAACGAAGGTGATATTGAAAAGGCCCTTGATTATTTGAGAACAAAGGGACTGGCAAAGGCACAGAAACGGGCCGGCAGATCAACCTCCGAAGGCGTTGTTTTTCCTTATATTCATCAGGGATCCAAGCTCGGTGTTCTGGTCGAGATCAATTGTGAGTCTGATTTCGTTGCAAAGACAGATGATTTTCTTGATTTTGCAAAGAACATCGCCATGCACATTGCCGCAGCAAACCCCGCCGGTCTCAATCCTGAGGATATCTCGGAGGATGTTATTGCACGGGAAAGGGAGATCTATCGTACCACGGCCCTGGAGCAGGGAAAGCCGGAAAACATCGTGGACAAGATCGTGGACGGACAGGTCCAGAAGTTCTACAAGGATTCTTGTCTCATGAGCCAGCCCTACATCAGGGAGCCCAAGAAATCGATTGCCGAGATCACCACCGAGGCCATTGCTAAAATCGGTGAGAATATCCAGATCAAGAGATTTACACGTTTTCAGATAGGAGAGTAAATTTTGGAGAGGAAACCTGAATTTGATAGGATTCTGATTAAGATCAGCGGGGAAGCCCTGATGGGAGATCAGGGTTTCGGAATAAAGCCGGAGATGATCAGCTACGTTGCCGAAGAGGTAGCAGAAGTTCACAGAATGGGCGTTCAGGTTTCCATGGTTGTCGGAGGCGGCAACATCTTCAGAGGCGTCGCTGGAAGCTCTGCCGGAATGGACAGAGCTTCCGCCGATAACATGGGAATGCTGGCCACTGTCATCAACAGTCTTGCGCTCTCGGACGCCCTCGAAAAACATGGGGTGCCAACCCGGGTTCAGTCCGCCATTGAAATGAACCGGATCGCGGAACCCTTTATTCGGAGAAAGTCTGAGCGCCATCTGGAGAAAGGCAGGGCCGTTATCTTTGCAGCCGGAACCGGCAATCCCTACTTCACCACCGATACGGCAGCCGTGCTTCGGGCCCAGGAGATCCACGCCCAGATCCTGTTCAAGGCAACCCAGGTGGACGGTGTCTATGATAAGGATCCCGCCATCCATGATGATGCGGCCTTTATCAAGGAACTATCCTACATGGAAGTGCTGGAGCGACAGCTCCACGTCATGGATATGACGGCCATCTCCCTTGCCATGGACAATGATTTGCCCCTTCAGATCTTTGATCTCCACCAAAAGGGCAACATCGCCAAGGCCGTTACCGGAAACGATGTCGGAACCCGAATCTACAGCCGTTGACCATTGGTGAAACACTCTTCTCCACTTGCTTAAATTTAAAAACAGGGGTGATGCATTATGATTAAAGAGATATGCCAGGAGGCCCGTGACAGAATGGTCAAGTCTGTCCAGGCCCTTGAAAAAGAGATGACCCGGGTCCGTACAGGCCGTGCAAGCATGAGTATGCTCGACGGTGTTAAGGTCGATTACTACGGAACCTTGACCCCATTGAACCAGATGGCCTCCGTTGCCATTCCCGAGAGCCGATTGATCACGGTTCAACCCTGGGATGTCAGCGCCATCAAAGAGGTTGAAAAGGGAATTCTCAAGGCAAACCTGGGTCTTACCCCTTCCAGCGACGGAAAAATTATCCGGATCTCCATTCCTCCCCTTACCGAGGACAGGCGCAAGGAGATCGCCAAAGCGGTTCATAACACCTGTGAAGATTTCAAGGTGGCCGTTCGAAATATCCGGAGGGACAGCAATGATACCCTCAAGTCCCTTCAAAAGGACGGGGATATTTCCGAAGATGATAACTTCAATGCCCAGAAGCAGGTCCAGGAAATTACGAATGATTTCATAAAGAAAATCGATGGCGTCTTTAGCGCCAAAGAGAAGGAAGTCCTTGAAATCTGATCCGGGCGAATCCTTCGGTATTGATTTGAAAAAGCTTCCCCGTCACGTTGCCGTCATCATGGACGGCAACGGGCGGTGGGCAAAGAAGCGGCTCATGAACCGGGTTAAGGGTCATAAGCAGGGATCTGAAACGGTCCGCACCCTTGTCACTGCCTGCCGGGAAATAGGCATAGAGGTCCTGACCCTCTACGCCTTTTCAACAGAAAACTGGTCTCGCCCTGTCGCGGAGGTGACGGCGCTCATGGCCCTCCTCAAGCGTTTCCTGCGTTCCGAACGGGACGACCTGGACAGCAAGGGGATCCGCCTCAACGTGATCGGCCAGAAACACCGGCTGCCCGCTGATGTGCAGACAGAGATTGATGGTGCCACCCTTCAGACCCGCAACAACACCGGCATGGTTCTGAACCTTGCCCTAAGTTACGGGGGCAGGGAGGAGATCACCATGGCGGCGAAAGGCCTTGCAGAGGATCTTGCCTCTGGAAAAATTCTTGCCACTGACATTACGGAAACAGCCCTGGCAGATCGGCTCTATACTAGCGGGTTGCCGGACCCCGACATTGTCATTCGAACCAGCGGGGAGATGCGGTTGAGCAATTTCCTGCTGTGGCAGGCAGCCTACGCTGAAATTTTTATCACTGATACCCTGTGGCCCGATTTTTCCAAACAGGAATTTCTCGATATTCTCAGGGAATATCAGACCCGGGACCGCAGGTACGGAAAGGTCGTATGCACCTCAAACGATGGATCACAGCATTAGTTCTTCTTCCCCTCCTGTTTTTAATCCTGTTAAAAGGAACTCCCATTGCCTTCTCAATTGTGGTGGCTCTGGCCACCCTTCTCGGCCTGAAAGAGTACTTCACCATCATCGGCGCCGTTGGCACTAAAATCCCACTCACTGTTTCGATTCCCGCCTATGGCATGGGACTGGCCGTCATCTGGGCCGCCCACGCGGGCGGAGCCGGTGCAACCCTTGCGATGGTTGCCCTCAACCTTGTTCTGCTTGCCCTGGTTGTGATTTTTCAATTTTCACCGGATTCGTCAATTCTCGACGCTGTGAGAAAAGAGATCCAGGGAATCGTCTATCTTCCACTGTTTCTGTCATTCCTTGTCCTGATCCGAAATTCGGACCATGGAGCGGTCTGGATTATCTGGACGTTTCTCATTATTGCCGCAAGCGACACCGGTGCCTTTTACTGCGGCACCTATTGGGGTAAACGTCCCTTGTCCCCTAAAGTAAGCCCCAACAAGACGATTGAGGGATCGGCCGCTGGAATTTTTTCCGCCGTTGTTGTCGGCCTTTGCTTTAGCCTGCTTTTTGTCCCGGGAATTTCGCCTGTCCAGGCGGTCCTCTTTTCAATCATCGCAGCCGCTGCAGGCCAGGTGGGGGACCTCTTTGAATCGGCATTGAAACGCAGGGGCAATATCAAGGATTCAGGTTCGATTCTGCCCGGTCACGGCGGAATCCTGGACCGGATCGACGGGCTCATTTTTGCCCTGCCCATCGCCTTTGCGTTCAAGACCCTATTGTGATTGTTGACAGATTATGAAAAGACTATCCATCCTAGGTTCCACAGGTTCCATTGGAACCAGCGCACTTGATGTTGTCGCCATGCATCCTGACCGGTTCGATGTCAGGGTGCTGGCTGCTGCCACCAATGTCGATCTTCTTGCCCGCCAGATTGAGATTTTTAAACCCGAAACCGTTGTGGTGATCGATGAGTCCCATGCCAAGAAGTTGAGGGCGCGGGTTTTCGGAATCGATATTCCCGAGATCGTGTTCGGTGATGAAGGGTACGCCCATGCCGCAAGCCACGACAATGTCGACCTGGTGCTCCTGGCCATGGTGGGAGCCGCTGGGCTCATGCCGGCCATTGCCGCCATTGAGGCACAAAAAGAGGTCGCCCTTGCCAACAAAGAGACCCTGGTGATGGCCGGGGAACTCGTCATGGGCCTTGCAAGGGAAAAGGGCGTGACCCTCCTGCCCGTGGACAGCGAACACTCTGCCATTTTTCAGTGTCTTGCCGGAAACCGGGACAGGGACGCCAAAAAGATTTTTCTTACGGCATCCGGCGGTCCGTTTCGCAAGACCCCGGTGGAAAAGTTTGCCGCAATCAGACCCCAGGACGCCCTGAGTCACCCCACCTGGAACATGGGGTGCAAGATTTCCATTGATTCCGCCACCCTCATGAACAAAGGACTGGAGATCATCGAGGCGGTTCATCTATTTGACCGGCCGGTGGGGGACGTGGAGGTGCTGGTTCATCCCCAGAGCATCGTACACTCAATGGTGGGTTTCAATGACGGGTCTGTCATGGCACAAATGGGGGTCCCGGACATGAAAACCGCCATCTCCCTTGCCTTTTCCTGGCCGGAACGCCTGGACCTCGGTCTTGAATTTCCCGATTTTACTTCCATTGAGGGGCTTTTTTTCGAGGCACCGGATATAGAACGTTTTCCCTCCATCGGATTTGCCGTTGAGGCGTGCACCCAAAAGGGTACTTTGCCTGCTGTCATGAACGCGGCCAACGAAGTTGCGGTTGAGGCATTCCTGGGTTCACGGATCAATTTTCCCGGGATTTTCAGAATTGTCGAGAGCACCATGGCGCGTCACAACAGGGTTGACTCTCCCACGCTTTCCGATATAGTTGAAGCAGACTCTTGGGCAAGGCATACGGCCGAAGCCCTTATTTAGCAAGGAAGGTATTATGGGTCATTCATTGATTGCATTTGTGGTCGTGCTGGGAGTGCTGATTTTTTTCCACGAGTTGGGGCATTTCCTTGTGGCACGGCTGTTTGGCGTCGGCGTCGAAACCTTTTCACTGGGATTCGGGCCAAAGGTTTACAAGAAAAAGATCGGACTGACAGATTACTGCCTCTCCATGATTCCCCTTGGCGGATACGTGAAGATGGTGGGGGAGGATCCGGATGCCGAAATATCCTCCAAGGATCTTTCCCTCTCATTTACCCACAAGAAACTCTACCAGAAGTGCCTCATCGTGGCCGCAGGCCCGGTGTTCAATTTTTTATTGGCCATCCTGATCTTCTACGTGCTGTTCCAGGTCTCGGGAAGCTATTATGTCAAAGCCGTTGTGGGAACCGTGGCCGATGATTCTCCCGCCCTTTCTGCCGGCATCAAGCCCGGGGACCAGGTTGTGGGCATCGACGGAACCGAGGTGCAATCCTGGGACGACATGGTTGCCCTTATCGGCAAGGCAAAGGGAACCTCCCTTGAGCTCCTCGTTAAAAGGGATAACAGGAACCTGAGCATTACCGTTGTTCCGGCAACATCGACCACCACCAACATCTTCGGCGAAACCATTGAAAAGCCCATGATCGGCATCTCCGCTTCCGGGGATACGGTCCACGAACGCCTTAATCCGGTTGAGGCCATGGGAACGGCCCTGGTTCGCACCTGGGAGATCAGCAAGCTTACGGTCCTCTCCGTGGCGAAGATCTTCAGTGGCTCAATCTCGCCAAAAACCCTGGGCGGACCCATCATGATCGCCCAGATTGCAGGGCAGCAGGCCCAGGCCGGTATTGCCAACCTGGCTTTTTTCATTGCCATGCTGAGTATCAACCTTGGTATCATTAATCTCTTTCCCATCCCCGTGCTTGACGGCGGGCATCTCTTCTTTTTTGGTGTCGAGGCTGTCATGGGAAAACCCGCAAGCGAGGGACTCCGGGAAAAAGCCAACCAGTTCGGCATCGTACTTCTCCTGGTCCTCATGGTATTTGTCTTTTATAATGACATACTAAGGCTCTTTAATGGTGGATAAATATGATCTCCTGTATCGAGATTGCTTTAAAGCCGGACCTTTTTGACGCGGAAGCCGCAAGTCTCAAGAAAAAGGCTTTTGCTTACTTCAATATCGATGTTTTGGATATCAGAACCATCAACCTTGTCACCCTGGAGGCGGATTTTACCCAGGATCAGCTCCGGGTGATAAAGGATGAGGTACTTACCAACCCCGTGACCCAGGTCTCCTCCCTTGGGCCCCTGGACATTAAATTTGACTGGTGCATCTGGATCGGCCTCAGGCCGGGTGTCCGGGACAACCCTGCAAGCACGGCCGTGGAGGCTGTGGAAGATCTGTTGAAGCGCAGGTTTCAGCCGGAAGAGGGGGTGTACACCTCCAAACGCTACGCCATCAAGGGAAAAAACCTCAACCGGGAACAGATCGAGGCCCTGGCCAAGGAACTCTTATCCAACCCCATCATCCAGCAGTGGCAGGTGTTTGCAGCCGACCAGTGGGACCCGGAAACCGGGGCCGGCACAAAGCCCGCCAAGGTGCTGCTGAACCATGAGCCCGAGTTCGCTGTCCTGAGCATCGGTTCGGACCAGGAACTCCAGGAGATCAGCGACCAGCGTAACCTTGCCCTCAATCCCAGGGACATTCCGGTCATCCGGGCGTATTTCCTCGACCCCCAGGTGCGTGAATCCAGAAAAGCAGTTGGTCTTGCCGAACCCACGGATCTGGAGCTTGAGTACATCTCCCAGGCCCGGAGTGACCACTGCAACCACAACACCTTCCAGGGGGTGTTCACCTACCTTGACAGCGAAACCGGCGAAACCTGTATCGAATCCAACCTTTTCAAGACCTATATCAAGGATCCCACCCTCGCGCTCAAGGAGCAGAAGTCCTGGGTGGTGTCGGTCCTCTGGGACAATGCCGGTGTGGGTCGCTTTGACGGGACAAACAACTACGTGATCACGGGAGAGACCCATAACTCCCCCTCCAACATGGAAGCCTACGGCGGGGCCATCACCGGCATCGTCGGCGTCTACCGGGACCCCATGGGCACGGGCCTGGGATCCCGGCTCATCATGGGAAGCTATGGGTATTGCGTCGGTGACATCGACTATGACGGCCCCCTGACCCCGCCCCTTCATCCCCGGCGACTCCTTGACGGGGTTGTGGAAGGAGTCAAGGACGGCGGTAACAAGAGCGGGGTGCCCACCACCTTCGGCCAGACCCTCTTCAACAGCGGCTACATGGGAAAGAGCTTGGTGTTTGTCACGGCCCTGGGCATCATGCCGGCCAGGGTAAAGAACCAGCCCAGCCATGAAAAAGCAACCTATCCCGGGGATCTCATCGTCATGAGTGGCGGCAGGGTCGGCAAGGACGGCATCCACGGGGTCACGGCCTCCTCCGAGGTGCTTTCGGAAACCACCCCGGCCGGCCATGTTCAGATCGGCGATCCTTACACCCAGAAGAAGATGCACGATTTTCTTTTGGCTGCAAGGGACGAGGGCCTCTACGGGTTCATCACGGACAACGGCGGCGGGGGCCTTTCCTCGTCCGTGGGTGAGTCCGCCATGATCAGCAACGGCTGCGAGGTGTGGCTGGACAAGGTGCCCTTAAAGTACGAGGGGCTGGACATGTGGGAACTCTGGGTCTCTGAATCCCAGGAGCGCATGACCATTGCCGTACACCCGGAAAATATCGACCGGTTCATGGCGCTTTCGGATGAGCACGCCGTGGAGAGCACGGTGATCGGCACCTACACCGACACCGGCAAGCTGGACATCAGGTACAACGGCAAAATCTGTGCATATGTGGACATGGATCTTCTTGAAAAGGGGTTTCCCGACTGGGAGTTCGATGCCCTATGGACCTCTCCTGAAAACCGGGGACTCATGGAGCCTGTCCTGGGGGAGCCCCGGGACTATGAAACGTTGCTTTGTGACATGCTTGCCCGGCCCAACATCTGCTCCAAGGAGTGGATCACACGGCAGTATGATCACGAGGTCCAGGGCGGAAGCGTTGTCAAGCCCCTGGTGGGCGTGAACCACAACATCCCGTCGGACGCATCCATGATTCGTCCGGTGCTCGATTCCCCAAAGGGCCTTGCCTTTTCCCAGGCCCTGCTTCCCTGGTATTCGAAGATCGATGCATTTCACATGGTGACCTGTACCATTGACGAGGCCGTGCGCCGGATCATTGCCGTGGGTGGAACCCTTGACCACATGGGCGGGGTTGACAACTTTTGCTGGCCCTACATCGGGTATGATCCCGTAACGAATCCCGACGGCAAGTTCAAGGCAGCCCAGCTTGTAAGGGCCTGCCGGGCATTGAAACAGGCCTGCATGGCCTATGGCATACCGCTTCTCTCAGGCAAGGACTCCATGTACGTGGACGGGCATCTCACCGGCGCATACGGCGAGTCCGTCAAGGTGTCGGCCCTTCCGACCATGCAGTTCTCGGCCACCGGCGTGGTGGCGGATGCCACAAAGGCGGTCACCATGGATCCCAAGATGGACGGGGATCTCGTCTATGTGCTCGGGGATACCCTGAACGAGCTTGGGGCATCTGAATACTACGCGCTCATGGTAACCACAGGGCTTAAGGTGCCACAGGTGTGGTTTGAGCGGTTCAAAGTCGTGTACAAGGCCCTTTCCAAGGCCATTGACCTGGAGATCGTGGCATCCTCCCACGCCGTTGCAAGGGGGGGCTTGGGTGTCCATCTGGCCCTGTGCGCCATGGCAGGGGGGCTCGGCATGGAGATTGATCTTGCCCGGGTGCCCAAGGACAGTACCAGGGGAGAATTGAGAAATGACACCCTGCTTTTTTCCGAATCTTCCGGACGATTCCTTGTCACTGTGGCCCAGGAGAACAGGGAGACCTTTGAGAAGCTGTTTAAGGGCATGGCCTGTGCCGGTGTGGGCCGCGTTACCAATGACCACAAATTCCTGAAAATCAACGGCGTTGACGGCAACACCCTGGTGGATATGGCTGTCGAAACCCTGGAAACCGTTTGGCTGACGCCTTTCGCTTCCTATGTCTGATTTTCGTGTTATTTTGGCAAGAAAACCAGAAAAACGCTTTGGGTCTGGCTTGTCCAGGCTAGGAGATATGGTATGAAAGAGGTAAAAGCGCTCGTATTAACCGGATTCGGACTTAACTGCGATATGGAGACCGCTTACGCCTTTGAGCTTGCAGGGGCAACGGCCCAGCGGATCCACATCAATGCCCTGGTCAACCATACAGTGGATCTGGACGATTTCCACGTCCTCGCCTTTGGCGGCGGATTCTCCTGGGGAGACGACCACGGGGCAGGGGTGGTTCAGGCCCTGAAACTGAAAAATCACCTGGGGGATAAACTCCTTTCCTTTGTTGAAAAGGGGCGTCTTGTCATGGGGATCTGTAACGGCTTCCAGACCCTGGTCAACCTGGGTCTTTTACCCGGACTGGACAAGGATTACCGGGCAAGGACCGTGGCATTGACCTGGAACGACTGCGGAAACTTCAGGGATCAGTGGGTCACCCTTAAGGGGAACGAAGAAAGCCCCTGTGTTTTTACCAAGGGCATGACCACCGCGGATCTGCCGGTCCGCCACGGTGAGGGCAAGTTTGTCACGGACAAGACCCTCCTTGGGCGGCTCATTGCCAACAACCAGGTGGTGTTCCGCTATGCCCATGAAAACAACGTGCCTGCAAAGGGAAAATTTCCCATGAACCCCAACGGCTCCATGGACGATATCGCCGGCATCTGCGACCCCACGGGCCGGATCTTTGGGCTCATGCCCCACCCGGAAGCCTTTAACCACGTCACCAACCATCCGGAATGGACAAGGCAGAAAGAGGCGCTCAAACGCCAGGGTAAATCATTGGACCCAGGCATCACCCCGGGCATTCAAATCTTTAAGAACGGTGTGGATTACATTAAGCGGGGTCAGGCTTAGCTTATTGCCCTTATTTGTTTAAGATTTAAGGCGTCTGTCTGTTCGGGTTCTGAGTTTTTTCGCTGTCTGTTTTTTTATTCCTTTGCCCTCCTCAACATCATTCTTCTATTATTTTGTTGATATTTTCATATTGCCTGGACTGTGGTAATAAGGAGAAATCTTTATTTTGCTAGTTTGCTTCAAAGGCCCACCCCTTTACCCGGAAGGACATTATGAAAACATTCGGTCAAACCCTTGTTCTTGTCTGGCTGTCCATGGCAGCCTCTGTTCTGGTCAATTTTTCAGCGCCTGCCTCCTGCCTGGGCAGTCAATCCCTCGGGGTCACACGGATCGTTCCCCAGGGCACGGATGTCCCGGAAAAGCGGCAGATCACCATTGAGTTCAACCAAAAGGTTGTTCCCCTTGGGCGCATGGAGAGGGACAGTTCCGAGATTCCCGTTACCGTCACTCCCCCCCTGGACGGCCAGTGGCGGTGGCTCACGCCTTCCACCCTCAGCCTGGAGCTTGATGGGGCAAACAGGCTGAAACCCGCCACCCGCTATACCATGACCATCCGGCCTGGCCTGGTTGCCGAGAACGGCGCCACCATGGAACGTTCCCTTGTTCACTCCTTCATCACAAAGACGCCGAAAGTTCGCTACACAAGTTTTCAAACCTGGAAATCCCCTGGAACCCCGGTGATCCAGGTGGTGTTCAACCAGCCCGTCATAAAAGCTTCCGTTGCAAAGCATATTATCATGGCGTTGGAAATGACGTCCGGAAAGCGGGTTGCCCTTGGGGTTACCCGTCATCCCAATGACCTCAAGCCTCCGATCATGGTTGACGGCCCCGGCGGAAAAGATGAGGCACGCGCCAGGTGGCTTGTTTCTCCTGAAAAAGCGCTTCCCCATGATACTCCGGTGACCCTCAGGGTGTCGCCGGGACTCATATCTGCCCTGGGACCGGTACCCGGAACTTCCAGCAGACTCCTGGTTCGGTTTGACACCTTTCCGGAGTTCAAGTTTCTGGGCCTTCGGTGCTACCTCAACAATGAAAACGATCCAACACTGATCCGGGCCGGTGTGGAACAGGACCTGGAGTGGTTGAAGCCCAATCCCCTTTCCTACACGGCCCTTGTTTTCTCTTCCCCGGTTACGGTGGACCAGGTCAGGAAGACCCTGGAATTTTATCCAAACCTGGGAGGTGACAGGACCGGATACAATCCCTGGGCCAATCTCTATTCCTACTCCTCCATGAACGTCGCCCATACCCGGGGGCGAACCTACCAGGTTTCTCTGCCTGAACTGCTCAAGGCCTATAATCCTTACCGGATAAAGGAGAGTGAGCTCAGGCTCAAGGACGAGTTCGGCCGCAGGCTTGAAACGCCCTTGGATTTTTCCTTTCATACGGACCATCGTGTTCCCGACTATACGCTTTATCACGATACGTCTGTTCTCGAAGCGGGGGTGGATACCGATGTTCCCCTGGTGGTCACCAACCTTGATCGGCTCAGGGTCAACTACAAACGGCTGACCGTTGACGGCAGGACCGACCACCTTGAAGCAGAGACCCAGGTGCCAAAGGCGGAGGACGTTGCCTTTAAGATGCCCCTTGGAATTAAAAAGATGCTTGCCAATGGGTCCGGCGCCGTGTACGGCACCATCTCCACCCGGCCCGACATTAAAAAGTCGGACCAGGAAAAGACTTTTTTTGCCCAGGTTACCCCGTTTCAGATCCATGTTAAATCGGGCCATTTCAATACCCTGGTCTGGGTGGCGGATCTGAAAACGGGCCATCCCGTGGCCAATGCCGATGTTTTGCTTTACACGGATTCCATGGACGGGTTGAACAGCGACCGCCCTGTGCTGGCAAGGGCGGTGACCGGGGGGGACGGGACTGCCCTGTTGCCCGGTAATGCAAACCTTGACCCCAAGCTTGATTTGTTTAGCTGGCGGGGGGGAGACAAGGCCCAGCGGTTTTTTGTCAAGGTCGTGAAAAAGGATGCCATGGCCCTGCTGCCCCTGGCACCACGGTTCCGCATCGACACCTACAGGGCCTCGGGCAGCAGTTTCTCATCCTATCACAACCGGCGATACAGCCATATCCACACCTGGGGGACCACGGCCCAGGGGGTCTACCGTGCCGGCGACACCATCCAGTACAAGATCTATGTCAGGGACCAGAACAATGAGACCTTTGTGGAACCGCCCGGCAAGGCGTATACCCTCAAGGTGACCGACCCCTTGGGAAAGGTGGTGCTGGAAAAGAGCGGGATTGAGCTTTCCGCTTTCGGCGCCTTTGACGGGGAGTTCAAGGTGGCTGAAACCGGAAACGTAGGGTGGTATTCTTTCGAGCTTACATCGGATTTTACCGATATGTCCTGGTCTCCCCTTCGGGTGCTGGTGAGCGATTTTGTCCCGTCTCCCTTCAGGGTCGCAACCGAGTTCAACAACCGGACCTTCAGGCCCGGATCAACGGTTGAGGTCACCACATCGGCCCGGCTCCACGCCGGTGGTCCTTACACCGATGCCGCAACCCGGATTGTTACCCGGCTGGAACCGAGACGGTTTTCATCCTCCCACCCCCTGGTCAAGGATTTCAATTTTCAGAGTGAAGAAGAGGAGGACCAGGGCCGCACCATTTTCGAGACCCAGGCGAATCTGGATGAAAGGGGTGATCTTGTGAACGCCTTTGACCTCATCGACCATGCCATCCCCTTTGGACGTCTGGTTGTGGAGGCGGCTGTCCAGGACGACCGGGGTAAGTCCATCGCATCAACGGCTTCGGCCGAATTTTTCGGCAGAAACCAATTTGTGGGCCTGAGGTCCGATCACTGGCTCTACCACCAGGGGGAGAAGGCGGTTTTTCCCTTTGTTGTTGTGGATGAAAAAGGGACCCCTGTCGCCGGCATCGAGACCCGGTTTTCCGTTGAACAGCTTAAGACAAAGGCCGCCAGGGTCAAGGGGGCGGGCAACGCCTATCTTACCCACTATGTGGACGAATGGGTGGCGGTTCATAAGGCCACTGCTCTATCGGGAGAAGCGCCCGGAACCATGGCGTTTGTTCCGGAGGCGCCCGGCTCCTATCGCCTGAGTGCCAGGATCAAGGACAGCCAGGGACTGGCCCATACTTCCTCCATTCGGTTCTGGACGGCCGGAAAGGGACGGGTGTTGTGGCATGAGCCCGAGGCAAACGTGTTGACCCTCATTCCTGAAAAAGAGAGCCTCAAGGTGGGGGATACGGCCCGTTATCTTGTGAAAAATCCCTTTCCCGGTGCAAAGGCCCTTGTCACCATCGAGCGCTACGGCGTTCTCAAACACTGGGTTACGACCCTTGAGGGGAGCACGCCAGTGATCGCGTTTCCCATTGAGCCCGACTTTGCACCTGGATTTTTCTTTTCCATAAGCCTGCTTTCTCCCCGGGTGGCAAAACCCCTTGGTGAGGGCGGCATAGACCTTGGCAAGCCCCTGGTCCGCATGGGCTACCACCGGGTTGAGGTGACGGATCCGGCAAGGGAAATCAAGGTTGAGGTCGCTCCTGAAAAGGAGAGCTACAAGCCGGGAGAGCGGGTCCGGGTGGCCCTCAGGGCTGACCTTGGCAAGGCCCGGAAGAATGAGCCCGTGGAGCTTGCCGTTGCCGTGCTTGACGAGGCGGTGTTTGACCTCATCCGCCAGGGCAGGGATCATTTTGATCCCTTAAAGGGGTTTAACAGCGTTGACGGGCTGGATTTGGTCAACTACTCCCTCCTGGAAAAACTTGTGGGTATCCAGAACTTTGCCAAGAAGGGTGCGTCCCCGGGGGGTGACGGCGGAGCGGCCATCTCCATGCGGTCGGTATTCAAGTTTGTCAGCTATTGGAATCCGTCGATTCAGACGGATGAAAAGGGCAGGACAACCATTGAGTTCACCGTGCCCGACAATCTGACCGGGTGGCGGGTCTTTGCCATGGCCGTAACCCCTACGGACCGCATGGGCCTGGGGGACCAGGGGTTTAAGGTCAACCGTCCAACCGAGGTAAGGCCCGTGATGCCCAACCAGGTGATGGTGGGGGATAATTTCAGGGCCGGGTTCAGTGTAATGAACAGGACGGACACGGAGCGGGTCATCACGGTCAAGGTGGGGGCCGAGGGCAGCCTGGATGGGAAACCTTCCATGGTTACCGAAAAGCTGACATTGTCTCCGTTCAAGCGGAAAACCGTCTTTTTACCTGTTACCACCAAAAAAGAGGGGGAGGTGAGGTTCCAGGTAACGGCCAGGGACCATATGGATGGTGACGGCATGGTGCACAGGGTCATTGTCAAGCCGCGAAAGGATCTTCAAACCGTGGCTGCCTATTCAAGCACGGTTGAGAGTCGTGTGAGCCAGACATTGAAGATTCCCGGGGAGATCCGAACCGACAAAGGCTCCCTGGGGGTGGTGCTTTCCTCCTCTGCCCTGGGCAATATAGAATCTGCCGTCCTGTACATGCGTGACTATCCCTACACCTGCTGGGAGCAGAAGCTCAGCCGGGCCATCGTGGCAGCCGGTCTTCCCGTTCTCAGGCCCTATCTTGACCCGGAGGTCTCCTGGGAGGACAGTGATGGGGTGGTGAAAACCACCCTGGACCAGGCCGTCAATTTCCAGGCGCCCAACGGGGGAATGGCTTATTTCCGGGGTGAGGACCGCTATGTCAGTCCCTATCTCTCCGCCTATACCGCCCTGGGGCTTCACTGGATCAAAGCGGCGGGGCATGATGTGCCCGAGCCCGTGGAAACAAAGCTTCACGCCTATCTTGAAGAATTCCTGAAACAGGACCTGGTGCCGGGCTTCTATTCCAAAGGAATGGTTGCAACGGTCAGGGCCGTGGCCCTTGCGGCACTCTCAGCCAACAATCGGGTCAACAGGGGAGATCTTGAGCGGTTGCTTCCCCATGTGGCGTCCATGAGTCTTTTTGGCAAGGCCATGTTTTTGCAGGCAGCCCTGGCAACCCCGGAAGGGGACGCCATGGCAAGGGAGGTTGCTGCATCGATTCTGGCCCGTTCAAACCGGACAGGGGGAAAGATCAGCTTTACGGAAGAGCTTGACTCGGGATACTCGCGGCTGGCTGCAACCCCCATGCGGGCCAATGCTGCCATTCTATCCGCCTTGATCCGGTTTGGCCGGATCGACACTTCCCTGTCAAAGGAGATACCAACAGGTCTTGTGCGCTACATCACCCAGACCCGGGGCGGTCGGGACTATTGGGAAAACACCCAGGAGACGGTTTTTTCCATCAACGCCCTCATTGAATATGCAAGGGTGTACGAAAGCCGGAAAACCGCCATGACCGTAACGGCATCCGTTGACGGTAAAGCCCTTGGCACCGCAGGCTTCCAGGGTAAGAACCAGGAGAGCGTGACCCTGTCCCGAAAGATCCAACCGGCAGATCCCGGCAAGACCTTTCCCCTGGTGGTTGAAAAACAGGGGGATGGAAGGCTCTATTACAAGGCCACACTAAGCTATATTCCCAAAAATCCGCCGAACAGGCGGATCAATGCAGGCATGGACATCCGAAAAGAGGTGAGGGTCCAGCGTAACGGGCAATCCCTGCTCCTTGCCAACCCCATGACCCTTAAGCGGGGGGACCTTGTGCGGGTGGATCTCTTCATCTCCCTTGCCGGCCCACGGAATTTCGTGGTTGTGGAAGATCCCGTTCCCGGAGGGCTTGAACCGGTGAACCGGGAGCTTGCAACCACCTCCGTTACCGATGCGGACAGGGCGGAACCCACCGCCGCCGACACCACAAATACCTGGCATGAATTCAGTGCCGGAAGGTGGAGCTTTTACCACAAAGAGCTGAAGCACGACGCTGCCAGGTTCTATTCGGACTGGCTGGCTCCGGGCAACTACCGCCTTTCCTACATGGCCCAGGCCATCTGTGAAGGCACCTTTGCCTGGCTGCCGGTACGGGCCCAGGAGATGTATGACATGGATGTGTTCGGACAGGGGCTGGAGACCACCCTTGTGGTGACGGACGGTCAATAGGATGAAGCAGTGGTCCATGGTGCGCCGGGTATTATTCGTTTTTCTGCTGGTGGGGATACTTGGTAGCGGGGGGCTGGTTCTTAAAACCCGCCGGGACATGATTCCCATGCCGGCCTCCCTTGCAGGGCTCGCCCGGGAGGTGGCAAAACCAAGGTTGGTTGACCGGTTCGGCAATGCCCTGACTGTCACCTACACCAACCCGTGGAATACGTCCCCCCTTCGGCTCCACCACATGCCGGAGCGGCTCAGACAGCTCTTCATCTTTTCAGAGGACCGGCGGTTCTTTGATCACCATGGGGTGGACTGGATGGCGAGGATACACGCCCTCTGGCAGAACATAAGAGCCCTTGGTGCAGTCCGGGGGGCAAGCACCATCACGGAGCAGGTGGTGCGCATGATCCATCCCAGGAAGCGGACGGTCTGGTCCAGGTGGCTTGAAGGGTTTGAGGCCATGGCCCTTGAACGATCCGACACCAAGCAGGCGATCCAGGAGTTTTACCTCAACCAGGTGCCCTATGCTGCCAACAGGCGGGGCATTGCCCAGGCAGCCTCCTTTTATTTCAACCGGTCCCTTGCCACCCTGAACCTGAAGGAGATGATGGCCCTTGTGGTGTTGGTAAGGGCTCCTTCCTATTACGATCTTCGTTCCCACCCCGGTGCCATCGAGCCCGCCCTTGGCCGGTTTGCAGATGTCCTTTTGGGGGAAAATCGGATCACAGAAGCCGAGGTGACCCGGGTAAAGGAAAACGATTTTGCCCTTGAAGATCCCTCCCTTGACATCGATGCCAGTCATTTTGCAAGATTTGTTTTCTCCTCCGTGGATCGTTCCAGGCCGCTTTCGGACACGGAGATCGACACCACCCTTGACGGCCCCCTCCAGAACCAGGCCCAAAGAATCATGGCGGCAAGCCTGGGTGACCTTCGCAACAAGCACGTGACCAACGGCGCCTGCCTCGTGGTTGACCACCGCACAGGCGAGATCCTTGCCTGGGTCTCCGCCGGCAACAACACGTCAACAAGCCGTATCAATGCCGTGCTGGTGCCCCGGCAGCCGGGGTCCTCGTTAAAGCCCCTATTGTATGCTCTTGCGCTTTCGAGGGGGTGGACTGCCGCCACCCTGATCGCCGATACCCCGCTGACCAATCCGGTGGGAAGGGGACTTCACACCTACCACAACTACAGCCGGCGATATTACGGCCCGGTGACCCTGCGCCAGGCCCTGGGAAATTCCCTGAACATTCCTGCGGTCAGGGCCATCCGCTTCACCGGGGTTGAGGCGTTCCTTGCCACCCTGGAACAGGTGGGGATCACAAGCCTTGACCGGCACCCTGATTTCTACGGGGACGGCCTTGCCCTGGGAAATGGCGAGATCACCCTTTATGAACTGGTCCGGGCCTACAACACCCTTGCCAACAGGGGTGTCTTTTCTAAGCTTTCATGGGACGGCAATGCCCCGTTCCTGGCCGGAAAAAAGAGGGTCTTCTCTCCCGAGGTCGCCTCTATCATCGCAAACATTCTCTCAGACCCCGAGGCCAGAGCCCTTGAGTTCGGCCGGGGAACCCTGCTCAATTTTCCCGTTCAAACGGCGGTGAAGACCGGCACCTCCAGCGACTACCGGGATGCCTGGTCCGTGGGATTCAACCATGCCTATACCATTGGTGTCTGGATGGGAAATCTTGACGGCAGGCCCATGGACGGTGTCACCGGTTCCACAGGCCCGGGTATGGTCCTTAGGTCTCTCTTTTCCCGCCTGAACGAAACAGGGGACACCGCCCCGCTCTTTCTCAGTCCAAGGCTCGTTAAAATAGTGGGTCATGGGCCCCAGGGAAAAGCCGGTACCCGGATCGAGGAATGGTTTGTTCCGGGAACCAAACCCGATGATGAAGTCCCTAAGGAAATAAAGGAGAGGATTGGTTTTCTCAAGCCCATGAACGGCCTTGAGATGGCCATGGACCCGAGGATCCCGGACCCGGACGAGGTGTTTGAGTTTGTCATCCTGGGGGCAACCCCTTTTGAGCGGGTTGAATGGACCCTGGACGGCAAAATCATCGGTAATACCCGGGGAGGGCGCTTTCTTTGGCAGCTTCGGCCGGGGGATCACCTGCTTTCAGCCATTATTCACAAAACCGACGGATCAGCAATTCACGACAGGGTAACCTTCAAGGTAACGGGGGCAGGCGCAGCGTACAGCCGTACAAGCAATGAAAGCACGGCGGATGAATAGATCAGGCATCCTTCCATGGTTTAAAGTGCTTTTTATTGGCTTAGGAAATCATGGTATGCTTTTTTATATGCGTCTGATTCCCTGACTTTTTCAACTTCTGCCCACAGTTTATTACACAGTTCCGGCTGTTCGTTCCATAATTTATGGGAAAGGATTAGATAATAGGGTTTTTCCACCAAGGGGGTGGAAATTTTCTTTATTTGGGAGGCAAGGGCCGGATCCTTGGATATTGCATGATCCCCTATTGGGGTTAAGGTTACAGCCCCCTGAAGGCGGCCTTTGCTGAGCAGTAAAAATATTCGATCCGTAGACTCGAATTCCGTGACATTGGCACCCAGTTGAGTCAGTTTTTCACCTATTGAATAGCCCCGTGGAATACCAATGTCTCCCGTTAAATTAACGAGCTTTCTACCATCAAACGAGAGGGGCGAGTCCTTTAAAACATAGAGGCTGTAGCTGCTTGAGTGCATTCTTTTATCAGGGTCGTGGCTGTTGTTTTTCATTGGATATACGCCGATTTCCATTCGGCTCTCTTTAAAACTGCCAACCATAACGCCATCGACCTTATTGTTTTTCAGGGTGTGCAAACACCGTTTCCAGGGGTATGCAATATATTCAATTTTGCAATTGAGTTTTTTTGCAACCCTGTTGATATGATAAAAATCGATACCGGTTCTATTCTTTAAGGTCCAGGGGTATGAATCAGAATGGTCAAAGGCTATTTTTAGTGTGACCTGCTCTGCATTGGATACTGAAATTACCTATGATCACAAATAGTAGTTGGATGTAATAATATCAATCGGTTACCATCACAACAATGCAATACTTTATCATGTG